>CALBGI010000036.1 GCA_937893675.1 uncultured Blautia sp.
TGGGCTCAGGGGTAGCTGTAGGTCCAGGAACGCCCGTGGGCTCAGGAGTAGCTGTGGGTACAGGGGTGGCCGTAGGCGTGGGAACAGCCGTAGGTGCAGGCGCTTTGTCATAGTAGACTTGGGGCGTCAGGTAATTGATATGCTCACCTTCCTGCTCCGGCAAAATGACAGTTCCGCTTAAAATGGATTTTTCCTTGTTTACAGAATATCCCTCATAATTTCTCGGAACAGCCTGGACAGTTTCACCGATTGTTCCATACAGAGGAAAATCCGCCGGTGTATCGGCAAGATAGCTTCCGTCGTCCTGCTGAAGGTAGTGCTCTACCGCATAGACTGCAGATGTGGGGATGACGGGAACAGATTCCTTCTGCCATGAGCCGGTTAAAAGGACATCGGAAGAGGGCATGGTCAGAATGCCGTTTTCGATGGAAATGCCTTCCGGTGACGTTACGGTCCACCCGCTGAAGCGCCACCCATCCAGAGCTGGTATGTTTGCTAAGGAAATTTCACTGCCGGCTTCATA
Source organism: uncultured Blautia sp. (assembly GCA_937893675.1). Classification (GTDB taxonomy): domain Bacteria; phylum Bacillota; class Clostridia; order Lachnospirales; family Lachnospiraceae; genus Blautia_A. The sequence continues at coordinate 524 of CALBGI010000036.1, forward strand.
TTTTGCAGTTTCGGGAAGAACAGGTGCATCCGCGGGCACATTTCCGTCATATTGATAGCAAAGTTCGAACGTCTCAGGCAATGCGTAGGAGGAAACCAGTGCCATGGGAGGCTGCAGAGAGGAAACCTCCTGCTTTATTCCATTGACGGAAGGGGTATATCGCTTATCCGAAGCGTCCGTATACCAGCCGTCTATGTACTGAGCGTTTCCGTCAGCTTCATATATGACCGTTTCGGCAGGTATGTCACACAGACTTACGGAAGCGTTGTCTGCCCAGAAATCATGGCCCTCCGTATCTGCAAGATTATTTGCAAGGATACTGTCTGTAAAGACTGTGCTGGCCTGAGCGGTAACAACCATTCCTCCGCCGACTCCGGAAGGGGAAACACTGCCTGCTGTGGCAGTATTTCTGGTGATCTCGCTGCCTGCTGCATTGAGCGAGCCTCCCATTGCAATGATACCGCCGCCTGCGAGTGACTGGTTATTTTGTATTCTGGTACCATCCAAAAGGACAGCGGCAGAGGAACTGTATAAGCCGCCGCCATAGACAGAGGCCGCATTTCCGGAAAATTCGCAGGAGGAAAGCGTGATCTGCGGACTTTTGTTTGCGTAAAGGCCGGCTCCGTTTTGTGCGGTGTTCCCGGTGAGACTGGCGTTTTCCAGAGTGGCTGTTCCGCCTGTATCGTAGATACCGCCGCCGTAGGTGGAGACGTTGCCGGCAAGAATACTGGTGCCGGTGATGTGCAGAGTTCCTTTGTTATTGTAAAGGCCGCCGCCGTTTTTAGAAGCATTATTATCGGAAATGCTGCTGTTTGTGACGGTCAAAGCTCCTTTGTTGTTATAGACACCGCCGCCGTAGGCTGCGGTGTTGTTTGAAAGCGTTCCGCCGGACATCTCGAAAACGTCGGCAGAATAAACGCCGCCTCCGAAACCATAGCCGGATTCGCTTACTGCGCTGTTTCCGGAAATGGTGCCGCCGGACATATAAAAAGCACACGGCCCATAGCCGGCCTGCTTATGAACATAGACGCCGCCTCCATAAACGTTGCTGGAGAAAAAGGGAGTTACGGTATTTCCCGTGATCTCCCCGCCGTACATGTTGAACGTGCAGGCTCCGTTGGCACCGTTTAAGGTTACGCCACCGCCCATGCCGAAATAGGTGCCGCACTGAGAAATGGTACCGCCGTACATGTTAAACGTTCCCTGCTGCAGTTCTACACCGCCGCCCATACTGGAGGTATTGGTGTTTCCGGTGAGAGTGACACCGGGATACATATTTGCGGTACCTCCGCCGTTGATATAAAGTAAGGGATTGGCTCTTTCGCCGTATCCGCCGGTAATGGTAAGGATATCTCCGAATTCGGAGCCAAGATTCAGCGTGCCGCCGGCTATGTTGATATTTTTATCCAGATAGTTGAGCGTATGCCCTTGCCCAAGAAGCGTGACGGTGTGACCGGCCGTTACCCTCAGATCATTTTCGTATGGGCAGTTCAGGTCAATGTCAGCAGTGAGACGAAGGGTAAAAGCGCTTCCTTCCGGAGATGCGATGATTTCCTGGAATGCGTTTACCAAATCATCCTGTGAACCAATATCTGCGTTATGCTCTGCATCAAAGATGCTGCTGTTGCTGACTGCTTCAGAAGCGTATTCTTCAGAAGCATCATAATTTTCTGTTCCGTCTGTAAAGCCTTCCGCATTTTCAAACACAAACCCATCATCGGGAGGAAGTGCGTCAGACGGGATATCAGCAGAGCTGTTTTCCTGGCTCTGCTCCGTTACCTCATTTCCATCGGTAAAGCCATCTGCTGCAAAGTCTTCGGCAAAAACAGCTGCTTCTGTGGAAAATAGCAGGATTGCTGAGAAAAATGCAGCGAAGGCTTTCAGATGCTTTCGCTTGTGCTTCATCGTTTTACCTCGATCCATTTTGTTTTTTCATCTGTAAGAGGAATTGTCATCTCATGAAGGCATGCATCTCCTTTCTCACGTATTATAATAAAAAAATGGAAGCGAACGATAAATCAGAGAATATCGCGCACTTCCATTTTTATGCCATAACATAAAATGAAATAAATTCAACAAAATATAATGTCAAGGAAAGTATTATAATGACAGAAAGAAAAAAATCTGATTTATCCAACAGATTATAGCATGGACCTGAAAAATGTCTAGTCATTAAAAGCAACAGGTGGTGCTGCGTTGATTTTTCGGTATTCCGTAGGCAGCACGCCGGCATATTCCCGAAAAGCGGAGCTGAATTTGCTCTGGGATTCGTATCCGATCTGGCGGGCAATGTCCGCAATGCTGCTGTCGGTGGTGCGCAGAAGCTCCATGGCATGCCGGATGCGGTATTCTTTCATATAAGAAGCAATGGGCTGTCCGTAAACACCCTTGAACACCTCTTTCAAGGTGGAGGTGTTTACCAGATATTTCTGGGAAAGCGCATCAATGGTGATACGGCGGTCCAGGTTCTGGGTCAGATATTCGTGGATCGTCTTCATCAGCTCCGCCTGTTGGGACTGGTAGGGATTTACCTCTTTTTTCTGCGAAAAATCAGAAGTCAGCAAAAAGAAGAGAAGCTCCTGGATTTTCAGTCGGTAGTAGGGCAGGCGCAATTTTTCCGGAACCAGGGAAAGCCCTTTGAAAATCTGCTGGATTTCCGGGGAGGAGGGCAGACTCAGAGGCATTTTAAAATAGGCCAGCTGTCTTTTAAGTGCGGCTCTGTCCGGTTTCAGATCCGTCCACACAGAGGGCGGATTTTCCAAAAGAATGTCGAAGTCCAGGATGACCTGGATCCCGGTGTAGTGCCCAAGGGGAAAATCCATGCTGGAGTTGAAACAGCAGGACAAGGCATTTATGGACAGATCGCCGTTTCCCAGGTATACGGTGGTGTTGTTCTGCATATGCCAGCCGAGACGGCCGCTGGAACAGTAGTTGATCTCCAGGGCAGCAGCCTGGGGATGAAGATGGGAATGCTCTTTCGGGGCAGTTGCCCCGGTCTGCTCTACAAGACTGAGGGAAGCGCCTGGAAACACAGGATAGGTTTTTTTCATGAAGCTCACCTCCGTGCTTCAGAAGAGGGGCAGGCGATTTCCACAAGCTCTTCAATGATATGGTGGAGACAGCGGGCCCGGGAAGTATCCGAAGCCTTGTAGTAGACTTCCTTGCCTTCTCTTCGGCTGACGATCAGTCCGCTCGCTTTCAGAAGCTTCAGATGATGAGAGACCGCCGGGCTTGACATATCCATGAGAGCGGAGATGTTGATGACACATTCCTCACAGTGGCAGAGTATCCAGAAGATGCGCATGCGGCTGCTGTCGCCCAACTGCTTGAATAATTCAGACACTGTCTGAAAATCCTCAGTTTTGGGCATATGGGAAAATTTCTCGGTGGTATTTTGGCCGTGATCGTGGGGGAGAATATGGTCGCTCATGGATATGTCGCTCCTTTTTACAAAAAACTGAACCGTTAAGTAACTATTAAATTGACAGAATCTATTATAGAAGCTTTTGAAACACAGTGTCAACAGAAAATGCAAAATCGCAGGATTTCGCCCAAACAGAAGTTTTTTTCGCCCAAACAGAAGAAGCTTCCCCAATCCCTTGCAATTTTGGAAGGAAGAATTTATAATGAGCTCAACAATTAAACAAATACTTAATTGATAAAATGAAAGGAGAACAGGACATGAAAAAAACTTATAAAATCGAGGTTGACTGTGCAAACTGTGCAAACAAAATGGAGGACGCTGCAAAGAAGACCGCCGGTGTAAAAAGCGCGGTTGTGAATTTTATGACCCAGAAGATGATCGTGGAATTCGAGGAAGGGCAGGATGCAAAAACGGTCATGCAGGAGGTTTTGAAAAACTGCAAAAAAGTAGAGGATGACTGTGAAATCTTCTTTTAAATTTTTCTCTGTGAAAGACAGGTGGAGGTTTGTGACATGAACAAGAAACAGAAAAAAATGCTTCTGAGGATCATCATAGCCGCGGTTCTGATGGTGATGCTTACCTTTGTGCCGGCGGAAGGGATGTTAAGACTTCTGTTGTACCTGGTACCTTATCTGGTGATCGGCTACGATATTCTTTTAAAGGCGCTGAAAGGCATCAGAAACCGCCAGGTGTTTGACGAAAATTTTCTTATGGCAGTGGCAACTGTGGGAGCGATCGCGATCGGCCTCAGCCGGGACGGGGATTATGTGGAAGCGGTGGCAGTTATGCTGTTTTATCAGATCGGAGAGCTGTTTCAGAGCTATGCGGTGGGGAAAAGCCGCCGCAATATCAGTCAGCTCATGGATATCCGGCCGGATTACGCCAATGTGGAGCAGGATGGAGCTCTTGTGCAGACCGATCCGGATGAGGTGGAGATCGGCAGCGTCATTATTGTACAGCCGGGAGAAAAGGTGCCTATTGACGGAGTGATCCTGGAAGGAACCTCGAGCCTTAATACAAGCGCACTCACCGGGGAGAGTCTTCCCGTGGACGCGAAGGCGGGAGACGAGATCATCAGCGGCTGCATCAATATGACCGGTGTGCTGAAGATCAGAACGACCAAGGAATTCGGGGAATCTACGGTTTCCAAGATCCTGGATCTGGTGGAGAACGCAAGCTCCAGAAAATCCCGCTCCGAGGATTTTATCTCACGGTTTGCCAGGGTGTATACGCCTGCGGTCTGCTACGGCGCCCTTGCGCTGGCTGTGCTTCCGCCGCTGGTGCGCATGTTCGCGCTGGGAATGCCGCCGGAATGGGGCGACTGGATTTACCGTGCCCTGACATTTTTGGTGATCAGCTGCCCCTGTGCGCTTGTGATCAGTATTCCGCTGAGCTTTTTTGCCGGAATTGGCGGCGCCAGCAAGGAAGGGGTTCTGGTAAAGGGCTCCAACTATCTGGAAGCCCTGTCCAAAACAGACTGCGTGGTGTTTGATAAGACCGGGACACTGACGCAGGGTGTCTTTGAGGTGAATGCCATTCATCACAATACCATGGAGGAAGAGCAGCTTCTGGAGTATGCGGCTCTTGTGGAGAGCGCATCCTCACACCCGATCAGCAAGAGTCTTCTCGCAGCTTACGGAAAAGAGCCTGACAGAACGAGAGTGCGTGACATTCAGGAAATCAGCGGAAACGGCATCTGCGCCCTGGTGGACGGAAAAAAGGTTGCCGTGGGAAACGATAAGCTGATGAAACAGATTGGTGCTTCCTATAAAGACTGCCATCTGGTGGGAACCATCATACATATTGCCGTAGATGGGGAATACGAAGGACATATCGTAATTTCCGATGTATTGAAACCCACGGCTGCAAAGGCCATGGAGGCTCTGAAAAAGGCGGGCATCCGCAGGACGGTGATGCTGACCGGAGATGCGAAACGCGTTGCAGAGCAGGTGGCAGAGACGCTTGGTGTGGATGAGGTGTACAGCGAGCTTTTGCCGGGGGATAAGGTGAGCAAGGTAGAAGCGCTTCTGGAGAAGGAAACTGGCGGCAAACTGGCTTTTGTCGGAGACGGGATCAACGATGCGCCGGTGCTTTCCAGAGCAGATATCGGAATCGCCATGGGAGCCATGGGTTCGGACGCGGCCATTGAGGCGGCAGATGTGGTGCTCATGGATGACGACCCTGTGAAAATTGCAAAAGCGATCCGGATTTCCCGGAAATGCCTGGGAATTGTATACCAGAATATTGTATTTGCCATAGGGATCAAGGTGATATGCCTGATTCTGGGCGCGCTTGGGATCGCCAATATGTGGCTGGCTATTTTTGCCGATGTGGGAGTGATGGTCATTGCCGTTTTGAATGCGATTCGCGCGTTGTTTGTGAAGAAACTGTAATTGCGATACGAGTGTTTTGGTGTCATGGGAAATGATGACCGGATGTTTCCCTGACACAAAAAACGCTCCGCGCAGGAGTCTTTGTTTTTCCATCATAAAGAGCCAACCGATATGTACTGTATCGATTGGCTCTTTATGAATTTGTCATATCCATTGGACTGTACCTCTTTCCTGGATTTTGTTTGGGGTGTTACGTTACGTTTTCGGTGGTCCGTCCTCCTTGTGTTTATTTTGTTTACTTGTTTTATTTGATGTATTTAATATAACAGATAAAAACATATTTGTCAATAAAAAATCTGAAAAATTATAAAAATAATAATTAAAAATAGAAATAAATAGGGCGGAACTTTCATTGAAAAACAAAGAATGGAATGATAAAATATTTACAGTGTGTTTAGAAGCAATATGATTACAGAGGAATGGAAGAAAGAATATGATGGAAAAGGTAAAAAATACGGCTTCCGTGGAGCAGCTGTTTGCCGACTGGCAGGAGACCGTCATCTGGTCCTGCCTTGCCGGTACCATGGGAGATCTGTATGCGGATGATTTGGAGCATCCCCGCTGCGCGATGGCGATCCTGGGGGATTTTTGTTATCTGGCAGGGGAACCAAAGGAAGCGCTTGCCGCCTTTAAACCGGACTGGCATGATAAGGATTTTATCATTATGGTGCCCCAGAACAAAGCATGGGGGAAAATGATAGAGAAGGTATGGGGGCAAAAGGCAAAAAGAGTTATCCGCTATGCACTCAAAAAGGAGCCGGGAGTTTTTGACCTGGAGAAGCTCCAGGCGGCAGTGGATGCGCTGCCCTCAGAATATACGCTGAAAATGATAGACCGGGAGCTTTATTTCCGGACGCGGGAGATCGAGTGGTGCTGTGACTGGACGGCTCAGTACAGCACCTATGAGGAATTCAAAGCCAATGCCTTGGGCGCGGTGGTTCTCAAAAACGGGGAGCCGGTTTCCGGAGCTTCCACCTATTCCCATTATCCCGGCGGGATTGAAATCGAGATAGATACAAGAGCGGATCAGCAGAGGAAGGGTCTGGCCTATGTCTGCGCGGCCAAACTGATCCTGGAATGTGAAAAACGCGGCCTGTATCCCAGCTGGGACGCCCGCACCCGCATTTCTGTGCACCTTGCAGAAAAGCTGGGGTACTGTTTTGCGGGAGAATATGACGCGTATGAGATTTCCGGATATGAGAGCGCAGACTGAAAGGCAAGCAAAGGCGCAGCAGATAAAACGGGCTTTTCGGGCGGCGTTTCCTCATACGATCCCCATTTTTGCAGGATTTTGTTTTCTGGGCATGACCTACGGCATTTACATGAACCTATCGGGGTTTGCATTCTGGTATCCCATGCTCATGAGTCTTACGATTTTCGCAGGTTCGGTGGAGTTTGTGGCCGTGAACCTTCTGCTGGGAGCGTTTAATCCGCTGCAGGCGCTGGCGATGACTCTGATGATCAATGCGCGGCATCTGTTTTACGGGATTTCCATGCTGGACAAGTACCGGGGAACCGGGTGGAAAAAGTTTTACCTGATTTTCGGCATGTGCGACGAGAGCTTTTCTATCAACTATACCGCACAGATTCCGGAGGAGGTGGATCAGGGCTGGTTTATGTTCTTTGTCACCCTGCTCAACCATTTTTACTGGTTCTTCGGGGCAACGCTGGGCGGAATCTTCGGTTCTTTTCTTCAATTCAACACAGAAGGGCTCGATTTTGTCATGACCGCCATGTTTGTGGTGATCTTTCTGGAACAGTGGCTCAAGGAAAAAAATCACACCAGCGCCGTGGTGGGAACCGGGCTTTCCCTTTTGTGCTTGCTGGCCTTTGGAGCGGAGGATTTTATCATCCCGGCCATGCTTGCCATTTTGGCAGTCCTCACCTTTTTGCGGCCGGGACTTTCCGGGGAGGTGATGTGACATGACGCAGACAGAACAGATCATTACCATTGCCATGGTCGTCCTGGGAACCATGCTGACCAGATTTTTGCCCTTTCTGGCATTTCCGGCGGGGAAGCCCACGCCGAAATACGTTCAGTATCTGGGCAAAGTGCTTCCCAGCGCGGTATTTGGACTTCTTGTCGTTTACTGCCTGAAAAACGTCAGCGTGTTTGCCGGAAGCCACGGCTTGCCGGAGATGATTTCCATCGGGGCTGTGGCGGCGCTTCATCTCTGGAAGAGGCAGATGCTTTTATCCATTGCGGGGGGAACCATTTGCTACATGATTTTGGTGCAGGCCGTATTCTGAATACAGAAACATACAGGAATAAGCAAGGATCAGATATAAAAACAGGAGGAATGAAATGACACTGGAACAGCTTCTGACAGAAGTAAAAAACGGAGCGGTCTCCGTGGAGGAAGCCCAGCGGCTTTTGCGGGAGGGCGGAACCTTTGAGGAGCTTGGCTACGCAAAGCTTGACACCGGGCGGAAGGCGCGGACAGGGTTTGCGGAGGTGGTATACTGCCAAAGCAAGGCGGACGGGCATCTTCTTCCCATATTTGAAAAAATTTATGAGACAGAGGGCGAGGTGCTGGGGACCAGAGCCACAGCGCATCAGTATGAGCTGATAAAGCAGCGCTTCCCGGAGGTGCAGTATGACGCGGTCTCCCGGATCCTGAAGCTGGAAAAAACGGGAAAAGAGCATATTGGCAAGGTTGCTGTATGCACTGCGGGGACGGCAGATATCCCGGTGGCGGAGGAGGCTGCCCAGACGGCGGAATATTTCGGCACAAGAGTGCAGCGTTTTTATGATGTGGGCGTCAGCGGCATGCATCGTCTGTTTTCCTCCCTGGAAGAAATCCGTGAGGCCAGCTGTGTTGTCGCAGTGGCAGGAATGGAGGGGGCGCTTGCCAGTGTACTCGGAGGGCTTGTGAGCCGTCCGGTCATAGCGGTTCCCACCTCGGTGGGATACGGGGCAAGCATGAACGGTCTGTCTGCCCTCCTGACGATGATCAATTCCTGCGCCAATGGAATTGCGGTGGTAAATATTGACAACGGCTATGGCGCCGGATATCTGGCAACGCAGATAAACCGACTGGCAGCCGGGAAAGAATAGAGGAGAAATGATGGGAAAAACATTGTATCTGGAGTGTGCCTCCGGAATCAGCGGAGATATGACGGTGGCGGCGCTTCTGGATCTGGGAGCGGACAAGGCGGCGCTTTTGGCGGCGCTTCAAAGTCTGCCGCTGACAGGATATGAGGTTCATATCTCCCGGGTGAAAAAGGCGGGCCTTGATGTCTGCGATTTTGATGTGCAGCTCTCAGAGGAGAACCATGACCACGACATGACCTATCTCCACGGGCACAGCCATGGGCAGGGTCATTTCCAGGAAGAGGAGGAGACGCACGGGCAGGGACATTTCCGCGAGGGGACAGAGGCGCACAGCCACGGGCATGCTTCCCACATGCACCGGGGCATGAAGGAAATCCGGGATATCATAAACGCCGGACAGCTGACAGAAGGGGCGCGGGCGCTTGCGCTTCGCATTTTTGAGATTCTGGCGGAGGCGGAAGCCAAGGCGCACGGTGTGCCGGCAGATGAGGTGCATTTTCACGAGGTGGGCGCGGTGGATTCCATTGTGGACATTGTGGCGGCGGCGTTCTGTTTCGACAACCTGGGGATCACGGAAGTGGTGATCGAAAGCCTGAGCGAGGGACAGGGAACCGTGCGCTGTCAGCACGGAATTCTGCCTATTCCGGTTCCGGCGGTCGTCAATATCGCAGCAGCACACAGGCTGATGCTGAAACCGGCCAGGGTAAGGGGAGAGCTTGTGACCCCCACAGGCGCAGCCATTGCGGCGGCAGTGCGCACAAAGGAAAGCCTTCCGGAGCAGTTTTTGATAAAGGCGGTGGGGCTTGGAGCAGGAAAGCGGGAGTACCAGCTTCCGGGAATCCTGCGCGCGATGGTGATCGAAGAAGATCCCAAAGAAAAGGATGTGATCTACAGGCTGGAAACCAACATTGACGACAGCACCGGGGAGACCCTGGGCTATGTCATGGAGCAGCTTTTTGAGGCAGGTGCAAGAGATGTGTTTTACACGCCTGTTTATATGAAGAAAAACCGTCCGGCCTGGCTGTTGAGCGTCATCTGCCGGGAGGCGGACATCCAGAAGCTGGAGGCCGTCATCTTCCGGGAAACCACGACCATCGGCATTCGCCGCACAAAAATGGAGCGCACCATCCTTGCCCGGGAGCAAAAAACGGTAAGCACTCCATTTGGTGAAATTCAGATGAAGGTGTGCAGACATGGCGGAGAAACCTACCGGTATCCGGAATACGAAAGCCTAGCAAAGCTCTGCAGAGAGCAGGGCATTTCCTACAAAGAGGCCCTGGCTCTGGCCGCCAAATATGCAGAACAATAGGAATTGGCCAAAGGGCTTATTTCAGAAATTTGTGGATCAGCCGATTGTGGATTCCCCGATAAGGCTGATACCGCATGGGCAGGTCCAGCCAGGTTTTTTTGTCCACAATGCTCTTGTAATGGGAAAAGGTATCAAATCCGGTTTTGCCGTGGTAAGCGCCCATGCCGCTTTCTCCAAAACCGCCGAAGCCCATTTCGCTGGTGGCAAGATGGATGATCGTGTCATTGATGCAGGCGCCGCCGAAGCCGCACCGGGCGGTCACTTTTCTGGCGGCTTTCCGGTCTGAGGTGAAGAGATAAAGCGCAAGAGGGTGCGGCCGGGCGTTGATGGAAGCGATGGCCTCGTCAAGGGTTTTGTAGGTGAGTACCGGCAGTATCGGACCGAAGATCTCCTGCTCCATGATGCGGTCCTCGAAGCTGATATTTTCCATGACCGTAGGCGCAATGCGCAGGGTGCTTTTGTTCCAGACGCCGCCGCAGATGACCTTTGACGGCTCGATCAGGGACAAAATCCTGTGAAAATGCTTTTCGTTGATGATTTTTCCGTAATTTCTGCTGGACAGCGGATTTTTGCCGAACTGCTTTACAAGCTGCTTCTGGATCTGTTTCAGAAGCGGTTTTTTTATTTCCTCGTCACAGTAAATATAATCCGGTGCAACGCAGGTCTGACCGCAGTTTAAGAACTTTCCGAAAACGATACGTTTTGCGGCGAGCCTTAAATCTGAGGTCTTGTCTACAATACAGGGACTTTTTCCGCCAAGCTCCAGAGTTACGGGGGTGAGGTGCTCCGCGGCGCGGCGCATGACCTCTTTGCCTACCGTCTGCCCGCCGGTAAAGAAAATGTAGTCAAAATGCTGGGAGAGAAGATGGGTATTTTCCGTGCGGCCGCCGGTGACAACGGCCACATGGCAGGGCGGAAAGCATTCTTTTATGATTCTTTCGATGAGCGCGCTGGTAGCGGGAGAGTAGGCGCTTGGCTTGAGGATTGCCGTATTTCCGGCAGCTAGAGCATCCACAAGAGGCTCTATGGTGAGCATAAAGGGATAATTCCAGGGACTCATGATCAGCACGACGCCGTAGGGAGAGGGCTTTTTGAAGCTTCTGGAATGAAACTGTGCCAAAGGGGTGGGCACGGTTTTTTCTTTTGCAAAAGCGGGCAGATGCTTTATCATATAGGAAAGTTCGCTTAACACAAGGCCCGTCTCGCACATATAGCTCTCAAAGCTGCTTTTGCCCAAATCCGCAGAAAGTGCCTGGGCAATGGCGGCTTCATTCCTCCGGATGCAGTCCCGGAGATTTTTTAAAAGTTCCAGACGTTTGCTCACAGGCAGAGTTGCGCCTGTGAGAAAGAAACGGCGCTGCAGGGAAACCAGATTTGCAATATCAAGTTCGGTCATAGTCTATTCCTCCTTTGGCAAGATAAGACGGTAAAATTCTTCCAGCTCTTTGGCGTCCTTGAGAACGGGAACCGGGTATAACGGGTTGGCTTCTTTGTCCGCCAGGCGGGCAAGATGCGGGATATCGGCTTTTTGAAGCTGGGGAATGGAAGTCCCGATGGAAAAACGCTGCTTCATATCCTCGATGGCTTCGATGAAACGCCGGGCGCCCACCGCGGGGGAATCCTGCCGGTCGGCAAGGCCGACTTCCACAGCCAGGCGGTGAAGCTTTTTGTGGATCCTGGGACCGTAGGCTTCCAGGACAAGGGGAAGCAGGACGGCATTGGCAAGGCCGTGAGGCACATTGTAGGCGCCGCCAAGGGAATGGGCTACTGCGTGGACGTATCCTACATAGGATTTTGTGAACGCGCAGCCCGCATAGTAGGAGGCGTGGAGCATGTTGCGTCTTGCGCGGATATTGGCGCCGTTTTCGTAAACCGTGTACAGGTTTTCAAAAATCAGCTTTACTGCCATTCGGGCATTTTTTCTTGTGCCGTAGGTGGTGGAGTTGCCGATGTAGGCCTCCACTGCGTGGGTCAGAGCGTCCATTCCCGTGGTCGCGGTGAGCGCGGGGGGAAGACTTAAGGTGATCCGCGGATCAAGCACAGCGTACCTGGGGATCAGCGGAAAATCGTTGATCGCGTATTTGTGTCTTGTCACAGAGTCCGTGATGACGGTAGCCAAGGTTGTTTCGCTTCCGGTCCCGGCAGTGGTGGGAATCGCGATGAGAAGGGGAAGCTTTTTTCGCACCCGGAGGATCCCTTTCATCTGTGCCGGAGATTTGTTTGGGTTTGCAATGCAGGCGCCCACTGCCTTGGCGCAGTCCATACTGGAACCGCCGCCGAAGCCGATGAGGACGTTGCAGGCATTTCTACGGTACTGGTCTGCGGCCTGAGCTACGTTTGCGGTGGTGGGATTTGCGGCAGTTTTGTCATATATGGTATAAAAAATATGGCGCTGGGTGAGGAGCTTCTCCAGCTCCTTTGTAAGGCCGAGCTTTCGGATTTCGGCATCGGTGACGATAAGCACGCGGCGTTTTCCCTTTTTTTCCAGGATGTCCGGAATGGTTTTTACGCTGCCGGTCACTTTCGGGGTGCGGTAGGGAAGAAAGGGAATGGCGATTTTGAAAGCCGTCTGAAAGGTGCGGCAGTATGCTTTTTTGAATATATTCACAAGAACAAACCTTCTTTCTTAAAATAGTTTGATTATAAAATATTTTGAATATAACAGTAAAAAGGCGGCTTGTCAATGAAACCCAAAACCTTTCTTGTGAAAACCTTCCATTTAGAGTATACTCTGAAATAGAAAAAAGTACAAAGGATGGAAGCTGTTTTGAGAAAAAGTCTGAAATATACAACCAACATGCCGGTATCCGTGACGCCTATGGATGAAATCAATGGATTTTCCGTTCGTCCCGGCATGTTTGACAGCAATGGGGCAATGGCTTTGCCGGTTGGCGTGAATTTTACGGTGCACACGCATCACGGAACCTCCTGCACTCTGCTGCTGTTCCACCGGGGGGAGGATGAGCCTTATGCGGAGATCCCCTTTCCGGAATCCTACAAAATAGGGGATGTCTATTCCATGATCGTGTTTGATCTGGACATCCGGGAGTTTGAATATGCGTACCGGGTAGACGGGCCGTACCAGCCGGAGAAGGGGCTTCTTTACGACAAAAAGAACATTCTTTTGGATCCGTATGCAAAGGCGGTGGCCGGACAGCGCTTCTGGGGAGATACCAGAAGGGGACCCTATCATGCCAGAGTGGTGCAGGATGTGTTTGACTGGGGAACCATGCCGCAGTCTTCAAGAGGAATGAGCGATCTGGTGATCTACGAGCTTCATGTGCGCGGGTTCACCCGCCATGCGTCCTCCGGGGTGAAAAACAAGGGAACCTTTGCGGGCCTCATGGAAAAAATCCCCTATCTCAAGGAGCTGGGGATCAATGCGGTGGAGCTCATGCCCATCTTTGAGTTTGACGAGATGATGAATGCCAGGGAGGCAGGGGGCAAAAAGCTTCTGGACTACTGGGGCTACAATACCGTGGGATTTTTTGCGCCCAACACCAGCTACACAGCTGCAGATGAGTACAATGAAGAAGGAAAAGAGCTGAAAACCCTCATCAGGGAGCTTCACGACAACGGAATTGAAGTCATTCTTGACGTCGTGTTCAACCACACGGCAGAGGGAAATGAGCAGGGCAGTGTGTTCAGCTTCAAGGGGTTTGACAACAAGATTTATTACATGCTTACGGCAGAGGGGGATTACTATAATTTCAGCGGCTGCGGAAACACCCTGAACTGCAATCATCCCATTGTGCAGCAGATGATCCTGGAATGTCTGCGGTACTGGACCATCAACTACCGGGTGGACGGTTTCCGGTTTGATCTTGCCAGTATTCTGGGGCGCAATGAGGACGGCTCGCCCATGAACAATCCTCCGCTTCTCCGAAGCCTGGCGTATGACCCGGTGCTGAGCAATGTCAAGCTTATTGCGGAGGCCTGGGACGCAGGTGGCATGTATCAGGTGGGAAGCTTTCCGGCCAGCAAGCGGTGGGCGGAGTGGAACGGACGTTATCGGGACTGCCTGCGCGGATATTTGAAGGGGGACAACTGGAATGCCTGGGATGCCGCCTGGAGCATCAGCGGTTCCGGAGATATGTACGGCAGTTTTGAGCATGACTATAAAGGGGATTATGCCGGGTACGATTCTTGCATTAATTTCCTGACCTGTCATGACGGGTTTACGCTTCATGATCTGTATTCTTACAACGATAAGCACAATGAAATAAATGGCTGGGACAACACGGACGGAGCGAACGACAACCGCAGCTGGAACTGCGGCGCAGAAGGAGAGACAGATGATGCCCAGGTGCTGGCTCTTCGAAACCGCATGATACGAAATGCCTGTGTCGTTCTTCTGTGCAGCCGGGGCACGCCCATGTTTTTGGCGGGCGATGAGTTCGGAAACACACAGTATGGAAACAATAACGGATATTGTCAGGACAATGAGATCTCCTGGCTGGACTGGAGTATGCTTGAAAAGAACCGGGATCTGTTTGAGCTGTTCAAATTTATGATCCGTTACCGGATGGAGCATTCGGTTATCCGCAAGCGCCTCCCGGACGCCGTGTGCGGTATGGATCCCATACATACGCATGACGCGAATGCGGAGAATACCACCATTGCCAGGGACGCAAGATTTTTTGGGGTGTGCTTTGCCGGATATGACAGAACCAAGGGCTGTGACGATATGGTTTACATTGCAGTGAACAGCTACTGGGAGGATATGACCATCACGCTGCCGAATCTTCGGGGCGCCGGAAAATGGTATCTCACCGTTAATACCTGGGGGGATGAAAACGGGCGCTATTTTTATCCGAAAGGCCAGGAGCGCAGAATCGAGAACTCCTTTGTCATCCGCGCGCGCACAGTGGCGGTATTTACGAAAAGAGCTTTTTAGGGAGGGTGCCAGATGAAAGTGATCGCGCATATTCGCAGTGATTTTCCGGAAAAATTCGGAATTCCGCATCAGAGCGGCTGGATCCAGGAACTCAAGGCAGCCATTGTGTTTGAGCCGGAGTATCGGAAGCCGGAGGCCTTTGCGGGGCTTTCAGAGTTCAGCCATATTTGGCTTTTGTGGCAGTTTTCCGAGGCCGTCCGTGAGGACTGGTCGCCCACCGTGCGGCCGCCCCGGCTGGGCGGAAATACCCGAAAGGGCGTATTTGCGACCCGTTCTCCCTTTCGCCCCAATCCCATCGGGCTCTCCTGTGTGAAGCTGGAGCGGATAGAAATGCATCCGAAGCTGGGGCCGGTGCTCCATGTGTCCGGAGCGGATCTGATGGATAACACGCCCATTTATGATGTGAAGCCCTATCTTCCCTATGTGGACAGTCACCCGGAGGCGTCAGGCGGATTTACGGAGCACATCGTAAAAGAAAAGCTGCAGGTGGATTTTCCGGGGGAGCTTTTGGAGAAGCTGCCGGAGGACAAGAGAGAAGCCGTGCTGGCGGTGCTTGCAGACGATCCGAGACCGGGGTATCAAAATGACCCGGGACGGGTGTACGGGATGACGTTTGCGGAGTGGGACCTTCGCTTTACCGTGGACGGTCAGAGACTTTTTGTCTGTGAAGCGGTAAAAAATACTTGCAAAAGAAGGGTTGATTTCATAAAATAATTACAGTTTTAAAATCCAGAAGAGATACGAGGAGAAAAAGATGAAAAAAGTGGTAAAATTCGGAGGAAGCTCTCTTGCCAATGCAGAGCAGTTTCAGAAAGTGGGAAATATCATCCGCAGTGAGGAGAGCAGACGTTATGTGGTGCCCTCTGCCCCGGGCAAGCGTTTTGACGGAGACACCAAGGTGACGGATATGCTGTATCAGTGTTACCGGGCAGCGGAAGCCGGGGAGAACTTCGGCGCTCTGCTCGCAGACATCAAGGCGCGCTATGATGAGATCATTAGGGGGCTTTCCCTGTCCTTTTCCCTGGAGGAGGATTTCCGCAAGATCGCGGCGGACTTTGAGGCCAAGGCAGGAGAGGATTACGCGGCTTCCAGAGGAGAATATTTAAACGGCAAGGTGATGGCCGCCTATCTGGGATATGATTTTGTGGATGCGGCTGCGGTGATCCGATTTGACAAAAACGGCAATCTGGATGTGGATAAGACGGACAAGCTGATGAGCAAATGCCTGGCCAAGCATGAGAAGGCCGTAATCCCGGGATTTTACGGGGCGTATGAGGACGGACGGGTAAAAACCTTTTCCAGAGGCGGTTCCGACGTCACAGGGTCTCTGGTTGCAAAGGCGATCCGGGCAGATGTGTACGAAAACTGGACAGACGTATCCGGCTTTCTTGTGACCGATCCCCGCATTGTGGACAATCCGGCTGTGATCGAATCCATCACCTACCGCGAGCTTCGTGAGCTTTCTTATATGGGCGCTACCGTTCTCCATGAGGACGCGATTTTCCCGGTGCGCAAGGAGGGAATTCCCATTAATATCCGCAATACCAACCGTCCGGAGGACAAGGGAACCTTTATTGTGGAGAGCACCTGCAAAAAACCACGCTATACCATCACGGGAATCGCCGGAAAGAAGGGCTTCTGCTCCATCAATATCGAGAAATCCATGATGAACAGTGAGATCGGCTTTGGACGAAAGGTGCTTCAGGTGTTTGAGGACCAGGGAATCAGCTTCGAGCATGTGCCCTCCGGCATCGACACCATGACAGTCTATGTGCATCAGGACGAGTTTGAGGAAAAAGAGCAGCAGGTCATTGCCGGAATTCACCGGGCCGTGCAGCCGGATTATGTGGAAATGGAATCAGACCTGGCATTGATCGCGGTGGTCGGCAGAGGCATGAAATCCACCAGAGGTACTGCGG
This sequence comes from uncultured Blautia sp., assembly GCA_937893675.1. Taxonomy (GTDB): domain Bacteria; phylum Bacillota; class Clostridia; order Lachnospirales; family Lachnospiraceae; genus Blautia_A. Next base: position 17,521 of record CALBGI010000036.1, read on the forward strand.
GAAGGATTTTCTCCGCTCTGGCGCACGCCAATGTGAATGTAAAAATGATCGATCAGGGCTCCAGTGAGCTGAATATTATCATTGGTGTGGAAAACAGAGATTTCGAGACAGCAGTAAAGGCCATTTACGATATTTTTGTGATGACGCAGGTATAACATCTGTTTGTCCCGTTTTATGACATTGACGCCTTCGAACGTTTGTTCTAAAATAAAAGAACAAATGTTTGGAGGCGTTTTTATGGTAATACGGGAATCAATGGACCTTATGGAGAAACTGAGCATTCTTTCCGATGCGGCGAAATATGATGTGGCCTGTACTTCCAGCGGAGTGAACCGCAATGGAGACGGGAAGGGGATTGGGAACAGTGTTGCAGCAGGAATCTGTCACAGCTTTTCCGGAGACGGAAGATGTATCAGCCTGCTGAAGATCCTTTACACCAACGAGTGCGTGTTTGACTGTAAGTACTGTGTGAATCGGGCCTCCAACGATGTGGTGCGGGCCAGCTTCAGTCCGGAGGAGGTGTGCCGCCTCACCATGGAGTTTTACCGGCGGAATTATATAGAGGGGCTGTTTTTGAGCTCCGGGGTGAAGGGAAGCCCCGATGAGACCATGGAGCAGCTCTGCCGCACGGTCTGGCTTTTGCGCAATCAGTACCATTTTCAGGGGTATATCCATCTGAAGGCCATTCCGGGAGCGGCGCCGGAGCTCATTGCCCAGGCGGGATTTCTGGCTGACCGCTTGAGTGTGAATCTGGAGCTTCCCACAGCGGAGGGACTGAAGCGCTTGGCGCCCCACAAGAGCCGCCGCACCATTCTTCGGCCAATGAAGCAGATCCAGCTTCAGCACGAGGAGAGTCAGAATGCCCTCACACTTTACCGTTCTGCGCCGAAGTTTGCTCCGGCCGGGCAGAGCACGCAGATGATCATTGGGGCGGCCGGGGAGAGCGATTTTGAGATCCTTTCTGTGGCGGAGTCGCTCTATCAGGGATTTGCCCTGAAACGCGTATTTTACTCGGCATTTGTGCCTGTGAATGAGGACAAGGAGCTGCCCGCGCTTCCGGCAGGCCCGCCTCTTCTGCGGGAGCATCGTCTGTATCAGGCGGACTGGCTCCTGCGGTTCTACGGATTTCAGGCTTCCGAGCTGCTCACCGAGAAGAGGCCCAATTTTAATGTGTTTCTGGATCCGAAGTGCGACTGGGCGATCGGGCATCTGGAGCAGTTTCCGGTGGAGGTGAATACGGCGGATTACCATACGCTTTTGCGGGTTCCTGGCATCGGCGTGCGCTCTGCGCAGCGGATCGTGGGGGCAAGACGGACGCACGCTCTGGATTTTGACGACCTGCGCAGGATCGGCGTAGTATTGAAGCGCGCTCTGTATTTTATTACCTGCAGCGGGCGTATGATGTATCGGATTCCCATGAATGAGGATTATATTCTTAATAATATTCTGGACAAAAACAAACAGAAACCAAACGGTCAGGGCGAGGTGACCTATCAGCAGCTTTCTCTTTTCGATGACGTGTCTTTTGGAATGTCCGGATAAGGAGGTCATATAGTGGAAGAGAAGATTATTTTCATCTGTGAGGACAGTCTGGACGGAATTTTTACGGCTGTTTACCAGGGGTGGACAGCGGGGTGCGCATCTCTGGAGATCCGCACACAGGAGCCGGACAACCTGGAGCTGTTCTGTACCTGCCGGGAGGTTTTGACGGACGCGGGGCAAGCCGAGAAGGTTGCGCGAAGCATCCGGCGTAAGCTTGGAGTTTCGGTATATCAGGATCTGTGCTATGCGCTGGCATCCACACATCCGGAGAAGGCAACGGCTGTGTTCCGGGTACTGCGGCAGGCATTGGGGGGAGGCAGATGCAACCGCCGCATTATGGATGCGCTGGCAGATCCCAGCGTAAGCCTTGTGTCAAAGCTTCGGGTGAAGGTGTGGCATGAATTTCATCGCCATCTGGGATTTGTGCGTTTTCGGGAGCTTTCCGGCAGACTTCTTTTGGCGCAGATCACGCCGGACAATGATATTCTGGAACTTCTGGGCCCTCATTTTGCCAACCGGCTTCCCAATGAGAACTGGATGATCTATGACGAAAAGCGCTGTAAGGCGCTGCTTCATCCCAGACAGGGCGTTTGTGTGCTGCGCCGGGATGTGGTTTTTGCGAAGGAGAAGCTTGCAGAGCTTGCTTTGCAGGAGGAGTATGAGGCGCTGTGGCGGACGTTTTTGCGGAGCGTTACCATAGAAGAGCGGAAGAATCCAAAGCTTCAGCAGCAGTTTCTTCCGCTGAAATACCGGGAAAATATGCCGGAGTTTTTGTGAGGATCTGTCGCTTTTTTGTGGGAAACGTGGAAATTTGTGAAGAAATTTTGAATACGATTGACAAATCAATCCTTGATGGGTAAATTATCCCATAAGCATAAAATGCTTAAAATTACGTTACAGGAGGTGCATGGAGATGGAGCACTCTATTCGTTTGAGCAGAGAAGATGTCAACGAATTTGTCAATGCAGCAAGCCGTTGTGATTTCGATATCGACGTGTTTTATAACCGTGTAATCATCGACGCCAAGTCAATACTGGGAATCCTCAGTATGGATTTGAACAGAGTTCTTACTGTAAGATGCTATGGAGAAGATGAAGATTTTTCGAAGGTCATCAAGAAGTTTGCTGTGGCGTAAGAGAAACCAGGGGTGCGCAGACCGGCATAGGAAATAGAGGCAAAAACGAAAAGAGAGTGCAGTTTCTGCTGGAACGAATCAGCGAAAGTGCGCTCTTTTTTTGTATGGAAAAGTGTGTTACACTGTATGAGAATTACGCAGTGCCCGACAGGCGCACAAACAGGAGAATGCTATGGAAAAACCTACTGTCCGCATTTCGGTAAGAAATCTTGTGGAATTTATTCTGCGGGGCGGAGATCTGGACAATCGAAGAGGAAATCTGGACAAAGAGGCCATGCTTAAGGGCAGCCGTCTTCACAGAAAGATCCAGAGGCAGCAGAAAGGCAATTACCGCGCGGAGGTTTCGTTGAAGATGGAGACGGAATACGAGGATGTGATCCTCTGCGTGGAGGGGCGTGCGGACGGGATTTTTGAAGAGGATGAAAAAACAGTCATCGATGAGATCAAGGGGATCGCGGGAAATGTGGCGCAGTTGGCAGCGCCGGCAAAAGTGCACCGTGCGCAGGCCATGTGCTACGGGCGGATCTATGCAGAGCAGGAGAAGCTTTCCCACATAGGGATCCAGATGACCTACGCCAATCTGGAGACGGAGGAAATCCGCCGGTTTTCGGAAGAGTTTTCCCGCGAGGAGCTGGAAGAATGGTATCGGAAGCTGGTGGGCGAATACCACAAGTGGATCTCCTATCAGCTTCGCTGGAGAAAAGAGCGGAACGCTTCCATGGAAAAACTGGAGTTTCCTTTTCCCTACCGGGAGGGCCAGCGCAGAATGGTGACAAGCGTGTATCACACCATATCCACGGGAAAGCAGATTTTTATCCAGGCGCCCACGGGTGTGGGAAAAACCATGTCCACGATTTTTCCGGCTGTGCGGTGCGTGGGAGAAGGAAAGGGAGAAACCATTTTTTATCTTACAGCGAAAACCATCACCAGAACGGTAGCGGAGGAGGCTTTTTCCATTCTGAAGGAACGGGGGCTTCTTTTTAAGGTGGTGACCATCACAGCGAAGGAAAAGCTCTGTATCTGTGAAAAGCCAGAGTGCAATCCGGACAGCTGTCCCTATGCCAAGGGCCATTTTGACCGGGTGAATGCGGCGGTGTATGAGCTTTGGACCAGCGGGCAGAGCTTTGACCGGGACACGCTCACTGCCCATGCGGACAAGTGGCAGGTGTGCCCCTTTGAGATGAGCCTTGACCTGGCCATGTGGGCGGATGGGATCATCTGTGATTACAATTATGCCTTTGACCCCAATGTACATCTGAAACGGTTTTTCGGGGACGGTGTTTCCGGAGATTATATTTTTCTCATTGATGAGGCGCATAATCTGGTAGAGCGCGGGCGGGAGATGTACAGCGCTTATATCTGCAAGGAGGATGTGCTGGAAACCAGAAAAAAAGTAAAGCCCTACAGCCGGAAGCTTTCCAAAGCGCTGGAGCGGGTGAACCGTCAGCTTCTGGAACTCAAAAAAAGCTGCGATACCTATGAGATACAGGAAAACCAGGGCCTTTTGCCCCTGTCTCTTCTGAACGTGCAGGGGGAAATGGACAAGCTTCTGGAGGAACCGCCGGAGGGAAACCTTGTGGAGGAAACTCTGGACTTTTATTTTCAGGTGCGGGATTTTCTCAACATCTCAGAGCTGGTGGATGAAAATTATACGATTTATACGGAAAACGGGGAGGACGGAAAATTCAGGCTGCATCTTTCCTGCGTCAACCCGGCAATGAATCTGAAGGAATATCTGGACAAGGGAAAAAGCACGGTGTTTTTTTCGGCAACTCTTCTGCCCATGCAGTATTACCGAAAGCTTTTGAGCACAAGAAGCGATGATTTCGGCATTTATGTGGAGTCGCCCTTTTCCAGGGAGAAGCGGCTCATTCTCACCTGCGCGGATGTGAGCAGCCGCTACAAACGGCGGGACTATCCGGAGTACAAAAAAATTGCGGAGTACATTGCCCGCACGGTGTGGAAACGTCCGGGAAATTATATGGCATTTTTTCCCTCCTACAGGATGATGCAGGAGGTGCGTCAGGTTTACGAGGAAGAATTTTCCGTGGACTGGGTGCGCAGCATTTCTCAGGTTCCGGAGATGCACGAGCGGGAACGGGAGGAATTTCTGAAGGAATTTTCCAAAAACGAGGGTACCCTGGTGGGCTTTTGCGTGCTGGGCGGCGTGTTTTCCGAGGGGATCGATCTGAGCGGAGAAAAACTGATCGGTGCGTTTATTGTGGGGACCGGCCTGCCGCAGATCGGGAGCCGCCGGGAAATCCTGCGGGAGTATTATGACAAAAGAGGAGAAAACGGATTTGATCATGCCTACCGCTATCCGGGGATGAACAAGGTGCTTCAGGCCGCTGGGCGGGTCATCCGCACGGCGGAGGATGTGGGGGTGATCCTTCTCATGGATGAGCGCTTCCTGAACCGGGAATATCAGTCTCTGTTTCCGGTGGAATGGGAGGACCGCACCGCCTGCCGTCTCCAGACGGTAGAGGATAAGCTGGCGGATTTCTGGAGAAAAAATAATTGCGCAAAGCTTTAAAAAAAGATATACTTTGAGTCAGAAAAGGAGAACTCTATGCAAAATAAATATAAATTATCGGCTTTGCTGACAGCGGCTCTGCTGGCGGTCGGTTTCTCTGTCAATGTGCAGGCTTCGGGGACAGGCAGCCTTCTCACAGTGACTGAGGAAGCCCAGGTTGCGCCCATTCCTGACGGGAACGGCTTTTATCTTTTGAAGAGCGACGGCTTTTACTGCTTGAACGGTGACGGAATGGTGCATAATGCCCCCTGCGTCCATTTTTTTGACGGACTTGTCATTGACGGGACGGTTTTTGACGGCTGTTATTATCATGATGAGAGTGGAAAATTCCGCGCGGACAGTCCTCATATCGTACAGCTTGCCAATTTGGAGGCGAAGATTCCGGATGAGAGCGGAGTCTATTCCCAGGCGGAAGTGTTTGATGGGATTTATATGGCAAACAATCTGGGAAAGCTCACCGCAGCGCCCCAGGTGCGTTATCTGACCGGACTGGTCCTGGGCAATTTGACGTTTGAGGGCTTTTACTTTTTTGACGGGAACGGACGTCTGGAAACAGAGCCGGGAATACACCAGGCGAGCATGGTCTGCAACGGCAAAAGCTTTGACGGATATTATTATTTCGGCGGTGAGAACGGCGCGCTTGTGGGGGAACGGACGGTGACACCGGACGGCTTTTCCGTGGATGAAGAGGGACGTCTGGAGAATTTGGACGACCTGGGAATGGACAATCTGGAAAGCACGCTTGGCGGCCTTCTGGAAGGCTTTGAGGGACAGTGGAGCGTGTACGTCAAGGATCTGAACGAGGACGAAGAGCTGCTGATCAACAACCAGCAGATGTATTCCGCAAGTCTGATCAAGGCGTTTGTCCTGGCAGCTTCTTATCAGAATTATGAAGCTGTGCTTGGAAACGAGGCGATCCGTCTGAATTCCACAGCGGAGGACCCGGCGGCAGAGCAAAAGCTTGGGGATCTGTTCTGGAACATGATCACCATCAGCGATAATGAGTCTTTTAATGAGCTGGTCCGCCTGCAGACGGATACGCTGGATTTCAAAAAGGGAGCAGAGGCGATCAACGGATATTTGGCAGAACAGGGGTATCAGGACACGACCGTACAGCACACCCTGCTTCCGTCCACTTCGGCTTCCGAGGGTCTGGGCGGGCGAAACATGACGTCTGTGAGGGACTGCGGCCGCCTGCTGGAGCAGATTTACCGGGGCGAATGTGTGAGCGAGGAGGCCTCGGCAGCTATGCTGGATCTGCTGCTGAACCAACAGGTTACCTGGAAGATCCCGGAGGGACTGGACAGCAGCGTGGTTGTGGCGAACAAAACCGGAGAGACAGATACCAGCCAGCACGATATGGCCATTGTGTACGGAGAGAAAACAGACTACATTCTCTGCGTCATGTCGGAAGGGTGCGAAGAAAATACAGCCATTGACAATGTGCGGGCAATTTCCCGGATGGTATACAATTATCTGAATTTATTTGAAAATACAAAATAGTTGCTTGACCCTAATTCATCTTTGGTATAGAATAGACAATAGAAATGCAAAACACGGAGTGATCTGTGTCATCTGTTTTTTAATGGAATGTCAAAGGCAAAGAAAGGGGATTTTACAATGAAAGTCGTTCATACAGACAAGGCTCCGGCAGCGATCGGGCCATATTCCCAGGCAATGATCCTGGGCAATATTCTTTTTACCTCCGGACAGATTCCGGTGGTTCCTGCGACCGGTGAGCTGGCGGGAGATACCATTGAGGCACAGGCAGAGCAGGTAATGAAGAACCTGGGCGAGGTGCTTGCAGAGGCAGGGACCGGATTTGAGAATGCGGTAAAGACGACCTGCTTTCTGGCAGATATGAGTGATTTTGCAGTGTTCAATGAGATTTATGCGAAATATTTTGTGAACAAGCCGGCACGCTCCTGTGTGGCAGTAAAAACACTTCCAAAGAACGTGCTCTGTGAAGTGGAAGTCATTGCGGAAATTAAATAAGATCAGACAATCCTCTCTGTCAGCGGCAGGGAGGATTGTTTTCGTTCCCGCATTGCTTTTTTGACAGAAATCATGTATAATAGCAATCTGTAATATTGCATAGAAACGGCAGCAAAAATGCCGGAAGAAAAACAGGAGGAGATAAATAGATGCGAGTCGATGCGGACGATTTTGCCCGACCTTGCGGCTGTGGGAAGGAACATCACATAGATGTAAAGGAAATTCTGATCGAAGAGGGCGCTATTGACAAACTTGAGGAAGAGATGTCAGAGGGATTCCTGAAAGAATATATTTCCCCGCTTCTCATCTGCGACACCAATACATACCGTGTGGCGGAGGAGATCATGGAGGGAATCTATGACAGGTGCCAGGAGCTTGTGCTGGATGCAGAGGATCTTCATGCAGACGAGTACGCAGTGGAGATCGTGGAGAACAACATGGAGGATGACATTGATCTGATCCTTGCAGTGGGTGCGGGGACCATTCATGACATCAGCCGTTATATTGCATGCAAGTACAAAATTCCTTTTATATCAGTGCCGACTGCAGCCAGTGTGGATGGATTTGTGTCTACGGTTGCCAGCATGACCTTGAAGGGCCTGAAGCAGACTGTGCCTGCGGCAGCGCCGCTCTGTGTTTATGCGGACACCAGGATTTTTGCCAAAGCTCCGAGGCGGCTGAATGCTTCCGGCGTTTCGGATCTGCTTGGAAAATACATTTGTCTGGCGGACTGGAAGATTGCAAGCATGCTCACGGGAGAGTATTACTGTGAGTCCGTGGCAGACATGGAGAAAAAGGCCTTAAAGACCGTGAAGGGATGTCTGCGGGACATCGGCGAGGGCGATGAGGAAGCCTGCGAAAAGCTGATGTACGCGTTGATCCTTTCCGGGCTTGCCATGCAGATGGTGGGCAATTCAAGGCCTGCCTCAGGAGCGGAGCATCACCTTTCCCACCTCTGGGAAATGGAGGTTGTGTGCGGGCATCTGGATGTGCTGCACGGGGAAAAGGTTTCTGTGGGGATGATGCTGGTTCTGAAAAAATACAAAGAAATAGAAGAAAAGATCCGAAAAGGTCAGTGTCATGTAAAGGAGTTCGCAGACACGGACGAGGAGCTTCTGGAGGAGACCTTCGGAAAGAAGGGCCTTCTGGAAGGGATTTTGATGGAGAATCATCCGGAGCTCCTGGATGAGCTGGATCCCCAGCGTCTGGAGGAATGTCTGGAGGACATCGGGGAGATCCTCGCGGAACTTCCGGATGTGGATGAAATGGAAGAAATGCTTCAGAAAGCAGGCTGTAGAAGCAGCGTACAGGATATCGGGCTGACAGAGGAGAGCATTCCGGTAAGCCTGCGCCTTGCGCCCTATGTGCGCAGACGTCTTACGCTTCTTCGCATCTGCCGCATGCTGGAGCTGGAAGCATAGGATAGAGAGGAAGACGGTCAGATGATGCGGGTAGGAATGGGATATGATGTACACAAACTGACAGAGGGGCGGGACTTGATTCTGGGAGGCGTGAAGATTCCCTGGGAAAAAGGGCTTTTGGGTCACTCGGATGCGGATGTTTTGGTGCATGCGGTTATGGATGCCCTTTTGGGAGCTGCGGCTTTGGGGGACATCGGGCAGCATTTTCCGGACACGGACCCCGCATACAAAGGAATATCAAGTCTGAAGCTCCTGGAGCATGTGACAGCGCTTCTTGCAAAGGAAGGCTATGGGATTACCAATATTGATGCAACGATCATTGCACAGAAGCCGAAAATGGCCCCGCATATTCAGGAAATGCGCGCAAACATGGCACAGTCCATGGGCATCGAGGCGCATCAGCTGAACATCAAGGCGACTACAGAAGAAGGGCTGGGCTTTACCGGAAGGGGAGAAGGAATCGCTTCTCAGGCAGTCTGCCTGCTTCACAAGACGACAGGAACAAAGGAGTGATGGGTATGAAAATTTTTAATACATTGAGCAGAAGAAAAGAAGAATTTATACCTCTGGAGGAAGGAAAAGTAAAAATGTACGTATGCGGTCCCACCGTATACAATCTGATCCACATTGGAAATGCGCGCCCCATGATTGTTTTTGATACCGTGCGTCGCTATATGGAATACAAGGGCTATGAGGTGAATTTTGTCTCAAACTTTACTGACGTGGATGACAAGATCATCAAAAAGGCAATCGAGGAAGGGGTAAGCGCCGACGAAATTTCCCAGCGCTACATCAAGGAGTGCAAACAGGATATGGCTGCCATGAACGTGAGCCCGGCTACGACACATCCTCAGGCAACACAGGAAATTGACGGTATGATTGAAATGATCCAGAGTCTTATTGACAAAGGCTTTGCCTATGTGGTGTCCGATGGAACGGTTTACTTCCGTGTAAAAAAATTCAAAGAATACGGAAAACTTTCCCATAAAAATCTGGATGATCTCCAGTCAGGTTTTCGTGCTCTCAAGGTAACGGGCGAGGAACAGAAAGAGGATGCACTGGACTTTGTGCTCTGGAAGCCGAAAAAAGAGGGAGAGCCCTCCTGGCCTTCTCCCTGGTGCGACGGACGTCCGGGATGGCATATTGAGTGCTCCGTTATGGCAAAGAAATATCTGGGTGAGGAAATCGACATTCACGCAGGCGGCGAGGATTTAATCTTCCCCCACCATGAGAACGAGATTGCCCAGAGCGAGTGCTGCAACGGCAAAATCTTTGCAAGATACTGGATGCACAACGGATTTTTGAATATTGACAACCGCAAGATGTCGAAATCTCTTGGTAATTTCCGTACCGTGCGCCAGATCAGCGAGCAGTATGACCTGCAGGTGCTTCGCTTCTTTATGCTTAGTGCACATTACAGAAGTCCACTGAATTTCAGTGCAGATTTGATGGAGGCTTCCAAGAACGCTCTGGAGCGTATTTTAGAGGGTGCAAGCCGTTTGAAAGACCGCATGGAGGCAGCAGGCACAGAGGCAGCAACGGAGGAAGAGAAGACTCTTCTTGCACAGGCACAGGGCTTTGTGACAAAATTCGAAGAGGCCATGGATGATGATTTCAACACAGCAGACGCAGTGTCAGCAGTGTTTGAGCTGGTGAAATTTGCGAATACCCACGTAAATGAGAACAGCTCCAAAGAACTGGCAGCTTCCCTTTTGGAAACGCTGAAGAAACTCTGCGACGTTCTTGGGCTGATTGTGGATAAAAAAGAAGAGATTCTGGATGCGGACATTGAAGCACTGATTGCAGAACGCCAGGAGGCAAGAAAAGCCAAGAATTTTGCAAGAGCGGACGAAATCCGTGATGAGCTTCTGCAAAAAGGAATTGAACTGAAGGATACCCGCGAAGGTGTAAAATGGAAACGAGTTTAAATTGTCTAAAGGAATTATTTCATCTGGAGGATAGGGATCTGCGTTCCTATTCTCCTTTGACGCTTGCCTACATCGGGGATGGCGTATATGAGCTGATCGTCAGAACAATCCTGGTGAAGCGGGGAAACCGCCCGGTCAATCAGCTCCACAGGCAGGCGAGCAGCCTTGTGAAGGCAGCTGCGCAGTCCGCGATGATGGAGACACTGGAGCCTCTTTTGACGGAGGAAGAAAAAAGTGTGTACAGAAGAGGCCGGAACGCCCATTCCCCCACAATGGCAAAGCATGCCACCATGGCGGACTACCGCAGAGCCACAGGGTTTGAGGCGCTTTTGGGATACTTATATTTGAAAGAGGATTTTGCGCGGCTTGTAGAGCTCGTCCGCGCAGGAATCGGAGAGGAAGATCTATGAGCGAACAGATAGAAGGACGCAATGCGGTGCTGGAAGCATTTCGCTCCGGCAAAGAGGTGGACAAGCTGTTTTTGCTGGACGGATGCCAGGACGGCCCGGTGCGGACCATAGCCAGGGAGGCTAGAAAGCACGACACCATCATCAATTATGTGCCGAAGGAACGTCTGGATCAGTTAAGCGAAACGGGCGCGCACCAGGGGGTCATCGCCCAAGTGGCGGCCTATGAATATGCCACAGTGGAGGATATCCTGGCAAAGGCAGAGGAAAAAGGCGAGCCGCCGTTTCTGTTTTTGCTGGATAATATAGAGGACCCGCACAATCTGGGCGCCATCATCCGGACGGCCAATCTGGCCGGAGCCCACGGAGTGATCATCCCCAAGCGTCGGGCAGTCGGGCTTACCGCTACCGTTGCCAAAACCTCAGCGGGAGCGCTCAACTATACTCCGGTAGCGAAGGTTACGAACATGGCAAAGACGATCGAAGAACTGAAAGAAAAAGGAATCTGGTTTGTCTGTGCAGATATGGGCGGAGAGCTGATGTACCGCATGAATCTTACAGGCCCCATCGGCCTTGTCATCGGCAATGAAGGAGAGGGCGTGAGCCGTCTTGTGCGGGAAAAATGCGATTTTGTGGCATCCATTCCCATGAAGGGAGATATTGATTCTCTCAACGCATCTGTGGCAGCCGGCGTGCTGGCCTACGAAATTGTCCGTCAGAGACTTGGCTAGAGAGGAAATGGCAAGGCTTAAGGAGCCGGGAGGCAGTATGTGTCAGTATGACAAAGTAAGCGACGAGGAACTCATCACCCGCCTTCGGGAGGGGGAGAGCGGTATTTCGGATTATCTCATGGAAAAATATAAAGGCATGGTGCGCCAGAAGGCCCGCGCCATGTTTCTTATCGGCGGAGATACGGACGATTTGATCCAGGAGGGCATGATCGGGCTTTTTAAGGCGGTTCAGGATTTTAAGCCGCAGAGGGAAGCCTCCTTCCAGACCTTTGCGCGCCTGTGTGTGGACAGGCAGATTTATAATGCCATCCAGACCTCCCGCCGGCAGAAGCACCAGCCGCTGAACTCCTATGTATCGCTCAGCACAGAGGAAGCGAGGGAGCATGAGGAAGAGCTTCTGACGGAAAATCCGGAGTCCATTGTCATTGACAAAGAAAATACAAGAGTGTTAAAAGAGCGCATCCGCCGGCAGCTAAGCGCCATGGAAAACCAGGTGCTGGACTGTTATCTGGAGGGGGATGGCTATGTGAGGATCGCAGAGCTTCTGGGAAAATCACCCAAGGCCATTGACAATGCCCTGCAGCGCATCCGCACAAAGATCCGGGCGGAGATCGAAGGACAGTACAGGGAGGATGAAAAATGAGTATCCGGCATATTCTGTTTGACCTGGATGGGACATTGCTTCCCATGAACCAGGATGCATTTGTAAAATTTTATATGCCCATGCTGGCTAAGACTTATCTTTCCCAGGGCATTGCGATCGATCCGCAGGCGTTTGTCGGCGCGGTGTGGCAAGGCTATGAAGCCATGGTAAAAAACGACGGAAGCCGCACCAACAGGGAAGCGTTCTGGCACTATCTGTCACCGCTCATTCCGGTAGGACAGAAAGAGGCAGAAAGCCTTGCGGAGGAGTTTTACAGAGGACCTTTCAACGAAGTCATAGCGGCAACCACCCCCACGCCTCTGGCGAATGAGGCGGTAAAGGCGGCAAAAGAAAAGGGAATTAGAGTGTATTTGGCCACGAATCCCGTGTTTCCCCGGTGCGCAACGCTGAACCGTATCCGTTGGGCGGGACTTGACGCTGGGGATTTTGAGATTATCACCACTTACGAGGATAACTGCTATTGTAAGCCAAGTCTTGCCTATTTTCAGAGCATTTTGGACAGATTCGGGCTTTTGCCGCAAGAGTGCCTGATGGTTGGCAATGATGTGAAGGAGGATTTGGCTATCCGCAAACTTGGGGTGAAGACATTTCTGGTGACGGATACCATGGAGAATAAGAAAGGACTTCCTATTGAGTCGGAATATATGGGAAGCATGGAAGAGCTGGTGGCTTTTGTGAAAGAGCGGAAGGCAGTATAAGTGAATATGAGGAAAAAGCCGGGCAGGAGAAAGGATTTCTCTGTGCCCGGCACATTTTTTGTTCCAGCTTCATGAAAATCACAAAAAAGGATGCTATGATAGAGAAAAACTCCCGGAGGCACGTATGTTTGAAGTATTGGTAATTGAGGATGACAAAGAGATACAGCTTGTTTTGAAAAACTATCTGGAAGAGGAGGGGTATGCCGTACGTCTGGCACAAGACGGAGTGGAGGGACTTGCGGCTTTTCGCGAAAAAGAAGCAGATTTGATTTTGTTGGATGTGATGCTCCCCAAAATCGATGGCTTTGCTGTACTGGAGCTGATTCGAAAAGAGTCTCAGGTTCCGGTGCTCATGGTGACGGCCAGAGACAGCGTGGAGGATCAAATCCGCGGGTTTGAACTGTTGGTGGATGATTATATCACAAAACCCTTTGACATGCCCGTACTTTTGTGCAAAATTGCGGCAGTGTTAAGACGTGTGGGAAAATACATGGGAGACGGGATGCTTCACTATAAAGATTTGCTTTTGGATGAAACCGGTCATCGGGTATTTCTTAAAGGAAAAGAGCTTGAGCTTACCCAGAAGGAGTTTGAGCTGCTGCGGGTATTTCTTCATAATCCGGGAAGAGTGTTTACACGTCAGGGGCTTTTGGATTCTGTGTGGGGGATGGACTATTTTGGGGATGAGCGGATTGTGGATACCCATATCAAAAATCTTCGGAAAAAGTTGGGGACAGATGATATACAAACTGTTCGTGGTGTAGGATATCGTGTGGAAAGACAGAAAGGTTGAGGATGAAAAAAGAAAACAGACAGAAAAATCATGTTTGGATAAGCAGAAGTTTGACGGCGAAGATTTTTCTTCTCACGATGATGGTTTTGGTGTTTATCGGATTGCTGACCTGTGGGATGATTGCCTCTTTTCTTTCGGTAACCTATGAAAACCGTCTGGAAAAAGGACTTTTGAAAAGTGCAAAAAAGCTGGCCGGTGAACTTGAGGAATATGAGGATGTATATGAAACGCAGAATGCGCTTGCGCTGTTTGCTGCGGCACAGGAGGCGCAGGTGGTTCTGCTGGATTCTGACGGGGAAACTGTTTTTTGGGAAGGGACAGCGGAGGCAGAAGCCATGGCAGAGGATGTGGTGGCCCAAGAAGAAGGATATATCACCTATGAGTTTCCCATAGCGACAGAGAGCGCTTATGCAGGGAGTGTGGCTTCTGTATCTGAAACAGGTCAGAAATTTGCAATGGAGAACTATCCGGTGAAGATTGGAGAAGAAACTTATCGGCTGTATGTGCTGGGAACCATGCGGTCTGTGAACCAGGCTATGGAGATTTTGCGACAGATTTTTCCTGGGATTGTGTGTGTGATTGGTCTTGTGGCATTTTGTTGTGCTGCAGCGGCTTCCATTTATTTGACACGCCCGATTATGAAGCTGAGTCGTATTTCAAAAAAGATGGCGGCTCTTGATTTTGGGGAGAAGTGTCAGGTGGGCCGCAGGGATGAGATTGGTTTGCTGGCGCAAAGCCTCAACGAGCTTTCTACAAATCTGAACAGAGCGCTTCTGGAATTAGAAGAAACCAATCAAAAGCTGCGCTCTTTTTTTGCGGCGGCTTCTCATGAGCTGAAAACTCCGGTGACGATCTTAAAAGGCCATCTGGGCGGCATGTGCCAACATTTGGCGGTATATGAGAAGAATCAGGAGGAATACCTGAAACGTTCCTATGAGGTAGCAAACACACTGGAAGGGATGATAGGAGAAATTCTGGCGGTTTCCAGAGTGGAATCCGGAGCCTGGGAGCCTTGTATGAGCCGTGTGGATCTGGCAGAGCTTGTGCGTATGCAGGCGGCGGAGCTTCTGGAGCTGATGGAGCAGAAGGGGATGCTGTTTGAGGCGGAGCTTCCGGAGCATCTTTTCTGGCAGGCAGATAGAGAAATGTTGATAAAGGTGCTGAGAAATCTTCTGGTAAATGCTATCCGCTATTCCCCAGCCGGGGCACATATTTTACTCACTCTGGAGGAAACAAAAGGAAACGCCTGCTTTTGGATTGAAAATTCCGGCGTGCATTTGTCAAAGGAGGCTTTTTCGCATTTGTTTGAGCCCTTTTACAGAGTGGAGGCTTCCAGAAACCGGGAATCCGGAGGAAGCGGGCTGGGACTTTATATTGTGAAAATGATATTGGAGCTGCACCGGGGCGTCTGCGGCGCGGAAAATTCCAGAGGCGGTGTAAGAGTATGGTTTCGGCTTCCAAAAAACGGCGCAGATGTTTCAGAAGAATCTGCGGCAGCTTTTGATATCTATGAAAATTACATATAAATCACATAAAACCTTCAGACAGATCACAAAAAGACGGCGTATTCTTTTCTTACAGCAGAGGACAAGCTGCTGAAAAGAAAAAGAACAGGAGTGATTTTTATGAGGAAAAGACAAAAAACAGGGTTTCTTTTGGGTGTATGCGTGCTGAGTATGGGAATAGGAGCGGTGAATGCGTCTGCATATACCGTTGCAGTTCCGAAAAAAGGAGAAGAAGCGATGGAGCTTATCTGTCCGGAGTGCGGTGCGGCCATGGAGGTTCAGGAAGCAGCGGGGACAGAGCTGGCTGTGGAATCTGATGAGAACAGCTATTATTACACCTGGGAAGGAGATGCCGAGAGTACAGTGGAGACTGTTGCAGAGGACAGCGCCGAAACGGTTAAGGACACAGAGAGAGAAAAAGAATATGCGGAAATCGGTATCACAGTAAGCAAGGACGGTACCTGGCTTTACGATGGAAAAGAAATCAGCTTTCTTCTGGATGAAGACCAGGGAGTTTACAGCAACGATACAGACGGGAAAGAAAAGCTTTATGTGTATGTTTTAAGAGATGCAGACGGAAAAGTAGAACAGGCTCAGGTGGTGGACGGAGGAGAGCTTATAGAACGTATGGCAGAATTGGATAGCAAGGAATAAGATTGGATGATAAAAGAGACTGCAAACTTATGCGGAGGCGTAAGCGTGCAGTCTCTTTTTATAACCAGTATAAAGAAGACGGTTTGTGTATGGATAATTCTATTTCCAGATTACGTTCGCCTCTTTTCGCGGCGCTGTTCTGGCGTAGGAAATGTTGGGATATCCAAGCAGCATACAAGCTTTGATGGTTTTTCCTTCAATGCCAAGCCAGGTTTTCAGGCTCTCATTTTCATCGGAAATTCTGGCGAGAAAGCCATTATAGAGAACACCAAGTCCCATGGAAACCGCCATAAGCTCCATATTCTGTGCGGCAAGTCCTGCATCCAGCGGCCAATCGGAGGTAATATAAACTACCACCGGAGCGTTTCGGAACAGATAGTCATCAGCTGCGTCCGCTTTTCGGCGGCGGTTAAAGGAAACGTAGGGGTACATTTCGTTGGAAATATTTCCGGCGTTGGAAACAGAGTATTCCTCAATAAAATCCCACACCTGCTGTTTGAGAAAAGAAAGTTCCTTTTGTACAAAAACAAAATGACAGTCCTGATTGTTTTTGGCTGTGGCGGTGTAGCGTCCTGCCTGCAGAAGCTTCTGAAGTTTTTCGTTTTCCACGGGCTGCGCCTTATAATCCCGGATACTCCGGCGAAATTTGATAGCATGAAGAAGATTGTCTGCATTTAGTGTGAAAGTATCTTTGCAGTAATCTTCCACATCGGTCATATCATAGTCCGGGTTGGAGACTGCTCCCACAGGGCAGATGGCGGTGCAGTGGCCGCAGTAAATACAATCTTTGGAAATCGTGGCCTTTTTGTCTTTTAGGGAAAGACGATGAGAAATACAGTCGTTTACGCATTGACCGCAGCCAATGCAGAGTTCCTGGTTTATCTGGATCATAATGTTTCCTCCCAAAATAATGATTGCATAAGATTTTTATCTATTATACCGTTACTACGCTTTTTTCGCAATGCTGTGTGGAAAGTATTAGACATCATTTCCAGGGAAGAGTTATAATAGAAATATCGAAAACAAATATATGCAAGGAGAGGGACTATGCGTTATCGGGAATTGGGAAATACAGGATTTATGGTAAGTGAAATCGGTATGGGCTGTGAGGGCTTTGTAGAGGACGAATGCCGGCAGACGAAGGTGCTGTTTGATGCAGCAGAAGAGCTTGGCATCAACTATTTTGACCTTTATACCTCAGATCCTGCCATTCGTGCAAGTGTTGGCGATGCGCTTATAGGACGCCGGGAAAAATTTATCATTCAGTCTCATATCTGTTCTGTCTGGAAGAACGGGCAGTACAAGCGCACCAGAGATATCTGTGAGGTAAAGGCTGCCATGGAGGAGATGCTGCGGCTTCTGAAAACAGATTACATAGATGTGGGAATGATTCACTATTGCGATTCCATGAAAGACTGGGAGACGATTCAGAATGGACCGGTGCTGGCTTATGCAAAAGAGTTGAAGGAACAGGGCGTTATTCGACATATCGGCCTGAGCAGTCATAATCCGGAGGTGGCGTTGGCAGCAGTGCAGTCAGGCAATATTGAGGTGCTGATGTTCAGCGTGAATCCCTGCTATGATCTGCAGCCTGCCAACGAGGATGTGGAAGAGCTTTGGAATGGAAAAAATTATGAAAAGCATCTGGTAAATATGGATCCATTGCGCCAGGAGCTTTATGAAACCTGTCAGAGAATGGGCGTGGGAGTAACGGTGATGAAAGCCTTCGGCGGAGGAGACCTACTGGATGAAAAACTGTCTCCTGCAGGAAAATCCCTGACACCGGTTCAGTGTATTCACTATGCACTGAACCGCCCTGGTGTGGCAACAGTTTTGGCAGGAGCTCATTCGGAGGAACAGCTGAGAAACAGCGCAGCTTACGAAACTGCCTCAGAAGAGGAACGGGATTATGCAGCGGCATTTGCAGAATTTCCAAACATCAGCTGGGAGGGGCACTGCATGTACTGCAGCCATTGTGCACCCTGTCCGCAGAAGATAGATGTGGCTTCGGTCACTAAATTTCTCAATCTTGCAAAAGCGCAGGGAACGTTGCCCGAGACTGTGCGGGAGCACTACGAAGTTCTGTCGCATCATGCGAGTGAATGCATTACATGCGGCGCCTGTGAGAAGAGATGTCCCTTTGGTGTGAAGATTGTGGAGAATATGAAGGAAGCGGCGAAGGTGTTTGGGAAGTAGAAGAGGTAAAAGGTTAAGGATAAATACTGCATTATGTTTTAACGGAGAGAAGTGTTTAGCTTCTCTCCGTTTTTCGATAAGTTCCAGGGCTGATACCTTCGCGCTCTTTGAATAGGCGACTAAAATATGATACATCACAATAACCGATCGCATCTGCAATATCTTTTAGATTCATATCAGTCGAAAGCAGAAGTTCCTTGGCTCGAGTAATGCGAAGAGAAATAATCATTTTAGTGGGCGAGAGCTTTTTAATCTTGGTGAATTGTGTAATCAGATAAATGGGATGATATCCATGATTCTTAGCAAAAGCGTTAACGTCAATATCTTTGGAAAAGTTCGCAAGGATATGTTGATAAAGAGACTCAACAATATCATCAATCTGGTTATCACCAAGAAAGTAGTTAGAATTGGTTAAAATATTTTCAATCAGTTGGCAGCAGTTGTCGAAAAATTCATCGTATGAAGTTGCTCGTGTTGTGATATGGAATAATTCGTTCAACGCAGTTTCTCTTAATGCATTTTCTTCAAATGAATTCTTTGAGGAAGAAATGGAACAACAAACTTCTGTAAGACAGCGACGTGTTAAAGAAGTACATTCTACTTGACTCAAAGATTCTTTCATCCAGCTTTTGGTAAAATAGCGATACTGTTCTATAACAGATTCTACTCGTTGAGAGGTTAATGCTTTGGATAACATATCCCTTTCTGTTGGCGAAAGGGTATCGGTAATAATAATTGCCTTTCCGGGAAGAGCGTATAGTAATTGATTTTTCCCAAATTGAATGAACTTTTGGAGATATTTTGTGGCAAATAAAAAAGCATCTCGAAAACTTTGATTATTTTCTGGTAAAGGGAGAACTGTCAGAGTAATAGCCATATTGCTTGTATAAGTTTGCTGTTTTAAAAACTCATATAATTTATTAGAAGTCAATCCGTATTCTTCTGGATTTGCTGCAATTATGATTTTTGTGTTGGGATAGTAGCTGTTTAAAATCCAAATATGTTGGTAACTTTTGGTAAATTCAGTATTCAGCACTTGTAATGTTTTGCTTTTACTGATGTGGCTGAGATAAGCATCCGATTCTTCGGGAAGTTTCTCAAGTAAAGGACCAAGTGTATATAAAAAAATCTGTAGATTCATATCTTGAGTTGTTGGAATATTTTCATGTGGATGGAACTGCTGGAACAGAAGATCTTGAAAATACAGCCTATATTTGTCGTATTGAGACTTAAAAATGGTGTCACATAACGAAGACAAAGCCTCACGAAGTTCACTGATACGGGGCGATTTTAAAAGATAGTGGTGTACACCTAATGTCAGAGCGGTTTGAGCATATTCAAATTCAGCGTAGCCACTTAAAATGAGATATTCTGCAGGGTAACCAATGGACTTCATATGTTCAACCAATTGAAGTCCTGACATAACAGGCATCTGTACATCAGTCATTACAATGTCGGGCCGTGCGCGTGAAAGGTTATCAAGAGCTTCCTGCCCATTTGTGTAAGTTCCAGTAATACAAAGAGGAAGATCTATTCGTTTTACCAGCATAATAATACCCTGGAGTATTGCAGGTTCATCTTCTACAATGATTAAGTTTAAGTTTTTCATGTAGCTAGTCCTCCTTTTGTAAAAGTGTATCCGGCCAGGATGCGGTTTGTTCCATAGATATGGGACAGGTGATTTCAACCAGACCTCCGGATAGGCTGCTTACACCAATTTTTATAGTGACTTGTGTAGAATAGCTGATAAATAATCGAGCGTAAGTATTAATAAGACCGATACCGGTAATCTGATTGACGAATTGTATGTTTGGGTTCTTAACGGATTGTTGAACAAGAGCAATATCTTTAAGAACGCGAGTTTCATCTTCGGCAGAAAAACCAATTCCATTATCTTCGATTTTTAGTGTCCAAGTATTTTTGTTCTGTTTTAAAGAAAATAAGATTAAAAATTTTTCTGCACTGCAGTTTTTGAAACCGTGAGAAAAGCAATTTTCTATAAGTGGCTGCAAAATGAATTTAGGAACTAAAAATCCAGTAACAGAATCAGCAATATCCAATTTGTACTGTAGTTTATCCAGATATCGATATTTCATGAGGGTCAGATAATTATTCATGTATTTCAATTCACTGGAAATGGGAACGAGATCATGTTTTGAATCTACGCAGTATCCCATCATGTGGGTGAGGCAGGAGCACATATCCAGAATTTCTGGAACTTCATGTTCTTCTCCTTTGAGGCCAATGAGGTAAAGTGTGTTGTAAAGAAAATGAGGACTCACCTGAGCCTGAAGTGCTTTGTAGGAAACTTGAAGTTCTCGTATTTTTTGTTGCAGGAGTTCATCTTTTTGACGTTGGATACGTTCCATCATTTCTGCAAATACATGATTGAAAAGTTCTATTTCATCGGCATGACCAGAAAGCTGTATTCCGGTTTTTAAATTGTCCAGCTCCATATTTTCCATTTTGTGACGTAAATCACGGACAGGTTTATATATTTGTTTGGAAATCAACAGAATCAGAAACAACATGGACAAAAGGAGAATAATACTTTGTGTAGCCAACAGTAGTATTTCCTGGGTTGCTTGTTGTGTGTAATAGCTTTTGGGGAGTAATGTATAAATTTTAAGGCCATATGCAGGAATGAAGGTAGGACGCATCAGGTAGGCATCCTGCCCTAATTGTACTGTGGTGACAGTGGGATTTTTTTGCTTAGTGGAAGAAGATAGGATTCCCAAATCGGAAAATTCTGGATTGGACAGATAAAACACCTGATCATTTAAAGTTACAATAGAGATCACATGAAAAGTCTCAGCTCCGCTTTGAAAGATAGAATCCAATTCAGAACAAGGTTTTTGATATTCTACATAGCCAAGGACATTATATTCGTCAGAAATTTTGCGGACATAAGAAAAAGTAGGGATGTCTGTCCGGCCAAAACGATCGAAATCAGTTTTGTTAATGAATTTATAAGCATGTTCGCCTTGGAAAGAGTCAAGCATCGAAATAGACTGTACTTCGTTACGTGAAAGCTGTGGAGCTGGGTATACATCCAACAATATGTAGTCGCCCTCAGCAGAAATAACATTGATACTATTTTGCGCAAGCTCTGGACCGAACATCTGTTGCATCATATTCATGAGCTGACGCCGTTGTGACTGGGCAATCTCAAAATAATTATTTGATCCTTTATAATTGTCTGCATCTCTTAAAATATCAGTTGTCATATTAGCAACGGCTATATTTAAGGTGAGTCGTGACATTTCATCAAACATAAGTTGGAGCTGATTTGTATTTGTATCTGCATATTGTATCAAGATATCTTCTGAAGCTTTTCGTGCTGCAGAGATGCTGGTCTGATAGCGGATAGCGGTGAAAACTGTGACTACAATGATTAGAAACAGGCAATTTGTAATTACCATTTTTCTCCAGAAATTTTTTTGGAGTCTGATTTTAAACATAAAGAATCCTCCTCGAGTAAATATCGAAAAAAGTATAGCAGATTTATTGTTAAAATGCCATGCCGAATTTGCAAAATTTACTAAAATATTAGGATGTATTAAAAAAGTACATATTCAAAATTAAGAAAATCCATTTTATTTTAAAATATTAATATATATAATATGAACAAATAAAGGAATAACTTCCGGAAAAAACTGGATGCTATTTCAAAAAATATAATATGAAAGGAAGAAGAGTATGAAAAAAGCAAATGTACGGAAAATGATGGCAATCTTTACAGCAGGTGCAATCGTAATGGGGACAGGAGCGGTAACCCAGGCAGCTGAAAAAGACATCTACAGCATGACTAGGGAAGATCTGGAAGGAAGAGAGATTACTATTACAAGTGCGGAAGATTGGTGGCACCCGCCTTATCAAACATTGGTAGAAAAATATCAGGAAGAATTCGGTGTGAAAATTGAGGTGAATATACTTCCGGCAGATACGGCTTCCGAGGTAATTAAATCTCAGTTTGCAACAGGAGAATTGGCAGACATCACTATGAATTCTGCTTCTCCTATGGAGCTGACTTATATGAGAGCTGATGAAATGTTGGAAGACATGTCAAATGAGCCTTGGGTTGAGAGCCTTAATGATACGAGTGGATTTGTTTACAGTGATGGAAAACTTTATGGAATCCCGTTGGCATCGCAAGACTACTGGGGTTTTTGTGCAAACAAAAAGGTGTTGGAAGAATGTGGATTGGATGTTCCAACATCAAAAGAGGAGTTGATTCAGTGTTTTGAAGTACTGAAAGAAAAGGGTTATATTCCATTTTATAGCGGTGCGGGCGATTCGTGGATGTGTGGAAATATAACTTCTTCTGGAGTTCACGCAGATCTTCAAAAGGATCCGGATTTGATTACTAAATTTAATACAAACGAAACAACCTATGCTGAAAGCGAAAGCTTTAAGGCAATGCTTGCGGACATTGGCGATTGGGCTGAAAAGGGATATTTTGGAGACAATTTTATGTCCCAGACATGGGATGGCATGATGGATGCTGTAGCAAATGATGAATGCGGTTTTAATATCGGACTCACATCATGGATGACAACTATGGATAATACTTACGGAGAGGGTACCTCTGATAAATTAGAACTGATTCCGTACTATATCGGAGAAAATGATACGGTTTATATGTCTACTTGTTGCGAATTGTATGCAAGCAAAACAAGTGAAAATCTGGATGTAGTGAAACATTTCTTCAACTGGTGTGCACAACCGGAAAATCTGCAGATTTTTTATGATGGATTAGGATCCGCTTCTATTTTTAAGGGAGTTGTAAGTAATACAATTTGTGATTCTTCCAAGAATCTGATGGAAAAGCTTTCAGATGGAACTTACGGTGTACACGTTGCCCACAATGCAGTAATTCAGGGACAGGATTGGGATGCATTCTGTGCATTGATGCAGGAAGTATACATGGGAGAGATGGCAC
Organism: uncultured Blautia sp.; assembly: GCA_937893675.1. Lineage (GTDB taxonomy): Bacteria > Bacillota > Clostridia > Lachnospirales > Lachnospiraceae > Blautia_A. Next base: position 40,665 of record CALBGI010000036.1, read on the forward strand.
CGGAGGAAGCTTGTGAACAGTATGATGAGTTCCGTGCATCTATTTGCCAGGCATTAGGTATGGAAGGATTTTAAAAAGGCTTTGCAATAAAAGTGGTAATACATACCAATGGAACAGATATGAGGCATGTGGAAAAATACATGCCTCATATTTATCTTTGGAGAGAAAAAAGGAGATGGTAAAATGTCAAAAAAGAAAATTTATCCTAGATATTTTCTTATTATTACAATTTTAGTATATTTTGTATTCTTTGTTTTGCCGGGGGTATTGGGCATTGTGTATTCGTTTACAGACAAAACGATTTACTCAGGGGCAGATCTTGAATTTGTAGGACTGAAGAATTATATACAACTTATTAAACAAAATCGTTTTGTAACCGGTATGAAAAATACATTTTCTTTTACAATTATCACAACAATTGCGAAAAATATACTGGGATTTGGTTTGGCACTGGCATTGAATAAAAAATTGAAGACCAAAAATTATCTGAGAGCTGTGTATTATTTGCCGGTTATTTTGAGTACATTGATTGTGGCTCAGATTTTTCGTGCCATGCTTTTGCCGGATAAAGGCTTAATCAGCCAATTTTTGGGGCTCTTTTCAGAAGAACTGGCGCATTTTGACTGGTTGGGGACAAAGTCAACTGCAATGTATATGGTTATGCTGGTGGATATCTGGAAAGGAGCCGGATATTGCATGGTCATTTATTTGGCCGGTCTGCAGGCGGTTCCTGTTGATTGTTATGAGGCAGCATATATTGATGGCGCAAGTGAATGGAAGGTATTTTGGAAGATTACATTGCCTTTGATGATCAGTTCTGTAAGTATCAATGTTCTTCTTTGCATTATTGGAGGTCTTAAGGTATTTGATTTGATTCTTGCATTGACAAAGGGCGGTCCGGGAATGGCCACACAAGTATTGAATACAACCATTTTTTCCTATTTTGGAAGTGGTGCATTGTCTACAGGTTGTGCGGCGAATGTCATCCTTACAATTTTTGTGGTTATTTGTTTTGGAGTGATTAAAAAGCTTTTTGGAAAATGGGAGGAAAAAGTATTATGAAAATGAAGAAAATCAGACTAGGTATTTTTGAAGTAATATTATGGATTTTTAGCTTACTCATTTTGATTCCATTAGTCGTAATTATTATAAATTCATTAAAAACTTCGGCAGAAACAAGTGTATTGACATTGGCGCTACCTAAGACCTGGGAATTTGGAAATTTTACCAGAGTCTTTAAAGAGACAAATGTAGTTCGTTCTTTTTTTAACAGTGTTTTGGTGACTTTGGTCAGTATAGGTCTCTCTATTTTTTTAGGGACAATTGCTGGCTATGTATTAAATCGTAATGCGGATTTCTGGAATAAAAAAATATATGCATTTTTTTTAGCAGGAATGATTGTGCCACTACAAATGATTTCTTTGGTGCAGGTTCTTCAAAAAATTCATATGCTGGACAGCTATGCAGGATTGATATTTGTTTATGCAGCTATGTTTATTCCGCAAACGGTATTCATGGTCTCAGGTTTTGTTAGCAGTATTCCTAAAGATATGGATGAGGCTGGGATTGTAGATGGATGTACGCCGTGGCAATTATTTATACGTGTAATGTTGCCGTTGTTGAAACCGATTATTGTAACATTGTTCATTACGCAATTTGTGTTTGTATGGAATGATTTTCAGATGCCGTTGTATTTGATTAAGAGCTCAGAGAACTGGACAATTGTCCTCGGTGTATATAATTTTATGGGGCAGTTCAGCAGTGAGTGGAATATGGTATGTGCTTATATACTTGTCTGTACATTACCGGCGGTGCTGATTTATATATTGGGGCAGAAATATATTGTAGATGGCATGGTAGCGGGAGCTGTGAAGGGATAAAGGAGAGTACTTTAATATGAATAGAATTGATGAGATCCTAAAAGATATTCGTTTCGGGGTGGATTATTATCCGGAACACTGGCCAAAAGAACGTTGGGAAACAGACGCGAGACTGATGACAGAGATGGGGATACAAGTAGTACGCATGGCTGAGTTTGCGTGGCAAAAAATAGAACCCCGAAAAAACGAATTCGATTTTTCTTGGTTGGATGAAGCGATTGAGCTGATGGGAAGATATGGAATATATACAGTTTTAGGAACACCTACTGCAGCTCCGCCTGCATGGATTATTGAACAAACTCCAGAAATTTTACCTGTGGATTCGCAGGGACAACAGAAAAGTTTCGGTGGACGACACCATGATTGTCAGAGTAATGTGATTTACAGAAATCATATTCGCAGACTTGTGACGGCTATGGCAGAGCATTTTAAAGAAAATCCTTATGTGGTTGCGTGGCAGATTGATAATGAATTGGGAAATAGCCATGAGGATTTGTGTATGTGTAAAAGTTGTCAGAAAGCATTTTCAGAGTGGCTGAAACACAAATATAAAACGATGGAAGCTCTGAATGAAGCCTGGGGAACTGTGTTTTGGAGCCAGACTTATGATAGTTTTGAACAAATTCCAACACCGCAGCAGACGCCAACGGTACATAATCCATCGTTGCTTTTGAACTGGAAGCGTTTTTGTTCTGATCTAGTTGTGGATTTTTGTGAAATGCAGGCGGAGATTATTAAAAGAATTGCCCCCCATCAGAAAGTCACCCATAATCTTATGGGATTTTATGATAAAACAGATTATTTTAAAATGTCAAAGAGCTTGGATTTTGCTGCAAATGATCAATATCCCACAGGATATTATTTTGCACCTCCGGGGCAGTCGTCTAGCGAAGTGGCTGCTTGTATGGATTTTATTCGCAGTGTAAAACGTAAAAATTTTTGGATGATGGAGTTGGAATCCGGAGCTACTGGGGGAAATATTATTGGAACTAATCCAAAGCCTGGACAAAATCGTTTGTGGACAACACAATGCGTAGCACACGGTGCAGATACCATTGTATATTTTCGGTGGCGCACTTGCCTTTTTGGTTCGGAACAGTTCTGGCATGGGATTCTGCCGCATAATGGAGTTCCCAAGCGGAGATATTATGAAATCCAGGATACCATTCGTCAGTTAACGCCGGTAATGGAAGATTTGAATGGAGTTGTAACAAAAGGAGATGCAGCAATTTTATTTTCCTATGATGAAAACTGGGCAATTAAGCTACAGCCACAGCATCCGGAAATTACTTATAGTGGGGAGATTTTGAAATACTATGAGCAACTTTATCAACGGAATATTCCGGTAGATTTTTTGCCTCCAGAAGGAGATTTTTCTGCGTATAAAATTTTGATAGCACCATTTCTGTATCTTATGAATCCAGACTTGGAAATGAAACTTACGGAATATGTACAAAAAGGAGGGATTTTGGTTCTGACTATGCGTACAGGTGTAATGAATATGGATAACGTATGTATGAGTGAACGGGAACTTCCCGGAGTTTTGGGAGAAATCGCAGGTGTTGAAGTAGAAGAGTATGATTCTCTTTTGGGGCATAATGTTTCCATTGCTTATGGTTCAAAAAAAGGAACAGCAGATAAATGGTGTGATATTCTGAAGCCTGTTACGGCAGAGACATTGATTTCCTATGATTCAGAGTATTATAAAGGAAAATCGGCAGTGACGGTTAACACTTTTGGAAAAGGTAAAGTGTATTATGTAGGAACAAGCCTCGATAAGGAGGCTATGGAGTGGCTTGCTGACAAAGTTTTTGAAAAGCTGGATTCTTTGAAAATCGACAATCCAAGTGTAGAATTGGCTGTGCGGAAAGGGAAAACGAAAGACTATTTGTTTGTACTGAATCATTCAGAAGAAGAGCAAAGGCTATCCGTACCGGGGAACTGGACGAAAGAAATTGTACAATTACAGCCCTATGGAGTTTGTATTTTAGAAAAGGAGCATATTTGAGTGAAAACACGTTTACAAGAGAATTTAGCTGGAAAATGGGAAAATTATATTTTTCCATTTTTTTGGCAGAGCGGCGGGCCGCAGGAAGAAATAGTTATTGAACTTGAAAAAATATATGCCTGTGGAATCCGGGCAGTTTGTGTTGAGGCGCGTCCACATCCGGATTATGTAGGGAAACGCTGGTGGGAAGACATGGATATTATTATGGATTTCGCCAGAAAACATGATATGAAGGTGTGGCTTCTGGATGACGACCGTTTTCCTTCCGGTCATTGCAACAAAGCCTTTTCGGATGGAAAACACCCGTTATCTGTTCGGTTTTTGACTGTGCATAATACAGATGTTGTAGGACCAAAATATCCAGGATATATGTTGGTAAAGAGTCTGTTGGCGGATGACGATGAGCTAGTAGGGATTGTGGCTTGTCGACGTCGGTCACCAGAGAACAATGAGTTGGATTTGGAAAGCACGGTAGAACTTACGAATTATGTAAAAGACGGTTGGCTTTGTTGGGAGGTACCTGAGGGACTGTGGAGAATTTTGGTGTTTTATACTACACGCCATGGAAATGGAAAATTGGATTATTTTAACATTGTAGATTCCAATTCTGTAAAAGTTTTATTAGAGAGGGTATATGAACCGCATTATGAACACTATGGAAAAGATTTTGGAAAAACTTTTCAAGGATTCTTTTCAGATGAGCCAGAATTTTCAAATTTGCCAGGGTATAATTTCCAGGCACGTTTGGGAGATAATATGCCCTATATTCCCTGGAGTTCAGAGTTGGAGGAACAGTTAAAAATGCGATGGGGTAATGCCTATTTGGAGAAACTTCCTGCTTTATGGTACATCTGTGGAGAAGCTACACCACATATACGATATGAATATATGGATGCAGTTACAAAGCAGTTGGCAAAATCTTTTTCGGAACAAATCCAAAAATGGTGTGAAAAACATAATGTCAGTCATATTGGGCATATTGTAGAGGACGATAATTCTCATGGTCGTCTGGGATGCAGTACCGGACATTATTTTAGGAGTATTGGGTGTATGCGTATGGCTGGTGTAGATGTGGTAACACAGCAGATTATGCCAGGAATGGATCAGACAGAACATCAGTGGGTAGCATCTTCGAAAGACGGAGAATTTTTTCATTATGGGTTAGGAAAACTTGCAAGCTCATTGGGACATATCGACTCAAAGAAGCAAGGAGATTCTATGTGCGAGATTTTTGGCGCGTTTGGTTGGCAAGAAGGTATTGGCTTGATGAAGTGGTTGACAGACCATATGATAAGCCGTGGAATCAATCATTTTACGCCCCATGCCTTTTCGTTAAAATCATATCCGGATCCGGATTGTCCCCCGCATTTTTATGCGCATGGAAATCAGCCGCAGTATAGACATTTTGATTGTCTGATGAATTATATGAATCGGTTGTCGCATTTATTTTCAGGAGGGAAATATCCGGCAAAAATAGCTGTTTTGTATCATGCCGATGCTGAATGGGCAGGGAAGGCGATGCTGTACCAAAAGCCCGTAAAAGAAATGCAGCAGAATCAGATGGAGTGTGATGTAGTTCCGGCAGATTTGTTTGCGGAAAATAATCCATACGGAGCAGTTTTTGAGGCTGATGGTATTCGCGTAGCAGGAGCACATTATAAAATTCTTTTAGTTCCAGGCTGTGAATATCTACCGATTGCAGTAGCACATTATATTGCGAAAAACGATATGATTTGCTTATTTGTTGGACAAAGACCAAAAGGAATTTGTGAAGAGACAGATGAAGAAAAAGAGCTTATAGAACAACTGCAAAAAGTAGAAGTGGTACAGCTTTCAGAGTTGGCAGACCGTGTTAGAGAATATCATAGGCCGTTGATTGAATTGACGGAAAATCTGCCTAAACTTTGTACGTATCCGTATTTTGGAAAAGATAGTAATATATATGTGTTTTGTTTCAATGAAGATATAAGCAAGACAGTGGATTGTCAAATGAAGATACGGGTGGGAAGTGAACAGGACGAATTGGTAGAATACGATGCTCTGCATAATAGGCTTTGTTTTTGGAAAAACGAGTACAAGGAAGGTGGTTTTAAAGTAAAATTGTTTCTGGAACCTGGTGAGACAAAGGTTCTGGTGATAAAGAAAAGGGGTAGTGACCAAATTTCAAAAGAAAATCAGTATAACGATTTAAAAGAGGTAATGGAACTGCCGGTAGATACGATATGGGAAATCCAGTATCAGAATGTTCAGGAAACATCATGGCATATGCTTGAAAAAGCAAAAGGAAAGGAATTTCCAGATATTACCAAGTGGGCATTAAAGAGGCGTTTTTGCGGAACATTGGCATATGAAACAGAAATAATGGTATCAGAGGAGCAGAAGGGTGATTATATTATGCGACTATGGGGGGATGTGGATTGTGCAGATATATTTGTAAATGGACAATGTACAGATAGAGTGATTGGTACGCCCATGTATGCAGATGTGATTTTGAAAAAAGGAATAAATATCATTCGTCTGGAACTGCCGGTAACACCAGTGTGGAAGGACGGAGATCCATGGTCGTCTCTTACAGTACTGCCTCGTATAGGTCTGACCAAAAGCCCGACATTGCTGCGATAAGGAGACAAAATATGAAACTAAAACTTTTATATCAGACGCCGGCAAAAAAATTTTCGGAGGCACTTCCTATAGGAAATGGAACTATGGGGGCAATGGTATATGGGGATTTTCCGGATTTTCATTATTCGTTAAATGCGGATACCCTGTGGTCTGGAAGACCTGGACAGAAAAAGCCGGTAATAGTAAGTGATGAAACAAGAGGACTGATAAAAAAATATCTGCGCGAGAGGAAATACGCAAAAGCTCAGCAGCTTGTGCAGGATAGGATGACAGGAAGGCAATATAACGAATCGTATCTGGGCGCAGGTTTTTTGCATTTAGAATTTAAAGGAATAAATAAAGCGACACATTTTGAAAGAGAGTTATGCATTGATACAGCATGTGCAAAGACAAAGATTTCTACAGGTGAAAAGGATATTCAAATAGAAAGTTTTGTATCCGCAACAGACGGTGTTTTAATAACGCATATAGTTTCAGATAAACCAGTTTCTCTGAACATTAGTGTGGAAAGTAAGCTGCGTTATTTTACTGATACAAATGATACAGGGCTGGAGCTTTATGGGGAAGCACCAGCCCATGTGGAACCCAATTATGTGGATTGTAAAGAACCGGTGATTTACGGTGGCGGAATGAAATTTTCAATATTGAGCAAGGCCAGAAGTAATGGAAGTATAGGCTCAGAACAAGAGAAACTTATTATTAAAGAAGCAACTGAATTAACGCTTTATACAGTAATTATTACAGGGTTCAGGGGATATGATAAACCACTGGAAGAAAATATGAAAATATTGATGGCAGAAGGGTATGAAAAGATCCGAGAAGCAGCCCAATATAATTACAGGGAATTGCGAGAACGACATATAAAAGCCTATCGTAGTCTATTCGAAAGAGTTTCTTTGTGTATTAATGGGTCCGATGAGGAAAGTCGGATTTATGAGCTGTTATTTCAATATGGGCGTTATCTCATGATTAGCTCATCACAGATGAATAGTCCGTATAGTCAGCCCGGCAATTTACAGGGGATTTGGTGTGAAGATGTACGTTCCATATGGAGCAGTAATTTTACTGTAAATATCAATACGGAAATGAACTATTGGTTAACGGGGCCGTGTGCTTTGAGTGAATGCGACAGACCTTTGATAAATATGGTCAAAGATATTTCAAAATGTGGTAAAGAAACGGCACAACAGACATGCGGATGTGAAGGGTGGGCAGCTTGCCACAACGTGGATATTTGGCGGCATACAGCACCGGTAAAAGGAGAAGCAAAGTGGGCATATTGGCCAATGGGCGGTGTTTGGCTTACCATACATTTGTATCAACATTATCTTTATACAAATAATATAGGATTTTTAGAGGAACAAGCATATCCGATAATGAAAGAAGCTGGTAAATTTTGTATGGGACTTTTGTATGAAGAAGAAGGAATATGGTATACGGCGGCAAATACATCGCCTGAAAATACTTTTAGAGATGAGTTGGGACAGGAATGCTGTATTAGCCGTTCGGTAACTATGGACCATGCATTAATAAGGGAATTGCTACAGGATACGCTTCAGGCCGGGCAGATTTTGAAAGATACAGATGAATTTCTTCAACAGGTGGAGAATGCACTTGCACATCTTCCGGAATATGAGGTTGGTATGTCGGGGCAATTGCTTGAATGGGAAGATGATTTTGAGGAAGTGGATGTTAATCATAGACATTTTGCTCATTTGGTCGGTTTTCATCCTTTTAGTCAGATTGATTTTGAAACACGTACGGGACTTTTGCCGTCAGTGAAGCAGGTATTAAAAAGACGTACAGAAGGAATGGCATATGAAATTGGATGGAACGAAGCATGGCTTACAAATTTTTATGCTCGCTTGAGGGATGGAAAAAATGCGAAGAAACATTTGGATCTATTTCTTAGACATTGTACATATCCGAATTTGCTTGGATTACATCCACCGCTGGGAGAATCCGTGGGCGAACGTGAAATTTTTCAGATTGATGGAAATTTTGGAATTACTGCCGGAATAATGGAAATGCTGCTTTATTCTAAACCGGGATATATTTGTTTACTTCCAGCCCTTCCGGAAGATTGGAAGAGTGGAATGCTACAAGGTGCAATTGCTTCTGGTGGACATAAAGCTTCCATATATTGGAAGGATTCAAAATTGACAGAAGCTTATCTGGAATGCAGGAAGGAGGAGAAGCTTACAATTGTATATAGTCAGCCTTTTAACGTAGGCAAAAAAGTGACTACGGATATTTCCACTGAAAATGCTTCAATGCAAGAAGAACAGAAGATAGGAAAAAGTATCAAGGAAGAAGATGACTATTACAAATTGACTATATCATTAAAAAGCGGAGAAACGGTTAGAGTTTGGTTGAATGATTAAGAAGTAGAGGATAAAATGTATGATTCAAATAGGTGATGAAAAAATTCAGAAATATATAACACCTTTTCGATATCCGAAGCCCATATTGCATGGCTCGGGGATAGAAGGAGCCTTTGATGAAAAATCTGTAGATATTCCTTTTGTTTTTTGGCATTTAGGAAAATATTATATGGTTTATTCTGGGTTTGATGGAATTGGCTATCAATCAGCACTTGCGCAGAGTGACGATTTACTGCATTGGGAATTCGTAACGATGATTCTTAAACGTGATTTACAAAGCGGACGTTGGGATAAAAATGGGGGTGCAGTTACCTGGATAATTAAAGAATCAGATAATTTGTGGGAGAGGCCACGATTAAAAAAAATCAAAGGGAAATACTGGTTGATTTATCACTCCTATCCGGGAAATGGTTATGAGGAAGGTGCTGCTGAATTAGGAATGGCCTGGTGTGAAGATGAAAATCTGTTAGAATGGCATTTCTTAGATGAACCAGTGTACTCTTGGAAAAATGGCCAAGACTGGGAAGCAGGTGGCCTTTATAAAGCTTGCGTCATAGAAAATCAAGAGAAATGGTACATGTTTTATAATGCAAAGACGAAAGATGAACATTGGATAGAACAAACAGGAGTGGCCATATCAGAAGACTTAATGCATTGGGAACGTTGTTCGGAAAATCCGATTCTTAAAGTAGATAAAGGGCGATGGGATCAGACCTTCGTTTCTGATCCTTATGTAGTGCGAGATAGGGATAAGTGGGTTTGCTTTTACTATGGAATTGGAGAAATGGACAAAAGTGATGGATTATATCATGCAGAAGAAGGAGTTGCGTTGTCAGATGATCTGATTCATTGGGAGAAAGTGGAGGAGCCTATCTTAAAACATGGTCTGTTAGGAGCATTCGACAATCATCATGCACATAAACCGGCAATAGTATATGAAGATGGGGTTCTGTATCATTTTTATTGTGGAACTTGTCCGGCAGCATCTGAGTTCCCTACAGAACTATTTGGAGAATACAGAACAATTTGTGTGGCGGCCAGTAAACCGTTTTTGCTGTAAGAGAATACAGGATTGGGAGAAGACTAATGAAAAAGGTTGGATTTCAAAAGGCAAAAGCTATATGGGCAAAAGATAGAGAAGCAGAAAAGAATTGCGAATTGGCTTTTTTGGCAAGAATACCACGGCGAAAGAAAACGTTCATTTCTATAGCAACTTCAGGAATTTATCGTCTATGGATAAATGATAAATTTAAGGCGGCGGGGCCTGCCCGAACTGCGCATGGATATTTTCGAGTGGATAAATATATGCTGGACGAGGAACTTACAGAAGAGGAGAATGTAGTTGTTGTTGAAGTGCTTGGATATAATGTTAATAGTTATGACACTTTGAACCAACTTTCTTTTTTAACGGCAGAAATACAAAATGCAGATGGAATCGCAGCTTATACAGGGGGAAATACGTTTCGCATTTATGATAGAAGAGAACGAGTGCAGAAGGTACAGCGTTATAGTTTTCAAAGAGCTTTTATCGAGGATTATCGGTTATCTGAGAAAAAAACGTGGGACTTTCTGGAAGAAGAACAAGTGTTTAGACCCGAACCGCATTACATAGCAAGAGAAATACGATATCCGCAATTTGAGGTGTTAAAAGCGGAAGCAGTGGTTGCGGAAGGGAGTGCAACTTTTGATAATGAGGAATGCCAAATAATTGGTGAGGAGAATTATTTTAAAGTAAATGATCAACTTTTGGGATTTTCATATGAAGATGTTGAAGAACATATTTCAGAGGAAGCTCAACGAATTCGATTTTATCCCCAAAATGGAAAGTCAGAAGCTATCAATAGAAAATACCTGAAAAATGGATATGCGTTATATTGTTTCCCCTATAATGCAACAGGTTTTTACCGTATTGATATCAAGGCAAAAGAAAACAGTCGAATTTTTGTGCAGTTTGATGAACTCTTATCGGGAGAAGACATTAATTTTCTGCGTATGTACAGCTGCAACTGTTTCGTGTACACAGTACAACCAGGACAATATCAATTGATGAGTTTTGCTCCATATGTTATGAAATATCTTAAAATTATTGTAAAAGGAGCCTGTTTAGTAGAAAATGTAGAACTTGTGGAATATAAGCATCCGGAGGTTTCTAATAGAGTCTGCCTGCCAGAAGATGATGAGGAATTGCAGACGATTTGGAAGGCGGCCTTGGAGAGTTATAAAGCGAATTCTTTAGATGTCTTCATGGACTGTCCTTCAAGAGAACGTGGAGGCTGGTTGTGCGATAGTTATTTCACTTCTGCAGTGGAACGTATTCTCACGGGGGAAAGTATTCTGGAACATGCATTTTTGGAAAATTTTATTCTAGAGGATAAATTTGCATATCTGCCAGAGGGAATGTTACCTATGTGTTATCCTGCTGACCATAACAATGGGAACTATATTCCGAATTGGGGAATGTGGTTTGTTATAGAATTAGAGAGATATGTAAAAAACACAGGTGATAGAAATTTGGCAGTGCGGGCAAAAAAAGCAGTTGATGGGCTTGTTGATTTTTTTGCTTCTTATGAAAATGAATATGGACTTCTGGAAAATCTTGATGGTTGGATTTTTGTGGAATGGTCTAGAGCAAATAGTGAGGAGTTGGTAAAAGGTGTGAATTTTCCTACCAATATGCTATATGCAAAAATGTTGTCTGCGGTTGGAGAATTGTATAAAATTTCTGGATTTACAGAGAAAGCTGTGAAACTCAAGTCGATTATTCGAAATAGATCGCTTAAAGGGCGTTATTTTACAGATCATGAACACAGGACACCGAAAGGGTGGAAAAACACTGGAGAATGTACAGAAGTATGCCAGTATTACGCGTTTTTTTCTGAGGTTGCAACATGGACGGAAGATAGGGGATTATGGGAAATATTAGTGAGAGAGTTTGGCCCTGAGCGTCGAACCAATAATCTTCATCCAGAAATTGCTTTTACAAATGCATTTATTGGCAATTACCTTAGAATAGAGCTTTTGTATAAAGCGGGACTATATGATGAGGTAATAGCAAATATCCGAAAATATTTTTTGCCTATGGCAAAAAAAACAGGAACACTTTGGGAGCATGAAAGTCCTACAGGAAGTTGCAATCATGGCTTTGCATCATATGTAATTTATTGGTTGGCAGGGATTTACGGAATATCCTCTAAGGAGTGATATAGAGGGGAAAAGTGTGTATTTTATGTTGCGTTTAGAATATAATTATCATTAGCAGAAAGGAAAAAATAAAAGAAGAGGACGGAACTTCTTCACAATCATACAGATTTATCTAATTGTTTAGTTGACGAGAAAAAACACAAGAAGTTTTTATGATGAAATCAATGATACCGAAAAACAGAGTAAAAGGAGTTGGAAAAATATTTATAGAAGTAAAAATAGGGATTGCATACGATGGATAGGAAAAACGGTCAGAATTTGTACACGATGGAAAACAAGTTGGTAGTGGCTAGACTTTCCTTGCAAAAGACTTCTATTCCTATTGGAAGCAGTGACTGTATAGACCTTTAGCCTGGATAGGATATATCAGTGAGTCCTGAATACAGATGGAGCGTATTGGATTAAAAAGTGGTTCTATAATAAATGTTGGGGTGCATGAAATTTAGCTCATGCACCCTGATATTT
>CALBGI010000037.1 GCA_937893675.1 uncultured Blautia sp.
GAAAGACGAAAACGGATAAAGTTGATTCCCGTACCATTGCCACTATGATGATGTCCGACATGAACTTAAAGTCCTACTCAGACACATCTTATCACAACGAGGAATTAAAGTCACTCACTCGTTATCGTTTCGATAAAGTCAAAGAACGGGCAAAATTGAAAAGTTCTATTTCAAGACTTGTCTGTATTCTTTTCCCGGAACTGGAAAAACTTGTCCCTACGCTTCATATGGCATCCGTTTATGCTTTGCTCTCTGAATTCCCAAGTGCAGATGCTGTTGCAAACGCACACCTCACAAGGCTTTCCAACCTGCTCTCTGAAAGTTCGAAAGGCAGATATGGGAAAGATACTGCTGTCATGTTTCGTGACACTGCGAGAAGGTCTATCGGTTCTCATATGCCTGCCAAGTCTTTGGAACTAAAACACACCATAAAACTTATTCGGGAATTAACGATTGAGATTGATGAGATTGAAGCAGCCATCAAACGAATCATGGATGAAGAAATCCATTCGCCAATCCTTACCATTCCCGGTATCAGTTACCGGATGGGCGCAATGATCATCGCTGAGATTGGGGATTTCTCTCGTTTTGATTCCGCAGATAAGATACTTGCATATGCAGGAATGTCTCCCTCCACTTATCAATCGGGACAGTTGGATAACTGTTATTCCCATATGGAGAAACGAGGTTCCAGGTACCTCCGGTATGCCCTTTACAATGCCACAAAATATGTCTGCCATTGGGACGAATCTTTCGGTGCATATCTTTCAAAGAAACGCTCGGAAGGCAAGCATTATAATGTTGCATTATCTCATGCCACCAAGAAACTTGTGCGATTGATTTTTGCAATGGAGAAATCAGGAAAAGCATATCTGCCAACAGCTTAATTTTTTTCTGTAAATATCTCCTTTTAGAGTGCCCGCAATGACACTCTGTTTGTCATGCAGTTTTCAAGGTTCAAATATATCTGAAATGCATTTCTGCAATTCATTCAAAAAGCTTTCATTTTAGACTTGACTTTTAATAGTTAGTCTATCTTTATCGCTTGCTTTTATATCAATTATTCTGTCATTTATATTCTCATTTTTTCAATCATCTTATCTATGCAGGATTCTTATAGCGTCCATTTTAATTATATAAGGACGATTATAACGTGTCAACCACTTTACTTCTTGTATCCAATTTCAATTATTTCATCTACCTATTTTGAAAAGTTTTTTCCATATTAATTCTATATACCGTTTTATTCAATATTTTTTTAATATTTTACCGTTTAAATCGTTATATTAAAGTTTTTCATACAGGTAAACTAGTAAAATATACCAATCGCATAAATACATACTGATTTTTCCAATTCACACTTACAAAGGAGAAAAAATGGAAGATAACTTTATTCGAGAAAGAATTACAGAACTTCGTATTCAGAAAAATGTTTCAGAGTATAAGATGAGTCTGGATTTGGGGCACAGCAAAAGCTATATCCAAAGCATTGTCTCCGGGCGTTCTATGCCTTCCATGTCAGAATTTCTTTATATTTGCGAATATCTCGGAGTCTCTCCGAAAAAATTCTTTGATCAGGATGAAAAAAATCCTCTTCTGATTCAGGAGATTCTCATGGAGATACAATCTCTGAAGGAAGAGGATTTAAAATTAATATTAAACATCGCCAAGCGGCTGAAAACCCCATAAACGCAAAAAAGGCTTCTGCCAAAGGCTGTCCCGGCACTTTTTGCCCGGAGCAGCTTTTGCAGAAGCTCTTCTTCATTTCATTTATTCTTTTGTATGCACATGCACATCCATCTGCGGATAGGCGATGGCAATGCCATGCGCGTCAAATTCTTCCTTGATACGCTCATTGAGATGCCACTTTACGCTCCAGTAGTGTTCCGTATCCACCCAGCTCCGAAGGGCCAGCACTACCGTGCTTTCTCCCAGAGAATCCACAAACACTAGCGTATCCTCGTCTGTCTGAAGCCGTTCTTCCTCTTCCAGAAGCCTCCGGAGAATCTCCTTTGCTTTTTTCAGGTCGGATTCATAGGAAATCCCCACTTTTATCTCAAGCTTCCGCCTCTTCTGAGCCGTCACATTGATGATGGTGCTGTTGGAAAGAATGCCGTTTGGGATCACCACACTGCGGTTATCCACGGTGAGCAGCGTCGTGTAGCACATCTCGATCTTGTGCACCGTCCCCTCGCAGCCGTTCTGCACATCCTGTATAATGTAATCTCCCACCTGAAAGGGCTTAAAAATCAGGAGCATCAGCCCGCCCGCCAGATTGGTAAGCCCGCCCTGCAGACCCAGGCCGATGGTAACCCCGGCGGTTCCCAGAAGGGCTGCCACAGAGGATTCTTTCAGGCCAAAGTTCACCGCGATATTAAAAATCAGCAGAACATACAGGACAATTCTGGAAAAGGAGCAGGTAAACTGCACCACGCCCGCGTCAATGTTCGCCCGCCCCATAGAGCGGCGGAGAAACTTAAGCACCCACTGGATCACCTTGACTCCGACAAAAAATACAACCAGGGAAATCACAACCTTCAGACCGAAGGCGGTAATTGCCGGAATCTGGTCAGAAATATACTGCTGCAGACGGTTCACTTCCTTTCCCAACGTTTCCACATGCGCTTCCATGCTTTCCTCCTAAATGCCTTTCATGGAAAGGCTGATCCGTTTCTTCTTCAAATCTACGCCAATCACCCGCACATCCACAACATCGCCGACGCTTACCGCTTCCAGCGGATGCTTGATAAAACGCTCGCAGATTTCGGAAATATGCACCAGACCGTCCTGATGAACCCCGATATCCACAAATGCGCCAAAATCAATCACATTTCGCACCGTCCCTTTGAGGACCATGCCCTCTTTCAGGTCCTTCATATCCAGCACGTCCGTGCGGAGAATGGGCTTTGGCATCTCCTCGCGGGGGTCACGAGCCGGTTTTTCCAGCTCTTTTACAATATCCCGCAGGGTAATCTCTCCAATCCCAAGCTCTTCTGAAGTCTTCTTGTAATCCCGGATTTCTCTGGAAATGCGGGAAAGACCGCCTCCGGAAATCTCCTCTGCCTTATGCCCCAGACGTTCCAGAAGTTTTGTGGCCGCCTCGTAGCTCTCCGGGTGCACGCTTGTGGCATCCAGCGGATTTTTGCCGCCGGAAATACGCATAAATCCTGCACACTGTTCAAAGGCCTTCGGTCCCAGCTTTGCCACCTTCAGAAGCTCCCGGCGGCTCTCAAAACGTCCGTTTTCTTCACGGTATGCCACAATATTTTTTGCAATGGCTTTGCTGATACCGGAAATGTATTCCAAAAGAGAGGCTGAGGCTGTATTCAGATCCACGCCGACCTTGTTTACGCTGTCTTCCACAACACCGCTCAAAGCTTCGCCCAGCTTCTTCTGATTCATGTCGTGCTGATACTGACCTACGCCAATGGATTTCGGGTCGATCTTCACCAGCTCTGCCAGCGGATCCTGCACCCGGCGCGCAATAGAAGCCGCGCTTCTCTGCCCCACATCAAAATTCGGAAATTCCTCTGTGGCAAGCTTGCTTGCGGAATACACGGAGGCTCCGGCCTCGTTGGTGATCACATACTGCACCTTCTCCGGAATCTCCTTCAGAAGATCTACGATCACCTGCTCTGACTCCCTGGATGCGGTTCCGTTTCCAAGAGAGATCAGGGTAACACCGTATTTTGTGATCAGCTTTTTCAGGGTTTCTTTCGCCGCGCGGATTTTTGCCTCCGTGGTGGGCGCTGTGGGATAGATCACCGTAGTTGCCAGCACTTTTCCTGTGGCGTCCACGACTGCCAGCTTGCAGCCGGTACGAAACGCCGGGTCCCAGCCAAGCACCACCTGCCCTGCGATCGGCGGCTGCATGAGAAGCTGTTCCAGGTTTTTGCCAAACACGTGGATCGCTCCGTCTTCCGCCTTCTCGGTAAGGTCGTTTCGGATTTCCCGCTCGATCGCCGGACCGATGAGACGCTTGTAGCTGTCCTCCACAACCTCCTTGAGGACAGGCGTTGTGATCGGATTTTCCCTGGTGATCACCTGACGTTCCAGATAACGCAGGATATCTTCCTCCGGCGCGCTGATCTTAACGGTCAGGATCTTTTCTTTTTCGCCCCGGTTCAGAGCGAGCACTCTGTGGCCTGCCAGCTTCTTCACCGGCTCCTCAAACTCATAATACATCTCATAGACAGAGGATTCCTCCGGATTCTTTGCCGCAGAGGTCATAAGGCCTTTCTGGGCGGTCATTTCCCGGATGCGGATGCGGTAATCGGCTTCGTCGGAAATATGTTCCGCAATAATGTCCTTTGCTCCGGCGATGGCTTCCGCCGCGGTACAAACCTCTTTTTCCTCCGACAAAAAGGCCTTCGCCTCTTCCTCCAGGGGCTTGTCCGTCATTTGCAGCAGGATCATGTTTGCCAGCGGCTCCAGGCCCTTTTCCTTTGCAATGGTGGCACGGGTACGGCGCTTCGGGCGGTAGGGGCGGTACAGATCCTCCACAACCACAAGGGTCTGCGCTTCCAGAATCTGCTTTTTCAGCTCCGGCGTGAGCTTGCCCTGTTCCTCAATGCTTCCCAGAACCTGATTTTTCTTATCCTCCAGATTGCGCAGATACGTCAGACGCTCAAAAAGCGTACGGAGCTGCTCGTCGTTGAGAGAGCCTGTGGCCTCTTTGCGGTAACGGGAAATAAAAGGAATGGTATTCCCCTCATCGATCAGCCCTACCGCGGCTTCCACCTGCCATTTCTCTACATTCAGCTCTTTTGTAATTACCTGTATAATATCCATTTTCCATACTCCTCACTCTTTTTTATGCTTCAGAATTAAAGTCGTCTGTGGGTTTTGAAAAATTATCCAAAAGCTCCGGCTTTTGAATGCTTCCGTCCGCCAGCTGTGTGCCTTCCCTCGCTCCGTCAAATTCCCCGCGCAGATCCCGGTAAAACATCACGCAGGACATTTCCATGTACGGCAGGACCCACAGCATGGCAATGTACATCGTAAACATGGACAACAGCATCCAGGGCAAAAAGCTCAGCTGCAGAAGCAGATATTTTCCAATGTGCCCCCGCATCATGCGGAAGCTTTTTTTCAGCGCCTCAAAACCGCCCAGCTCCATGTCGTCCGCCAGAAGATACGGCGTCATGGCAAAGGGAAGGCTCAAAAGCATACTCAGCACAAAGGACAGCACCGTAAGTATCAGATAACGGCTCAGCCACAAAGTCATCTCTTCCAGAGTTGTGCCCATTTCTACGGTCAAACCATAATAGTTCGCCGGAATGGAGCATACCACATTGATGAGCGCCAGCACAAAGGCCGCAGACAGGACTCTGTCCGGCTGATTCTTCAGAAAATATATCATATCCTTCAGAGAATATTCTTTTTCCCTGGAAAGATTCATCAGCATGTAGCTGTAGCCCGCCGAAACCACCCACAGAAGCAGTGACAGCACAAAGGCAAACACCTGGCTTAAGATGATCGCCAGAGTCGTGTAGCCCGGAAACAGTATCGCCGTGATCTGGCTGCACACAAGGTTCAGGACAAAGCTTATCATGATTCCCAGGACAGGCTTCCCAAAGCTACCGTTTAAGACCTGTCTGGCATAGGATTTCCATTGACGAATTCCTCGTTTCATTTTGTTCTCCTTTTTTCATTCATATTAAAGTCAAAATTCCGACATTTTATTATAATACCACTGTTTCCGATTTTCTGCAAAGAAAAAGCCGTGGAACCCCACAGCTTTTTCTGATAAATATTTTCTTACTGCTCCAGCAGCTCGCTTCGATAGGTCACAGATGCCGCAGCGGTGGGATTTTCGTCCTTGTTGAACCACACTTCAATATATCTGGAATACTCATCCTGCGGATCCGCATAAATAGTCAGATAATCTTCGTCCTCTTCGTAGGTAAAGCCCATCTCTCCTGCTCTTGCGATCAGCGCGTCCTTCTCCATGCCCAGTGTGATATTTCCGGAAAGCGTCAGCGTAATATTCTCGTCGTAGGTTGCCCCCTGCATTTCTGTCACAAAACAATTCTCGGGAAGCACCGCATTGGGTGTCAGGTTATAGGCGGTAAGAGAAATTGTCTGATTGTCTCTCATCAGATCGAGAAACGCAATGTCATCGCCTGCCACAAAGGATTCCTCCGTCACATCAAGAAGCTCCCAGCCATTGGCCTGAAGGGCAGTGACCGGGCAGGGCAGCTGATAAAGATCGCCACAGAATTCCACCACCGGATCCATCATATTTTCACTCAGAGCTGTTGGCGCCTGGTATGCAGTTACGATCTCCGGAGTCTCTGTGCTTACGCCTCCCTTGTCAAAGCCTTCCGGCTCTGTAAAGTTGCGCACATCCACCTCTACCAGATACCCTTTTTCTTTTGATACATAAAACTCTACGCTCTGGTTATAGTCAATCTCATAGGTCAGCGTGCTTCCCAGATCTCCCTCATAGGTATCGCTTGGTTCTCCGTAGGCGGCTTTAATGTCCTCCAGCGTAGAAGCTCCTACGGTGATCCCTTTCGGAAGCGTCACGCCGAAGGCCGCCACATCATAGTCCTCGTATTCTGTATCCACACTGATGCCGGCCACCAGACAGTCTGTCACCTTGCACTCGTTGACGCTCAAATTCAGCATGTCCGCACAAATCTCATACTCGCCCTTGGTAAAGTAAACCATTGCGTATTCATTGCTTCCAAGCATCATTTCCGGATCTTCCCTTGTGGAAAGTGTCCATCCGTTCGCGGTCAGTTCTGCATAGGTCATGGGAAGCTGGTAAAGAACCCCCTCCATCATCATCTGGAATCCATAAATATCCTCGCCCAGAGTCGCTGCCGGTGCCTCGGCTGCTTCCGCAGGCGCTGCCGCATCTGCTGCCGGTGCTTCTGTCGTTTCCGCAGGCGCTGCTGTTTCTGCTGCCGGTGCTTCTGTCGTTTCTGCAGGCGCTGCCGCTTCTTCCGCTCCCACTGCTGCCGAACTTCCCAGTGCCATTGCTCCCGCGAGAAGCATTGCCATTAGTCTTCTTTTTTTCATGTAAAAGCCCTCCTGAATTTTATATTTTTAAGATGCCTTTATGCCACGCCCCAAAATGAGGGGGCTTAATCCGCCAGATCAAACGCGTCATGCACCGCATTCATGGCGCGGATGCCGTCTTTTTCATTGATCAGCACCGTCACGCGTATCTCAGAGGTGGAGATCATGTTGATATTGACGCCCACATTGTAAAGGCTCTCAAACATCTTTGCCGCAACCCCCGGATTGCTCATCATACCTGCGCCCACGATAGAAAGTTTTGCAATATTTCTCTCTGCCAGCAGCTCTTTATAGCCGAGACGCGCCTGGTGCTTCTCCAGGGTCGCCATGGTTTCTTCCAGATCGGTGCTTGCCACGGTAAAGGAAATATCCTTCGTCCCATTGCGCCCAATGGACTGCAGGATCACATCCACATTGATGTTTTTGTTTGCCAGGGTGTCAAACAGCTTAAATGCCACACCCGGGATATCCTTCAGGCCAATCACCGCTACCCGCACCGCATCGGAATCAAGGGCAACGCCGCTGATCAACATTCTCTCCACAGTTACTTCCTCCTTTACCACAGTTCCTTCGCTGTTATTCAGGCTTGAGCGCACCACCAGCGGCACGCCATATTTTTTCGCCAGCTCAACGGAACGATTGTGCAGTACGCCCGCTCCCAGAGTTGCCAGATCAAGCATCTCATCATAGGTGATCTCCTTAAGTTTTCTGGCTTTCGGAACCTTGCGGGGATCTGCCGTATACACGCCATCCACATCCGTATAGATCTCACAGGCATCTGCGTGAAGAGCTGCCGCCAGCGCCACTGCCGTTGTGTCGGAGCCGCCTCTTCCCAAGGTGGTGTAATCGTCATATTTGTTCACACCCTGAAAGCCTGTGACAATGACAATCTTGCGGGTTTCCAGTTCTCTTTTGATACGCTCCGTATCTATGCGCTTCAGACGTGCATTTCCGTGTACACTGGTGGTATGCATGGCAACCTGAAACGCGTTCAGGGAGACGGCCGGAACCCCAAGCTTGTTCATGGCCATTGCCATAAGCGCAACCGACATCTGCTCACCGATGGTAAAAAGCATATCCATTTCACGCTTCGGCGGTCTCTCATTGATATCTGCCGCCATGGAGATCAGCTCGTCTGTGTACTTGCCCATGGCAGACAGGACAACCACCACGTCATTTCCTTTTTTGTAATCCTCGATACACCGGTTTGCCACATGAAAAATGCGCTCCTTGTTGGCAACCGATGTCCCTCCGAATTTCTTAACAACTAACATGTTTCCTCCGTTTCCGCTCCTACGGCTGCTCAAAAAGGTACTTCATCATCTCCCAGCCGCAGGCAATGGTCTTGCCGCTTCCTGCCGCCTCTTCCTCATTGTAGCGCCACATATGCTCCTGCGGTTTCCTGCTGTCATAAAGCAGATAGGGAACCGGCTCCGCCACATGGGTCCGCACTGCAATGGGCGTCGGATGGTCCGGCAGAACCAGCAGCCGATACTCCTCCCCGGAAGCGTCAAGGCCCTCCTTCACCAGACGTATGAGCCGCGTATCCAGCCAGGAGATCGCCTGTATCTTTTTTTCCACACTGCCCTGATGCCCCATTTCGTCCGGGCCCTCCACATGGATATAGGCAAAATCATAGCCCTTCTCTGTCAGCGCCTCCACGGCCGCCTGCGCTTTTCCCTCATAATTGGTATGCAGACCTCCGTTTGCGCCTTCCACCACGATCCGGTCCATATCCGCACCCACTGCGATCCCCTTCAGCAGATCTACTGCGGAAATCATAACGCCTTTTTTGTGGTAAAGCCCTTCAAAAGAGGTAAGCGCCGGTTTTGTTCCTGCGCCCCAGAACCAGAAGCTGTTGGCCGGTTTCAGGCCCTTCGCCTTTCTGGCCTCGTTCAGCGGATGCTTTTTGAGGATCTCATAGCTTCGTTTCTGCATATAGCAGAGCATTTCGTTTTTTGGAAGATACTGCCCGATTTTTTTTGTCAGCACATCGTGCGGCGGCGTCAGTTCAAGCACCTGCCCCTTCTCCCAGATCATGCAGTGGCGGTAGCTGGTCCCCGTGTAAAAACGAAAGCTCTCGTCAGACAGCTCCCTGCACACATCCGCAAGAAGCACTGCCGCCTCCTCCGTCGGGATCTCATCTGCACTGTGATCCAGGATCACCTGCTCCTCATAGGGCACATCCTCCTCTGTCAAAGTAACAATATTGCAGCGATAAACCACATCGCTGTCCTTCATGTCCACGCCAATGCTCAGCGCCTCCAAAGGAGAACGTCCTGTATAATATTTCCTGGGGTCATATCCCAGTACAGACAGATTGGCTGTGTCGCTTCCCGGCGCCATCCCCTCCGGGATCGTGTTCACCATGCCGATCTCGGACTTTGGCGCCAGCGCGTCAAGCGTCGGTGTCTCTGCGGAAAAAAGAGGGGTTTTCCCTCCCAGCTCTGCAATCGGCCAGTCTGCCATTCCGTCGCCAAGAACTACAACATATTTCATTCTGATATGCTCCTCCCCTCTATTCTCTGCCTAAAATCTTCAGATAATGGATACCCTCACTCTGCTCGATCTCATCCACCATGGTTTCGGCGTCGCCCTCCCCCGGCAGAATATGCACGCTCAGGGTCAGCGTCGCCACTCCGTTGATCGGAATACTCTGGTGAATCGTAAGGATATTTCCGTGAAAACGGGCAATTGTCTGAAGGACCGCGGACAGCAGGCCCGGCTCGTCATCCATCTGCATGATAAGGGTAATGGTTTTTCCCCTTGTCTCCTCATGAAAAGGGAAAATATCATCCTTATACTTATAGAAAGAGCTGCGGCTGATGCCTGTCTGCTCGGCAGCCTCCTGCACGGTCTGCGCCTTTCCGCAGTCCAGAAGCTTCTGTGCTTCCACCACGCGGAGCAGAACCTCCGGCACTGCCCGTTCCCTCACCACATAGTATTTTTTCTTTTCTCCTGGTTTCTCCATATGCCTTCCCTCTGTCTGCGTTCAGACACACACCCTACTCTGCCGGTTTCTTCGCAAGGGCGATCCATTTCAGGTAAGCGTTAATAAACAGATCAATACCGCCGTCCATCACCGCGTCCACATTGCCTGTTTCCTCGTTTGTGCGGTGATCCTTCACCATCGTGTACGGCTGCATCACATAAGAACGGATCTGGTTGCCCCAGCCGATATCCGTCACCTCTCCGCGAATGCCGGAAAGCTTCTCCTCCGCTTCCTGCTGTTTCAGCAGATACAGCTTGGCCTTCAGCATCTGCATGGCCTTGTCTTTATTCATATGCTGGGAACGCTCATTCTGGCACTGCACCACAATTCCTGTGGGAAAATGCGTGATACGGATCGCCGAGGAGGTCTTATTGATATGCTGACCGCCTGCGCCGCTGCTTCGGTAGGTATCAATGCGGATCTCATCGTCGTTGATCTCCACATCCAGATCCTTCTTGATATCCGGCATAACATCACAGGACACAAAGGAGGTCTGCCGCTTGCCCGCCGCATTAAAGGGGGAAATCCGCACCAGACGGTGCACACCCTTCTCAGATTTCAGATACCCGTAGGCATTCTCTCCGTTCACCTGGAAGGTCACAGACTTCACGCCTGCCTCGTCTCCGTCCAGATAATCCAGCACTTCCATGGAAAAGCCTTTTCTGTCCACCCAGCGGCTGTACATACGGTAAAGCATACCGCACCAGTCACAGGCCTCGGTTCCGCCGGCTCCCGCATTCAGCTTGATGATCGCGTTCTCGCTGTCATACTCGCCGGAAAGCAGAGTTTTTACCCGGATATTGTCAAAATCCTGCTGAAACTGCTCCAGCATTTCCTGGATCTCCGGAATCAGCTCCGGATCGTTTTCCTCATAGCCCATTTCAATCATGGTTTCCATGTCTTCCATCTGGGTCACCAGATTTTTGTAGGTCTCCATGTCTTCCTTTAGGCTGCTTAATTCTTTCATTTTTTTCTGGGAAATCTCCGCGTTGTCCCAGAAATCAGGCGCTTCCATCTCGCGCTCTAATTCTTCCACCCGCTGCTCTTTGTTAGCGAGGTCAAAGTGAATCCCTCACTTCCACTAATGGTTCCGTGTACGTTGCAAGAATACTCTTGAACTGATCTAATTCAACCACAGCTTCACCTTCTTTCTATATTTTTTCAAGGTATACAATACCATAAGAGAGCGCAAATTACAACAACATGTGGAAAAGCCCGTATACGAAAAACACCCGGCGCATTTTGCCGCGCCGGATGTTTTTCATTTGCTGTTTTTCGTTTGCTGTTTTTTGATTTACGTTTACGGAACCTGTACGTCAACAAAAGGAATTACCTTTGCCTGTGCCGGACCATACGCGCGGACAGCCACTTCCTTGCCCCACCAGGTACCTTTGGCACGGCCTTCGCCTTCGCCAAATTTCTGCGGAGCGATCTTACCTTCTGCAAGCATTACGTTTGTCAAATCAGAGCTGTACTCGATTTCAATGGTATTTTCGCCGTCCTTCAGATATTTTGTTGCGTCAAAAATCGGGTTCATAAGGTTGATTCCACCGGTATACTCATCCTCTCCGTCCAGAGAAATGGTTCCTCCCTTGCCGTCGCTGATCTCAACGCCAAGACCCTTTTTCACCTTTGTCGGGTTCGTGGAAATATCTCCGCCTACCTTGACGCCGTTGATCCATACCTTCATGCTTTGATGAACAGAACCAAAATCAATATAGGCGCCAGTTGCACTGGAAGCATCCCAGTTAAAGGTCGCTTTGTAATGCCCAAGACCGGAAACCTTGTCCCCTACTTCCGGAATCTGATCCCACGTTTTCAGCGTATCAAGCTTCACATTAATTTCCGTTACGGCTGTCGATGTCTTGCGGTTTACGGTTTCAAGACCGTCGATCACCTCTGTACGTACAAGATTGCCTGCGTCATTGCCTTCTGCGTCCTTTGTTCCTGTCCAGGAATCCACTGTCAGATCCCAGTTTGTGATATCGTAAGCTTCCGGTACTGTGATATCGTCGGTTCTTGTCTGTCCATCGGAAAGCGTGGTGGTATAGCTGCCGGTTTCTGTAGCGCGGATGTTCCTTCCCGCTTCGTTGGTGTATGCGTACGCCGCATCCGTGCTTGTGATCGAAGCTGCCGGCTCCTCTACCTTCTCAAAGGCGTAAAGTGCAATATTGGAATAGTCAAGATCTACCGGGATCACGGTCTGGCCATCTTCATAGTAGTACTCTGCCAGTTCTACCGCATCGCCTGTCCAGGCATCAATGCTGTATGGAATATAGGTTCCATCCATCTTGATCTCTGTCTTGATGTTTGTTCCGTGCTGGTTTTCCTTGATTTCTTCCTTTTTGCTGTGCTCATGATAGCTTCCGTCACAGTAATTGTAAACATACAGATATCTGTTTCCTTCTTCATCTTCCCGCGTATTTGTGAGAAGCTGCTGGTTTGCCTCCGCAAATTCCGCATAGGGACGGACACCAAGCTCATCGTGAAGCTTTGTATAAACCTCATCATAGAGATTTCCGGTCTCATCCGCGTCAACTGCAACTTCATTGTCAAGGATCTGTGCCGTTCTTACATTCGGAAGCGCTTTCATTTCTTCCATAATTTTTGCCAGATCTTCATCCTTGCCATCATTGAAGGTGGTAAGAGTCGCTGCCTTAGAGCCAACGATCACAACCGGCAGTCCCTGTTTTGCCAGTTCCAGAATCTTCTCTGCTCCGTCATAGCTGAGCATTTCCTGGAAAATCACAAGGGCTCTGTAGCCTGCGTTTTCAAGGGTACCTGTTTCTTTATTATAATAAACATCTTCATTAAACAGGAAGTCCGGGCTGAAATAGTCATACGTGTAACCGTTATCCTGAAGCTCTGTTGAGCGGTAAATAACGCCCTGGTGCGCAAGCTTCCAGTTCATGCTGTTCTCGCTGAAGCTTCCGTCCTCGCCGCCGGATTTCATTCCCTGCGTCCAGCTGTTATAGACAAAACCTACGTCTGTTCTGGATTTTCCTTCCCGCACCAGCTGCTGTACGCGTCCGATATGTGCATTGAATTCATCATAGTCTCTGGAAGCAGGTTCACGGGAACCCCAGCGGTTAAATGCCATTCCGCCGCCAAAGCCGGACATGTAGCCGGGCCATGCGTAATTGCCGTAGCCGTAGTCAGAGGTCCAGATGTGCCAGATCACTCTCTGGAAGCCCATTGCGTACTGTACATAAATATCATCCAGAAGTTCCTGCCAGGAGGTTCCGTAAACTGCGGAGGTTCCGCCGGTTTCTGTGGAAAGAACCTTGTTCTGGAGTTTTGCTCCTGCCGTGTGAAGTCTGAAAATATCCGGCTGGTTGTACTGATTCAGATTTTCTGCCTCCGGATAGTCCACATACTGAGACGGTTCTGTGATCTCCAGCGCTTTTCCATAGGAGATCTGTGCTCTTGTCGTGATCCCGTAGGAGTTTAGCCATTCTTTCAGAGGCACAAGCATGTTCTCTTCATAGAGCTGCGTCATAACATCCTGCCAGTCCTGGATGATCTTCTTTCTCAGAGTGCCGTCACTCAGATCATATTTGCCCAGGCATTGGGAATGCATGTTGGTTGCCAGGTTGAACCCGCTGCCAACGCCCTCGATCAGTACAAAGTACGGTCTGATATCGTAGCCTTTTCTCTTCTGAAACTCCTCTACAACACTCTCTGTCCACCAGGTGATTCCTTCGTTATTCTGGCCGTATTTAATCTCGAGAGAGTCCATAAAAAGCTGAACATCGCCGTTTTTGATCTTCTCATTCAATTCCGGGTCATCCAGATAATGCTCTGTCCAGAATTCCTTCAGCGCTTCCACGCCCTGCTTGTCAAAATAGTTGATCGTATAGCAGGGTTCTGTTGCCGGTTCGGATGTCTCATAGGAGCCCTGGGAGTAAATCGGGTAGATCATATATTTTTTGCCCTCTCCCGGAACTTCCCAGTTGATCGTGTAATTCGTCTCACCCTCACCCTTGACGATGACATTTTCTTCCGCCATAAGATCCAGCGGCTCTGCTTCTGCATTGATCTTTCCATCTTCTGTCAGCTCGTAGGCATATACGAACCTGAGCTGTGTATTGTCTCTTACGCAGCTTACCATGCTGCCCTCTTCTTCCCCCCAGCCTGTCGCATAGGTTTCCGGAGCTCCGATGGCAGTCCCCTCCAGTTTTTGCCCGCTTTCGCAGTAGATGGGCTCATAGCTGGATGCAAAAATCTGCATTGCCGCCGGACTCGTCGGGTCAAGCTTTGACTCCGGAATATTCGCAGACGCCCAGTTTGTACCGGAAGTAAGATAAACGCTCATTCCCAGATCCAGCAGCTTATTCATCATCAGTTTCCATTTGTGGCTCCACATTGCAGAGCCGTAGGCGTAATCTGCATTTTCTGCCACGCCGTCATCCTGCATACAAAGCTCCACGCCCCGGAATCCGGAATCATACAGCTTCTGGATCTCCTCTTCCAGCGTTTCGTCTGTGGCGGATGCGCTTCCCAGCCACCATCTCACATCCGATGAAAACTCACGGTCCGGATCCACATAGCGGCTCTCGAGTTCCTGTTCAAAGGTTTCTGCTGTTTCTGCCTCTGCCGCCATTGCAGACATTGGACATGCTGAAGATACCATAGCCAGTGCAAGTATGGCAGCTATGATCTTTTTTTTCATAGTTTTCTCTCCTTTCTCCATGAAAAATATACTTGATACAGATCAAATATTTATTGCTTTGTCTCTTCAAACATGTCTATATTTTAGCAAAATCAGCAAAAATAACTATAATTATCGTGTCACGCTTTATCACTTTTGTGCTTATTCACAAGATCCTGACCTTCCTTAACGGTTTTCGGAAACGAGCTGCTGCACCTGCTCCAGCCTCTCCTGCGCCAGCTCCCTGTTATCCACCGGATTGTAAACAGACGGCGCATTGGGAATCCCCGCCAGCATCATACACTCCTCCTGCGTGAGTGCCTCCGGCTCCTTCCCATAATAGCCAAGGCTGGCCTCCCTCACACCGTAGTATCCGTTGCCGAAATAAATGGAGTTGACATAAAGCTCCAGAATCTCATCCTTTGAAAAATGTTCCTCCATTTCCACTGCCATGAACAATTCCGCGGCCTTGCGGGACAGCTTTTTTTCCTGGGTAAAATACTGATTCTTGGCAAGCTGCTGGGTGATGGTGCTGCCGCCCTCCACCAGGGCACCCGCGCGGATATCGTTGCAAAGAGCCCGGCCAATGGCGATCATATCAATTCCCTTATGGCGGTAAAACCGTTTATCCTCCACAGCCACCACACTGTCTATATAATCCTTGGGCAACTCCTCAAGGGAAACGTAGCTGTCCTTTGCCTGTATTTCTTCCTGCATTGCAAACATGCTTTTTTTATCCAGCGCTTTGCGGTACATTCCGTACCCGCCTGCGCCAATGACCGCGGCGGCCAGAAAAAACACCGCCACAAAGAAAATACATATCCGTTTCAATAATTTTCGCATAAAAGCCTCCTGTACCTGTGCTGCAACTTGTGTTTTATTACAGATACAGTATAGAGCTTTTCCAGATCTGCTGCCATGGATACATCTTACATTTTGCAGGGCAAGCTTACATGTGTGTAAGCTTCACCGGATTTTCTGAAGCCCCTTTTCTGTCAGTTCATACACCGTGCTGCACACCTCTGCGATATACTTTCTGTCGTGGGAAATACTCAGCACCGCGCCTTTGTAGCCGGCCAGGATCTCCCGGATCACCGGATTGGACAGCGGCGAAAAATTCCGCGTAGGTTCATCTAGGATCAGAACATCCGCCCCGGACAGGCTCATTTTCAGCAGAAACACCTTGGCCTTCTGCCCGCCGGACAACGCACGAATGGAGTGTTCCATTTCCTCTGCCGTGTATTTGAGCGACCCGAGATACGTCCGTATGCGGGTCTGTTCCTCTTTGTCTCCCGCTCAAAACGCTTTTCCATGGATTTTACGGCATGCATCTTTTTCTTGAGAAGATATCCGGAATGAGGGTCCTGCCGGGAAACCGCGTTCAAATCATGATCCACCCTCTGCAGCATCCTTCTCAGCTTCTCCTGACGGTTTTTCTCCTCCCGTTTGTCATTCTCCGCCCGCCGCCTCTGGTTGGAAAAATTCAGATTCCGGCTTGTGAGATACTCCTCATAGCCCATGCGCGCCACGGTGCAGCGGCTCCGGCTTTTGCGCCGAAGCTGCTCCAGATGAATGACCATGTTGGCGGTATTCTCGATCAGCGTCTCGTCGTGGGAGATAAACAGCACTGCCTGGCTGGTCTTTTGTATCAGTGTTTCCAGCCACTGCAGCGTTTCGATGTCAATATCATTGGAGGGCTCATCCAAAAGAAGCACCGTGGGCTTTCCAAGCAAAAGCCTTGCGGTCTGCGCTTTGATCTTCTCACCGCCGGACAGGGTTTTCATCTTCTGCTCCCGATAGAAAAAATCCGCGGGAAGCAAAAGCTCCCCGGCAAGCCTTAAAAGCTCCCGGTTGTCCGTCTCCCAGAACAGCTCTTCCTCACAGAAAAATTCATAAACGCTCTTTTCCTTTTCCTCATCCGGAAGCTCCTGGGGCAGGTAGCCAAGACGCTCTCCCCGGCAAATCCGTTCTCCCTCAGCTTCCACATAGTCTTCCACAAGGCCGGGACAATAAATCCACTTCATCAGAGTGGATTTTCCGTTTCCCTCTTCCCCGATGATGACGGCCTTGTCCCCCGGAGAGAGGACGAGCTGGAAATCTTCCAGGATCGTGCGCAAATCGTATTTGTGGGTGAGGGTTAAATTCTTGATCTGTATCATGTTTCCTCCTGTCTTTGCAAAAAAAATGCCTGTCTTCGCAGCCGAAAACAGACAAATGCAGATAAAAGCCCTCTATACAAACGGCTCGCAAACATTCATCCATCAAATTCGGCATGCGCAGACAAGCCTGTTACCAGGCATCTTTTCTCTGTCTGCTTTTTACCAAATCTGATTATCTGAACATTTCCTCACCTACGCCTATGCGCCTTTCTTTTTATTTGTAACTCACTATAGCACAGCAGGCGGCAGGATGCAAGCCCCGCCGCCCACAAAAACACAGTCTTTCCTATGACCGGTTTTTAAAATTTTCTCAGCATTTCCCCTCTCCTACAGCACAAGTCCGCTCAGATCCGTCACCGAATACCAGGTAAGTTTCGGCTCCTGATCCCAGTATGCCTGGGAATTCTCATCGCCCATGGTCGTCACTTGCTCCGGCTCCGAAGCACGGACCAGACTTCCGTTTTCCAACGTCACACGATAAAAGGCTTCCTCCCCATTTCCCTGGAAAAATTCAAGGGCATACAGCCCCGCACCTTCCGGCGGCCTTGTAAAGGAATTTGCTTTCTCGCTTCCCTCCACCATGACCAGCTCATACCCGGCGCCGTTGTCTGCTGCCGAATAAACCCGGTGGGCAAAGGAGTAAACAGGGCCCTCGTTGATGCTTTCCCGCAGGATCAGCTCCTGTGTTCCGTCCTGGTCCATATCATAGAGTGCATATTCCCGCTCTCCTGTGAGGTTCTCATAACCATAGAAGATATATCCGTCTGTTCCCGCTGCCGACGCATTCACCGCATCCGTATACAGGTTCATCAAATCCTGTCCGGTTGCCTGCGGCACATCCGGTATCCCGTCTTCTCCAACCGGGACGCCGTTGACATCCTCAATAATAATGCCCGGTTCTTCCGGTATTTTTTCTGCCGGTGTTTCTTCTGCCGGAACCTCTTCGGTCTGCGCATTGGCATCCCCGATCCACACGATCTGATAACGTCCCTGTGCATTTGGCAGAAGAACGGCTTCTTTTTCCGAGGTCTGCGCCTGCTGTCCCTCTTCATAGATCTGTTTTGTATATGTATATCGGATGCGCATTTCTTCCGGCGTGTACACGGCAGATTGGATCTGCGTCTCAACAGAATAATTCAAAGTTGCCGGAATAAAAATAATATATTCCCCATCCACGTTTGGTCCTGTTTCTGTGTCGTAATCGTTATCCTCTGTAAACTGGAAATCCGTAAACAGGGAAAATAGACGGTTCACATCCGACAGAAGATATTTTTTGTTGTATGCATCGTAATCTGCCTTTTCGATCAAGTCACCAAACATATCTCCCTGCCAGATGCTGTTCAGAGTGTTCATGCTCTCGGAATGAGGATAGCCCTCCCCGGAAATTTCCGAAGGCCCATAGGTAAGCACCAGCTGCAGCTCTTCCTTGGTCAGATTGCCGGCCAACAGAGACGGAAAATCCTCATCTGCAACCGGCTGTTCCAGTATAATGCCCGGTTCTTCCGGCACAGGCGTCACAACCGCATCTTCCCCCTCTCCCGGCAGGATAACAATCTCATCGTCCCCTGGCGTTATGACAATCTCATCGCTCTCATCCTCTCCCGGTGTTATGACGATCTCGTCGCCCTCACCCGGCTCAGGCGTCAGGATAATTTCATCATCCGACTCCGGCTCAGGTGTCAGGATGATTTCGTCATCCGCTTCCGGCTCAGGCGTCAGGATGATTTCGTCATCCGCCTCCGGTTCAGGCGTCAGGATGATTTCGTCATCCGCACTGGCGGTCGGCATCACCGTAGGGGCAGTCTCCTGCGCTCCTGTCGGGAGTACTTCCATGTTTGCCGACGCTACCGCCACTTCCTGTTCCTGCTGCTGACCAAGGTAATGAACCGCCGTAACCGCTCCGCCGCCAAGGACGCCAACCACTGCCACGCCGATCAGTATTTTCCCGGCTGCAGTTTGAATAAACGTCTGCTTCGCCGCAGCCTTCCCCGCTTTCTTTCCTGCGGATACGGCAGTTTTGGCAGCCTGTCGGCCGGCGGAGGTTCCGGCCTGGGCAATCGTCCGTACTTTTCCCACAACTGCCGCCCGCTGCGCCTCCATGGCCGCGCTTGCTGCTGCCATAACAGGCGTAGAGAATTTTTCGCTGTGAAGCAAATACAGGAAAAGCACCACCGGTGCAACGGTGTACAGCTGGTAACCTTTTTTCTGGAGCTCCTCGGCCTTCGCCTTGATGGCTTTTCGCCCGTACAGCAGGCGGGATTTCACCGTATTTTCCGAAATTCCAAAGGTTTGCGCAATATCCTTGATGCTCTGGTCATCTAAGTGATACATCAGGATGCACAATCTCTGTTCATCGGAAAGACTGTCGATTAGCTCGTGCACCAGCTCCTGTGTCTCCTTCTGCGTGTAACTGCGCTCCGGCTGATACTCGGTCTTATCATCCTCGATGTCAAACTCATACAGATCGCCTTCCTCGTTTTCTCCTTCCAGCTGAGAAAACAACAGCGGCTTTTTCTTTGCCAGCGCATTTTTGGCGGTATTCGCCACAATACGTCCAAACCACGCCCGAAAACTTCCCGGCTCTTTCAGCGAAGCCAAAGACTGCCATGCTTTCAGATAAGAATCCTGAAGCACGTCCATGGCGGCGTCCTCATCCTTCATATATTTCAGCGCAATATAATACATATCCCGCTGCGTTGATTCATAAAGCTGGGTAAATGCGCTCTCCTTTCCCTCAAGCGCCGCTTTTACCACTTTCTCATAATCCATCTCTGACGTCTTCCTTTCCTCGTGTCTGTCTGATTCGTTTGGTCTGTTCTTCTTTCATTATAGTTTCTGAACGTTCCTTCCGCAACAGCCAGGCAAACCACTTCATTAATCTGTTGTTCATATGTTCAGCCTTTCAGCATTTATTCTTTGCGACCGCTTCCGCCCGGCCCAAATCCGTATAACCCTCCGGCCATTTCCGTCCAATATAAACGATATAACGTGCATGGATAAAAAAGCATGTATGCTACCATTCTCATAAACAGGAGGTACCATCCATGATTTCATATGATCCGTTCTGGCAGACCCTTCGCCAAAAAAATATATCCACCTACCAGTTAATATACGAGCACGAAATCCTGCCGGATACCATTCAGCGTCTTAGAAGCGGCAAAACCATTACAACCAAAACCTTAAACACGCTCTGCGGTGT
Organism: uncultured Blautia sp.; assembly: GCA_937893675.1. GTDB lineage: Bacteria > Bacillota > Clostridia > Lachnospirales > Lachnospiraceae > Blautia_A. Next base: position 20,031 of record CALBGI010000037.1, read on the forward strand.
TCTTGGCTGTCAGGTATGTGACATTCTGGCATTTTTTCCGGATGAAGATTCCAAATAAGATCGTCTCTTATTTAAACAGATATTCTACGATCTTTCCCTGTAACTCCCGGTCAAAAACACCGTTGGTCTCTTCTTCGATCCAGCCGCTGGTACGGTCAATCGCCTTGCCTCCCAGATCTGAAACGATTTCTCCCAGAAGCTCATCTTTTTCTGCCTGTCTCTGTTCTTCCTCGTATGCAGCCTGATTCTGTGCCTGCGCCTGCGCTTCTGCCGCTGACTGTGCTTCTGCCTGTGCCTGCGCTTCCGCCTCTGCCGCTGCCTGCACTTCCTCGTATGCAGCCTGCATCTGCATAGCCATAGCTTCCATATCTTCCACAGTGTTTACGTAATGTCCCATCTGCACATCTCCAAAGCTGTATTCCTCATGTCCTGTCAGCACATAGCTGTTGTCATAGGCAGTCTCATCGTCTGTTCCATAGACAGGTTCGCATACTCCCACCTCATAATCCTCTCCAAAATCAATGAAATACGTTGCATTTATTACTTCTCCTGCCGGAACCAGAAGGGGCTGCTGTGTCCGCAGGCTGAATTGCGGCAAACCGCTGTCCGGGGTATACACTGCATTTGTACCAAGCAGCAGCATCTGGAACTCTTCTCCCAAATCCTCATTGGTTATGGCACAGGTAAACTGCGGAGTCACATAGACATCTTCTGTATCCGAGTTTACAAACTGCACATCAATGGCATATCCCGTCGCCGGAGCATACTCCAGGTCTCCCGCATACTCCTCAATGGGAATACATGCGCTGCAGCTTCCTTCTACAGCCCAGCCTTCTCCCTCTTCTGCCTGCACGATTCCGGTTCCCGTGCACATTGCGAGCATTCCTGCCATCATTGCTGCTGCCATCTGTTTCATTCTCTTATTCGTTCTCTTGTTCATCCTTATTTTCTCCTTTTACTTTTTCATTTTTTCAGGACCAATCCCCTTTTTTCCTTACATATCCAGCAAATCCAGAACCTCCTCCATAATACAGGCTTCCAGATATTCCCCTATCGCTTCCCACCCCTTTTTTTCTGCCAGGGCCGTCATTTCCTCCGTCCCCTGCACGACCGGCAGGAGAAGCCTGTTTCTGTCCTGTAAGTCAAGCGTCTTCCACTGTACAAAAACGCTGTGCTGTTTTTCCTCCAATTTCCGAAGAGCCCGCTCTATCTCCCGGCAGACGTCCTGAAGCTCTTTCCCGTATTGTGCTCGGTCCCGCCGGCAATGCGCTGCGAGCATCTGATACCAGGTAAGCTCCCGCAGAAGCCTGACGATCTGTCTTTCATAGGGCAATGCCATTTCTTTCACCTCCTTTTTGCCGGTTCACCATATAGACAGATGAACACAGAAAAAGGTTTTGCCAAATTTAAAAATTTTCCATATTTATTTTTTGCTTCTGAACGGCATTGTATCTCAGCATAAATGCAACGATTGAGGACAGCAGGATCACCACTCCCCCTGTAAGCAGCATCAAAAATCCTGTTCCCTCAAAAACAGAGGTAAATCTGCCGAAATAATACAAAAGCATACTGACCACGCCCATATTCAAAATGGCCAAAAAAATCGGCTGACCTTTTCTCATGGTAAAAAGAAACAGGAGCAGCAAAAGCACCATCGTAGCAAACATTCCAAAACCGATCACTCCCAAAAACTCGTCAAAGACCGTATATAAATCCGTTCCGCCAAGCAGGGATTGCGAAAACTCCCGAAGCTCCTCCGAATGTGTGTCCAGATAAAAGGTGCTGTAAAATTTTGCGAGAGACGGTGTGCTGCCCAGCGTATGGCTGATTTTTCCCACGATCTGTGCCAGAAACCCTGTGGTGTAGTTTGGCATGAACAGCGCTACTGCCTGTATCACACAGCCGATCAGTACCCCGAAATGTCCCACATTATAAGTGGTCACATAACGCCTGTTTTTTCGCAGCGGCATCCGGCTCCCCCTTGAAAAGCCGGCGACCTCCTTTGGCTCTTTGATCTCTTCCTGAGTCATTGAAATCCCGGTCTCCTTCCCGCATTGGGGACAGAAACGGACTCCGTCTTTTATCTGATTTCCGCAGTTTTTACAAAACATCCTGTGTTACCTCCTGACTTTCTTCTTTTGTCTCCGGAGCAGCCAGACTGCTTCCGCAGTGCACGCAGAACATGGCGTCCATCTCATTTTGTCCCCCGCAGACCGGACAGGCTTTCATTGCCGCTGCCTGCACATTCTGATATGGCTGCTGTTGGAAGGACTGCTGCTGGAACGTCTGGGCATTCTGGAAGGTTTGCTGCTGAAATCCGGCCGGAGCAGTGCTGCCTGCAGCTCCCCATGCCGTTTTTTCCGCCTGCATCTGCTGACGTGCAGCCGCCTTTGCCTCCTGTGCCTGCTGGCGGGCAATCCTGTCTGCTTCTTCTTTTTCCATAAGCGCCTGTCTGCGGGCGTTCTCCTCCGCTTCCTGCTGTTCCTTCAGGCGCTGTATCTCCTGTTCGGAAGCCTGGTTTTCTGCCAGATACTGCCGGATCACGGCGAAAAAGTTCTCATACTCCGTGCCCGTTTCCTCCAAATGCAGCTTCACACACTGTATGCCCACCTGCTCCGTCAGTCTGGCAATCTCTTTTTCATTGTTCTGGATCTGCGCCGTGATCTTTCGGATTGCAGCCGCATACCTCTGCTGTTCGCTCACACCTGTTACTGATGTTTTTACTTTGTCAAAAAATCCCATGTTGGACCTCCTTCTTTTTTCTGTTCCCTATACAGACAGGTTATTCTGCAAAAAGGTTTTGCAGATATCAAATTTTTTTAAATTTTTTATTTATATAGATTTTATAACATCTATATATTACCGTCAATGCCTACGAAACCCTTTTTTCCTATACAAAAATGAGCTCTGCGAAACCCGTTCACCGGATCCCGCAAAGCCCGCTCGCTTTCATTTTCTATTATAATTATAATGATAAATATGTTCCCAGTTCCTTATGCTCTGCGGCAAAGAAACTTTATTCTGCCGCTGCCTCTGCGAAAGCCTCTGTATCCTCTGCTGCAGCCCCCTGCGTCTGTTCTTCCGCAGCAGCTGTTCCATCAGCAGGAGCTGCTTTCTTGTCATCTGCTTTGGGAGCTTTTACCATTAAAATATAATCTTTTGCTGCGGCAGAGCCGGCACTGACTACCCTTATATAGTATGTGGTATCCGGCTGTAAGTCACTGGCAAGTATGATGCTGGGTTTTCCGTCAGAAAGTGCTTCACCTGAATAAAGCGCCTCACTGTTTGCATCATAGATACCAAAATATACCTGATTCGTATTCGGCGTTGCATTTACGCAGGAAATCTGATACTCAACTCCTGCTTCTGCCTCTGTGGTAAAGGAATACCAGTGGTAATCCTCCTCACTCTCAGTCGTTCCGGAAGCTTTTTTACCCAAGGGAATGGAACCTGCTGTGTACATGCTGTCTCCTGGCACAAGCTCTTCACCTGTAGAAACAATTTCCGGAGCCGGCGCTGTCGGATCCTTTACCGTAAGAGTATAGTCTCTTGACGCGGAAGAGTTAGGACTGACTACACTTATATAATATGTGGTGTCCGCCTCCAGATCACCGGCGGTTATGACGCTTGGAACTCCGCCCTGGAATGCTTCTCCCTCATAAAGTACCGTTCCCATTTCGTCATAAACATTAAAATATACCTGCAGAGCACCCGACGAACGGTTTAGACATGTAATCTGGTACTCTGTTCCTGATGCCCCTGTGGTAAAAGAATACCAGTGGCAGTCATTTGCATTCTCACTCGTTCCGGAAACCGGTGTATTAAGGGTAAGCTCCCCTGCCGCATACATATTGGTACCAGGTTCCACCGCTGCTGCGGATGTTGTCTCTGTTTCTGCATGAACGGTAGCCATGGTTCCAACACTCATGGAAGCAGTCAGCACACAGCCTGTGAGTAAATAAACAAGTAAGTTTCTTTTTTTCATGGTTTTGTCCTCCTTTTGACAATCGTATACATTTGACAACAGTATACATGATATAACATCCATATTCAATAGGATGCGAATTGTGATGCAGCGCTTTTTCCCATATTTTTTTGCTGCTCCGTATACAGACAGGGCAAAAGAAAAAAAGGTTTTAAAAAAATAAAAATTTTTTTAAAACCTTTCAGACTGTAGACAAAGTCCCAGGCAAAAGCCCGGGCTTTTCTTTTATCATAT
>CALBGI010000038.1 GCA_937893675.1 uncultured Blautia sp.
AATATGATAAAAGAAAAGCCCGGGCTTTTGCCTGGGACTTTGTCTACAGTCTGAGAGCTGGTGTTCTGAAAAAAGAACACCAGCTCTTTCTGCCTGTGCCGGGCATGGTTTGTGTTTACAGAGTGGTTTTGGACAGTGCAGCCTCATCCGCGACAATGATGGCATTGGGATGGAACTGCAGGATGCTTGCCGGAACCTGAGGAGTTACCGGTCCGTTGATGACTTTGGAAAGAATGTCCGCTTTATCTGCGCCGCTGACAATGACAAGCACGGATTTTGCGCGCATGATGGTGCCGATGCCCATGGTATAAGCCTGGCGCGGAACGTCTGCCTCGCTGGCAAAGAAGCGCTTGTTGGCCTGGATGGTTACTTCGTGAAGGTCTACGCAGTGGGTTTCATTGGGGAAATAGTCGTCCGGCTCGTTGAAACCGATGTGACCGTCATGGCCAAGGCCGAGAAGCTGAAGGTCTGCCGGTCCCACCTTGTGGAGCAGCTCGTTGTAAGCTGCACATGCGGCATCGCTGTCTGCGATCGTTCCGTCCGGCACATAGGTGTGCTCCATGGGAACATTGACGCGGCTGAAAAGATGCTGATTCATGAAATAGCGGTAGCTCTGGTCGTTGGAAGCGTCGAGGCCCTTGTATTCATCCAGATTCACGGTGGTTACCCGGGAGAAATCCAGGTCGCCGCTTTCGTACATGGAAACAAGTCTGTCGTAGGTGCCGATGGGGGAGGAACCGGTAGCCAGTCCCAGCACGCAGTCCGGCTTGGCGATCAGCTGTGCCGCGATGATGTTTGCCGCCTTGCGGCTTAAGTCCTGATAGTCTTTTGCTTTTACGATTTTCATAGTGAGTCTCCTTTTAAAATTATATTTTTGAAACTTTGTTTCTGCAAGATAGGGAGATCCCCGCTGTTCTCAGCTGCTGCGGCGGGAATGGGACTGAATGGAATTGACATACTCGGTAGGCGTCATTCCGGAAATTTTTTTGAACTGCCTGGAAAAATAGTGTATGGACGAGTAACCGAGAAAGTCGGAAATCTGTGTGAAGTTCATCCGGTTTTCGCGGATGAGCTGTTTGGCAAGCTCGGTTTTCATCTGCGAGAAGAACTCAATGACGCCGCATCCGTGATGTTCCCGGAAAAGCTTCTGCAGCTGGGAACGGCCGATGAGGTTGTCGTGGCAGATGGTCTCCACTGTCAGGTGTTCCTGTATGTGCTCCTCCAGATAAAACAGGATTTTATCGTGGATGGCAGAGGATTTTGCGGAGCTGCAAAGGCCGGTGCCGAAGGTGGAGGACAGAGGCGGCATTGTGTGTCGGCGTATCAGGGAAATGAGGATTTCCTGAAGATACATGCGCACCAGCTGCTGTGCGCCGAACATGCAGTCCTGCCGTTTTTCCATTTTTTCCATATAGGGGTCGTTCAGCGGCGATGCGATGCAGCGTCTCGCTTCTGCAACAAGAAGCCCCATGAGATTTCGCTCGCTGTCTGTGATGTGAAAGGTCCGGTTCTGAAAAAAACTCATGCAGGGAGAGGTGCAGGCAAAGGATACCACAACAATATTCGGCGCGCTCTGCCCTGCTGCCATGAGGTCATGGAACTCGTTGGGACTGTGGAAAATGATCTCTCCCCGGGAAAGGATATGCGTCTGCGTGTCTGTGGTGACGGAGGCGCTGCCTTTGTCAACATACTGAAATTCCCAAAAATTGTGGCGCTCTCCCGGGAAATGAAAATCGCTGCGGTATTCAAAGTAATGTACCGTAAATATTTCGTCAATGTGAATGTCATCTTCCAGATGAATACTCTCATAAGCCATAGTACCTGTCTCCGTTGAAGGGATATCTCATACCCGGGCAGGGTATGCATTTCTATCAGTATAACGCACATTTGCGAAAAAGGCCAGCATTTGTATGATTGTTGTGGAAAGAGTTTATTGTGCAAAAGAAATGAATGATTGTGTAAATACTAATTGTGCAAAAATGCTAAAATTAGAGACATAAAAGCACGGATTTATTCAATATTGATAAAAACCGGCGAAAAACAACTTCATTAATTCTTTAAGGAGGACGAGAGTTATGGGAATGAAAAAGAAACTTCTTAGCGCAGCTCTTTGTGCAGCAATGGTTGGTGCTATGGCAGCTCCGGCTACTGTACAGGCAGAAGAGGGCGGCACACTGGTTTACTGGTCCATGTGGGAGTCCACAGAGCCCCAGGGACAGGCGATCCAGGAAGCTGTTGACGCTTATATGGAAGAGACCGGCGTGAAGGTTGACCTGCAGTTCAAGGGTCGTACCGGAAACCGCGAGGCTCTTCAGCCCGCACTTGACGGCGGTACACAGATTGACATTTTTGATGAGGATATCGACCGTGTGAACAGCATGTATGCAAAATACCTCATGGATCTTGAGGATCTTGCAGCTGAGACCGGTTATGAGGAGACTGCAAACGCAGCGCTTATGGCAGCATGCCGCGAGGCTGGCGGCGGAACATTGAAGACCATTCCGTATCAGCCCAACGTATTTGCATTCTTCTACAACAAAGCACTGTTTGAGCAGGCTGGTATCGAAAAAGAGCCCACCACATGGGCAGAATTCAAGGATGTATGCCAGAAACTGAAAGATGCAGGCATCACTCCCATGACCATGGACGACGCTTATGCAACATCCGTAATCGGCTATCATCTCGCAAGACTGGTAGGCGAGGAGAAGGTTGTTGAGATCGTAACCGAAGGCAAATGGGATGACCCGGCAGTTCTTCAGATGGCAAAGGATATCGAGGAACTCGCTTCTAACGGTTACTATTCTGAAATGGTTGGTTCCAACGTATGGCCGGCAGGTCAGAACACAGAGCTTGCTCTTGGAACCGCTGCAATGTACCTGAACGGCTCCTGGCTTCCCAATGAGGTCAAGGACATGGCTGGCCCGGACTTCCAGTGGGGCTGCTTCGCATATCCGGAGCTTGAGAACGGTGCAAACGGCATCGAGACCAACAACTTTGGTGCACAGGTATTTGGTATCAACAAAGATTCCAAGATGGCAAAAGAGGCATTTGACCTCATCACCTTCATTACCAAGGGCGAATATGACCAGAAACTGGCTGATATGTCTGTAGGTATCCCGGCAGACACCACCAACACCGAGTGGCCGGAAATGGTTGCATGTGCAAAACCGGTTATCGAGCAGAGCACAGGCCGTTTCACATGGGCAGCAGGCGTTGAGACAAACGTTGATATGACTCCGGTTATCAAAGAGAACTTCATCAAACTGATGGCTGGTTCCCTGACAGCGGATGAATTTGTAGAGGCTATGGTAGCAGCTGCAAAATAATGTTTAAATGACACGCGAAAGCCGGTGGCATCGTTTATACGCTGCCGCCGGCTTTTTCCTTTTGCAGGATAAGGCATTGTCCCTTCCGGAAGGGAAGCGTGTGTGCAAGGAGGAAGGCAACTTGAAGAAAAACAAAACCATGATCGTGGCATTTCTGACACCGGCGGTTCTTTTGTTCCTGCTCATTTTCCTGTATCCCATTGTCAGGACCATCATTATGAGCTTCTTTAAAATCGAAGGTGTAACCGACTCTATGAATCTGTGGAGTTTTGTGGGCCTGGACAATTATGTAAAACTGTTCAACACCAGCCTTTTCAGAACATCGTTCTATAACCTGTTCCGCATCTGGCTGATCGGCGGTCTTATTGTGATGTCCCTGTCCCTTTTGTTTGCAGTTATTCTTACCAGCGGCATCCGCGGCAAAAAGTTTTTCCGCGCCATCATTTACATGCCGAATATCGTAAGTGCGGTTGCTCTGGCAACCATGTGGCTGCAGTATGTATTCAGCCCTCAGTTCGGTCTTCTCAAGAATGTGTTTAAGACCCTTGGACTGGAGGAACTCTCCAAGATTCAGTGGCTGGATACGGATCACAAATTCTGGTCCCTGCTCATTGCCTACTGTTTTGGTATGGTAGGGTACCATATGCTGATCTGGCTTTCCGGAATTGAGCGGATCAGTCCGGAATACTATGAGGCAGCAACCATTGACGGAGCCAACAAGCTCAATCAGTTCCGTTATATGACACTGCCGCTTCTGAAGGGCGTTTTCAAAACCAACATCACCATGTGGTCTGTAAGCTCCGTAGGCTTCTTCGTGTGGTCCCAGCTGTTCTCCAACGTTACGGCGGACACGCAGACGATCACGCCTTACGTGTACATGTACATGCAGATCTTCGGCGGCGGAAACACCGTGACCGAGCGTAATTCCGGTCTGGGTGCTGCTATCGGTGTTACTTTGAGTCTTTGTGTGGTTCTCATCTTTACCATCTGCAATAAGGCTATCAAAGACGATGATTTGGAATTCTAAAGGAGGGATGAGCGATGGCAAAAGAAAAAGAACCGCGCAGACCATTTAATCTGAAAAAAGAGCTCAAGCTCGCCCCCGGATATATTATTCTGTTGATCTGGGTTATTTTTACCATTATGCTTCTGGGCTGGGTGCTCTGCGCCAGCTTCTCCACCACGGCGGAGATTTTCCAGGGCAAGGCGCTGAAATTTGAGACGGGCCTTCATTTTGAAAACTACGCGAAAGCGTGGAACGGTTCCGGTGTGGCAGGCTTTTTTGCAAACTCCCTGCTGTACTCGGTGGTTTCCTGCACCATTCTGATCCTGGTGTGTGCGCCTGCAGCGTATGTGCTGTCACGTTTTGACTTTATCGCAAACAAGTTTGTCCAGACCAGCTTTGTATCTGCAATGGGCGTTCCGGCGATTATGGTTGTGCTTCCTCTGTTCAGCCTGATCTCCGGTCTGGGGATTCTGAACAACATTCCCCTGGCGAAGGGAACGCTGATCCTTCTCTATGTGGGAATCAATGTTCCGTACACCACGATCTTCCTGCTGACCTTTTTCAGCAATATTTCCAAAACCTACGAGGAGGCAGCGGCCATTGACGGCTGTCCGCCCATGCGCACGTTCTGGAAGATCATGTTCCCCATGGCACAGTCCGGAATTGTGACGGTAACGATTTTTAACTTTATCAATATCTGGAATGAGTATTTCCTGTCATTGATCTTCGCAAGCTCCGATGCTCTGAAGCCGGTTGCTCCCGGACTTTACGGAATGATCAACTCCATGAAGTATACCGGAGACTGGGCAGGCATGTTCGCAGCAGTTATCATCGTGTTCCTGCCGACCTTTATTCTCTACATTTTCCTGTCAGAGAAGATCATCGGCGGTGTTACCGGCGGTATCAAGGGTTAAACAGACGTAAGTATATGCAGTATATGTGAGGATATCTGCGCAGTGTCTGAAAGGCAGCTGCCGGGTATCCTCGCAGAATCTAGGAGGATATATCATGAAAAAACCAGTATTAGTTGTCATGGCAGCAGGTATGGGAAGCCGTTACGGCGGCCTGAAGCAGATTGACCCTGTGGATGAGCAGGGACATATTATTATGGACTTTTCCATATTTGATGCGAAAAGAGCCGGCTTTGAAAAGGTTGTCTTTATCATCAAAAAAGAAAACGAAGAGGATTTCCACGCAGCGATCGGCAATCGCCTGAGCAAATACATGGAGGTTTCCTATGTATTCCAGGATCTTTACAACCTGCCCGAAGGCTTTGCAGTGCCGGAGGGAAGAGTGAAACCCTGGGGAACCGGACATGCAGTTTTGAGCTGCATCGAAGAGGTGGACGGTCCCTTTGCCGTGATCAATGCAGATGATTACTATGGCGTTCATGCATTCCAGATGGCCTATGATTTCCTCACAAAGACCGAGGATACAGACAAATACCACTACATGATGGTTGGATACCGTCTGGAAAACACGCTGACAGAGAACGGACATGTGGCAAGAGGCGTGTGCGTGACCGATGAGGACGGATACTTAAAAGAGATCAACGAGCGTACCCGCATTGAGAAGCGGGGCGAAAATGCAGCCTACACAGAGGATGACGGGGCAACCTGGACGGACCTTGCGGCGGATACCACGGTTTCCATGAACATGTGGGGCTTTACTGCCAGCATTCTGGGCGAGCTGAAAGCGCGCTTTGCCGCCTTCCTCAAGGAGAATGTGGAGAAGAACCCGCTGAAATGCGAATACTTCCTGCCGTTTGTTGTGGATGAGCTTCTGGGCGAGGGCAAGGCGGACGTCAAAGTGCTCAAATCCATGGACAAGTGGTATGGCGTTACTTACAAAGAAGACAAACCGGTAGTAGTAGCTGCGATTCAGAAGATGAAGGAAGAGGGACGTTATCCTCGGAACCTGTGGGAGGGATGATTTTGAAGCTGACAGAAGAGTTAAAAGAAGTGATCGGGCAGTTTGAGCTGGAAGGAGAGCTCCTGGAGTGTATTCCTTACGGAAGCGGTCACATCAACGATACCTATCGTCTTACCTATGAGACGGGAGACGGACAGACGCGCTATATTCTGCAGCGCATGAACAAAAGTATTTTCAAAAATCCGCAAGAGCTTATGGAGAACATCAGCGGTGTCACAGGATGGCTTCGTGAAAAAATCCAGAAAGCAGGAGGAGATCCGCAGCGGGAAACCTTAAATCTTGTAAAAGACAAGGCAGGGAATCCTTATTATGTGGACAGCCAGGGAGAATACTGGAGAGTCTATCTTTTCATAGAGGGCGCTACCAGCTTTGACCAGGTGGAAAACGACGAGGATTTTTACCAGAGTGCGGTTGCCTTCGGACATTTTCAGCGTCTGCTGGCAGACTATCCGGCAGATACCCTTCACGAAACGATTGTGAATTTCCATAATACCGTGGACAGAATGCGTCTTTTTAAGGAGGCACTGGCTGCGGATGTGTGCGGACGTGCCAAGGACGTGCAGGAGGAGATAAAATTTGTGCTGGACAGAGAGGAACTGGCGCATGTGCTCTGCGATATGCAGGCAGAGGGCAGGCTTCCTCTTCGCGTAACCCACAATGACACCAAGCTTAACAACATCATGATCGATGATGAGACCGGCAAAGCAATCTGTGTCATTGATCTGGATACCGTAATGCCGGGACTTTCCGTCAATGACTTTGGCGATTCCATTCGTTTCGGCGCAAGCACGGCGGCGGAGGACGAGCAGGATCTGTCCAAGGTTTCCTGCGATCTGAACCTCTTTGAAATCTATGCCAAAGGATTTATTGAGGGGTGCGCAGGGGCTCTTACGGAAGAAGAGCTTGCTATGCTTCCTATGGGTGCTATAACCATGACCTTTGAATGCGGCATGCGGTTCCTCACAGACCACCTCAGCGGAGATACCTATTTCAAGATTCACCGGGAAGGCCATAATCTGGACCGTGCCAGAACACAGTTTAAGCTGGTGCACGATATGGAAGAAAAGCTTCCCCAGATGAAAGCTATTGTGCAAAAATATAAATAGTGCTACAATGAACAAGGAATATGACAACAGATGAACAACAGTCAGGAGGACAAAGCTATGGCAATTTTGGTGACAGGCGGAGCCGGTTATATCGGAAGCCATACGGTGGTAGAGCTGCAGAATGCAGGCTATGATGTGGTGGTTCTGGACAATTTGAGCAATTCCAGTGAGAAATCTCTTGAGAGAGTGGAGAAGCTTACCGGAAAACCGGTGAAGTTTTACAAGGCAGACATTCTGGACCGCGAGGCTCTCACAGACATTCTGGATAAGGAAGACATTGATTCCTGTATTCATTTTGCAGGGCTCAAAGCTGTGGGCGAGTCTGTGGCGAAACCCTGGGAATACTATGAGAATAATATTGCAGGAACCCTTACGCTTGTGGATGTCATGAGACAGCACGGGGTGAAGAACATTATCTTTTCCTCTTCCGCAACGGTTTACGGCGACCCGGCAATGATTCCCATTACCGAGGAATGCCCCAAAGGCCAGTGCACCAATCCCTACGGCTGGACAAAATCCATGCTGGAACAGATCCTCATGGATATCCAGAAGGCAGATCCGGAGTGGAATGTCGTGATCCTGCGCTATTTCAATCCCATTGGTGCCCACAAGAGCGGAACCATCGGAGAGAACCCCAACGGAATTCCCAACAACCTCATGCCTTATGTAACGCAGGTGGCTGTAGGCAAGCTCAAAGAGCTGGGCGTATTCGGAAACGACTATGATACACATGACGGAACCGGCGTGCGCGACTATATCCATGTTGTGGATCTGGCGAAGGGACATGTGAAGGCTCTGAAGAAACTGGAGGATAACTCCGGACTTTCCATTTACAACCTGGGCACCGGAAAAGGCTATAGTGTGCTGGACATTGTAAAGAATTTTGAAGAGGCAACAGGCGTTAAGATTCCTTATGTCATTAAACCGAGACGTCCCGGCGATATTGCGACCTGCTACTCTGACGCAGCAAAGGCGAAGAGAGAGCTTGGCTGGGAAGCGGAGAACGGAATCCGTGAAATGTGTGAGGACGCCTGGAGATGGCAGTCCAACAATCCCAATGGCTATGACGACTAAATAAAATCAGCGGGGCTGCTTTCGGGCGGCCCTGTTTTTTAACCAAATCCGGAGGAAAACGGGTGAAAAAAACAAGAAAGCATACCAAAAATCAAAAAACATGGCGCAGACACAGGACTTTAAGCCGGGAGATCACCCTTCTCACGGTGTTTTCCTCTGTCTGCGCCATGTTGCTGTTGGGATTGGCCTTGATGTTTATTTTTGTATTTTTCTTTGCGCAGAAGGCGCGGGAAGATATGGAATATGTGATCGTCAATACCAATCAGCAGTTTCAGGATAAGCTGCAGTTTATTGAGGACGGCGCGGTTTCCCTGCGCCACAATACGATTCTGAGAGATTTTTTTCAGAAGAATCATTATAATGAAGAAGAAATGGAAACACAGCTTTCCTACAGCATGGATTTGTTTTCGCAGAGAAATGCAGCGGGGAAAGGAATTCCCTTTGTACAAAGTGTTTATTTGTTTAATAACAGGGATAAATGTGTGCGGGAAGAGTATTATCCCATGACCGTTTCCGCCTCGGGCAAGAAAGAAGAGGAATATTATGCTCTGCAGCAGGAATTCAAAAAAAGCGGGCAGCAATACCTCTGTGTTTCAAAAGACGAAAATCTGGATTTGTTTTTTCGGATATATAACGATAATATGAAGGAAACCGGCATCTGCATTGTAGTTCTGGATAAGAGGGCAGTGCAGCTGCTGTTTGAAAATATGGAGTCCTACAACAACAGTGTATGGGCTGTGACAGACAGCCGGGGAGCCCTGATTGCCGGCGGCGGGAAGGAAACGGCTTTGGAAGCCCTGGGGGAAATGGAAACCGGCTATCTGGGGAAAACCTCCCTGGACGGTGTAAGCGCTCTATGCGGTACGCAGGACTGCGGCTTTGGCATCCGAACGGCGGTGGCTGTGGGAATCGGAAATATTTTTAACATATTAAGACCTACCCTTTTTACCTTTTTGGCAGTTCTTGTGCTGGCATTGTTTCTGGTGGGAGCGGTGGTGTTTGGAATCAGTTACCGTTTTACCAAACCCCTCAAAGAAGTGGCAGAGGGAATTGCGGCTTTTGGACAGGGAAATCTGGATACCAGAATGGGAGATTTTTCCGTTCAGGAGTTCCATGACATCAGTGTAACGTTCAACGAGATGGCGGAAAGAATTAAGTATCTGATCACGCAGGTATATGAAAAGCAGCTTTTAGCAACGCGCTCCCAGGTGAAATATCTGCAGTCGCAGATCAATCCGCATTTTCAGTTTAATATTCTGGCGATGTTGAGTCTTAAGGCCAAGCTTGCGGGAAATGAGGAGCTGTATCAGAATCTGCGGGCATTTTCAAAGCTGATGCAAGGCAAGATTTTTCGTGAAAAAGAGATCAAGATTCCTCTGGCAGATGAAATTGAACTGGTAGAATTTTACCTGATGCTGCAGAACAGCCGGTACCAGGATAAGATTTCTTATGAAATCCATTATGAAAAGGAAGACGTAAAAAAATGCCTGATTCCAAGGCTCCTCATTCAGCCGCTGGTGGAAAATGCAGTTTCCCATGGTCTGGAACCGAAGAACGGAGATGGAAAGATCCTGGTAGAGATTGGAGAGAAGGAAGGGTGCCTTCATATTGTGGTGGAGGACAACGGCGTGGGCTTTGATACAATGGCGCTGGAAAAAGAGCAGCCAGATGCCGGGGCGGCTTTGGGCGAAATCGAGCATACCCATATGGGGCTTGCCAATACAAAACGTCTGATACAGATTCTGTATGGAGAGGAATATGGAATGAAAATAACAGGAAAAAAAGGCGAGGGTACCAGAGTTGAGGTAGTCCTGCCGGCAGAGAGGGGGAAGGAAGATGTGGAAGGTGATGGCCGCAGATGATGAGGCTTATATGCAGCAGGCGTTGGAAAAGCTGATCCCGTGGGAGCGGCTTGGGTGTACCCTGTGCCGGATCGCGCCTAACGGTCAGGAGCTGGTAGAGCAGATGGAGCTGGAACACCCGGATATTGTGATCACAGACATCCGGATGCCGGAACTGGACGGTCTTGGGGTATGTAAATATGTATTTGAAAAGTGTCCGGAAGTGCAGGTGATCATCTTAAGTGCGTATGCGGATTTTACTTATGCGCGCACGGCAATCCGCTATAATGCCTGTGAATATGTGCTGAAAACAGAGGTGCTGGAGGAGCTTCCCAAGGCGCTTGAAAAGGCTATGAAGGCTCTGGAAAAGCAGAAGAAGGAGATTCAGAGTCAGGTTTTTAAGGGGGAGGATGCTGGAGATTTTGACAGTCTTTATCGCCGTATGGTGCGGTTTGTGGAAGAAAATTACTGCAAAAGGATTACCCTGGATGATATGGCGGAGGCTCTTCACGCCAATCGAAGCTACTTAAGCCGTCTTTACAAAAACACCAGAGGGGTGAATCTTTTTGACGATATTCTTCGCATGCGAATTGAAAAAGCCAAAGACTACATGCGCACAACGGAAATGAAAATTTATGAGATTTCGGAAGCTGTGGGTTTTGAGGATACGGGATATTTTTCCAGAGTATTTAAGAAATATACCGGGATGTCTCCGAAGGAGTTCAGAGGTGGAAAACGTGATGAAAACATGCAGGAATAGGATTTGGGCTGCAGCGTTTGTTCTGGGGCTGACAATGACTTTTTCGGCCTGCGAAAAGCCAGGAAGAGATCAGGTGGAGCTTACGGTAATCCACGGCTGGGGCTCGACGGAGGACGACCATGCGGCAATGCGGGATATTTATGAGAGCTTTCAGGAGGAGAATCCGGATATTCGGCTGCATCTGATGTCCATGCCAACGACGGATGAGGTGATGCGCAAGGTAGAGGACATGATGATGGTGGGAAAGCTTCCGGACGTTGTGTTTCTGGGCGGAGAGGGACGGGACTCCGTATACCGCTATATGGTGGAGAATAACCTTGCTCTGGATCTGATGCCCTATGTAAAAGAAGATGAAGCGTTCAGAGAAAATCTGGCTCCGGCGAATCTTGCCTATTGGCAGACAGAAGATGGAAGTCTTTATACGGTGTCGGATGTGCTTTTGCTCAGCGGCGGCTACTGGTATAACAAGGATATTTTTCAGAAGGTGGGAGTCGAGGAGCCGCCAAAAACATGGGAAGAGTTCCATGAGGTCTGTGCAAAAATCAATACATGGGCAAAGCAGGAGAATAACGGGGTACAGATTCTGAAGGTGCGGGCGGAAGGGTATCTTTACCTTGCGGATTATCTGATGTATCAAAACGGCGGGCTGACCCGGGAAGCGGTGGAGAATCACCAGATTGCGGTAAGAGAGCGGGAGACGATGCGGCTTCTGGAGCAGCTTGAGGAGGTTTATGCCTATTCTCGGGTGGATTCCCAGCGATACAGCTATCGGGACGAAACAAGCCTGTTTAATGAGGGGAAGCTTGCCATGTTTATCAACGGCGTGTGGGGAGCTCCGATGATCGAAAAGGGAATCAATGCCGGTTATGCGCTGTTCCCCTCGGACAATGGAAAAAGCGTTGCCTGTGAATCCGCCTGCCTTGGATATGTGGTGGGCAATCACCAGGAGGAAGCCCGCCGGGAGGCAGGGGTACGGTTCCTGAAATATATGATGAGTGATGCTGTGCAGGAGCGGATCCTTCTGGAAACAGAGCAGGTGCCGGCCAATCCGTCAATTTCGCCGGAGAATTACGCGCAGGTGTCCGGGCGGTTTGCGGATGCAGTGGGCGTCGTGCGTTCCTCGGATATCAAAATCGAGACGCCGGATAATCTTTGGGAAAATACAAAAATGGAAGTTTTTGAGAATCATATTCTGGATGTGCTTTCCGGCGAAATGAACCGGCAGACCTTTATTGATCTTTTGAAGTAATGTGCAGTTTTGACAAAACATGACAATATAATACAGAAGAGTTATTCAAAGTGTAAATATAATCCATGTTTAGGTCAACGGATTTCATTCATTCTGACAGACTTTTGCCGTACAATGGAATCACTGAAACGCAGTGAATAAAAAGCAAAAGGAGAAAGAAAAATGAAGAAAAGATGGATTAGTGCATTTATGACAGCAGTGCTGGGTGTGACCATGTTGGCAGGCGTGAGCGTAAGCGCAGCAGAGGAAGAGGTTCTGGAATTTTACCACGGCTATTACCATGACGAGAGCGAGTGGCCGGCAGCCAAGGTAATGCGTGACCTTTATGACGAGTTTGCCGCCGCTCATGCAGACGGAGATGTGACCTTTAAGCCGATTGCAGTAGAGAACAGGGATGAAATTGTCAGCGCGCAGGTAGCCGGCGGAAGCTTTCCGGATTTGGTAGACTGCGGTACAGCAGTTCCCCAGGCAGCAATCAGTCAGGAACTGGTTTTGGATTTAAAACCGTATATTGACGAAAATAATCTTCAGGATGCAGTTGGCCTTAATTATACACAGAATGATATAGACGGAAAGATTTATAGTGTTCACGATCAGATTGAGAGCCGCGGTATCTGGTACAACGCAAAACTTCTGGAAGCCGCAGGTGTGGCAGCAGAAGACCTGGCAACCTGGGATGGATTTACAAAGGCAATGGAAAGCATCCGGGGACTGGATGACGGTTCCTACGGATACATTGCAGGACAGGGATCCATGTTTATGATGAATGCCATTCTTGCATCTACAGAAGAAGGCAAGGCTATTCTGGAAGCGGAATTTACACCGGAAACCGTGGAATCCCCGGTATTTGCAGAGGCATTTAAGACGGTGGCAGCTCTTGATCAGGCAAACGGCTCCGAGCATACCACGGAGGATAACGGAAACATGATGGACGACTTCAACAAAAATGGAAAGGCGGGAGTTCTTTTTAACGGCGTGTGGAATGCAAGCGGCATCGGAGAGGATTTGGCAGATGTGATTGAACCGGCTGTTTTCCCGGGCAATGTAGCTATTGCTACAGCAGGTGCAGGGCTTACCGTGTCCAGCGGCATGAGCGAAGCGAAGACGCAGCTGGCTCTTGAGTTTATCGAATACATGACCAGCGAAGAAGTACAGTCCAAAATCTTTACCGGCGTACAGGCAAATCCCTGCAATACTACCGTGGATTTGAACAAGCTGGCAGAAGAGAGCGGCGATGCCATTACCATGAAGCTTGCAGAGGCATGCGCACAGGTAAACGATGCGGAAACCATTGTGAAGGATATGAAGTATGACTGGGGCGCAGACGTGGGTACTGCTATTATCAATGCTCTCATGGAGTGCGCAGTATCCGATGCAGACATTGACGCACGATTCGAGCAGCTTCAGAAAGAGCTGATTGCGCTGGTTGCCTGATAAAAAAGTGCGTAAATTTTTGAAACAGAATACACCTCAAAGGGCTGCTGCTGTGTGCAGCAGCCCTTTTTACGCAAAAAAGGAGGCATCTGATGAAAAAAAATAAGCTGAGCTGGAAGAGAAAAGGGTTTATCCTGGCTTTTCTGGCACCCACGATTGTGGCATTCTGCCTGTTTTACCTGTATCCTATAGTGACGGTGTTTTTAACCTCGTTCTGCAAGTGGGATTATACGAACATTACATCTCCGGAATTTTTTGGCTGGAAGGAGATGTGGAGCAATTACAAATACATTTTTGAAATCTATCCTTATTTCTGGGAAGCGCTTCGCAATTCCAGTCTTTGGGCAATTCTGGGCGTTGTGTTCCAGATTCCTCTGGCTACGTTGATTGCCCTGGCTTTTTCCAGAAAAAAGAAAGGTGTTAAGCTGATACGGAATATTTATATCATTCCCTGTATGATTTCCTCGGCGGCCATCGGTATGATTTTCCTTCAGCTGTACAGCCCGCTGTACGGCATTGTGAACCCGGTGATCCGCCTGTTTGACAAGAATTTTACAGACAATATTCTGCTTCTCAACGGGCCGGCCTTCTGGGCAATGACGGCTTCCTACATATTTTTTACAGGAACCACAACCCTTATGATTTTGGGAAATATCATGGCTGTACCTGAAAGCGTCAGAGAGGCGGCGATGCTTGACGGTGCCAGCGGACTGAAACAGGATTGGTACATTACTCTTCCTATGATCAAAGGTACTTTGAAGACGGTTTCTATCTTGGCGGCCACCTCTGGTTTCCTTCTCTACAATGAGGTATTTTTCCTCACAAAGGGTGCGGCGGGAACCTACAGTATCAGCTATGTGATCCGTGAGCTGGCAATCACCAGTCCAAGAACCCAGTTTGGGCGTGCCAATACGGTGGCGGTGATTCAGATTTTGGCCGGAATGGTGATCATTGTGGCGATAAATCTTCTGTACAGCATTTCCTTTAAAAGAAAGAGAGGTGACAAGGCATGAGCAGAGCAAATGCGGTATCGGATAAAAAAGCAATGAAACGCAGCCCGTTCAATGTTACCAATGTGGTTACCTGGATTTGTCTGATCTGGGCGCTTCTGGTGGCAATTGTGCCGCTGGTGTGGCTGGTGCTGTCCAGTTTTAAGAAAGATCCTCTGGCAAGGCCGGGCTTTCAGCTTCCGGAGTTCATCTGCCTGGACGGTTATATTTCCACCTTCCGGGATCTGCATGTGATGCGTTACTTCGGCAACAGTATGTTTGTGGCTATCGTTTCCGTGGGTCTGAGTATTCTCATGATCTCCATGTCTGCCTATGTCATTGCGCGCATGGATTTTAAGGGGAAAAAGCTGGTGAGCGTGCTTTTGTATTCTACCATGTTTATTCCGCCCACAGCCCTGACCTATCCGGTATACAATCTGGTGAACCGTCTGGGAATCTACAATACAAGAGGCGCGTTGATTTTGATTTACGCCTGCAGCGGTATTGCCATCAGTTTTTTTGTGATAAAAAATTATTATGACAATATTCCCAGGGATTTGGAGGAGGCTGCCCGCATTGACGGCTGCGGTTATGCTCAGACCTGGTGGAAGGTGATTTTTCCCATTGCGCGGCCAGGTATCATGACGGCGGCAGTACTGGCCTTTCTTACCAACTGGAATGAATATTACTGGGCGTCCCTGGTGGTGATCGACAGAGAGAAGCTGACGGTACCGGCTCTTCTTTCCACCTTTACCACGGCTTTTCGGACCAACTATAACGGTCTATTTTCCGCCATGGTGATCATCATTCTGCCGCCGGTGATTTTGTACTGTGTGTTTAACAAATTTTTTGTGGAAGCGCTTTCCGGCGGGGCAGTAAAAGGATAAGGAGGCTATGCAATACAATGAAAACAGTGACAGCAATTCTTCTGGGAGCAGGGCAGCGTGGTGTGGATGCCTGCGCTGCCTATGCCAAAAAATATCCCAATGAGCTGAAAATCGTGGGCGTGGCGGAACCGAGGCAGGAGCGGCGAAAGGCGTTTGCCCGGGCGCATGAAATCTGTGAAGAAAACAGCGTATCCTCCTGGGAGGAACTACTGAACCGTCCAAAGATGGCGGACTGTGTGTTTATCTGTACCCAGGACAAAATGCACTATGAACCACTGAAACAGGCGGCCAGGCTGGGATATCACATTCTCTGCGAAAAACCGGTCAGTCCGGACAAAGATGAGCTCCTTGCAATCCGTTCTCTGGCAGAACAGTATGACGGGGTGATCAGTGTGGCTCATGTGCTTCGTTATTCCCCGTTTTTTACAAAGATAAAAGAGCTTTTGGATGCAGGAAAAATCGGCAGGCTTCTTAACATTCAGCATATGGAAGCCGTTGGATACTGGCATATGGCGCACAGCTTTGTGCGGGGAAACTGGAGAGACAGCCATGAGACAAGTCCGATGATCCTGGCAAAATGCTGCCATGATTTTGATATTCTTTTGTTTTTGGCGGGAATGGCAGTACAGCGCGTATCCAGCTTTGGCAGTCTGACCTTGTTCAAAGAGGAAAACGCCCCGGCAGATGCGCCCATGCGTTGTCTGGACGGGTGTTCTCACAGAGATGAATGTCCATTCTATGCGCCGCGGTTTTATCTGGAGCACCCAAAGGCAGTTTCGGACGGCTTTCGACGCGTTCTGTCCCTGGATGAGACGCAGGAAGCGGTTTTGGAAGCGCTCAAGGAAAGTCCCTATGGGCGGTGTGTATATCACTGTGATAATGATGTTGTGGATCATCAGGTTGTGAATCTCGAGTTTGAAGGCGGTCTTACGGCAAGTCTGACCATGTGCGCTTTTACAGACAGATGTGAGCGCGTGATTTCCCTTCATGGAAGTCACGGGGAAATCCGGGGCTGGATGGAGGATAACCGCATTGAGGTGGTGGATTTTGCCACGGAGAACCGGGAGGTCATTTACGTTCATGCACCGAAAACAGGGCATGGGGGAAGCGACATGGCTATGATGAAACGGTTTGTGCAGATGGCAGCAGGAGAGAAGCACGAAAAGAATATCAGCAGCGCCGTGGAGGCAGTGGACAGTCATCTCATTGCCCTGGCAGCGGAAAAAAGCCGGAAAAGCGGCGGCTGTGTTGTTGAAATGCGTACATTTGGAGAGGAGTGAGGCAGTTGAATCAGGAAATCAGAGAACGAACGAAATGGTTTATGAACGACAGGTTCGGCATGTTCATCCACTGGGGACTTTATTCCATTCCCGCCTGCGGTGAGTGGGTCATGTCGGAACGGGAAATGACCGTGGAAGAGTACGAAAAATATTTTGATTTATTTGACCCTGTGGACTATAATCCGAGAGAGTGGGTGCGTCTGGCGAAGGAAGCGGGCATGAAGTATGCAGTGCTCACGGCGAAGCACCACGATGGATTTTGTCTGTTTGATTCCAAGCTGACAGACTACACGGCAGTGCATACAAAGGCGGGGCGGGACTTGGTACGGGAGTTTGTGGATGCCTGCCGGGAAGAGGGGCTGCGGGTCGGACTTTATTTTTCCATTATTGACTGGCATCATCCGGACTTTCCAAAATATGGGGACAGACAGCATCCCATGCGGAACAACGAGAGCTATAAGGATGAGAAAATAGATTTTGACCGTTACCTTGATTATATGCACGCGCAGGTAAAGGAGCTTGTGACAAACTACGGGAAGCTGGATCTGTTGTGGTTTGATTTTTCTTACGACGATATGTGTGGGGAAAAATGGCGGGCTTCCGAGCTTATCCGTATGGTGCGCAAATATCAGCCGGACGTGATTATAGACAATCGTCTGGAGGGGTCCGGGGAAGATCATGGCAGCATTGTGAGCGAAAACCCGCTTCCTTACAGCGGAGATTTTGCAAGTCCGGAGCAGATCATTCCTCCGGAAGGTGTGCGGGATGTAAATGGCGAAGCGGTTCCATGGGAGCTGTGCGCAACGATGAACAACCACTGGGGATTCTGTAATTTTGACTATCAGTACAAACCGGCGGATATGCTGGTGCGAAAGCTGGTGGAATGTGTCAGCAAGGGCGGCAATATGATTCTCAATGTCGGTCCGGACGCAAAAGGGAATATCCCGGAGCAAAGTGTGGAAATCTTAAAAGAAATCGGCCGCTGGATGAAGAAAAACGGCGAGAGCATTTATGGATGTGGCCCCTGCACGCTGCCCAAACCGGAATGGGGACGCTACACCCAGAAGGGGAACACCATTTACGCCCATGTGTATGAGGCGCCTTTGGGTGCGCTGCCTTTGTACGGGATAGGACCGGATGTGCTTGACAAGGTGTATTATGTGTCAGACGGCAGCGAAATGATGCGAGGGGAGGCATGGAATACAGCGCTTTATCAGGATGTGGCTTTTGTGTCTTTCGGAGATGATCCAGTCTTTACTTACCCCTTGCCGGACAAGCTGGATACGGTGCTGAAAATCTGTAGAAAGGACGTATCACGTCAGTGATGAAGCAATATCTGGAGCAGTTTTTTAAGGAATATGAATGGCCGGAGGAAGCCGGGAAAGCGGTGCTTGGATTCTGCGAAAAATTCTGGCAAAATAAGCGCCTCGGCAGACTTTTGGAAAAAGATATGGAAATCTACGGACAAAATGTGGAGGCGGACTGCACTGCCATGGGTACAGAACTTGTGGCAGAGGCCGAAAAAGAGGGGCTGAATCCCTGGGAAACATGGCAGCTGTTTTATTTGTGCCTGTCCAGACAGCTTCCGGTTCATTATCAGCAGCGTGGACTTTCCCAAAAAGTTTGCAGGGAGTCTCTTTTTGATTTGAAGTGGAAGGCGATGGAATGCCGAAAGGTTTACGGAGTCTGGGGAAACTTTACACAAGACTGGTTCGCAGGTTTTCTGCGCATGGAGCGTTTTACGCTGGGGCGTCTGCAGTTTGAGATTATGAAAGAGGCGCCGTCAGGATGTCCGAAAGAATGGAAAGCGCTTGGGAGGCCTTTTGTGAATGTGCACATTCCGGAAGCCGGGCCGCTGAAGCATGAAGCGTGCGAACAGGCTTATCGGCAGGCGGAAGAGTTTTGGGAAGAAAAGCTTCATCTCTCGAATCCGATATTTTTCTGCGATTCCTGGCTTTTGTTTCCGGGACACCGAAAGATGCTGCCGCCGGAATCCAATATCCGCCGTTTTCAGGACGATTATGCTCTCTATGAGACGTATGAGGATAAGGAAGGACATGATCTCTGGCGGATTTTTGGAAAGCTCTATGACGGGAATCCGGAAACGCTTCCTGAAAATACCTCTCTGCAGAAAGCTTATAAAAAATGGCTTCTGGAGGGACGGGTGCCCGGAGCAGGAAGAGGGATTTTGGGTAAAAAAAGAAGTCTGCGTGCAGACTTCTCCGCCTGCGGCGGGTCGCCTTAGCGACATTTTTCCTGTCCGCTGTAGTGTGATCCTGTGCGGAGCGCTTTTTGTATCATAGGAATATTACGGAGTAATTTCCTATGATACAAAAAACAGCGTCATTGTACGGAATGTATTCTGTACAATGACGCTGTCTTTACGTTCGGAAAATTCGGTTTCGGCCTGTTTGGCTGTCAATTATTGATAAATTTTCTTTTTCTCGAATTTCGGCTCGCAGGTAAGCTCCACGCCAAGCTTGCGGAAGCTTAAGATATCCGTTTCGGACAGCATGACGGAGGTATGGACCTGACAGCCCTTCAGCTTGGGAAGCTGATCCAGGGCGAGGCGTGCATCCTTGTCCTCCGCGGCGCTGATGGACAGGGCAATGAGTGTCTCGTCAATGTGAAGCCGCGGGTTTTTGCTTCCCAGGTAGCGGGTTTTTAACTCCTGGATCGGGCGCAGCGCATTGGGAGAAATCAGATGCTGCTGTGCATCAATGCCCCCTGCCAGTTCTTTTAGCGCATTGAGGATCAAAGCGGAGGAAGCGCCGAGAAGGTCCGTGGTTCTTCCGGTGATGATACGTCCGTCGGGAAGCTCCATAGCTGCCGCGGGCGCTCCGGTTTCTTCTTCCCGCGCAAGGCTTGCGGGAACGACCCTGCGATCCTCCAAAGAAGCGTGCGCCTGCTGGAGAAGAAGTTCAATTTTATATACCTCTTCCTCGGTGCCGCATCCTTGAACCAAGGCATTCTTGCTCTTATAATAGCGTCGGATGATCTCCTGGCGGGACGCCTCCTGGCAGGCTTCATCGTCAATGATGCAGTTACCTACCATGTTGACCCCCATGTCTGTTGGAGATTTATAGGGGCACTCGCCGATAATCTTTTCAAACATAGTCTGAAGCACCGGGAAGATTTCTACGTCTCGGTTATAGTTTACCGTTGTCACACCATAGGCTTCCAGGTGGAACGGGTCGATCATGTTGACATCGTTTAAGTCTGCGGTGGCTGCCTCGTAGGCCAGGTTCACGGGATGTTTCAGAGGGATATTCCAGATGGGGAATGTCTCGAATTTTGCGTAACCGGCGCTGACTCCACGTTTGTATTCATGATAGAGCTGAGAAAGGCAGGTGGCCATTTTCCCGCTGCCTGGTCCTGGCGCGGTGACGACAACCAGGGGACGGGTGGTTTCGATGTAATCGTTTTTGCCGTAGCCCTCGTCACTGACAATGAGGGCGGTATTGCTGGGATAGCCTGGAATGGTGTAATGTACGTATACACGAATACCGAGAGATTCCAAGCGTTTGCGGAAAAGATCTGCGCTTTCCTGACCGGAATACTGGGTGATGCAGACACTTCCCACATAAAGATCACACTCTTTGAAGGACTCCATGAGACGCAGAACATCTTCATCGTAGGTGATTCCCAAATCTCCCCGAACTTTATTTTTGTCAATGTCCGTGGCGCTGATGACGATGACGATCTCAGCCTGGTCGGAAAGCTGCATGAGCATACGGAGCTTGCTGTCCGGCTCAAAGCCCGGCAGAACCCTGGAAGCATGAAAATCGTCAAAAAGCTTGCCGCCGAATTCGAGGTACAGCTTGTTGTCAAACTGACTGATGCGCTGGCGGATGTGTTCAGACTGTAATTTCAGGTATTTCTCGTTGTCAAATCCCAGTTTCATTTCTTTTGTTCCCTTCCCTCAGATTTTTTGATGGCTTTTCTGGGCCATCTGGATCCAGAAAAAACTATGTCACTAGTATACTACAAATTTTCCGGTTTGGCACAGCTTTTTTTGTTTTGGCGCGCTCTTTTTTGTAGGACAGCGAAAAAACACGGGAATTTCACAATATCCCTGTTGATTTATATACACATTATCTTTATAATAAAAAGAGTATGCGCGGATATGCGTAAGGAGGAAAAACATGGACAATATGGACAAAAATCCCCAGGGAAATCGTCCGGACAATGGGGAGCCGAAGAAGCCCGGCTCCGGAAAAAACCGACAGTCGATTTTTGCATTTTTGATATGCCTCCTTGTCACCATGGTCTGCTTCAGCTTATTTACGAATATGCTGCAGGACAATTCCAGCGAGATCACTTACGATAAATTTATCGAGATGGTGGACAAGGACCAGATACGGGAGGTCACACTGCAGTCGGGAACTCTGACGATTGTGCCGAAGAGCCAGGATGCTCTGTTTGAAGGCAAAAAATATTACACCAACCAGCTGGAGGACGAGAATGCGCTCACGGAGCGCCTGGAGGGAACGGGCATTGTGTTCCGCTCTGAGCCGCCGGATGCCATGGGCGAGTTTATCGCCATGCTTTTGAGCGTACTTTTGCCAACGGTTCTTTTGTTTGGAATGCTGATGTTCTTTATGCGCCGCATGAACAAGGGCGGAGGAGTCATGGGTGTCGGCAAAAACCGCGCCAGAACCTATGTGCAGAGAGACACCGGTATTACCTTTAAGAATGTGGCGGGTGAGGACGAAGCCAAGGAATCGCTCCAGGAGGTTGTGGATTTTCTCCACAATCCGGAAAAATACACCAAGATCGGAGCGAAGCTTCCCAAAGGCGCTCTTTTGGTGGGACCGCCTGGAACCGGCAAGACACTTCTGGCCAAGGCGGTGGCAGGAGAAGCGCATGTGCCGTTTTTCTCCCTGTCCGGTTCCGAGTTTGTGGAAATGTTTGTGGGCGTGGGCGCATCCCGTGTGCGGGATCTGTTTGAGGAAGCCAAGAAAAACGCCCCGTGTATCATTTTTATTGACGAGATTGACGCTATCGGCAAGAGCCGTGATTCCCATTACGGCGGCAACGACGAGAGAGAGCAGACGCTCAATCAGCTCCTGGCGGAGATGGATGGTTTCGACACCTCCAAGGGACTTCTGATCCTGGCGGCAACAAACCGTCCCGAGGTTCTGGATCCGGCGCTGCTGCGACCGGGACGTTTTGACCGGAGAGTGATCGTGGACCGGCCGGATCTGAAGGGCCGTGTGGAAATCCTTAAGGTACATGCCAAGGACGTGCTTCTTGACGACACCGTTGATTTTGAGGCAGTGGCGCTTGCCACCTCCGGCGCGGTGGGCTCCGACCTTGCGAATATGATCAACGAGGCGGCGATCCTGGCGGTAAAGAACGGCCGCAGGGCAGTTTCCCAGAAGGATTTGCTGGAATCCGTGGAGGTTGTCTTGGTGGGCAAGGAGAAGAAGGACCGCATCCTGAGCGTGCAGGAGCGCCGGATCGTCTCTTACCACGAGGTGGGACATGCGCTGGTAAGCGCACTGCAGAAAGATGCAGAGCCGGTGCAGAAGATTACGATCGTGCCGAGAACCATGGGCGCGCTGGGATATGTGATGCAGGTGCCGGAGGAAGAGAAATACCTCAATACCCAGAAGGAGCTGGAGGCGATGCTGGTGGGGGCGCTTGGCGGCCGTGCGGCGGAGGAGCTTGTTTTTGAGACCGTGACCACAGGGGCAGCCAATGATATCGAGCAGGCGACCAAGATTGCCAGAGCTATGATCACCCAGTACGGTATGTCCAAAAAATTCGGCCTGATGGGACTGGCAAGCCAGGAGAATCAGTATCTTGGGGGCCGTGCGGTATTGAACTGCGGTGATGACACGGCAACGGAGATCGACCATGAAGTGATGCAGCTGCTCCATGATTCCTACGAGGAAGCCAAGAGGCTTCTGGGCGAACACAGGGAAGCGCTGGACAAAATTTCAGAATATCTCATTCGGAAAGAAACCATTACCGGAAAAGAATTCATGAAGATTTTCCGCGCAGTGGAAAAGGGAATGGAGATTCCGGAGAATCTGGATGAGCTGGAGCCTTCAGAGGAATCCGGGGAGGAAGAGAAACAGGTACAGCAGGAAGTGCCGGCTTTGGAGACTCCGGAGGTACAGGAGCCTGCGGAGACCGCAGCAGCAACCGAACAGGAACAGCCTGCAGAAGAAGCAGAAGCTTCTGAGGAGGCTTAACAGGCAGAAGCCGGGAGCAATCCCGGTTTTTCTGCTCTTTAAGGAGTAAACGATGTTTCAGATTGAGGAAGAACTGAAAAAACTTCCGGCAAAGCCGGGAGTGTATATCATGCACGATGAGAAGGATGAGATCATCTATGTGGGAAAGGCCGTGAGCCTGAAAAACCGCGTGCGCCAGTATTTTCAGAGCAGCCGGAACAAGGGTGTGAAAATTGAGCAGATGGTGACGCACATTGCGCGGTTTGAATATATCATCACGGATTCCGAGCTCGAAGCCCTGGTACTGGAGTGTAATCTGATCAAGGAACACAGGCCGAAATACAATACCATGCTGAAAGACGACAAGAGCTATCCTTTTATCAAGGTTACGGTTCATGAGGCTTATCCGAGAGTGCTCTTTGCAAGGCGAATGAAAAAGGATAAGGCAAAGTATTTCGGACCCTACACCAGCGCCGGGGCGGTGAAGGACGTCATTGAGCTGGTCAGGAAGCTTTACCAGGTGCGTTCCTGCAGCCGGGTCCTGCCAAGGGACTGCAAAAAAGAACGCCCCTGCCTTTATTATCATATGAAACAGTGCAATGCCCCCTGCCAGGGAAACATTTCCCAGGAGGAGTACGCAAAAAATATTGATGAGGCGCTGCGCTTTTTAAACGGCGACTTTGGAAAAGTCATAGAGAAGCTGACCGAAAAAATGCAGGCGGCTTCGGAGGAAATGCGTTTTGAGGATGCTGCGGCCTGCCGGGATCTGATTCAGAGCATTCGCCGCATCGGGGAGCGTCAGAAGATTACCGGATACGGGCAGGAAGAGAGGGATATCATTGCGGTGTCCATGGATGACAGCCAGGATCTGCGGGAGCAGGATGCGGTGGTGCAGGTGTTCTTCGTGCGGGACGGAAAGCTCATCGGCCGGGATCATTTTTATCTTCGGGTGGCCCGGGGAGACAAAAAGGAGCAGGTGCTGTCAAGCTTCCTCAAACAGTTTTATGCGGGGACGCCCTTTATCCCAAAGGAGATCCTGCTGCAGAAAGAAATTGAGGACGCGGCGCTTATTGAGGAATGGCTCTCCGCCAGAAGAGGACAGCGGGTGCACATCACAGTGCCGAAAAAAGGGACAAAAGAGAAGCTGGTAGAGCTGGCGCAGGAGAATGCGCGCCAGGTTCTGGAAAAAGACAGAGAGCGCATCCGCCGGGAAGAAGGGCGTACCATCGGCGCTGTCCGCGAGGTGGAAGGCTGGCTGGGCCTCTCGGGACTTGTGCGCATGGAGGCTTATGATATTTCAAACATCAGCGGTTTTGAGTCCGTGGGTTCCATGATCGTGTACGAACGGGGCAAGCCCAAACGAAGCGATTACCGAAAATTCAGGATCAAGTGGGTGCAGGGACCGAACGATTACGCCAGCATGGAAGAGGTGCTCACGCGCCGCTTCACCCACGAGAGCAAAACGGAGTATGACAGCTTTTCCAGACTGCCGGATCTGATCCTCATGGATGGAGGCAAGGGACAGGTGCACATTGCTCTGCGCGTGCTGGAAAGGCTGAATCTTTCCATTCCCGTGTGCGGGATGGTAAAGGACGATCATCACCGTACCAGAGGGCTTTATTACAATGACCAGGAAATTCCGATAGATACTGCCAGCGAAGGCTTCCGGCTGATCACCAGGATACAGGACGAGGCGCATCGCTTTGCGATTGAATATCATCGTTCCCTCAGAAGCAAGGAGCAGATCCATTCTGTCCTGGATGATATTCCGGGAATCGGAGATACCCGGCGGAAAGCGCTGCTCCGCAAATTCAAATCTGTGGAAAATATCCGGGACGCTTCTTTGGAGGAGCTGGCGCAGACGGAGAGCATGAATGCGGGAAGTGCACGGCAGGTGTACGAGTTTTTTCATGGGGAAAACAAGAAAAAACCAAGTGAATTGTGAAGGGAGATATGATATACTATAAGCACTTAATGAGTGCGGGCAGAAGGAGAAGCACGAATTCAGTGATCACGGTGTTACCCCAAACTGCACTTAGTTTAGACAGAACCGAAAAAAAGGAGACAGATACATGAAAGGTGTACAGTTGACAAAGATGGCGCAGGAGCTGGAGCTGACAAACCTGACGCCGGAGATTGACTTATCGGAAATCTGGATCAAAACAGCGGAAATCAACCGTCCGGCCCTGCAGCTGACAGGATACCTGGAGCATTTTGCAAACGAGCGGGTACAGATCATCGGTTATGTGGAATACACATATCTGATGCAGCTTGCAGACCAGGAGAGAATGTTCAAATTTGAACGTTTTATTTCCAGTCAGATTCCCTGTGTGATTTTCAGCACTATGACAAGACCGTCCCAGGATATGATTGAGATGGCAATCAAATATCAGGTTCCTATTTTTGTGACGGACCGGACCACCTCCAGTTTTATGGCGGAGATTATCCGCTGGCTGGGCGTGCAGCTTGCCCCCTGTATTTCTATCCACGGCGTGTTGGTGGATGTTTATGGCGAGGGCGTTCTGATTACCGGCGAGAGCGGGATCGGAAAGAGCGAGGCAGCGTTGGAGCTGATCAAGCGTGGACATCGTCTGGTGAGCGACGATGTGGTGGAACTCCGCAAGGTGAGCGATGTGACGCTGGTTGGTTCCGCACCGGATATCACCCGGCATTTTATCGAGCTTCGCGGCATCGGCATTATTGATGTAAAAACCCTGTTTGGCGTGGAGAGCGTGAAAAATACGCAGTCCGTGGATCTTGTCATCAAGTTGGAAGAGTGGGACAAGGATAAAGAATACGACCGTCTGGGACTCCATGAGGAGTATACGGAATATCTGGGAAATAAGATCGTATGCCATTCCCTGCCGATCCGTCCGGGGCGTAACCTTGCGATCATCGTAGAGTCGGCGGCAGTCAACCACAGACAGAAGAAAATGGGCTATAATGCAGCAGAAGAGCTGTACAAGCGTGTGCAGGCGAATATTGCCAGAAAGCATGGCGAACGTCAGGATTAAAAAGTACGGGAGAGGAGAAAAAATATGGGATTATATTGTTTTGGAATTGACGTTGGAGGAACCAGCATTAAGTGCGGTCTGTTTCTGACGGACGGAACCCTGGTGGAAAAATGGGAGATTCCCACAAGAACGGAGAACAGCGGATGTGAAATCCTTCCGGATGTGGCCAAAACCATCAAAGAGAAGATTGAGGAGAGAAACATCGAAAAATCTCACATTGACGGCGTTGGAATCGGCATTCCGGGGCCGGTAAACGAGCACGGTGAGGTTATGTGTGCAGTGAATCTTTACTGGGGCTTCAAGGCGGTTTCCCAGGAGCTGAGCGAGATGACCGGGCTTCCGGCCATGGCTGGAAATGATGCCAATGTGGCAGCATTGGGAGAAGCCTGGAAGGGCGCGGCTTCCGGTGCGTCCAACGTAGTCATGGTAACGCTTGGAACCGGTGTGGGCGGCGGAATCATTGTAAATGGAAAAATTGTTTCCGGAACCCATGGCGCCGGAGGAGAGGTGGGACATGCCCACATCAATGATGACGAAACAGAAAAGTGCAACTGCGGCAACAAGGGCTGTCTGGAGCAGGTGGCTTCCGCCACAGGGATTGTCCGCATAGCAAAAAAAATGCTGGCGGAATATGAGGGAGAGAGTATCCTCAAAAATGCCAGAAAATTAAGTGCGAAGATGGTGCTGGATGCCTTCAAGGAGGGCGATGAGGCTGCTGTGCAGATTGTGGAATATGTGTGCAAAGAGCTGGGAAGCGCACTGTCTGTCTTTGCGGCAGTGGTAGATCCGGAGACCATTGTTGTGGGCGGCGGCGTTTCCAAGGCCGGTCAGCCTCTCATTGACTGCATCCGCAAATATTATCAGGAATATGCCTTTGCGGCCTGCAAAACTACGCCGATCGTGCTGGCGAGACTTGGGAATGACGCCGGAATTTACGGCGCGGCGCGCATGGTGATCCGGGAGAACTGATTCCTTAAAAAACAGAACACAGAGCAATCAAAAAGGGACGTTGAAAAAACGTCCCTTTTGTGATGTCTGCTATTCATAAATTGTCATGTCGCCCTCCCCATTGGGATCGGTGACTTCACCGCCGGCGTTGGGATCGGTCCACTCCTCACCGCCGCCAGCGTTAGGGTCGGTGACTTCGCCGCCGGCATTGGGATCGGTCCACTCCTCGCCGCCACCGGCGTTGGGGTCGGTGACTTCACCGCCGGCATTGGGATCCGGGGTTGGAGTCGGTTCCGTAGGAAGCTCTTCCTGAATTTCATCCTCTTCGTAATATTCTTCGTCATATTCAGGCTCGTAGAAATGCTGGTCACAGTAATCGGTTGGCATGGAGCCGATATCGAAATATTCTGTGATAACGGAGCAGCCTGCTCTGGGAAGAAGTCCGGTGTCCGCGCAGATGCTGGTTTTTTCAATGCCTTCCGGCATGGGGAAGCCGGGATCCTCCAGACCCTCATGAATCCGCGACATAACCTTGCGCCACAGATTCTGGTGGAATTTTCGGGCATCCTCAGGAAGCTTTTCGTTGTTGTCATAGCCGGACCATACCGCACAGGTATAATAGGGGGTGTAGCCCACAAACCAAAGGTCGTTGTAAGCCTCGGTAGTGCCTGTTTTTCCGGCAACACTCATATTGCTCAGCTGGCAGGCCGTACCGGTACCCTGGTTGACAACATCTTCCATAGCGCTGGTAAGAAGCCAGGCAGTGGTTTCTTTGATAACGGAACGCTCAGCAGATGGATTCTCAATGAGCACATTTCCGTCATGGTCAATGATCTTTGTGTAATAAATCGGTTTGATATATTTGCCGCCGTTGGCAATGGCCGCGTAGGAGGCGCAGAGCTCTACGTTGGTAACACCGTTGGTGATACCGCCAAGAGCGGTGGAAAGATTTGCGTCACTCCACACATTTCCGGAAGCGTCAATATCGGCCTCGGTGCCATGGGCAAGCGTGGTAAAACCAAAATTGTCGAGATATTTCAGGCCAAGCTCCGGTGTCACATCTTCCAGACACTGTACTGCCACGGTATTGACAGAGTTCTGAATGGCTCTGCGGATGGTGGTGGTTCCTCCGTAGGAACGGGAGGAGTTGTTTACCGGCGCACCGTCCGGATAGAAGTACGGCTCATCCTCGTAGGTGGTAGCAAGACTCATGCCCATCTCGTTGAGCGCCGGCGCATAGGTGGAAACGAGCTTGAACGTGGAACCTGGCTGACGTGTGGTGTCAGTGGCGCGGTTCAGAGTCAGGCTGGCGGTTTTTTTGCCGCGTCCGCCAACAATCGCTTTCACATAGCCGGTATGCTGGTCAATGATACTCATGGAGGACTGGGGCTGCGGCGCGAAGCTGCAGCGTTCCGCAACCAAGGTGCTTCCGTCGGCCAGGATGCTTGCCTTGTACTGGTCTACATAGGACTGTCCCTCTTCCGGAGAATCAAAGAGCAGGTCAAAGTCGGGATCTTCATTCTGGAAGTGAAGGCGCAGCATTTCCTTGCTGTAATTCACTTCATTGCCCTGGGGATCTTTGACAGTCAGGGCAAAATCAAGCGCATACTGCGTGTATGCGGGGAAATTGTCCGGATTCTGGTATTCCTCGTCCAGAATCGCCTGAATGGTGGGATCCTGTGTTGTCATGATCTTCAGACCACCGCTGTACAGAAGGTTCCGCGCCTGTGTCTGTGTGTAGCCCTTGATGCTCATGAGATCCTTGATGACCTGGTCGATCATCTCGTCCTCAAAGTAAGAGTAGACCTTGGTGCGGGATTCTGCGGTAGCCTCCTGCGCTGCCTGGATTCGGGAATAAACATCATCATTCAGGGCTTCGTCATACTGTGCCTGTGTGATATAGCCCTGGTCCAGCATGTGCTGAAGGACTTCTTTTCTTCGCTTCGCATTGTCCTTGGGGTTCTGGATGGGGTCAAAGCGCGTGGGGTTCTGGGTGATTCCTGCCAGAGTCGCGCATTCGGAAAGGTTCAGATCCCATACGTCCTTGTTGAAATACTGCCGCGCCGCTGCCTGCACGCCGTAGGCCCCCGCGCCCAGATTGATCGTATTCAGGTAGTTTTCCAGGATCACGTTCTTGTCATTGATCTTTTCTTCCACCTGAACGGCCAGATACTGCTCCTGGAATTTACGGGTAAACCGTTCCAGCCAGGTGGACTCTGTGGTCCAGTTGGTAAATACGTTATTTTTGAGAAGCTGCTGGGTAATGGTGCTGGCACCCTCGGACAGGCTTCCGGTAGTGAGTACACGGCTGGCAGCACGGAGAATACCTCTCACATCAATACCGTTGTGCTCATAAAAACGTTCATCCTCAATAGCCACCACCGCATGCTGCAGATCCAACGGGATCTGGTCAATAGACACCGGGAGACGGTTGGAACTGGGGGCGGTAAGTTTGCGGATCTGGTTGCCCTCGCCGTCATAGAGGAATGTTGCATAGCCCAGCGGGGAGATATCAATATCATCCACATCCGGGGTGTTGTCAATGACGCCCTTGTAGGAGCCGAAGCCCAGGCAGATAACGCAGATGCAAAGGGCGATCAGAGATATGAAGGCGGCCCGTATCAGCGAAACATGCGCTTTTTTTCCAAGCATCGAGGTGCGGGAAATCAGGGCGTTCCGCTTTTTTGCGGTCGATTTTTTTCCGTAATTCATGATATTCCTCCTTTATAATCCGTTTTATTATAACAAATATAAATAAGTAAATAAACCCCAAAATAAAAACTTCACATTTTCTTTAGATTCGGGTATCATGATTATGGTAAACGATTTATTTGGAAAAAGAAAGGGTCATAATTGGAGGGAATTTTATGCTGGAAAGCTATCGGACAGTTTACGCAGGAGGCCAGGGAGAACTTACAGAGAAAAAATCCAGATTTATTGCAACGGTCCGCCCCGTAAAAACGGAGGAGGAGGCGTTGGCTTTTATAGAAGAAATGCGCAAAAAATATTGGGACGCCAGGCATAACTGCTACGTTTATACTGTGGGAGAGAACCGGGAGAAGACCCGCATGAGCGATGACGGGGAGCCCTCCGGGACAGCCGGGAAGCCGATGCTGGATGTGGTGCTGGGAGCGGGGCTTTACAATACGGCAGTCGTAGTCACAAGATATTTTGGAGGGGTGCTTCTGGGAACCGGGGGTCTGGTGCGGGCGTATTCCGGCGCAGTACAGGTAGGGCTTGCGGCAAGCACGGTCATCGAAAAGAAGCACGGTATCCTCCTTTCCGTGACAACGGATTACACCGGCATCGGCAAAATCCAGTATATTGCAGGAGAACGGGGAATTCCCATTCTGGACTCCCAGTATACGGACAAGGTAGTGATGAAGCTTCTGATTCCGGCAGGAGACATCGGCAGTGTGGAAAAAGCGATCACTGAGAGCACCTGCGGAGGAGCAGAGCTTGTGCGG
Source organism: uncultured Blautia sp. (assembly GCA_937893675.1). GTDB lineage: Bacteria > Bacillota > Clostridia > Lachnospirales > Lachnospiraceae > Blautia_A. The sequence goes on from CALBGI010000038.1 coordinate 30,496, forward strand.
GAAAAAGAGCTGTATTTTGCAGCTGTGGACGGAGAAATTCTGACGTTTTAAGCATGTGGAAGATAAAAGATACCAAGCGAATGTATCTTGACAAAGAACAGAAGGATCACTATAATAAATACATACCGAACGTATGTAAAAAAGGGAGGATATTCCATGGCGCGCAATAAATATCCGGAGGTAACGGTAGAAAAAATCCTGGACGTGGCCCGGCAGCTGTTTCTGGAAAAGGGCTATGAAAACACCACGATCCAGGATATTGTAGATCATTTGGATGGTCTGTCCAAAGGGGCCGTGTACCATCATTTCAAATCAAAAGAGGAAATTATGGATGCGGTGAGCGACAGGATGTTTACTGCGGATAATCCCTTTGAAAGAGTGCGGGGGAGATGTGATTTGAATGGTCTGCAGAAGCTTCAGGAAGCGATCCGGCTGAATCAGTCAGATGAAGCCCGGACAAACCTGGCAATACAGTCCATTCCTCTGACAAGAAATCCGCGGCTTCTGGTGGAAATGATCGAGTCGAACCGCCGTGTTCTGACACCCTATTGTCAGGAATTATTGGAAGAGGGCAACCGCGACGGCTCTCTGCACACAGAGTATGCAAGGGAAATTGCAGAATTAATACCGCTTCTCACCAGTCTGTGGCTGCTTCCTTCGGTTTTTCCCACAGACAAAGAGGGAATGAAGCGGAAGTTTTGTTTTCTCGGCGAAATGCTGGAGAAGATGGGCGTTCCCCTTGTGGATGCTTCGATCCAGGCTTTGGTGGCTGAATTCTTTGCAAAAATGCCGGAGGAATAAAAAAGTGGACTTGTCCACTTTTTTATTAGACATATACATTCGTTTGGTTGGTATGTAAGAGATGAAATATCAAAAGGAGGAAAAATGAAAACGCTTTTTAATCGAAATTTTACGTTTTTGATCCTGGGGCAGGCCAGTTCCCTGCTTGGCAACTATGGGCTGAAATTTGCTCTGTCCATGTATGTGCTGGAGCGTACCGGCTCCGCTTCCGTTTTTGCGGGAATGCTGGCGCTTTCCATGCTGCCGACGATTTTGCTGTCGCCCTTTGGAGGGATTCTTGCGGACAGGGCAAACCGCCGGAATGTCATGGTGGCCCTGGATCTTCTTTCCGGGCTGGCTGTTTTTGCGGCCGGCTTTGCCATGCTGTGGGGAAAGGATCTGATCGTTATCGGCGCGCTGCTTATTGTTCTGTCGGTGCTGGGGGCTTTTGAATCTCCGGCAGTGCAGGCCTGTATTCCGCAGATGCTTTCCGGGGAAAATATCATAAAGGGAAACGCGGTCGTCAGCCAGGTGGCATCCATAGCCGCTTTGCTCACACCGTTTCTGGGGAGTCTTTTTTATACGGCATTCGGAATCCGGCTGGTGCTGGGCGCTGCGGTGGTCTGTTTTTTTCTGACGGCATTGCTGGAATGTTTTATCCGGCTGGATTACAAAAAGCCGGAGACAAAAGAAAAGCTTGGAGCGATCGTGAAGGAAGATTTTTCTGTTACCATGCGTTTTCTGCGCCGGGAACAGCCGGGGATCCGGAAGCTGCTTCTTTTCGCCGCAATGGTGAGCCTGTTTGTGGCAGGTATCGCAGTTGTGGGATTTCCCTATCTGGTGCGCACGGTGCTGGGGCTTTCGGCAGCCCATTACGGCGCGGCGGAGAGTGCCATGGGCGTCGCGGCCATTCTGGGAAGTCTTTGCGCGGCGCTGCTGGCAAAAAGGCTGCGTCTGCGGCATTTGGCATTTGTGCTTGCTGGTTTTGGACTATGCCTTCTTCCCTGCGGCGCAGCGTTTCTGGTTCCGGCAGCAGCTTTTCCCCGCTATCTGATTTTGCTGTTGATGTTCTGTCTCTGCCAAATGGGCTGCAGCCTGTTTTCCGCCTATGCCATTTCTGTGATACAGGGGCGTACCCCGGAGCAGCTTATGGGCAAGGTGATGTCCTGTGTGTTCACGCTTTCTCTGTGCGCGCAGCCGGTGGGGCAGGTTGTTTACGGTGCTTTGTTTGACCGGTTCTCAGACAGCGTATATTGGGTTCTGATCCCTAGCGGGCTGATCGTGGGAGCTGTCGGAGCGGCTTCCGTAAGGTTTTTTGCGGGGCTGGAGAAGGATTGATACGGAACAAAACCCTGCAGATTGACCTGGCTGCGGCAAAACACAGAAGCCGGAAAAGACGCTTTCGCGAATATTTTGCCATAAAAAAAGATACCCCGAACATTCTCGGGATATCTTTTTTGCAGATATCTTACGCAATAGAATAGCACTCTGATGCGTTAGCACTTCTCCGGTTCCGGATAGTCCACTCCAAAGGTCTCCACGGTCATGGATTTGATCTTCTGCTCATCCAGCGGGCGATCCTGATAATCCGTATCTTCCTCTGCAATGCGGTTTACCACATCCATCCCTTCGGTAATCTTGCCGAAGCCTGCGTAAGCGCCGTCCAGATGGGGAGCCGCCTTGTGCATGATGAAGAACTGGCTTCCGGCAGAGTTGGGATGCATGGCTCTTGCCATGGAGAGAACGCCTTCTGTGTGGCGAAGGTCATTCTGGAAACGGTTCTGATTGAACTCGCCCTTGATGGAATAGCCGGGGCCGCCCATGCCGGTTCCGTCCGGGCAGCCGCCCTGGATCATAAAACCGTTGATAACGCGGTGAAAGATAAGGCCGTCATAGAAGCCTTTTTTTACAAGACTGATGAAATTATTTACTGTATTGGGGGCGATTTCCGGATACAGCTCCGCTTTCATTACATCGCCGTTTTCCATGGTGATAGTCACAATCGGATTTGCCATTGTTTTTGTCTCCTTTTCAAAAAGTATTGTATTTCCCTGTGGGCTCTATTATAATATGCAATAAATGATTCTGCAAGGAAAAGGTGAGTCAATGATCATAGAAACAAGAAACCAGGAGGAGACGTTTGCCTTCGGAAGAGAAATTGGAAAAAGGGCGAAGCCCGGCCAGATTTATACGCTGGTGGGCGACCTTGGTGTGGGAAAAACCGTGTTTACCCAGGGCGTGGCGGCCGGGCTTTGTATCGAAGAGCCCATCAGCAGTCCGACCTTTACCATCATCCAGGAATATGTAAGCGGACGTCTTCCTTTTTATCATTTTGATGTGTACCGCATCGGTGATGTGGAGGAAATGGAAGAAATCGGCTATGACGATTACTTTTTCGGAAAGGGCATCTGCCTGATCGAGTGGGCGAATCTCATCGAGGAGCTGATTCCGGAGGAGCACATTTCCATAACGATAGAAAAAGATTTGGAACAGGGATTCGACTACCGGCGTATTACGGTGGAGGGCCTGGAAGGTTTTGGGGATCTCTGGGGTAGAGTGGGAGGAACATCATGAAAATACTTGCCCTTGACAGCTCCGGCATTGTGGCATCCGTAGCGATCGTGCAGGATGACGTGCTGCTGGCTGAGTATACGGTAAATTACAAAAAAACACATTCACAGACATTGCTTCCCATGCTGGATGAAGTGGCGCGCATGACAGAGCTTGATCTGACGGAAATCGACGCCATTGCCACAGCGGCGGGCCCCGGCTCGTTTACCGGGCTGCGCATTGGCTCCGCCACGGCAAAGGGACTGGGACTGGCACTTCAAAAACCATTGATCGCGGTTCCCACAGTGGAGGCTCTTGCCTACAATCTGTATGACACCAAGGGGCTTGTCTGCCCGATCATGGACGCGCGGAGAAACCAGGTGTATACCGGAATTTATCGCTACGAAGGCCACAGGCTTGTGACGGTAAAAGCGCAGACGGCGATGGCTGTGGACGAACTTTTGGACGAGCTGAACACCCTTGGAGAAGAGGTCACCTTTCTGGGGGACGGAGTTCCGGTTTTCAAAGCTGCGATTGAAGAAAAATTAAAGGTTCCCTCATCCTTTGCACCTGCGCATATGAACCGGCAGCGGGCCTCCGCGGTGGCGGCTCTTGGGATTCTCTATTATAAAGAAGGAAAGGTACAGACTGCCGAGGAACACAAACCCGATTATCTGCGGGTTTCTCAGGCAGAGCGGGAGCGTGCCGAGAGGGAAAAGCTGTGACGGTCAGAGAAATGCAGGCGGAAGACCTGTCCCAGGTAATGGAAATCGAAACCGAGCTGTTTGGCGGCGAAGCCTGGACGAAGGAAGGCTTTTTTACCTTTCTGACAAGGAGTGACGCGCTGTTTTTGGTTGTGGAAGAACGGGAGAGGATCCTGGGCTACTGCGGGCTTCTCATGGTGCTCGATGAAGGGGATATCACCAATGTTGCGGTAAAAAAAGACCGGCAGCGGGAAGGTATCGGACATTTTCTGGTGGAGAGCCTGGTGCGTCTGGCGGGGGATCTTGGCGTGAACACCATCCATCTGGAAGTACGCGCCGGAAACGACACAGCCATACGGCTTTATGAGCGCATGGATTTTGTCCGGGATGGACTGCGCAGAAACTATTACACCAATCCAGCGGAGGACGCGGTTCTTATGACAAGGAAGCCGCGGGAGGAAGGTTTATGTTAGATATTTGTTTGGTTGGATGCGGCGGTATGATGCCGCTTCCCAGAAGGTGGCTGACTGCACTGATGACCCGGTACAACGGAAGCAGTCTTCTCATTGACTGCGGAGAGGGCACACAGGTGGCCATTAAAGAAAAGGGCTGGAGCTTTAAGCCGATTGACGTTATTTGTTTTACGCATTTTCACGGCGACCATATCAGCGGTCTGCCGGGACTTTTACTGACCATGGGAAATGCGGAGCGCAAAGAGCCTCTGACGCTGATCGGGCCAAAAGGGCTGGAGCGGGTAGTGAATGCGCTGCGCGTGATCGCGCCGGAGCTTCCCTTTGAAATCAGGTGCATGGAGATTTCCGGGGCGGAGCAGGTGTTTGAGGTGAACGGCTACCGGATCACGGCCTTTAAGGTGAATCATAATGTACTGTGCTACGGCTATACGCTGGAGATTCTCAGACAGGGCAAATTTTCCGTGGAGAGAGCCAAAGCGAATGACATTCCCATGAAATATTGGAATCCGCTGCAAAAGGGGCAGATTCTTGAAGTGGATGGAAGAACACTTTCTCCGGACATGGTTTTGGGGCCGGAACGAAAGGGCATCAAGGTGACCTATACCACAGATACCCGCCCTACGGCATCCATAGCGCGAAATGCAAAGGATTCGGATCTGTTTATCTGCGAAGGCATGTACGGGGAAGAGGAAAAGATAGAGAAAGCAAAGGGCTACAAGCATATGACATTCCGGGAAGCTGCGGTGCTGGCGCGGGAGGCAGGCGCAAAGGAACTCTGGCTGACCCACTACAGTCCGTCTTTGGTGTATCCGGAGGATTATATGGGCGCGGCGCGTGGGATTTTCCCCAATGCCTGGCCTGGAAAAGACGGAAAAAGTGTGGAATTAAAATTTGAGGATGACTGATTATGGAAGATACATTGATTCTTGCAATTGAAAGCTCCTGTGATGAGACGGCGGCCTCTGTGGTAAAAAACGGCCGTACGGTTCTGTCCAATGTGATCTCATCGCAGATTGAGCTTCACAAATTATATGGCGGGGTGGTGCCGGAAATCGCCTCCCGCAAGCATATCGAAAAGATCAATCAGGTGATCGAACAGGCGCTTGCCGATGCGGATGTGACGCTGGACGATCTGGATGCGATCGGGGTAACCTACGGTCCCGGGCTGGTAGGGGCTCTGCTGGTGGGAGTGGCTGAGGCGAAAGCCATTGCCTACGCAAAAAAACTGCCGCTGGTAGGTGTGCATCATATCGAGGGACATGTTTCCGCGAATTATATTGAGCATCCGGATTTGGAACCGCCGTTCCTCTGCCTGATCGTGTCCGGGGGACATACGCACCTGGTCATTGTGAAGGATTACGGAGAGTTTGAAATTCTGGGAAGAACCAGGGATGACGCGGCAGGAGAGGCTTTTGACAAGGTAGCAAGAGCCATTGGTCTTGGATATCCCGGCGGTCCGAAGATTGATAAGCTTTCCAGAGAGGGGAACCAGGATGCCATCGCTTTTCCAAGAGCAAAAATAGAAGGAAGTCCTTATGATTTCAGCTTCAGCGGCGTAAAATCGGCTGTTCTTAATTATCTGAACCATGCGAAGATGACAGGAGAAGAGGTAAACCGCGCAGATTTGGCGGCATCTTTCCAAAAAGCAGTGGTGGATGTGCTGGTAGAACACGCCATGCAGGCGGCAGAGGATCATCATATAAGAAAGATTGCCATTGCCGGGGGTGTTGCGTCCAATCAGGGGCTCAGAAGCGCCATGGAGAAGGCGTGCGCAGAAAAGGGCTATGAATTTTACCGTCCATCCCCTATTTTTTGTACGGACAATGCGGCCATGATCGGTGTGGCGGCATATTACGAATACAAAAAGGGGACCCGTCACGGCTGGGATTTAAACGCAGTACCGAATTTGAAGCTTGGGGAACGATAAGTTTTAAGGATCACGGAATAAACAGGAAAAACAGGGAGATACTAGAAACGGGGCATATACATGGAAAAATACAGGTGTACCGCCATTGTGCTGGCAGCAGGACAGGGCAAACGGATGAACAGCAAAATACAGAAGCAGTTTCTGGAGCTTAACGGATATCCCGTACTTTGGTATTCTCTCCGCTGTTTTCAGCAAAGTCCGTTGATTCAGGATGTGATTCTGGTGACTGGCGAAGGAGAGATTTCCTATTGTAAAAAAGAAATCGTGGATCGATTTGGATTTGACAAGGTGCGAGCAGTCATTTCAGGCGGAAAAGAGCGCTATGATTCCGTGTATGCAGGGTTGTGCGCCTGCCAAAATACAGACTATGTGTTTATTCATGACGGAGCAAGGCCCTTTGTTACAGAGGAGATTCTGCAGAGAGGCTTTGCGGCAGTGCAGGATACAGGAGCGTGTGCGGCGGGAATGCCGAGCAAGGATACGGTTAAGCTGGCAGATGCGGCGGGCTATGTGGCCGAGACTCCGGAACGCAGCCGCGTGTGGAATGTACAGACGCCTCAGATTTTTCGATATGCTCTGATCAGGAGCGCCTATGATGCCATTCAGAAGAAAGATATGAGCAAGATCACAGATGATGCTATGGTGGCAGAGCAGGAAGCGGGAGTAAAGGTACGCCTTTTTGAAGGCTCTTATCGCAATATCAAGATTACAACTCCCGAGGATCTGGCGTCCGCGGAAAGCTTTGTGAAGCACTGAAGTGGAAGAAAAGCAAAAAAATGGAAAAACCTTATTTTTGTTGTTGACACGGATAAGGTTTGATGATAGAATACAACTTGCGCTGAAAAAGGTGCAGGTAAATGGCGGATAGCCGTGCTTGGAGAGATATCGAAGTGGTCATAACGAGGCGGTCTTGAAAACCGTTTGTCCGCAAGGGCGCGTGGGTTCGAATCCCACTCTCTCCGCTTTGTTGAGCAAAAGAAAAAAATAAAAAAAGTGCTTGACAAGAATAGGGACAATACGCTATAATAACTGATGCACTCGCGAGAGAGCAAAAGAACATTAGGGCATTTTGGAGAAGTACCCAAGCTGGCCGAAGGGGCTCCCCTGGAAAGGGAGTAGGTCGTTAACAGCGGCGCGAGGGTTCAAATCCCTCCTTCTCCGCTTGACTTTTTGAAAAAATAAAAAGTCAAAAAAACTTGAAAAAAGTTGTTGACAAGCCTTGAAAGATGTGGTAA
>CALBGI010000039.1 GCA_937893675.1 uncultured Blautia sp.
ACAGAAAAGTGGTGCTGGGGATAACTCCCAGCACCACTTTTGTCTACAATCTGAAACACGCTCCGCCAAATCGGCGGAGCGTGTTTTTATGTCTGATACCTTTTTTCTACAATACTGTCGCTGAGAGAATGATTCCTGTCAGGTTTCTGCTATCCTCCCCACGGTAACGCTGCGGCAGGTAAGGATTTCTTAAACGCAATTCTAAGAAGATGGCCCCTCGACAAAGCAGATTTCTACACCTTTCCCTGTACATTTTATTCAAGTCCGTCCAGCATCGCTCTGACCTCTTCCACAGGTTCTCCGCATTGCATGGAGATCTCCTCATAGCTTTTTCCGGCACGATGTAAAAGGATCACCTGCTTGAGCATTTCACGGCCTTTCGCAAATCCGATGTCTTCGCCTTCCGCCAGGCCAGATTCACGGCCGGATTCATACCCGGACTCATAGCCCTCCTCGAATCCCTCTTCCTTTGTCTGCCGCATATGCCGTTCTTCATCATATTCGTAAATACTCACTTTGATCGCCTCCGCTCGGTTCTGCCTCAGAAACTCCGCCAGCACACCGCGGCTGATGCAGTCGTCTATCGCCTTCTCCACCGCTTCTGCAAGAGGCATGACCTGTGCGTATTCCCGCACCAGAGCGGTATACTCTGCATAATCCCGCAGGGTCTTGCAGGCGTCCAGAAGTTTCTTATTGTATCCTTTGTTGATATTCAGCATGGTCGCCCTGAGTTCTAATTGAGGTTCCTCTTCCTTCACCTGGAAGGTATCGGACAGGCGCAGTTCCCGTTGATCCGGCTGCTCCTCTGTCCCATTGTAAAAAATAATGAAATGGGGCGTGGGAATCTTTACCGCCTTGCTTCCATACAGGTTCATTTCTTTCGTAAAGTCCGAATACACATCCGCCACATAAAACAGAAAACGCAGGGGCAGATTCGGACTGTAGGTGGACTGATGCTCGTAAAGGTTCATACGCTTGTCAATGAGAAAGGAAACATCATTGCGCATCGCCATGTAGATCGCATTCTCCAGGGTGTTCACCACCAGATCATCCGGGTTCGTGTAATCCGTCCCGTTGATCGCGTTGTACAGCTTCAAAAGCTCTCTCCTGTCGCTGAAGATCATCTCAAACATCCGGGATTTATAGGTACGGTTCGGTGCGGGAGCCTGTCTTCCCCGCAGTGGCCGACGTTTTACCTGCGGCTGTCGGGTCTTCTTGTTCCTTTTCTTCATAAAATACCTCCTAACTGGAAATGGACAGGAGGCCTCTTATACACTTGACCGTACTATTGGGAAACCTCGCTGCTTTGTTGATAATTGAAAAGCATGAGATTTCTCTGTCTGGCCGAATGGCTGAAATGATGTTCAGAAACAGATCAACTGTTTAGAATAAAAGAAATGAAATGCTTTGTTTTATCTTAGCACGAATTGGGCGAAATCGCCAGGGCTTTTTCGTGATTTTAGAAAATTTTCCCAAATATTATGCAAGCTCTTCCAACCTGATCAGATCCGTCACCTCCGGGTCAGAATAAAAGGTCTGCAAAGCCACTACTTGTGTCCGCAGTTTTCTTTTGCCAGGGTTACCTCTCTTTTCCATCTGGTCCAGGTTAGTGAACATTTTCTGCACCAATCCCCGGTGAGCTGATATGAGGGCGTGGGGGCTTTCCCCGCCTGCAGGAAGGGAGGAGCGCTCCAGATGGCCTGTGCCTTTCTGGAGGGTTTCCTTCTTTGTTCCATGGCAGACTGCCAGATATACTTTATCTTAGGGATTTCCAGTGTCCCCATAATGCCGTCCTCGCCGCTGTCCAGGCTTTGGTTATAAGCCCGGGATTGGCTTCTCTCTTCCCGGCGCAGGTAGGCGGCGTATGACTCTACCTGCGCTTCCAGCTCTTTGATATACGTCATTTCTTTTCTCCTTTTGATCCTGAGTACTTTGTACTTATTATCTCCGGATTTTGACGATATAAAAGCAAAAAAGGAAAGCCACCCCATTGTATGGAATGACTTTTCTAAAAGATATCTCATGCGCCGCCAATTCTACGCCATATCATCCTGTTATTTATGCTCCTACCGCCCAAGCGCCGGCAATCGACGCGCAAGCCGCTTCAAGATCCGCCCACCTGGAATCATGGCGATCTCCTCGTCTGACAGATCAGCAACCATAAGGTACACCACAAAATATACCGCTGCCGCCAGAACCACAGCCACTCCCAGGCAAAGTACATTCACCAGCTGTGCGTGAAGCGCTGTTTTTGCCAGAAGCGCGTAGAGACCGTAATAAACGCCGCCGGCCACTGCTGCCATGGGCACCGCTGCCAGAAGCGGATGCAGATAAATATGCCATTTATTCCGATAACGCACATATTTTTTCATGGCAATCTCATTGAGCAGACACATCACTACCGCATAAATGATCATAGCGATCACCACCGCATAAATTCCCAAATCGGTAAAGAACAACAGCACCAGCATGGCGATGACATCCACCACAAGGGCAATGGCCGCATTGATCATGGGAATATTGGGTTTCCCGATTCCCTGAAGCACGCCGTTTGAAATATTGGAATTTCCGTTGAGGATAATCGTAACTGCACCCAGGATCAAAAGCTGCGCGCCCACACCGTTCGTTACCGGAAAGATCAGCCGGGTAATGGGTCCCGACAATACAGCAAGCCCGACCGCTGCCGGAATGGAGATCAGCATACTGATCCAGGTTGCGCGGTCAATCTTTTCATGTGCCATGGCCATATCTCTTCTGGCATAATGTGCGGAGACCTCAGGTATCATAGACATGGGCGCTGTACTCGCCAACGTAAGGGGAATATTGATGAGCGTCATAAAATAGCCATACTCCGCATACAGGGTCTGAAGCAGTTTTTCCTCCATTCCCTTGTACCCCATAATCCCGGAGTACATATAGCTGTTGATATAGCCGTTCACATTGTAAATGAACGCGCTTAAAATAATGGGCATCACGATCAGCACGATCGTTTTCATGACGCTTGCATAGCTCTCATTGACAGAGCACCTGTCTCTTCGCAGACGCCGTCTGATATTTCTCCGGTTCAGCAGATAGACTGCCACCATAAAAAGCAGCGCTGACAAAACGCCAGCTCCGGTACCCATGGTAGCTCCGGCTGCCGCCCAGCTCTGAGCCGTCTCCCCTCCTTTTCCCGCAAACTGTCCCAGCATCACACCGGACATGAGGAGGGCAAAGACCGCCACAAAAATCTGCTCGATGATCTGTGACAGCGAGGTTGGCATCATGTTTCGATAGGCCTGAAAATATCCCCGGAACACACCTAAAATTCCGGAAAGAAAAATCGTGGGCGCCAGCATTTTCAGAGCCAGTCTTGCCCCCGCCATGGTATCCGGAACCAGAATGGAGGTTCCAAACAGGCAGAAGAGCGCCACCGCTCCGCCCGCAAGCACAGCATACAGCAGCGCGCCGTAAAACACCTTCTGTGCGTCCCGGTATCTGTGAAAGGCGATCTTTTCTGCCATGATCTTGGAAACCGCCTGGGGAATGCTGAAAGATGCGATCATCAGCAGGATAAAATATGCGTTCTGGGCATACTGAAACAACGCCATGCTCTCGCTTCCCAGCATGCTGGACAGCGGGCTTTTGTAAAGCATGCCGATGATCTTGGAGATCAGCGCCGCCGCCATGAGAAAGGACGCATTTTTTACCAGTGTATTGTCTCTTCGGTTATTCATTTTGTAATCATCCTCTTACTCTTTGTAATCACACATTTTCTATCTGCCAGTCAATGGGCGCAGCTCCCTGCTCTTTCAGAAACTCATTGGTTCTGCTGAAATGACGGCATCCGAAAAATCCCCGGTACGCAGACAGCGGACTGGGATGCGGTGCTTCCAAAATAAGATGTCTGGGATTGTTCAGCATGGAACGCTTCATCTGTGCCGGCCTTCCCCACAGCAGAAATACAATGGGTCTGTCCTGCTCATTGAGAATGCGGATTGCCGCGTCCGTAAACTGTTCCCAGCCGATCCCTCTGTGGGAATTTGCCTGATGGGCACGCACGGTCAATACCGTGTTCAGAAGAAGCACGCCCTGGCGGGCCCATTTTTCCAAATACCCGTTATTTGGAATGTAACACCCGCAGTCATCATGAAGCTCCTGATAAATATTTACCAGGGAAGGCGGTGTTTCCACACCTTTTTTCACGGAAAAGCAAAGTCCGTGAGCCTGTCCGTCGTTGTGATACGGATCCTGCCCCAGGATCACCACTTTCACTTCATGCAGCGGCGTAAAATGAAACGCGCTGAACATCTCGTCCGGCGGCGGAAAAATCTTTCTTGTTTTGTATTCCGCCATTACGGTTTTGTATAGCTTTGCATAGTAGGGCTGTTTGAATTCTCCGGACAGCGCCTCCAGCCAATCTCCTGCAATGGGAGCCATAATCCTTCACCTCTTTATGTATCTTTTATCTGCGCACAGAAATTCCTCTATCTGCAAGATAATCCTTCACTTCTCTGATCGTAAGTTCTTTATAATGAAACAAGGATGCCGCCAGGGCTGCGTCCGCCCCGCCTCTGGTGAGCGCCTCATAAAAATTCTCCAGCGTTCCCGCTCCGCCCGAAGCGATCACCGGAATGGAAACTGCATCGGCAACCGCTCTGGTAAGCGCAATATCGTACCCGGCCTTTGTTCCGTCTCCGTCCATGCTGGTGAGCAAAATCTCACCTGCGCCAAGACGCTCTGCCTCTTTTGCCCATTCTATAACATCAAGCCCCGTGTCCAATCGGCCGCCGTGCTTGTAAACATTCCAGCCGCCCTCTTCTCTTCTTCTGGCATCTATGGCGACCACCACACACTGACTTCCGAACTTCTCCGAAGCCTCGCGGATGAGCTCCGGCCGGTCGATCGCTGCGGAGTTCACGGAAATCTTGTCCGCTCCCGCCCGCAAAAGCTTCCGGAAATCCTCCACTGTGCGGATTCCGCCGCCTACGGTAAAGGGGATAAACACCTGGGAAGCAACGCGCCTCACCATGTCTGTCACCGTGTCACGGCCGTCGCTGGTAGCGGTAATATCCAGAAACACCAGCTCGTCCGCTCCGGCTGCGTCATAAGCCCTGGCTGTTTCCACCGGATCTCCCGCATCCTTCAGGGCCACAAAATTCACACCCTTGACCACACGGCCGTCTTTTACATCCAGACACGGGACAATTCTCTTCGTGTGCATCAGAAATCCCCCCTTCCAAGCTTTGTGAAATTCTTCAGGATATGAAGTCCTGTCTGCCCGCTTTTTTCCGGGTGAAACTGGCAGGCAAACACATTCTCCCGCTCCACGGAAGCGTGGATCGAGGTTCCGTAATCCGTGACTGCTTTTACGATGAAGGGCTCCTCCGCCTTCAGATAATAGGAATGGACAAAATACACATAGGCATCCTGCTCCATTCCCGCAAACAGCCGTCCCTCATTCTGCAATGTAAGGGAATTCCAACCCATGTGGGGGATTTTGAGCCCCTCCGTCCGGGGGATCCGAAGGATTTTTCCGGGCAAAAGAGACAGTCCCTCCACTCCCGGACTCTCTTCGCTGCTCTCAAACAAAAGCTGAAGTCCCAGACAGATTCCAAGAAATGGAATTTTTCTCTCAGCAATCTCTTGGATCACCGGAACCAGCCCGTATTCCCGAAGCTTTTCCATCGCCTGCCCGAAGCTTCCTACACCGGGAAGGATCACCCGGTCCGCTGCCAAAAGCTTTCCGGCATCCCTGGTCACCTCGGCATCCTCGCCCAGATAAGCCAGGGCCTTTGCCACACTTCCTATGTTTCCAGCATCATAGTCAATAATTCCTGTCATACGCTCTATTCTCCCTCAAAAGTTCAGGTATACTTATTTTTACAGTATAACGCAAAAACAGACCGTTGCAAAGAGATTTCTTTGTACGTGTCTGTCTTTGTCTATTTTCTGCTCAAGGTAAACCAGAACTCCACGCCGTTGTCGTAATTTACCACGCCATACTCCTGGTTCATGCTTTCTATGATCGCCTTCACAATGGACAAACCAATGCCGCTGCCGCCGTATTCCCTGGTGCGCGCCTTGTCCACCTTGTAAAACTTGTTCCAGAGATTGGGTACATCTTCCTCGGGAATGGGATTTCCGGTGTTGAATACCGTCACCCGCACCCGTTCATGCTCATCATGGATTTTAATCTCTATCTGCCGGTCTCCATCCAGATGATTGAGCGCGTTGCTCACATAGTTTGTGACAACCTCCTCTGTCTTAAACTCATCCGCCCACACAAAAACCGGACGGCTGTCGTCAAACAGTACCCTGGCCTCTTTCTGGGAAATCATGATCTCCATGGTATCGAGAACGCCCCGTATCAGCGCACATAGATCAAACCGCTCCATCACCGCCGCGTCCCGCCCGGATTCCAGCTGGTTCAATGTGAGAAGATTCTTCACCAGCTTATTCATCTTCGCTGCTTCGTCCATGATAACGCCACAGTAAAATTCCCGGCTTTCCACATCGTCCGTAATGTTTTCCTTGAGTCCTTCCGCGTACCCCTGCACCAGGGCAATGGGAGTTTTCAGCTCATGGGAAACATTATCTAGGAATTCCTTACGCATTTCATCAATCTTAATCTTATCCTGAATATCCTTCTGCAGCTGATTGTTGGCAGATTTCAGCTCGGAAATGGTCTTTTCCAACTGTCCGCACATACGGTTAAAGCTGTCGCCCAGCACATCGATCTCATTGCCTGCATGACTTGTGTATCTGGCGTTAAAATCCAGATTCCACATTTGTCTGGAAATCTGTGTCAGCTCACTGATTGGCCTGGTAATCCGTTTTGTGACAAACCAGATGAGAAGTCCGCTGAAACACAAAATCAAAATTCCCACCATAAAATAAAAACGGTTGGCAATAGAAACACTGTCCTTGATGCTTTCCAGAGGTGTGCGAATCAAAAAATGATCCCCGTTTTCAAAAGTCCCCCAGCACTCCACATAGTCCATTCCCACATAGTTGTCATGAACCTGCTGAACCACACAGTCCTTCTCTTCCTTCAAGATACGGCTGCCCGCTCTTTCGTCTTCCAGGTATACATACCCAAACAGACGGCTCTGCAGCATACGGTCGTTCTCCCCCCAGTGCATATAACTGGAAACAGCCCTGTCGATCACAACCCAGGACAGATTGTACTGAGAACTGGAAACAGCAATATTTTCCGGATAATTCTTTGGTTCTTCCTCTTCATAATATTGGATATCCCCCAGATTTGCGCTCAAATCCTCCATATAAGGCTCCCTGTCTATGGACTCCAGAATCCCTTTTGCCTGAAGGAGCACCTCTGCTTTTTGAAACACATAATATTTTTCCAGAAACAGGCCATTGATTATGGTAATCGCCAGCATGGAAAGAAACAAAAGCCCAATAAATGTGACCGTAATCTGACTTTTCATAGTCCGGGACTTTTTTTCCCTGGTTTTCATTCTGTCACCTCAAATTTATAACCCATTCCCCACACGGTCTTAATGTAATCACCTTTTTCGCCCATTTTGCTGCGCAGCTTCTTTACATGGGTATCAATGGTACGGGCATCTCCAAAATAGTCATAATTCCATACAGAATTCAGAATTTTTTCCCTGGAAAGGGCAATTCCTTCGTTTTCCAGAAAATAAGTAAGCAGCTCAAATTCCTTGAAGCTTAAGTCCACCGACTGACCATCCACCGTCACCATATGCGCTGCCTTGTCAATCACGATTCCTCCGGCAGAAAGCATCTCATCCGGGCTGCTCTGGCCGCTTCTTCGAAGAATAGCCTCCACCCGCGCCACCAGGATTTTGGGACTGAACGGCTTGGAAATGTATTCGTCTACGCCCAGTTCAAAACCAAGAAGCTCGTCGCGTTCATCTCCTCTGGCCGTCAGCATGATAATGGGCACTTTGGAATTCTTGCGCACCTCCCGACACACCTCCCAGCCATCCATCTTCGGCATCATCACATCCAAGATTAAAAGGGAAATGTCTTTTTCCCGGTAAAAGACATCCATGGCTTCCTCGCCATCCCCTGCCTCCAGCACCTGAAAATTCTTTCTGGAAAGGAAATCTTTCACAAGCTTTCGCATACGGCTTTCGTCATCCACCACAAGAATTTTCAAACCATCCATTTTATTTCCTCCTGTATTTGCTCTTTTTCATCCGCTTAGTTATAATGATGCCAGTACAGACTTGCAGAAGTGCAGCGCACGCAGCAGTTCGCAGGCATCTTTTGTTCTCAGCATCTTAGAGTAATTGTAGCAAAGAAATATGTCTCTTTTGTGAACGAAAAAAATTTCATTTTTCATGCACCCTTTTCCGGCTTTGCAGCGTCTAATGATTAGAAACACAAAAACAAAATTGACCGGTCAACATAACAGGAGAATCCCTATGACAGAACTTCTCATACGAAAAGCAAAAAAAGGCGACGCCGATGCGTTCTGCCGGCTCATGGAGCTGGAAACCCAGAATATGTACAAAATCGCACGGGCGTATCTAAAAAACGATGAGGATGCCGCGGATGCCATTTCCGACACTATTCTGACCTGTTTTGAAAAACTGCACACACTTCAGAATAACCGTTATTTCAAAACATGGCTGATACGCATTCTCATCAACAAATGCAAGGACATGCTGCAGACCAAGAGTCACATCCTCTATACAGACCGTTTTCCGGATGCGCCTGTATATGTGGAGGATTACGAAACAGCGGAATGGAACCAGATGCTGGCGCCTCTTGACGAAAAGTACCGTTCCATTCTCCTCCTGTATTATCTGGAGGGCTTTAACACAAGAGAAATCAGCGAAATTCTGGATTTAAAGGAGAACACCGTAAAATCCCGTCTTTTAAGAGGACGGCAGCAAATTTCACAGGAATACCTTTATAAATTCAAGGAGGGACAGGCATGAATTTAAATGACAGAGAAAAACTCGTTCAGAAAAAGCTTCGGGAGGACATCGAAATCCCCGCAGTTGTCACCGATAAAATACAAAACGCCTACCAACAGATTAAAAATCAGAAACCTTTGACACACACCTCTGACCGTTTTATGAAAATTGCGGCAAGAAGCTGCGGTGCTGCGGCAGCGGCGCTGGCTGTTGGTTTTATCGTCTGCGTCACCAACCCGGTTATGGCAAGAGAACTCCCTCTGGTAGGCGGACTTTTTGAAAAGCTTCAAAACGAAGTAAGCTTCTTCGGGAACTTTGCGGACAAAGCCACTGTGTTAGAAGAACCTCCTGTAGAAATGAACGTGGCCGATGCCGCTGATACCGCTTCTTCAGATACTGCTGACAGCGAAGGTCTTGATGCTGACAAAGCACCTGCATCTGACGGCCTTTATACCAAGACTGCAGATGGTCTCACCATTACTTTTTCCGAGGTCTATGCAAACGAACAGGCAATCTACCTTACCATGCTGGCACAGAGTGAGGAACCGTTCCCGGATACCATGATGTCCCAGACAGACAACGGCAGCGAACGTCCCGTCCTGACACTGGAATATCTGAAAAACTACAGCTTTATGGATGCGGCGCAGAATGAAAACTGTTCCATGGGCTTTGCCAATCTGGAGGGCATGTTCCTGGATGAAAACACCTACTCCTGTATTCTGCGGATCGACCTGGATTCCGACACCACTGACATGACGGAATATAACCTCAAAAACGAGGAGCTTTCCCAGGAAATCCTGGACAGCATGGGTATCACCTACGAGGATATGAATGATGAGACGGAGGAAGGCTACGCGCTTCTCTCCCAGTATATGGATGAGCTTTCCTCCAGACAGGGCGCCCTCAAAGATTACATCAAAAAAATCGAGCTTCCGGAAAGCTTCACTCTCACCCTTGATATCACCAGACTGGTGGGTGATAAGGCAGAACCGGAATACTGGGATTCCGGCTACACCGCCGAAGAGCTGGCTGCCATGAGCGATAAAGAATGGCAGGAAGTTATGGCTCAGGAACCGGCAGAGTACCGCGAATATCCCAACCAGTATCAGAATTACTGGTACGAAGGCGGCTGGAGCTTTGAAATTCCGGTTACCATCGACACTGCTCAGACCGAGGTCCTGGAGCTCAATGAGACAAACGCAGACGGCATCGGCCTGGAAAAAGTCGTAAAAACACCTTACGAAATCACCGTGTACGATAAATATGAAGAAGGCGCATACAGCGATACCTTCCTAGTTGCACTGGATGCCAACGGCAACAAGCTCCCCTACAACGATTCCAACGGCAGCTGTGATAACTTTGCCATCCAGGACAGAGATATCTCCACTGTGGACATCTACATTCTGGATTACACACAGTACATGGATGAACTGAAGGGCGAAGAGCGCTACAATAACAACGAAACCAAACCGGAGGAAGAAAAATGGAGCACGCTTCTTGACGCAAACGCGCTGTACCACAAGACCGTCCATTTTGAAACCGCCAACTAAATTACGGTAACCCATTGATCACAATAAATTCTATAGCACACGAAAAGTCCCCCGGATTCCGGGGGACTTCGTGTTTTGCACTTCATTCCGTTAAGTGGACCTGGCGGGAATCGAACCCGCGTCCGAAAGCCTATTCATTGAGGCATCTCCTATCACAGTCGCTGTTTTGACATTCCCTCAATCATACGCCCACCGACAGGCTTATAACCTTAGTAGCTTCATGATACATCTACCGGGGCAAAGCTTACCCGGCAAGGTTTCTCACATCGTCGACGCCAGATTCCCAATGTGTGAGTGCACTGGGGCTGACGAGCAGCTTAGGCTGCTAACGCTAACTTTTCGTCTGCGTTTATATTTAGGTTCCCGGTTGATACGCAGTCCAGGAGTCTGCGGATAGCTTCCTCAACTTCAAAACCCCCGTCGAAACCAGTACAAGCCCTCAATGACTTCCGACAGAATATCCTGCCGCTGGCTGACAGACGAAAGAAGCAGAATTTCATTCCGCTACTGCACATTATATGCGGGAACTGCCTGATCTGTCAAGGCAGTTCCCACTTTTTTTGTGTCACAGTAAAAATAAACCCCCTGCTATGCAGGGGGAGGGTGAATCTTT
>CALBGI010000040.1 GCA_937893675.1 uncultured Blautia sp.
AAATGGCCTAAATACAAGCTTTTTTGTGCAAAATAAATAAGAAAGTATAGAGAGGAAATATATGAATGAGATTAATATTCAAGAATATGAGTACTATATGAAAAATCGTCCGCATGTTGTTATATTAGGGGCGGGAGCTAGCTGTGCGGCAATACCATCAGGAGACAAATACGGTAGAAAAATATCCGCAATGAGTGGATTTATTGATAAACTTGGTTTAAATGAAATTATTTCAAAGGTATCAATTTATACTAAGTCGGATAATCTCGAAGATATTTATATGGAATTAGATGAACGAAGTAAAAATGAACCGGACTGTAGTACGGTAAAAAATCAATTAGAAAATGTTATCCGAAGTTATATGAGTGAATTCGAATTGCCCGATGAACCTACTATTTATGATTTTTTGGTTATGAGTTTGACGAGCAAGGACTTGATTGCTACATTTAACTGGGACCCATTTTTGGTTCAAGCACTTGGAAGAGCTCAAAGGTATACAAACAACATTCCGCAGGTGGCTTTCCTTCATGGAAATGTTGCAGTGGGTTATTGTTCAGATGATAATATTATTGGAAATGTCGGGAGTATTTGTAGATGTGGAAAAGAACTAAAACCTATGAAGTTGCTTTTTCCTATAAAAAAGAAAGACTATTCAAGTGATGAAGCGATAGCAAAATCGTGGAAACAACTGTGTAACGTACTTGAACGTGCGTATATGGTAACTATATTTGGATACAGTGCACCTAAAAGTGATGCTGAGGCTGTTGCCATGCTTAAGCAGGCGTGGGGAGCTGTTGATGATAGAAAGCTAGAAGAAATTGAACTTGTAGATATTAGGGATGAGCAGACGGTAATAGATTCATGGAATCAATTTATTCACACACACCACTATTCCTATCATACCAGTTTTTTTGATACAACTTTAGCAAGATGTCCACGGAGAAGTTGTGAAGCAACGTTCGATAGATTGATGAATTGCATCTGGTTGGATGGGAATAAAGGGTTTAAGGAAGGAATGAGTTTTTCAGATATAGATGAAATGACCTATACATTGATAGCTGAAGAGGAGAAAAACAAAGGTAAGAAAGAAGCTCTTTCAAATCCATATCACTGATTCGCGAAAATTACAAAGCCTATTATAGAAAAAATAGGAGGTACTTCATATGGCAGTAGTACAAGATGCATTTCTTATTCCAGATGATATAGCAACAGGATTAGCGACCGGCTTATATCGAAGAATCGGCAGTGTAGTTCGGTATGCAACTGGGCAAAATAAGGGGCGTATTGTAAAGCATTTAGATCCAGTGAATTTAAAACCAGCTGGACAAGCACAAGGCATTGGCGTTAAAGCATTACAATTTGTAAAGCAACATAAAAAAGGAACAATTATTACTGTGGTGAGTGCAACAACGGTAGGAACGGGATTAGTTATCTATAACAAAGTGAAAAATCGGGAGCCAAAAGTTCTGACAGAATTTAGAATGTCATTGAGAGCCTACATTGAAGCAATTCGTAAAGGTAGTATGGACATTGATAAGATAAATGATTTGATGAAATGCTTAAGTGCACTGAAGGAGTATAAAGATTATGATAAAATCAGTATACAACTTACAACAGAGGAGCTAGAAGTTCTTGTGGGACGCATTTATGACTATACAGTTAAATTAGCTAAGGATAATGATGTCGAGCTATCAGATGAGGATATTGGCATTATAGAAAAGAATAGCGGAAACACAATTGCAAATCTTGAAAACTATTTAAATGCACAGAAGCATATATTTGAAAAAGTAGTATAATAAAATATCCCCTCATCACCGGATATTATCCAGTGGTGAGGAGACTTTGTGCGTCTATAGGATTATGCACCCACATCAATACTGACGCCGGTTTCAGTTCAACTGTGATGTGATCATCCCAGATGGTGATCTATTTGATCCAGCGTCGCACCAGTGCTCATCGAATTATGTAAGATAGGTGGTCTGCTGTGCGATGTAATCCTGCAGGTCGTTGATTCGCTTTATCTGTTCATCCCCTGCAACAGTATCGACGGTTGTTTTCTGACGAAGTTCGCGGAGCCTGAAGATCTCATCCGCTATTTCGTCGTAGTCTTCTTTGCTGTTGGCTTTCTGGATCAGTTCTTGTTGCAGAGCCATCAGCTTCTCGTTAATGCTGTCAATGGCTGTTGCCTGCGAAGCTCGAATGACGGCGGCAATGTTAATCTGGAGCTGTGCCTGATAGCTGCTTTTGTCACCGAGCATTTGATTGATTGCTTTGACGACAACATACTGAAGAACCAGCTCATTGATGGTGCGAGCGTGGCATTCAAGCCCGGTGGATTCCAGCCTGCTGATGCAGCGCCAGACAATGGACTTGATGCCACGATTGTTCCAGTGGAGCCTTCGGAACATTTCGCCACATTCTCCGCAGATGACGATTTGTGAGAAGCAGTGGTTGCAACTGTAGCTCCAGCATATCTTCAGTTTTCCAACCGGCCATGGCCATGTAGTTCATTGCTTCTGCGGCTTCAGTTGCGGAACTGAAGAAGTACTGTTCCAATGAAGGCAATATCTATACTGAATCACTTGGTGATTTGGCATATCAGAATAATCCCAAATTTAAGAAGTTCATTTTAGATAATAATCTTGGCTTCAAATCGTATGTTTCATTTGGGAAGAATGAAATTACTGAAAGAATAGCAGTACTCGTTGACTTGGTAAAACTCGTTTGGAACGATGATATGTTTATGTAATCCAGCGAAAGGAGATAGGTTTTATGGTTTTTAATACTTTTATAAAATGTCAGGTTTGCGGATGTATTACTAGAGTTCGTTTGCAAGTTGGCTGGCAAGAAGAACATCCGATAGAAGTAGCATGCGGTAAATGTGGAACCTCCTTGTCAGGTGGCGTGAAGATAGGGCAAGATCGTCCGGGGTTAAGTGTTTCTTTTGATAATGCTGATGAAGTTCAGGACGAAAATGCAGATTACATTATTGAGTGTTCTGGTGAATTTCCTACTTTAAAACAAGTAGAAGCAGCTGATTTAGAGAGACTAGTGATTTCACCGTTTATTCGATATATGAATTGTATGAAAGCGAATGACTCTTATGATGAATTTGGACAAGATGTGTCTAAATTGAATACAACCGCTAAAAAGTGGAAGAGATATAAAAGAATTCTCAATTTAGCAAAAAACAATAGCGAATACTTAACTCAAGAGATTCAAAAGGAGTTTTCTGGTCATTATTTTCAACGTAGGGATGAATCTGAAACATTGAGAGCTGTCCACATGATTGAGGTACATGGATTTTATTCATCATTAAGAAAAGATATCCTTAATGACCTTTCGTTTAGCGCTGGAATATTGAAAATGGATTCAGCACAAATGAATGATCTGATTGATTTCCTTAATTCTCATGATGGATTCCACCTTGAAGAATTACAGGAACTGATCTACAAGGTCTACGATGAGTTTATGGCCATATATCAAAGACTTATACCTGCATTGGCTATACAATACTGTAAAGATAATTCTTTTGATTTTGAATACGAAGGTTCCACAACGAGCAGTTTTGATAGTGTAAAACAGTTTTATCTGGATGTTTATGAGGCGTTAGGCAATCTGATAATCATTCCTGTTGCTCTTAATAATATTAAGTATAGGTCTGACATCAATGCTATGAATCCAATTGAGAAAAATGTAAAGTCTTTAGAGGATTATATTAAACTCACAAAACCATCAAGATATCATTTCTGTTTGGATTCTGAGGACTATACAGGCTTTTTGAAAATCCTCGTGAATGCAAAATTGAGAAATGCTATCGGTCATAATGATGTTGAATACAATTCAGTAGACCAGCTGATAACCTATATTCCTAATCCGAAAGACAGAACAAAAAAGAAAACAGAATATTTGCTTGAATTTGAAAATGAGGCAATGCGTATGTTTCAAGCTATATTGGGAGTCTCTGAATATTTGTATCGTCTGAGGGAACTTGAACTTATACATGATGGGAAAATTCCTATTATGGTTCAGGAAAGAGTAAATTGGCCGAAGAAGATAGGCCGTAATGAATTGTGTCCATGTGGAAGCGGAAAGAAGTATAAGCGTTGTCATGGACGATGAGAGTATACAGAAATTCGTTTATTGTTTATTATAGAGTGATTTATCGAAAAAGGAGGCCTCCTATTGAAAAAGAAAAAAGATGAAATAACCATCCGTTCCAGCGCAGCGGAATACCTGACTTATGTTGCCTCAGTCGGCGATCAGCAGGATAGTATTGAGATGCGCTATGAAGATGAGAATATATGGCTAACACAGAAGATAATGGCCACATTATATGACGTCGGTACTAACACTATAAATTATCATATTAAGAAAATCTTTGAGGACAGTGAATTACAAGAGGATGCAGTTATTCGAAAATTTCGAATAACTGCCGCTGACGGAAAAATCTACAGCACAAATCACTATTCCTTAGAGATGATCATTGCAGTTGGTTTTAAGGTCAATTCTGAGCGTGCTGTGCAGTTTCGTAAATGGGTGAATCAAATTGCCAAGGACTATACCATCAAAGGCTGGGTCATGGATGATGAGCGTCTCAAACGAGGAACATATCTGACAGAAAAGTATTTTGATGAGCAGTTAGAACGAATTCGTGAAATTCGAGCAAGTGAAAGAAAGTTCTATCAGAAAATAACCGACCTGTATGCCACAGCCATTGATTACGATAAGAACTCTGCAACTACCAGGAGATTCTACGCAACAGTTCAGAATAAAATGCATTATGCAGTTCATGGTCATACGGCGGCTGAATTGATTGTAGAAAGAGCTGATTATACAAGAGAGCATATGGGATTAACTACTTGGGCAGACGCTCCTGAAGGCAAAATTAAGAAGAGTGATGTTACGGTTGCCAAGAATTATTTGAGTCAGGATGAAATGAAACAGCTGAATCGTATGGTTACTGCATACTTGGATTTTGCTGAGAACATGACATTAAGACATATTCCACTTACGATGCAGGACTGGGAAAAACGGCTTAATAGCTTTATTGAAATGTTTGATTATGGTATTTTACAGGATGCAGGGAAAGTGTCAGCTGAAATTGCAAAGCTTCATGCTGAGACTGAATTTGAAAAGTATCGTGTTATTCAGGACAGATTGTTTATGTCTGACTTTGATAAATATATGCTGGAATTGGAGGAGAATGCGAAGAAGTAATAGAATTGATTCTCTGTTTTAATGCGAATTTCCCAGTATGATAGGGTCGAATGCAGAGGAGGCAGGCCATCAGTTAGGTCTAAAAATAGCCGTTGACCTGTTTTTATAGGAAGAACGGACAAGGTTGAGGCGATGGCGATTCCTCGCAGAATTTGACTTTTATGCTAGAATCACTATAATAGTAGTAGAAACGAATAAAAAAGTTGAACTTTTTCCGTGGACGAACGAGGTTCAGGCTGTGATATAGATAGCGGAATGTATCAAGATATTTTTGCTACAGAATTTGTAGATATGTTTCCGCAAACAAACGGAGACATTTTGGCACATACCATATTAGCCTGAATAGGTTCCCGATGACCGACATCAATCCGGCTCTATCGAGCCATGTGGAGACGGTCTGCAAATTAGTGCGGAAATAGGCGTATTTATGAGCATCTATGTATAAAGTTCAGTCTATTTGCCACCGATTTGCCACCCACAAAAATAAAATGGGCAGAAACAGTTAAAAAAAGTCCATGCAATTCCATTGGGAAAAGTATAGACTTTTTTTATGAAATATAATTCTTATATCTGAAAAAGTGGTGGATATAGGAATCGCCGTCTCTTAAGTTTATGATGTAGCGTTGGACGGGTGGTTATGATTGAGAAATGGCATCGGAATGAACCTTGCAACAAAAGTATGCCTGTGATAAAATTTAGGTAAAATCTGATATAACACAAGAGAAAGTAGTAGGGGGGAGAGAGATGCCGTTTTTTGAAACGATTAATGATAAATTTTTCAATCCCTTTTGCTGCAAGAACAGGGAGATTTATTTTGAGTGTATCAGTCTGTTGATTGAAAAATCAAAAGAAATTCCGGTATTGTATGAGGCAGATGCCAGGAACTGTTTGATTCTTTACCTGCAAAATTGTATTTATTCTATTGAACCGGAGAATATTGGCGAGGAGGTCAGCAACGGGCGGACGCCTCAAGAAAACGCCTCAGCCATTCTGCGTTATTTCCGTGCCTGCGGGTGGATAACGCCCCAGGAAATAGGACGCAGTGGGGATAATATTGCGTCCGTTTCAGCCTATTGCCGAAAACTGGTGGATGCGATACATAAAATTTTTGACATGAATTCCAACAGTGCGATTACAAATCATATTTTTTCTATTTATGAAATATTAAAGTCTTCCTTTGGTAGGGACAGCATCCGTGCAATTCGCCCTTATTCCAATATCTTGCTTCCCCTGATTGAAAATGAATGTGATTTGAAAAATGAACTGCTGATTCTGAAAGACAGCGTTCAGGAAGTTATGCGTGCAGTGACAAGGATGTCGGATGCCAACAGCCTGGGACAATTTTTGCTTAAAGATGAGCTGCTGAAGCGTTTTTTTAACGATTATTTTTTTATCAAAAAGAGTGGCCTGATTCCTTCCTACATTGCCAGTATTGAGCGGATGCTTCGAAAATTAAGGGATTCCGAATTATACGAGCAGATGATAAAGGAATATAGAAAACTTAAAAATGTGGACGAGCTCCAGGCGAAGGAGAAGATTAACCGCCAATTTGCGGAGCTGGACAGCTTTATCAGTCTGGAATATGACCAGACTATGGGCTATATTGATAAGAAAATCAACACTTATTATAACCTCTATTCTGTCCGCATGATGATGGTTTTAAGCAGCGGGGTCAATCTGGAAAGCATGCTGAATCGATTGCTGCTTTTTATAAAGGATCTGGATGAAGATGAGAGGAAGGATGTGATAGGGCAGATATCCCAATGTTATCGCCAGATGCAGATAGGATATATAAGCAGAAAGTCTTTTGAACGGAGGAAAAAGGCCAATCCAAATACAAAGAATGCGGGGATTCCATCGGATGAGCTGTCCATGGAGGAGAAGCTACGCCTGACGGATGAACTTTTGACAGCGGTACCTGACCGATACAGTATGGATCGGGTGAAGGATTATCTGGATGAGAAAATTCCGGATAAGGGGCAGATATCGGTGGAGGAGTGGGGTGTCCGGTCGAGGGAGGATGCTATGATGATCGCTTCCAGCATCATTTATTCCGGTTCTGCGGGATTCCCTTATGAGGTGGTTTTTGAAGAAGGTACGGTGGAAACGGAAGTTGCGGCAATCAGCCGGATTAAGATAAAGAGGAAGAAACATGAGTGATATCAGTCTGCATATAACTGTGAAGGAGGAAAACGGACTCCTGTTTAAGAAATGTATCCGAAAACTTTTGGAGTCTACTTTTATTCTTCAGGAGAAAGATGGAAAACTGTATGATTTTGTTTCCAGAGAATCGAACCGACAGGATATTTCTGAATATCTTCGAATGATCGGCTTTGATCTTCTGGTGGATGATAAGGCGGGTGCAGCAATGCTGATCGCCAGCGAAGCGGATATGGAAACCGTTGGTCTCAAACGAGCCAATGTAGTGACATTTACCAATTTGCAGTATCATCTGCTTCTGGTACTCTGGAAAGTATATCTGGAAAATCTGGGCTGCAATGAGGGGAATTTTGTTACCAAGGGAGATTTAATTGATAAAATTCGTAATTATGGAGTGATTGTCGTTCGGACAGAATTAAATGCTGCATTCAAGCTGTTTAAAAAGTATAGTCTGATCAATTATTCCGAAGAGGAAGAAGGAGAGGACATGAAGATTCAGCTATATCCATCTCTTCAGTTTGGATGGGATCTCCCTCAGTTTAAAACGGTTGCAGGAGAATATCTGAAAGATGATGGAGAGGCCGAAAAGACGGAAGCGGCCGAAAAAACGGATGAGCAGCAGGAGATAGAACCGGAGGATTTTGAGGGGGAAGAAGAATGATCTTACTGAAAAAAGTTCGCCTGATCAACTGGTACGGCTTTGCCAATGTAACAGCTCCTATTGGCTTTTTTACACTGATTGCAGGAAAAAACGGAAATGGTAAATCTGCTATGTTAGATGCGATCAAATATGCAGCTTATGGCGATACGGTATTTAATAAAGCTTCCGAGGGAAAGGGCAGCCGGACAGTTTCCTCCTACACCAGAGGCCTTCTGGACGCTACTGCAGGAACCTATATGCGACCGCCGGAGAAGGTACCCAATGTATACAGCCATATTGTGCTGGAATTCTTCGATCAGGCAGAGGAAAAAAACTTCCTTCTTGGTATGGTAATCGAAACGAATGCTTCCAACAATTATCAGACCTATCGCTATGTGATTGACAGAAAATCAATGGAAGAGATAAACCATACCTATGACAAAGAAGGTATTCTCATGCCATACAGTGCTGCAGAGCTTCAGAAACAATATAAGCTTACGCTGTTAAACAGGGAACAGGGCTTGCCAAAGTTTATGCAGATGACGGGACTGAAACTTGGCATCAATCAGATGCCAACCTATCTTAGGAAGCTGCGGGGAATCATGTTTTATGATCCGGAAGCCAGGATTGACCGCTTTATCAGGGAAAGTGTTCTGGAAGAGAAAAATGTAGATTTCAGTAAGCTGATCGAAGCCAAAAATAACATTGAACGGCTGAATCATACCTTTCATGTGGTTCAGGAAGAGATTGAGGAACTGGAGCATATTCTGGAAGAGTATGATACCTTTGAAAGCGAGTCCAACAGGCTTTTATCTGACAATATTAAAATTGTTTACAAGAAGAAAAAGGATCTTAAAGGCGTCATTGAGGAGCTGACAAAGAAACAAGAAGAGGCAGAGAAAAAGCAGAAAGAGGTCAGCCAGAATCTTCAGATTTTAGATGAACAGTTAAATGAGCTGGATAATCGTCTGGTTCGGGCAAGAGTCAGTTTAAGTCAGATGAACGGCGCCAGAATGGTGGAAGAAGAACGAGGACGGCTGAACTCCTTGAAAAAAGAAAAGGGAGAATGGCTGGCGAAATGCAGGGAACTGGAGGATTTTCAGACGAAAGTCAGCGAAATTCTTTACAGTTTTATGGAAGAAGGACAAACCGTAGAGAAAAAGGAGATTCTGTCATCCCTGTGTGGAAGCGACTATTCAGCGGCAGAGAAGGAATCTGCGGTAGATGGACTGAAGCAGCTTGTAGAACAGGCTTATGATGAGAAAATTCGAGAGATCGACCGTCTGAATCTGGCGGCAGAAGAGCTGAACCGGAAGCTGAATATTCAGGAGAAAATTCTGGAAGACTGCAAAAAACATAGAAGCACCTATGACCGAATACCGGATTATGTGGAGCTGCGGAATGAGATCAACCGGGAATTTGAACAGAGAAAGATTGGAAGCAGAGCCCAGTTTGCCTGCGAGTATGTAATCAGCCTGTCAGACGAAACCTGGCGGGATGCCATAGAGGCATTTCTCGGACCACGTCGGTACAGTATTCTGGTAGAACCTCAGTATTATGACATAGCAGATGATGTTTTAAATCGTTCATCCCACAAATATGCCCATTTGTTTAATACAAAGCTGCTGATGAGGAAAGAGATCCGTCCGGAGGCAGATTCAGTGGTTCATATGCTGGAAATCAAAAATGAGGTGGCGAAGAGATATTTTGAATTTCAGCTGGGAAGGATGCATGCCGTAGAACTGCAGCAGGTTCGTAATTTTGAAAATGCCATTTCCAGAGAAGGAAGAGTATCTGTGGCCATGGACAGTTATTTTCTTCGCCTGGATCGTATCGGTTCCTATTATCTGGGACAGAAAATTTATGAATTAAATCGGATTCGTGCAGAGAAGGAGATTCGGCGTATTCGCGATGAGAAGCAGTCAGTGCTTGAAAAACGCGAGGAACTGGAAAACAAAAAGAACCGGCTGAATGGGGACAAAGTCTTTTTCCGTTCATACGCCTATGAGGCTCTGGCAAAGTACCAGGAGATATCGCGGCTTTGTATAGATTCTGAGGCTCAGCTGAAGCGGCTGGAAAAAGCTCTTAAAAATAACCGGGAATATCTGGAATTGAATCAGCTGATAGAGCAGCTGCAGAACGAACAAATGGGGATGAAGCAGGCCAGAGGGAAGCTGGAGCAGGAAAACAGCAGTCTGGCAGTGAAAATCCAGCTGTGTGCAGGGAGAGGACAGCAGAAGAAAACGGAGCTTGAGGCAGAAGAAGCCCGCTTCCGGGAATATGAAATAAATGCGTACACCATAGTTCAGAAAGCAGTAGAGGCTTACGAAAAATTCCTGTCAGGCAGCACTCAGGGCGGTCTTTTGGCACAGGAGACAAGAGGGCGTATTGCCAGAAGCATTGAACAGCACAAAAAGGAACTTTTTTCTCTTCAGGCTGCCTATAACAGTCATTATTCAGGCAGCGAATTAACTGTGGGGACAGAAGGAAGGGAACTTTATGCGGCCAGAAAAGATCGGATCTGGATGGATAATCTGCAGGAAATCCGCCAGGAACTGGATGCTCAGACCAGACGATACGAGGACATCTTTAAAAATGAATTTGTCTTAAATATCCGGAAATACTGCGAAAAGGCAAGAGAAGACTTAAAACAGATAAATGGAGAACTGGCGAAGCTGGATTTTTCCGCCAAGTATCAGTTTGATGTCCATTATGTAAAAGATGGCACAGAATATGCAAAAATCATTGAGTATGCCAGATATCTGGAAGAGCGGGAGCAGTTAGGCAGCTCAGACGGACAGATGACATTTGGCATGTTTACTTCCGTTTCTGATGAAGAAGGAGAACATCTGGAAAAAGAACTCCGGAAAATCATTAACCGGATTATAGAAAAAAACAGCGAGGAAACCATTGCTCGCTTTGCGGATTATCGAAATTATATGACCTACGAAATTTTAGTAAGCAATCAGATTCTAAATCGTGCAAAGCTGTCACGTCAGACGGGTTTTAACTCAGGTGCGGAGGTGCAGATTCCGTATCTGCTGATTTTATCCTCAGCACTGCTTATGATTTACAATCAGCGGATTCATTCTACCAGACTGGTGTTTATAGACGAACCCTTCGCCAAGATGGATCCGGGAAATGTAAAATTAATGCTGAATTTTATGAGACAGCAGAAACTTCAGGTCATCTTTTGTTCACCGGATAAAACGGAAACGATTGGGAATGAATGTGAAGTTCTGCTGCCTGTGCTGCGGGTGCGTCCTGATCGTATGCAGCTTGGTATCGTTCAGTTTCATGAGGAAAAGGCTTATGAAAACTTATAAAGAAAAAATGCTGGTTTTGTTGGTGGAGAAATACCGGAAAAGCAAGAAAGATAACGGAACCAATGTGATTTGTCGCAGAACCAGCATTTTACCTGTGGAGCTGTATAAAAAATATAATAAAAATGATGGAGACCTGGAAGAGATAGAGGCAATTAATCAGGCGGCAGAAGTCTGCAGCAGGGCTGGATTTCTTATATTTGAGAAAAATGGTTTCAGCAGCGAGATTGCAAAGATTTACCTGATTGACGAGAAGGTAGATGAGATTGAGACATATTTGGAGTCGGCTTTTGGGTATGAACCGAAATTCAGAAAACGCCAGTATGTAGAACAGATGATTGCCCGTTACAGCGGGATTTCTCCGGCGGCAGACAGAGAATGCGAGCGGCTGAAGAGGATCCTTGTGCAAAATAAAATTCCAAACAATTACCTTCAGACAGAAGAGGTACTGAAGGCTCTTACATTTATTGAAAAAAATGAAACCCTGCTTTATGTGCGGGAAGCGTCTATGCTGATTTACGGTTCTTCCAAGTATCTGGAAGAAAACACACTGGAACGTGTATGTAATCTGCTTCGGGCATATGAAAAAATGCCTTGTGAAGAAGGAGAATTACAGGACGAAATTTTGCGGAAATACCACATTGTTCCGAAAAAGCAGAAGATTTGTCTAAAGGGAGATATCACACTGAAAATAGAAGGGAAACGGTTGGAACTGGGAGCTTTGAAAAATGGTGTTGAATTTTGCACAGAAGATCTGGAGGCGTTGGAGCAGGTGATTGTTCACACGCCGGAATTTATGACAGTGGAAAATAAAACTTCTTTTTATCGTTGTGAGAATCCGGAGGTCAGTTTTTTCTATCTGGGAGGCTATGCAACCCGATTTCAGCGAGATTTCCTAAAACTGGTATATCAGAATAACCCAGGGGTAAAATACCTGCATTTTGGAGATTTAGATGCAGGCGGATTTTATATCCATGAAAATTTGTGCCGGATAACAGAAATTCCCTTTGGGCTGTATCGTATGTCGGAGGTCGAATTGCGGGATGAACGCTTTTGCAGATACTGCCAGCCGCTGAGTGAGCGGGATCGGAGCAGATTGAAGGCTTTGGTGGAAAAGGAACTTTACTGTGATACAGTTGAATATATGTTGAAGCATAATGTGAAACTGGAACAGGAGATTATCAGTTATTATGAAAAATCACAGACAAGGCATTCCAGATGACTCAGTCAGTACTGAAAAAGGAATGCTGGAATTCAATAGAGAAGACAATGGCATGCTTGACTTTTAATTCTTACTAATGTAATATTTGAATAATCCAGAATGGGATACAAATTTTTTTGTTTCTAAATCCTACATATGTAATATTAAGAGCTGGATATAAGGTATTTCACTAATCCGCAGGGATATACAAAATGAAAACCATAAGAAGGAGGTCCGCATGAGCCAAAAAAGATGCAGACGCAGCAAACGAAAATCAAGGAACCGTGTTCTCACCACGCTTCTTACCGTCATAGGAACTGTTGTGGTGATCAGTGCAGTACACATGGCCGGGATGCTCGGGGAGAAGCTTGCCTGGAAAACGCCGAAGGCGCTGCTTGTGCAGTACATGGAAGATATTTCCCGACAGGAATATGAAGAAATGTATGAAATGCTGGATATAGAGGCTTCCGGAAACATCAGCCGGGAAGATTTTGTGAAAAGAAATTCGGCCATTTATGAAGGGATTGAGGCGGAAAATATAGAAGTTGAGATTCTGGAATACCATAAAAAACAAAAAACTGTATGTTATCAGATGACTTTTGACACAATAGCGGGAACGATCTGTTTTCAGAATGAAGCGCTTTTTTCAAAAGGGAAGGACGGGTATAAGCTGATCTGGAATGACGCTATGATTTTTCCGGAACTGACCTCCACAGATAAGGTGCGGGTTTTGGTCACGCCTGCACAGCGGGGGAACATTCTGGACAGAAACGGACGTGTTCTTGCGGGAAACGGAACAGCGTCTTCCGTGGGGATTGTTCCCGGAAAACTGGAAAACAGAGACCGGGCGATCGAGCAGATCGCCGGACTTCTGGAGATTGCGCCGGAGAACATCGAAAGAGCCTTGTCTGCACAGTGGGTGCGAGAGGAATCCTTTGTGTCGGTCAAAACCGTTCCCAAGGTAAATGAGCTTGCACTTATGAATCCCTCGCCGGATGGGGAGCTTCTGGAAGAAAAAGCGCGGCAGGAGCAGCTGCTTGCGATTCCCGGCGTGATGCTGACCGATGTGGAGGTGCGAAGCTATCCCCTGGGGGAGGCGGCGGCCCATCTGGTGGGGTATGTGCAGGGCGTTACCGCGGAGGATTTGGAGGCGCATCCGGGGGAGGGGTACACCGAAACCAGCGTCATTGGCAGAAGCGGAATGGAAGCACTGTTTGAAAAAGAGCTGAAAGGGCAGGACGGCTGTCGGATTTATATCGAAGATTCCCAGGGAAATGCGAAAAAAGAGCTTGCCAGTAAATTGGTACAGGACGGGCAGGATGTGCGGCTGACCATAGACGCAGATCTGCAGACGGCACTGTACAAGGTGTTTCAGGAGGACGAGAGCTGTTCGGTTGCCATGAACCCCTATACAGGCGAGGTGCTGGCACTGGTAAGTACCCCCGCCTATGACAACAATGATTTTATCATGGGATTGTCGGATGCGCAGTGGAAACTGCTGAACGAGGATGCAAAAAATCCCATGTACAATCGCTTCCGCCAGGTCTGGTGTCCCGGGTCGGTACTGAAACCCATTATTGCGGCCATCGGACTGGACATGGGGGTCATTCTGCCGGAGGAGGACTACGGAAATGAGGGATTGAGCTGGCAAAAGGATTCCACTTGGGGAGAGTATTACGTGACAACCCTTCAGGAATATGAGCCGGTTATTTTGGAAAACGCTCTGGTCTATTCCGATAATATTTATTTTGCAAAAGCAGCCTTGAAAATTGGCTCCGAAGAATTGGAGAGGGCGCTGACAAAGCTTGGATTTTGCCAGGAGCTTCCCTTTGAGATTCAGATGGCGCAGTCCCAGTATTCCAATACAGAGCACATCGAAACGGAGATACAGCTGGCGGACAGCGGATACGGACAGGGACAGATCCTGGTAAATCCGCTGCACCTGGCGTGCCTTTATTCTGCTTTTTGCAATGAAGGAAATGTGGTAAAGCCCTGTCTGGTATATGGAAAAGACACGGCAAAGGATTGGCTGCCGCAGGCTTTTTCTGGAGAGACGGTCAGCCGTGTGCTGGAGGGAATGAAACGGGTTGTCAATGACCCTGCCGGAACCGGATACGCGGCGCGCCGGGAAGATGTTTTGCTGGCGGGAAAGACGGGAACTGCGGAGATCAAGGCGTCCAGGGAGGACACAACCGGTACGGAGCTGGGCTGGTTTGCGGTCTTTAGCCCGGAGGAAGAAGGGGAGCGCCCGATTTTGCTGCTCAGTATGGCGGAAGATGTAAAAGAAAGAGGAGGCAGCGGCTATGTTGTGGAAAAGGACAAAAAGGTTTTGGAAATGTGGTTTGGCGGCAATTAGTTTTGCTCTGCTGGTGGGGATTTTTGTGGGAGGCAGGCTGCCGGAAACGAGGATGAAAAGGGAAGAGGCCGGAGCGGCAGAGGAGGAAAGGGCTGCGCTGGAAGAAATTTGCCTGGATTTGTACAAAAAAGCGGAAGAAGAGGGGCGCACAGACGAATTGGAAACCATTGGAGCCATTGTGCGGTCCTTTGGCGCGTATGGTTATCCGGCAGTTGACAGCAGAAATCAGGTGGATATGGAAAAGGCGGAGCAGCTGCTTCAATTTTGCCGGGCAGTGGACAGAAAGCAGGAAGCGGAAATCACCGTGTTCGAGGTGGATTACCGGGAGGGCTTTGTGAAATATGATCTGCAGGCAAAAGAGGGAAACGTACAGGTGCAAAGAAGCTACTACAGATACGAAAACGGCGCAATGCAGAGAAAATCCCTGGAATGTTATCCGGCAGAGGACTGGAAATATACCAAGGAGGGGTATCTGATGTTCTCGGGCGTTCATTTTTTCGAGGAAAGGTATTCACAGACCCTGAGTATGGCAGAGAAGCATACGGCGCTGCGGATTGCGCCCCTGGATGAGACCTGCAGAGAATGGAATCGCACCTGTATCCTGCCCATCGGATACGCATACAATAACATGTTTCTCACAGAATGGAAGGAAACGGATTTCGGAGAACTGAATTTCTACGATATGTATGATATTTTTTATGAAAAGCTGTATGGAAAAGAGGTTCCTTATACGGCAGATAAAAATGTGGGAGTAAGAGCAGTGTACCAGATACCGGAGAAAGAGTTTGAGACTGTTCTCATGAAGTATTTTCGGATTGCCCCGGAAACACTCCGGTCCAAAACCGTTTACTGTCCGGAGACCGGTTCCTATGCATACAGTCCAAGGGGCCTTGAGGAAACTGAGTATCCGGAATACCCTTATCCGGAGGTGTTTGATTTTACGGAAAACAGCGACGGGACGATAACGCTTCTGGTTCGTGCGGTGTTTCCCTATGCAGGAGACTCCAACGTGTATGTCCATGAGGTGGTGGTAAGGCCGCTGGAAAAGAAAGAGGTACAATATGTGTCAAATAAGATCGTGTCTGCCGGGAAGCATGGCGGGGCGGCGTGGCATACACCCCGCCTGATGCCGGGCGGACAGGAAGAAAAGGCTATTCCCATACCGAAAGCGCAGAGAGAATAGACAAAGTGATCTCAGCGGCAGTGCTTCCGGTGGCGTCATCCTCTGCGTGGATATTTGTCGCAAAAAAGCAGGTGCGGTTTTGGGCCTCCACAAAGCCGACGAACCAGCCATTTACATCCTGCCCGTTGACAGCGCCGGTTCCTGTTTTGCCGTAAAGGGCGTTGGAACCAGAAGCGGAGAGGAAAAGCGCATCCTTTACAGCCTGGATATGCTCCAAAGCGAATGGCAGATCGTTCTGATAAAGGGAAACCAGAAGCGCTACCTGCTCTGCCGGAGAAATTTTCAGGGAGGATTCCATCCAGTAGGAGGAAAGCGCTCCGCGGATCGTTTCGTTGCCATATCCGATGGAATGGAGATAGGATTGAAGTGCTTTCCTTCCAAGCTGCCTGTCCAGAGTCTGGAAATACCAGTTGACCGAGGCGGCCATGGCGGACTGCAAGGTCTGGTCTTTATTCCAGGCTTCAAAGGGATAGGGGGTTTTATCCCAGGGAAGCGTGGATGCTTCCGATGAAATGATCCCGGCATCCAGGGCAAAAAGCGCGTCGTATATTTTGTAGGTGGAATTGGGCGCAGAACGCACAGCCGCAGCCTCTCTGTCGCTGACCAGCCAGTGGTCTTTTTGTAAATCGTAGAGCACAAAGCTTCCGGTATAGGCGCCGAATTTCCCGGAGACATCTATTGTGGAGATTTTGTCCTCGGAGATGTTCCAGATGTAGTTTGGATTTTCTGCTGCCCGGGCAGACAGAAAAGGCGTAAATCCCAGAAGAAGCAGCGCGGTCAGTACAAAGGCAGTCATACCCTTGAGTTTCTTTTTTACAGTCGGTTTCTCATAGGACACAATGTTGAGGATCCTTCGTGTGATCTGTTTTTTGCTTCCGCCAAGCTCAGCTGCAAAAGGAAAGGAAGAAAGAGAAACCTTTTCTGCAAAATGCAGGAGCGTGTTTCCGTAATCGGGATAGGCGTTTTCGTCAAGCAGCCTGAGAACGGCGGTGTCACAGGCAATTTCCCTGTCATTGCCCATTTCCCTCAGCGCATACCACACCAGGGGGTGGAACCAGTATATTGTTTTGGCCAGGTTCATGAAAAAACCGATCCAGGCATCTTTGTGCCGGTAGTGCTGCAGCTCATGCAGGAGCATGTACCGCATGTCCGTTTCGCGATAGTCCGAAATCAGGTGAATGGGAAGATAGATACCGGGCCTCAGACATCCTGCCATTACGGGGGATTTCAAAAAGGCAGTGCTGTAAATGGGAAGGTTTTTGTGAATGTCAAGCTCGTTTAAGCAGCTTTGGTATAATCTGCGCACTCTGGGATTCTGAAGGGGGAGAGCCGATTTTTTTAAGGCGCGGAAGCGAAGCCAGGACCGAAACAGCAGGAGCAGCATGACAAGGATGCCTGCAATCCATATTCCAAAGAGGAGATTGCCGACCGCGGAGGCAGTTTTCTTATCAACAGAAAGGGCGAAGTCGTTCATCCAGTCCCCGGCCGCAGCGGGATTCTGGTCAATTGCCTGCCGCGCAGTGTTTTCGCCAGGGGAAGCGGCAGAGTATCCAAGATTTTTCAGCCAGGAGAAAATTTCGGGAAAGCCCATGAGAGGAAGGGGAAGGAAAGGAACTGCCAAAAGTCCGAGCAGCAGAAACCACAGATGATACTGCATCCGGCTGGAAAGGCTCTTTTGGAACCCTTTTTTGGCAAGCAGGAGAATTCCGATGGCACCGCAGAGAACGAGATTGCACAGGCCAAAGCGTATCATAAAATCATCCATGGGAATCTTCTCCTTTTGGCGTGCGTCTGGCAAGCAGGGATCTGAGCTGGTCGATTTCTGCTTCAGACAGTTTATCGTTTTCCAGATATGCGGAAAGCATGGAGGTGATATTTCCGCCATAGTAGCGTTTCAAAAAAGTACGGCTTTCCTGTCCGATATAATCACGTTCTTTTACAAGGGGGGTATAGACAAAGACACGGCCTTGTTTTTCGTAGGTCAGAACGCCCTTTGTCACAAGGCGCTTGATCAGGGTCTGTATGGTTTTGGGGCTCCAGCTGGTGGTCCGAAGGAGCCGGTCAGTGATCTCGGTTGTGCTGATGGGGGCGTGCTTCCATATGATTTTCATAACCTCAAATTCAGCCTCTGAGATTTGCGGAAGAGCGTTCATGTTTTTCCTCCTGAAATGGCAGCGCCCGTGTATTGGAAGATGCGGTCTCTTGTACACGGATGCTGCGGATGTGATAAACATATTATAGCGGCTGCGCGGGAAACCGTCAATTTGAAATACATTGGCCCGTGTAAAATTGTATTTTGAAAAAACATTGATTCCACGGCATGACAATGGTAACATAAGACTGTGGTAGAAAATATTGCCAAAAAATTTCATTTTAGGAGGAAAGAGTAATGAAAAAGGCGCAAGGTTATTCCAGTCCATATGAGCTGGAAGGCAGGATCCCTCTGGGACAGGCGATCTTATTTGGCCTTCAGCATGTTATGGCCATGTTTGTGGGAAACCTGACCCCGGTGCTGCTGATCACAGGCGCATGTGCGCTGGACGGCGGCCTGCAGCTTAAGATTATTCAGAACGCAATGCTGGTTGCAGGGCTTGTCACATTGGTGCAGCTTTTCACGATTGGGCCGGTTGGCGCAAGACTTCCTATTGTTATGGGAACAAGCTCCGGATTTATCGGAGTGTGCAGCGGTGTGGCATCCACCATGGGACAGGGGATCGTCACCTACGGAGCAATCATTTTTGCAAGCTTTATTGGCGGTCTGTTTGAGGGTGTGCTTGGATTTTTCCTGAAGCCGCTCCGCCGTTTTTTCCCGTCCCTGGTAACCGGTACGGTGGTAATGGCGATCGGTCTCTCTCTGATTTCGGTCGGGATCAATTCCTTCGGAGGCGGAAACAACAATGGAGATTTCGGCTCCCTTCCCAATCTGTTTGTGGGAACGGTGGTTCTGCTTACCATCGTTCTTTTGAAGCATTTTACCAAGGGGATCACCAGCACGGCATCCATTCTGATCGGAATTATTGTGGGCTATATTGTCTGCGGGATCATGGGAATGGTGCTGCCGACTACATACGAGGTTGTGGATCCCGCTACACAGGAGACCGTAACAAAAACCTGTTCCTGGGTTCTTGACTTTTCCAAGGTAAGCGAGGCAAGCTGGTTTGCGGTTCCGGCGCTGATGCCCTTTGGATTCAGCAAGGACATGATCGACTTACGGGCGATCCTTCCGATCATGATCATGTTTATCGTAACGGCAGTGGAGACCATTGGAGATACCTCCGGTATCACCGAGGGCGGCCTTGGAAGAGAGGCGACAGACAAGGAGCTGGCAGGTTCGGTTATCTGCGACGGACTTGGTTCCTCCTTCGGCGCTGTTTTTGGCGTTCTGCCGAATACCTCTTTCAGCCAGAATGTGGGACTCATCGGGATGACAAAGATCGTCAATCTGTTTGCGATTTCCACGGGCGCTGTTTTCCTGGTGCTCTGCGGTCTGTTTCCCAAGCTTGCGGCACTGATACAGATGATGCCGCAGAGTGTTCTTGGCGGTGCGGCGGTTATGATGTTTGCCTCTATTGTTGTCAGCGGTATTCAGCTTGTGACCAAGGAAGGCGTTGACAATCGCACGGTTACCATTGTGTCCGTGGCACTGGGACTTGGATATGGTATTGGCGCAAACACCGCGGTTCTTTCCAGCCTTCCGCAGTTTGTGGAGCTGATCTTCGGCGGTTCCGGAATCGTTCCGGCAGCGATCATTGCCATTATCCTGAATGTGGCGATTCCGAAAGAGAAGGGCAAATAAACGTTATATTTCAAAAGGATGAACGAGAACAGGGATGCTTAAAAAGTGTCCCTGTTTTAAATATACAGAAGCATTTGTGGGAATCATTTTAAAAAACGGCAAAGGAGAATGTTTTATGTACATTGCTGACCTTCACATACACTCCCGGTATTCCCGGGCCACCAGCCGGGATTTGACGCCGGAACGTCTGGATCTGGGAGCCAGACAAAAAGGGATCCGCCTTCTGGGAACCGGGGATTTTACGCATCCGGCGTGGCGGAAGGAGCTTTGGGAGAAGCTGATTCCGGCGGAGGACGGGCTTTACCGTCTGCGCGAGGAGGATGTCCTTGAGAAAGGTGTGGAGTCGGAGGAAAACCGCACAAGATTTGTGGTGACCGGAGAAATCAGCTCCATTTACAAGCAGGAGGGAAAGACGCGGAAAGTGCACAGTCTGATCCTGCTTCCGGGCCTTGACGCGGCAGATCAGCTGGCGGCAAAGCTGGAGGAGATCGGAAATATCCATTCCGACGGCCGTCCGATCCTGGGGCTGTCCTGCCATGATCTGCTGGAGATCATGCTGGATATCTGCCCGGAGGGAATCTTTGTTCCGGCACATATCTGGACGCCGCATTTTTCCATGTTCGGAGCCTGCTCCGGATTTGACAGTGTGGAGGAGTGCTTTGGAGATTTGTCACCCTATATTCATGCGGTGGAGACGGGACTTTCTTCTGACCCGCCCATGAACTGGCAGCTTTCCGCCCTGGATCGTTTTCAGCTGATTTCCAATTCTGACGCGCATTCTCCCGCAAAGCTTGGGCGGGAAGCAAATCTGCTGCGCGGGCCGCTGTCCTATGAAGGATTAAAAAAGGCTCTGGAGACGGGCGAAGGCCTGGAGGGCACCATTGAGTTTTTTCCGGAGGAGGGAAAATATCACTATGACGGCCACCGGAAATGTCATATCTGTCTGGAACCGGAGGAGGCGGTAAAATACGGCGGTATCTGTCCCGTGTGCGGCAAAAAACTGACCATGGGTGTTTCGCACCGGATCCTGGAGCTGGCGGACCGGCCGCAGGGATATCTGCCGGAGAATCGCAAGGCCTTTGAGAGCCTTGTTCCGCTGGCGGAGGTCATTGCAGCCTCCACCGGGCGTTCCGCTGCGTCGAAGAAGGTGCAGGAGGAATATTTCCGCATGGTGAGAACCCTTGGAAATGAGTTCTTCATTTTGAGAGAGCTTCCGCTGGAGGAGATCCGGAATCAGGCGGGCAGCAGGATCGCAGAGGGAATCCGGCGGCTGCGGGAGGGCCAGGTAAAGCGCATCCCGGGATTTGACGGAGAATACGGGACCATACAGCTGTTTGATGCGGACGAGCTTGCAAATATGGAGGGGCAGATGAGCTTTGGCGGGCTGTTTGACGCAAAGGCAGATGCAGTCCGGGAAGGGAAAACAAAGACAGAAACCAGTCCGGACAGGGCGAAAGAAGCAGAGACATTGGAACCTTCCGGGGATTTTGCGGCACAGCCACAGGAAGATACAAGCATGGCAGGAGCAGCCCGAGAGGAAAACGCATCGGACAAAACCGCAGATTTCCTTTCCCGGCTGAATCCGGAGCAGAGACTGGCGGCAGAGCAGGCGGCCCGTTTTATGGCTGTGATCGCAGGGCCGGGAACCGGAAAAACCGGCACGCTTGCGGCCAGAATCCGCTGTCTTATAGAAAAAAGAAAGGTAAAAGCATCCGAAATCACCGCGGTGACCTTTACAAATCAGGCGGCAAAGGAGCTCCGGGAACGGCTGAAAAGGGAAATGCCCCATCGAAGGGCAGCGAGCCTTGTACAGGCAGGAACCTTTCATTCGCTTTGCCTGAAGCTGCTCCAGAAAGCCGGAAAAAACATTTCTCTGGCGGATGAGGAGACAAAGCTGTTTTTGGCGGAGTCGATCCTGAAGGAGCAGGACGCAAAGCTTTTGCCGTCGGCTTTCCTCAGCATGGTCTCCAGAGAAAAGCTTCACATAGCAATGGAAGAAGAGCAGAAACAGAATGACATTTACGAAGAAAATCCGGAATTTGAAGCAGCCTGTGCAGCCTATGGGAAACGGATGGAAGAAGAGGGGCTTTGGGATTTTGACGATCTTCTCATAGAGACAAAGCGCCTTCTGGATTGCAGTGAAGACCAGGATGCAGGACTTTGCCGCCAGTTTCGCTATCTTCTGGTGGACGAGTTCCAGGATATTGACGCGCTTCAATATCAGCTGATCTGCCAGTGGAACCGGAATGGAAGAGAATTGTTTGTCATCGGAGATCCGGACCAGTCGATCTACGGATTCCGGGGAGCCGACCCTGCCTGTTTTTCCCGGATGCTTTTGGATTTTCCACAGACAGAGGTCATCAGGTTGAAAGAAAATTACCGCAGCACTTCCGAGATCCTGAGCGCTTCCGCAGAGCTGATCGGGCATAATCCGGGCGGGGACAGAAGCCTGCATGCAGCAAAGGGAGCAGGCCTGCCGGTGCGGATCGTGGAGGCGTCAGGCAAACAGGGCGAAGGGATTTTTGCGGCAAGGGAGATCAACCGGATGATCGGCGGCATTGATATGCTGGACGCACAGGAAAAAGGATACGAGGATACCGCCGGAGGCAGGAGTTTTTCGGAGATTGCGGTCTTAGTGCGCACGAACCGTCAGGCGGAGGCCATGGAGGAGTACTTGAAAACGGAAGGAATCCCCTATGTTGTCCGCGGGAGAGGAACCTTTCTGGAAGCGCAGACCGTGAGAGAGGCGCTTGCTTATTTCAGAAAATCCGGCGAAGCAGAAGGATTGCGAAAGAAAAAGCCTGCCGTGCTTTTGCAGAGCTGGATGCAGGAAAAAGGACTTGCCGGCGACGAGCCTCTGCAGAAGCTTTGGAATATGGCGGTGTGTTATAAGACAATGGACGCGTTTTTGAATATGCTGGAGCTTGGAGAAGAGGGGGATCTGTGCCGCAGCGGAACCAGACACTACACGGCGGATGCGGTGTCCCTGATGACGCTTCACGCCTCCAAGGGACTGGAATTTCCGGCGGTGATCATCCCCTGGGTGAACCGTTACTCCATTCCAATGGAGAGCCGCAAAGAGGAAGCGCTGCAATCGCTGGAAGAGGAACGCCGTCTTCTCTATGTGGGAATGACAAGAGCGAAAGAAGAGCTGATCCTGGTGACTTCCGGGGAGCCGTCGGTGTTTCTTTCGGAAATTTCCGGGAAAGCAGCTGTGCGGGACACGGCTCTGACGGCGCCGAAGGCAGTGGCCAGGCAGATGAGTCTGTTTGATTTTATATAGAAACCGGCGGCTACCGGTTCTGATAATAAAACACTGCTACCTGCGTCCGATCCCTAAGGGAAAGCTTATCCAGGATCTGACTGAGATAATTGCGCACAGTGCCCTCGCTCAAAAAGAGCTGAGCCGCAATCTCCTTATTGCTCAATCCCTCGGCGATCAGCCGGATGATGGTGAGCTCCTTCTCGGTGATATCCCTGGAAGCGTAGTCAAAGGACGGCGCGCTCTGGATGAGGTGGGGGATTTTTGACACGATTTCGTGGCCGAATACCGTCTGCCCAAAGCACACGGCCCGAAGAGCGGGAACAATGCTCTCGTAATCCTGCTTCAGGAGATAGCCTTTGGCGCCAAGCTTTAGGGCCTTTACAATATATTCGTCATCGGAAAAGGTGGTAAGCAGCAGGATCCTGGAATCCGGAAATTCTTTCAGGACAGCTTCGGAGGCGCACAGCCCGTCTGTTTCTTTCATGCGGATATCCATAAGAAGTACATCAGGGCGGTGCTCCCGATAGAGGGACACCGCCTCTTTTCCGTCTGTGCCCACTGCGGCAACCGCAATGTCCTCGTTGGCCTCCAGTATGGTTTTCAGTGCCGCGGTGACCAGAATATCATCGTCTATAATTACAATTCTCATATCAGAACGCTCCTTTTTTGGGTATGGTGATAAAAATTTTAAAGCCATTTTCTTGTATGACCTGAAAGGTTCCTCCCAGACTCAACGCCCGCTCCTTCATATTGGAAAGCCCTATGCCATCCGAGGCTTTCGTTTCTCTGGCAATAACAGAAGAAGGACTGCCTTCCCCGTTGTCCTCAATGCAAAGCTGGTAAAGCGCAGGATGCTCCCGCAGAAGGATCTGTACCCTGGTGGCATGGCTGTGACGGATAATGTTTGACAGCGCTTCTTTTACAATGCTGATCAGGCAGTATTTGACTTCCGTGGGAACCTCGTGGCTCATGTCAAAATGAAGCTGCACCGGACAGAACGTAAATTCCTGCAGCATGCTGTTCATGACTTCTTTTAGGTTTATGGACTCGTCATGGAGGTCGTGAACGCTGGTGCGGATGCTGTCCATGGCAGAGTCCAGCGAGGTATGGAGCTGCTCCAGCATGGGCGTGAGCGTTTCCTGGGTGTTGACTGTGCGGATAGCACCTACCATGAGGAGCGAGCGGGAAAGCACATGTCCCACATTGTCATGGATTTCCCGGGCAATGCGGTTTCGCTCCCGCAGGGTTGCCGTGTAGATCTGGGAATTTTGCTTTTCCGCAAGCGCCTGGTTCTTTTCGGCCAGAAGAAGGTTCCGCTCCTTGCTGTCGTCCCGGGTACTGCGAAATTCCCGAAGGAGCGATTCGTATTTTTCTGTGTGCTTCTGGAGCATCCAGGCAAGTGCGAAAAGGAGAAAGCCAAGAAAGATTTTTACCGGTACCGCCTGTTTTGCGCAGAGAAAAAATCCTGTGCAGACAAGCAGGCCGACAAAGGGAAGAACACGCTGTTTTTCCCGGAACAAAAGGTAGGCGGCTACAGGATAGAAACAGAAAAAGTCAGGGAGAACACAGGCTGCAATGAGAAAAAGGAGTAAAAGACCCAGGCGAAGTCCGGGTGTCTCCAGAAAATAGCAGGCACACAGAAGGATCAGCGTGCAGCAGAATGCCAGCACCAGGGAAAATCGGATATCGGTAAAAAACAGAAACGAGCAGCAGCCAAGGAGAAG
Source organism: uncultured Blautia sp. (assembly GCA_937893675.1). Classification (GTDB taxonomy): domain Bacteria; phylum Bacillota; class Clostridia; order Lachnospirales; family Lachnospiraceae; genus Blautia_A. The sequence goes on from CALBGI010000040.1 coordinate 24,869, forward strand.
CAGGAGCACATCCTGAAAATAATCTGCAGTGTCGGTCATGGCAGTATCCTCCTTTTGGTTTGGCTATGATTCTCCATTATAACCAAAAGAAAAAAGCAGGTAAAGAGGAAATGCAAAGGAAGCAGAAGGTTGTGACATTTGTCATCTTCATCCGGTGACAGGTGACACTGGGCAGGAAGAAGAAAATGTGGCAGAATGGTGTCAGTATCAAACAGAGGAGGGGATTGTTATGATCGAGATAAAAAATCTTGTGAAACGGTATGGAAACGTGGTGGCGCTCGACCATTTGAATCTGCATATTCAGGAGGGGGAGATTTACGGTCTTCTGGGGCCGAACGGCTCCGGAAAAACAACGGCCATCAACTGTATGCTTGCGCTTTTGAAGTACGACAAGGGAAGCATCCGCGTATTCCAGGAGGAAATGAGGCCGGATAATTATAAGGTGAAGTCCCAGATCGGGATTGTTTTTCAGGACGTGGCTGTTTTTGAGGAGCTGACGGTGTATGAAAATATTGATTATTTCTGCGGACTGTACATCAAAGACCGAAGAGAAAGAAAAAAGCTTGTGGAGGAAGCCATAGATTTTGCCGGGCTTGAGGAATACCGGAACATGCGTCCAAAGAAGCTTTCCGGGGGCCTTCTGAGGCGCCTTAATATTGCCTGCGGAATTGCGCACAGACCAAGGCTGATCATCATGGATGAGCCCACGGTAGCTGTGGACCCGCAGAGCAGAAACCGGATCCTGGAGGGGATCAGGCGGCTGAACCGGGAGGGCGCCACCATTATCTACACCTCCCATTATATGGAAGAGGTGGAGCAGATATGTACCCGCATTGCCATTCTCGACCATGGGCGCTGCATTGCTGAGGGAACCAAGGAAGAGCTGAAAGGAATGATCAAGACAGGCGAGACGGTGACTGTGGAGGCAGTGCCCCTTAAGGATGCGCAGCTTCAGGAGCTTCGGGAGCTTCCCCATGTCTACGAGGTGCGTTATGAGGAGCAGGTCCTTACGGTGCTTTGCACAGGGGCAGAACACAACCTCATTCGGATCCTGCAGTATCTGAAAGAACAGGAACTGAATTTTGGAAGAGTGTTTTCGGAGCTGCCGACGTTGAATGACGTATTTTTGGAGCTTACCGGAAAACAGCTTCGGGATTAGAGGGGAGAATAGTATGATTCATTTGCTGAAATATTCCATACGGATGAAATGGAAAAATTTTAATCTGATCTTCTGGCCCCTGGTGTTTCCGCTCATCATGGCAACGCTTTTTTATCTGGCTTTTGGCTGCATGGAGGAAGCTGATTTTGAGACTGTGCCGGTTGCCGTTGTAGAAAAAGGAGAGGAACCGGTTTTTGCAAAATTTCTGGAACAGGTGTCGCTGTCGGAGGAACCTCTGATCTCGGTGGAGGAGATGACGGAGAAAGAGGCCAGAGCGGCCCTGGAGGCAAAAGAGGTTGCCGGGGTTTTCTATGTGGATCAGGAGATCCGGCTGCGGGTGGTCCAGAACGGGCTTCCCCAGAGCATTCTCACATCGCTTCTGGAAAGCTACGAAAACGGAAAACAGACGCTTGCCGTTGTGGCTAATCGGCATCCGGAAGGGCTGGAAAGAGCAGTGGCCGGGATGAAGAACCATCAGGAGAGCGTGGAGCAGGTATCTCTGGGCGGCAAAACCACAAATGGAAATGTACAGTTTTTCTATGCGCTCATTGCCATGGCCTGCCTTTACGGGGCATTTATCGGATTTGGCGCAGCTATGTGGCTGCAGGCCGACTTGAATTCTCTGGCAGCCAGGAGAAGTGTGACGCCCACGTCTAAGCTTACACTGATTCTGATGGAGATGAGCTCTTCCTTTCTGCTGCATTTTGTGAATGTGTTCCTCCTGATTTTTTATATTCGATTTGTATTGAGGCAGGAGCTGAACGGCTCGTTGCTACAGATGCTTCCCGTGGTGTTTATGGGGTGTGTGATCGGCGTCTCCATGGGGATTTTTGTAGGAAGTATTCGGAAATTCGGAGAAAATATAAAGATAGCCATTCTTCTTGGTGTTTCCATGAGCTGCAGCTTTTTTGCGGGACTGATGAACGGGGAGATGAAAAACATCATAGAGCAGAGCTTTCCCCTGCTGAACCGTGTGAATCCGGCCGCGCTTATTACGGATGCGCTCTACTGCATCAATGTGTATGAGGACCCGGCGCGGTTTGCCAGAAGCCTGACGCTTTTGGGCGTGATATCTGCAGGACTTCTGTTTCTTTCATTCATCAAAACAAGGAGGGTGCGTTATGACAGTTTATAAGGGATACATGCGCATTGCCAAAAAGAATGCAGGGATGTTTTTTCTGTATCTGGTTATTTTCTTTGGGATCACGCTGATGTTTCAGGCTATGGACAGCCGGGAGGAGATCGCGGGCTATCGGCAGGAGCGGCTCAAGGTGTCGGCAGCGGACAAAGATGGCGGTGTTTTGGCTGAAGCTTTTCTGGAGTACCTGGGACAGTTCCATGATGTGACTGTGACAGAGGAGGACACCGTTGCCCTGCAGGAAAAACTGTTTTACCGGGATGTGGATTATGTTGTGAGGATTCCGGAGCATTTTTATGAAAACTGTGTGAAAAACGGAGAAAAACTCAAGGTTACCAAAGTTCCGGGCTCTTATACCGCCTATTATGCAGATCAGCAGATCAACAGTTTTTTGAATAATGCCAGAGTTTATGAGGCAGCGGGCTTTACGGAGACGGAAATGGCAGAGGCCCTGAAGGAAATGCCTAAGGTGCAGGCAGAGCTTTGGGATACAGAGGGAGGAACAGGGGAAACGCCTCTGTATGTGATGTATTTCCGATACATGCCCTATCTGTTCCTGGGCGTGCTGGGCTATGTGGTGGGAAATATGATTTCTGCCATGCGAAGAGGAGATCTGAAAAAGCGGATGCAGGCCTCTGCCGTATCGCAGAGAAGGCAGAGCGCAGAGGGACTTCTGGCCTGTGCGACGGTTGCCCTGTTTTTGTGGGGCATTGTGCTGGCAGCGGGAATGTGCTTCTATGGGAAAAAGCTGCTCGCAAGCGAGAATCTGCCTTATTATTTCCTGAATTCCACAGCCCTTCTTTTGATGGCGGTTTCTGTGTCCTACCTGATCGGAAGCCTGGCAAAGGGAACAGATGATCTGAACGGCATGGTGAATGTGGCTTCTCTGGGCTTTTGCTTTCTGGGCGGAGCCTTTGTACCTCTTGACGTTATGAGCTCCGGTGTAAAAAAGGCAGCGCAGTTTCTCCCGGTGTACTGGTACGAGGCTGCAAATGAGCTTCTGGGGGAGTTTGCCGTAGAAACCGTTCGGACAGAGGTGCTGCAGGCGGTGGGGATCCAGCTTGTATTTGCGGCAGTGTTTGTGTGCATTACGCTGGCGGTGGCAAAAAAGCGCCAGACGGTGTGAGATAAGCATTGAGTTAATCTTTGCAATATGATAAGCTTGAAAGGATGTGATCTTGAGAAAAAGAGGTGCTTTATTTTGCGGAGAGGAAATGATCTTGGCAGAGATTCTGTGGGAAGGCTGGTGCTGCGCCTTGCCATTCCCACGATGATCGCCCAGTTTGTAAATATTCTGTACAGCATTATCGACCGGATGTATATTGGGAACATCCCCGAAATCGGGGATCTGGCCCTTGCGGGAGTCGGGATCTGCGGGCCCATCGTAACCCTTTTGGGCTCCTTTGGAACCCTCATCGGACTTGGGGGCTCCATTCTTATGGCGATGCGTCAGGGAGAGAAAAACGAGAAGAGGGCACGGCAGCTGATGTCCAATTCCTTTCTCTTGCTGGTGCTTGTCTCCGCGATCCTGACGGTTTTTTTCCTGCTTCTGAAAAACCGTCTGCTCATGTGGTTTGGAGCCAGTGAGGTGACGTTTGTCTACGCGGATACCTATATGACAATTTATACCATCGGTACTTTTTTTGCACTGATGGCGCTGGGGCTGAACTATTTTATCACCTGCCAGGGCTTTTCCACCGTGGGAATGGCTACGGTGCTCACAGGAGCTGTCACAAACATTGTGCTGGATCCGATTTTTATCTTTGTGCTGGATATGGGGGTGGCGGGAGCTGCCATTGCCACAGTCATTGCCCAGATGCTGTCGTGCCTGTTCGCTATGGGATTTCTGTTCAGCAAACAGGTGCCCATTGGTATCTGCTTTGGGGATTATTCCGGGAAGATCATGGTGCGGATTTTGTCCGTGGGCTTTTCGCCCTTTTTGATCCTTGCCACGGACAGCGTGATCATTCTGGTGACAAATGCGGTACTGCAGAAATACGGAGGCCCGGGCCAGGGAGATCTCCTGATTTCCGGGGCCACCATTGTGCAGAGCTACATGATGCTGATCACCGGCCCCATGCTGGGCATCAGCGGCGGCACGCAGGCGATTTTAAGCTACAATTACGGGGCAAGGCAGACTGCGCGGGTAAAAAAAGCGGAGCGCTGCATTCTGCTTCTGTGTCTGGGATTTACCACCGTGATGTTTTTGATCACCAGAGTGGCGGCACCTTATTTTGTGCGGATTTTTACAGACAAGGGAGAGCTGTTTGATCTGGCGGTCTGGGGGATCGGCGTGTTTACCCTGGCGGTGATCCCTCTGAGCTTCCAGTATGTGTTTGTGGACGGACTGACAGCTCTGGGACGCACAAAAACGGCGCTTACCCTGTCCCTGTTCCGAAAGATCAGCTATACGCTTCTTACGATTTTGCTCCCAGCCCTTTTTACGGCAAAGGCTGCATTTTATGCGGAGCCGATCGTGGACATATTAAGCGCAACGGCATCCACGGTTACTTTTTTGCTGGTGATCGGGAATCATCTTCGGAAGCGGGAGCAGATGGAAACAGTATGACGGAAAACGAGGAGGAGAGCGATGAAAAAACAGATTCCTTCCACAGATCTGTGGCTTCGGGAGGCAAAAGCGGATAAGGATGCGGCAAAATGCGGCATGTATCTGTTTCACAACGGAGTGGTGAGGGAGAGCGCAAAGGCGCTGGTACGTCAGGGAGATCTGACGGCAGCTCCGGTCGTGGGAATGGAATTTTCCTATGATGAGAAAAAAGTGCAGGAGGCAGTCGAGGAGGCAAGGAAGCTGCCGGGAATTTATTATGTGCGGGTCTGGCTCAACGAGGGCCGGCTTTCGGTGGGAGAGGATATTATGCTGGTGCTCCTTGGCGGAGATACACGCCCCCATGTGGTAACCGGGCTTGAGACCCTGGTGGGGAGGATCAAGAGCAGCTGTGTGACAGAAAAAGAGATCCATTGATCATATGTCGTGGGGAAACGAAAAAGAAGGCGCCGTGGGGTGCCTTCTTTTTTCAACGGATTTATAAAAATCTCCGGATGGGCATGACAACGATGCGCAGAACGCCGTAGAACAGCTTTTTGCCGAAGCTCAGTTCTTTTGGAACATAGTTTTCTCCCTGCTGATAGGTTCCGTCCTCGGTCATGGTTTTGCTGTAGGTTTTGTCCCGGGCAAATTCCTTTTGCAGGAGCGCGTTCAGTTCTTCGGAATCTACGGAAAGCATCAGTTCGGTATCCTGATAGGTGCTTCGCATATCAAAATTGTAGGAGCCGACAATACTCATGCGGTCGTCAATGAGAACCGCTTTGGTATGGCTGGAGTGCGCGCCCATGAATTCATAAACCTTGACTCCTGTTTTGTGGATCTTCTTTTTCTGGTTGAGATAGTCGGTACAGCCCCAGGGATTGGCTCCGCTTGCCACATCGTTGGTGAGCATCTCAACGGACGTCCCCTGCTTTGTGAGCGCGGTCAGATCCTGATACATTTCTTTTCCGCAGATAATGTAGGGCGTGTAGACCTTGACATGTTTGCCCTGCTTCATCAGCTGGTTCAAAGCGTACCACATCCAGGGCTCCTTGTTATCCGGTGTAACGGGATTGCACAAAAGAGAGATCCGGTTGGTCTCCATGGTGAATTTTTTCCAGTCCCAGGGCTCATAGGACTGGGGATAGGTTTCTTTTAGGCCGTTATAAATATCTTTGAGTTCCAGCAGACACTCCTGTATTTCTTCTGTCATTGCGGGACAGGTAAATTCCCGGCTGTCCGGCAAAGTCCAGACTTCTTCAAAGTAAGAAGAAAGCTGAGAGAGAGAAGAGTCCCCGGAATCACGGTCTTCATAGACAAAAAGCTCCCAGTCGATATTCTGCGCAGAAGAATAATCTCCCAAAAATAAATTCGTGGTATTGCGGCCGCCGAGCACATACATGGAGTTGTCGATGATCAGGTATTTGTCATGAAGACGTGCCTGCAGCTTCCAGGGCTTGCCGAAATGGATGGGGTTGTAAATACGCATGGAAACATTCTCGTGGCTGGCAAGCGCCTGAAACCAGGGGTTTTTCCGCATATCCAGAAATCCGCTGGCGCCGTCTACAATGACCCGGACAGATACGCCGCGTTCGGCTGCGTGCAGAAGCGAAGACATCACTTCGCGTCCGGAACGGTCGGCATTAAAGTCAAATGTGGACAGAATGATTTCATCCTGCGCTTCCTCTATCATGCGAAGACGCAGGAGCAAGGCATCTGTGTTGTCCGGGATGTGAGCCACCCGTTCCGCACCGGGGGTGTCGTTGTAAAAAGCGCGCTTTTCAAACTGCCTGCGGAAGGCATCGGAAACCTCTTTATGCGAGAGAAAAGGAATGACGAGGGCGCTGAGATAAATTGCCAGTGCAAGGAGCAGGATCCGTCGAAAGGGTACTTTGGCAGAACGCTTTTTCTTATTTTTTTTCATTGATATCCTCCTTTAAAATCTGAGGCTTTTTGGTATTAGAGTATATCATACTCGATAAACGGAAAAAATGCACGCGATATTTTGGGAAAAGAAGAGATTTTAGGAATAAATAAAAACAGCAGACAGAGCCTGGAAAATTTTCTGTCCGCTGTTTGGGGGTTATTCGTTTGGTTTGGTGTATGCTTTTCTCTTTCGGGCAGTTGCAAGAAGGAGTATGCCGGCAAGAGAGCTTCCCGCGATTGTCAGCCACAGAAGCGGGGCTGTTTCATCCCCTGTCTTGGGCGCTTTTTTGTCAGCCTTGCTGACCTCGTAAGAAATCCCGGCAGGTTTTGTGCCGGAGGAGTGATTCCCGGTTCCGTAAATTCCACTCTTTTCTGTTTGGTCTGTGGGAGTGGGAGAAACGGATGCTGCAGGCGCCTGTGTTAGCACAGGCGTAGGGGAAAGAGAATCCGATTTGTCCGGTGCCGGCGTGGATTCCGGGGTCTCTGTAGGCGCAGGCATGTCCGTAGGTTCAGGAACGTCTGTAGGCCTGGGAGTGTCCGTAGGTCCAGGAATGTCTGTAGGCCTGGGAGTGTCCGTAGGTCCAGGAGTGTCCGTAGGCCTGGGAGTGTCCGTAGGTTCAGGAATGCCCGTGGGCGTGGGGGCAGCTGTAGGTCCAGGAATGCCCCTGGGCTCAGGGGTAGCTGTAGGTCCAGGAACGCCCGTGGGCTCAGGAGTAGCTGT
>CALBGI010000041.1 GCA_937893675.1 uncultured Blautia sp.
ATCAGATATCCATTTACATTTGTATACGTTAATTTCATTTTATTAGCACTCTCCATTTCTCATCATTTTTTGACCACAAATTTACGACATTTACGACAAATCTGACACTGCTTTACAATACCAGACAAAATGGCTGATGCCCCGGAAAGCCTGTAAAACAGGCACTTTTGGGATACACAAGACAGGACAAAAATCGACTTCCATTATCAAGAGGTGAGTGCTAATTTTCTGTGAAAAATTTGTGTCTTTTACGCCAAAGAAAAAGACGCAAGTCCCGTTTCTATGACTCGCGCCTGTCTCTGCTCATATTCTAAAAATCTTTATTTTCCTTATCTTCTTCCTTCTGTAGATAATAAAATCTTTTCTGCATTTCAATCTCTTCCCTGAGTTGTTCTTCTGATGGAAGACAGGTTTTATATTTAGATGCAAATAATTGCTCATGGCCATGCAATATAGAATATTTCGCAATATCTTCATCTGTATCAGAACATAAAATAATACCTAATGTCGGATTGTCACCTTCATTTCGCTTCATTTCATCGTACATACGAATATACATATCCATCTGCCCAACATCTTGATGTGTAATTTTCGACGTTTTCAAATCAATCAATACAAAACATTTCAAAATGTAATTATAAAAAACAAGATCGATGTAATAATCTTCTTTTTCCGTTCGAATATGCTGCTGCCTTGCTACAAACGCATACCCTTTTCCCAGTTCCATGAGAAATTTCTGAATATGCGTGATAATTCTCTGCTCCAATTCACTTTCTGTAAAGTCTGCATTAGACGACAGACCGAGAAATTCGGCTATTACCGGATTTTTGATAAATTCCAGCTTATCAGCTTGATAAGAAGCCGTCAGTTCCTGCATTTCTTTTTCGACAGGTTCTGTATTTTGAGACATAAGCATTCGGTAATAATACTGCGAAGAAATATTCCGTTGCAGAGTCCGAACGGACCAAGCCTGCTCCTGTGCTTCTTTTGCATACCAGGCTCGTGCTTCTGGCGATGTTTCCTGAAGTAAAATCCTATAATGTGTCCATGACAAGGGACGCCCGGATTTTGGACGCAGTGAATCCAAAATCCGAGGAAATTCCTGATGAAATTTCACATATTTATAAAGGCTGCTAAAATCAAAACCTTTGCCATATTTTTCTTTTAATTCCGCAGACAGCTTTTTTATCGTTTTTTTGCCATAATCAGCTTTCCCATTTTCATTCAGGCACTCTATAGCAATTCGTTTTCCCAGTAACCAGTTTCTTTGTACCAAAATTGTGTCAACAGCCGCATAGGCAATACTTTGTGCACTCTCCACGATTTCACATGTATCGGCAAATAAATCTTCTGTTTCATGATAAGCAATCATACTTCTATTAAATTTTGTACTCGCTGAATCCAAAGTTGTTTTTTCTATCTCAGAAAGTTTCTCGTTCATCAAGTCAGACTCCTTTATTATAATTGTTACGGCAATGCCGCAAGTTTTATAGCCGGAAATGCCAGATTTTCATTTCCGGTTGCCTCTTCTCACAATCGTTTTTAGAGTTCTCAAAATATCTGTTTTTATTTTACTCTATTTTTCTCATTCTGCCTATCGCAATTTCATTTTCGCGCACAAGGAAACTGCTGTTTTCTGTAACTCTTACGTCTTTTACGCCGCATGTCCATTTTTGTGTCCCTGCTTTCCATTTTTCTTCTGTTCAGCCTGTGCAAATTCTTTCAGCTTCTGCCGCTCCTCCGGGCTCAGATACTGCGGTACGTCTATCTGGATCGTCACATACTGGTCACCCGGCCTGGAGGCTGCGCCGGCATCCTTCACGCCCTTGCCCCGCAGACGGATTTTGGTTCCCGACTGCGTACCCGGCACGATTTTGCAAAGAACCTCTCCTTGCATGGTGCGCACCCGCACTTCCCCGCCGAAAACAGCCGTTGTAAACGGAATGCGGGCTGTCGTATAGATATCCCTGCCTTTTCTCTCAAAGCCCGGCTTCTCTCCCACCTTCACCTTGAGGAGCAGATCACCATTTTCACCGCCGCTGCCTCCCGGCTGTCCCTTGCCCCGCAGACGGATACTTTTCCCATTCTCGATCCCCGCAGGGATATGCACCTGAAGAGACTGCGGTTTCCTGTTTCTGTCCTGACTCTGCAGGGTTATCACTTTATCGCAGCCAAATACCGCCTCATCAAAGGTCACGGAAATTTCCGCCGTCAAATCCGCGCCTTTCCCGGAAAAGCCGCTGTTCCTGTAAAACCCGCTTTCTCCCGAAAATCCCCTTCCTCCGGAAAACCCATTGCCGTCCGAAAAGCCGCTGCTTCCAAAGCCACCCTGGCTTCTCTTGAAGAAATCGCCGAAAATGTCACCGAAAATATCGTCGCTGCCTTCAAAATGATACTCATGAAACCCGCCGCTTCCGCTGTTTCCATAAGAATAGCCACCGCTTTTATATCCCTTTGTATCTCCGGCATAGCCGCCTCCCGCGTATCCGCCGTTTGGCGCGCTTCCGTCGAATGCGGCATGACCAAATCGGTCATAAAGCTTTCGTTTTTCCGGATCGCTCAATATGGTGTACGCCTCTGTAATCTCTTTGAATTTCTGTTCTGCCTGTGTATCCCCGGCATTGGTGTCCGGATGATATTTCTTCGCCAGCTTCCGGTAAGCCTTCTTGATCGCCGCTTCATCTGCGCTTTTGCTGATTCCAAGTACCTCATAGTAATCCCGCTTATTTCCCAATCCTATCACCTCCGCATTCCTGTGCTGCTTCACATAATTTTTTATGATAAGAGTAACGGATCCTGCGCGGAGCGCTTTTTGTGTCACAGGAACCTTCGGCTGTAATTTCCTGTGATACAAAAATCTCCCCGGGAACCTTTATCCCCGGGGAAGCTTTCTCCGCCGCCCTGCCGGGCAGGCCTCTTATCCTTCAATGGTCACATATCGTTTCTCTTCCACCTGCTTTTTGTCCTGCTTCGGAATATGCAGCGTCAGGATTCCATCCTCAAACTTGCCGTGAATATCCTGCTCTGTGATTCCTTCGCCTACATAAAAGCTTCGGCTCATATTTCCGGCGTATCTTTCCCGACGGATATATTTGCCTTTTTCATCCTTCTCGTCCTTGTCAAGTCCCTTCGCTGCGCTGATGACCAGATAGCCATCCTTCAGCTCTGCACTGACCTCATTCTTCTTAAAGCCGGGAAGATCAACGGACAGCTCATAGCCATCCTCATGTTCCCTGATATCGGTACTCATCACATGACCTGCTCTTTTCCCGTACAGCTTCCTGTCAATATCCGGAAACGAAAAATCCATCCAGTCGTTGAAATCATGAAACAAATCATCACCAAAAATACTAGGCATCATCATAAGTCATATCTCCTTTCCAAATGAAACACGCCCACCAGGGTGTGGATAAAATAAATATTATGGGAAATGTATTTCGATCTCTCTAATACCTTTTCCTTTGTTCTAACCATAATATAACACCTATAATTAGCACTGTCAAGCCTCGAGTGCTAATTTATTTGTGAAAAAACTGTGACGTCTCTGAAAAGTCGAATTTTGTAAAACGATTTTCTGTATAATGCAGAAAAAGCAATAGAATTCCCGCCCATTTTGTGCTAAGATAATAAAAAGCATTTCATTTCTTTTATTCTAAACGGTCTCACCGTTTCTGAAGTTCATTTCTGCCTTCCGGCATACCGAAGAAATCTCATGCTTTTCACTTATTAAAAGCAGAGAGGTTTCAAAAAAGTACGGCTGAAGCATCAGAGGCCTCCTGCCATTTTCAGTTAGGAGGTACTTTATGACAATTACAACACAGCACAGAGCCCCTGTCCCCAACCGTACTTACAAGTCCCGGATATTCGAGATGATCTTCAGTGACAAGAAAGAACTTTTGAAGCTGTACAACGCGATCAATGGAACGAATTACACAAACCCGGATGACCTGGTGGTGAATACCCTGGAGAATGCGATTTACATGGCGATGCACAATGATGTTTCCTTTCTCATTGACAAACGCATGAACCTTTACGAGCATCAGTCCACTTACAGTCCAAACCTGCCGCTGCGGTTTCTGTTTTATGTGGCCGATGTATATTCGGATTTTACGAAAGAAATAAACCTGTACGGGAGCAAGGCTGTGAAACTTCCAACGCCCCATTTCATCATTTTCTACAATGGGACAGAAGAACAGCCGGATAAACGGGAGCTGCGTTTATCCGATACTTTCCAGTTGAAGGAAGAGGAACCGCAGCTGGAGCTTAAAGCTACCATGCTGAATATCAACAAAGGACACAACAAGAAACTCATGGACGCGTGCCAAACCCTTAAGGACTATGCGGAATATACCGCTCTGGTGCGGGAATACGCAGAGGATATGCCTCTTGCGGAGGCCGTAGAAAAAGCAGTAGATGACTGCATCAGCCGCGGTGTGCTGGCAGAGTTTCTGAAAAAGAACAGAGCGGAGGCGATCAAGGTGAGCATTTACGAATACGACGAAGAACGGCATATGCGCCAGACAAAGGAAGAGGGCTACGAGGAGGGCTATGAATCCGGCTTGGCCGAGGGTGAAAAAATCGGCCGTAAGTCCGGTCTGGCCGAGGGCGAAAAAATCGGCCGTAACCTGTTCAAACAGACCATCCTCCTGCGTCGTTCCGGAAAAAGCTATGAGCAGATCGCCGACCAATACCATATCACTGTTGAGGAAGTGAAAGATATGTTAGAAGGAATCGAATAGCATTTGATATTTGCCGATATTCCGCTTTCTCAGCTCACCGGCAGAGAAATAGTGATGCCGTACTACCATGAGGTCATCTGTAGTACGGCATCACCAGAGAAGAATCTATATTAAATTAACAATTTTTATTTTTCCAGCTTCTTCAGCGCCTTCTTGAACTGAAAGGTAAACAGCACCGCCGTAAACGTCACAGCAATAAAATCCGCCACCGGCTCTGCCATATAGACAGCCGTGGTTTTGTCAGCGGAAAACAGTGCGGGCATCAGATAAATAAGCGGAATCAGCAGCACGAATTTTCGCATGACTGCCACCACAATGGATGCTTTGGCATTTCCAAGAGAATTGAAGGCCATCTGACAGGCAATCTGAATACCAAACATAAACATGCAGGCCATATAGATCCGAAGGGCCCGGCCGGTAAATACAAGCAGCTCAGCGTCTGTCGTAAACATTCCCGCAAATCCTCTGGGGAACAGCATAACCAGCGCCCACAGGGTACAGGAATAAATCATGCTGCATTTGAGAAGCAGCTTAAATCCATCTTTCACACGTTTTGCATTTCCTGCGCCGTAATTGTAACTCATGATCGGCTGCGCCCCCTGGCCCAGGCCCTGCAGCGGTAGCATCGCAAACTGCATTACACTGGTGAGGATGGTCATGGCTCCCACCGCAATATCACCGCCGTATTTTAATAAGGAAGAGTTAAAGCAAATCGAGATCACACTTTCGCTGGCCTGCATGATAAAAGAAGACAGGCCAAGGGCAAGGCTTGGCAGAATGATTGCACTCTGCAGACGCATATTTTTTATGCGAATACGCAGGTGTGTTTTTTTGCCGAACAAAAATGCCAGTACCCAGATGCAGGACATTGCCTGGGAAAGAATGGTTGCCAGAGCCGCGCCCCGCACGCCCATGCCAAATCCAAAAATGAAGATCGGGTCAAGAATGATATTTGCCACCGCGCCGATGAGTACAGACAGCATTCCGGTTCTTGCAAACCCCTGGGCTGTGATAAACATGTTCATACCAAGTGTCATCTGCACAAATATGGTGCCGATCGCGTAGATGTTCATATACTGCACGCCATATTCGATGGTATTTTCACTGGCTCCGAAGGTCAGGAGCAGATCCCGGTTCCAGATGAGGAGAACCGCCGTCAGAATCACCGAAATGATGATCTGTGTGGCAAAACAGTTGCCCAATGTTTTTTCCGCGGAATCATAATCATTCTTTCCCATAAAGATCGAAGCCCTGGGTGATCCGCCAAAGCCCACAAAGGCCGCAAACGCCGATACGATCATGATCAGAGGCATACATACGCCCACACCGGTCAGCGCCAGGGCTCCTTCCCCCGGAATATGTCCGATATAAATACGGTCTACAATGTTATACAGCATATTGATGATCTGCGCCGTTACGGTTGGGACCGCCAGCTTCATCAGAAGCTTCCCCACCGGCTCTGTGCCCAAAAAATCCTTGTCATTCTGCATTATGTTTCGCTCCTCTCCGTGATACTGCAGATGTTTTCCTTTATCTGCTCATTAATTTTTTCAAACTGCCTCTGCTCCTCCCGGGAAATCCCCTCGAAAACCTTTTCCTCAAACTTCTTCCACATGTCGTCCATGGAATCGGTCATCGGTTTCGCCTTCTCCGTAAGAAACAGATGGATCCTTCGCCTGTCTCCGCTGTCCTGCTGCCGGGTAAGAAGTCCTTTTTTATAAAGAAGCTCTACCGCCTGGGACACATTGCTCTTCTGAAGCATCCGAAGCTCCACGATATCTCCGGCGGTATCCTTCCCCGGATTGTTATGAAGAAAGCTGATGATCGTTGCCTCCAGAAGAGATATCTCATAAGCTTCCCCCAGCTCCCTCAGCATTCCCTCATGAAGCTTGATGATTTTGCGCATGTTTATCAGAAATTCTGTGGTGGCATTCAAAATAATTCCCCCTTCTGCCTTCATGCTTTTGATAATTGCTCCAAACAGTTGTTTTTGCAAACTATTTGTTTTCATAACTATTATATAGCTTCTCCGGCGCTTGTCAACCCTTATCGTCAATGTAAATGGGCACCCGTTCCGATTTTGTAAAAACCTGTCATTTTTTGTATCGCGACCAAAATCTTTTTTCTTCTCTAAAGTACGAAAGTCCTTGTGCTTTTCGTAAATATGGATATAATATATAAGAAGTAAAAAGGAGGATGTAATTATGCCACGTAGAACTGATATCCACAAGGTACTTATCATTGGCTCCGGCCCCATTATCATCGGCCAGGCCTGTGAGTTTGACTACTCCGGAACCCAGGCCTGCAAGGCTCTTCGCAAGCTGGGCTACGAAATCGTTCTGGTAAACTCGAATCCTGCCACGATTATGACTGACCCGGAAACAGCAGATGCAACCTATATTGAACCGTTGAACGTAGAGCGCCTGGAGCAGATCATTGCAAAAGAACGCCCGGATGCCCTGCTTCCCAATCTGGGTGGCCAGTCCGGCCTCAATCTTTGTGCAGAGCTGAACAAAGCCGGAATTCTTGAAAAATATAATGTTGAAGTTATCGGTGTTCAGGTTGACGCCATTGAGCGTGGAGAAGACCGCATCGAGTTCAAAAAAGCCATGGATGCCCTTGGCATCGAAATGGCAAAAAGCGAGGTTGCCTACACCGTAGATGAGGCTCTTGCCATCGCAGACAAGCTGGGCTATCCCGTAGTTCTTCGACCGGCCTACACCATGGGCGGCGCCGGCGGCGGCCTTGTATACAACCGCGACGAGCTGAAGACCGTTTGCGCCAGAGGTCTCCAGGCCAGCCTGGTAGGTCAGGTTCTGGTTGAAGAGTCCATTCTCGGCTGGGAAGAGCTTGAGCTTGAGATCGTCCGTGACGCGGACAACAACATGATCACGGTCTGCTTCATCGAAAACATTGACCCCCTGGGCGTGCATACCGGAGATTCTTTCTGCTCCGCTCCCATGCTGACAATCTCTGAGGAATGTCAGAAACGTCTTCAGGAACAGGCCTACAAGATTGTAGAATCCGTTCAGGTCATCGGCGGTACCAACGTACAGTTTGCCCACGACCCGGTAAGCGACCGTATCATTGTTATCGAGATCAATCCCCGTACCTCCCGTTCTTCCGCGCTTGCCTCCAAGGCAACCGGCTTCCCCATTGCACTGGTTTCCGCCATGCTTGCAGCCGGCCTCACCCTGAAGGACATCCCCTGCGGAAAATACGGAACTCTGGACAAATACGTTCCGGACGGAGACTACGTGGTAATCAAATTTGCCCGCTGGGCGTTTGAGAAATTCAAAGGCGTAGAGGATAAGCTTGGCACACAGATGCGTGCGGTAGGCGAAGTCATGAGCATCGGCAAAACCTACAAGGAAGCTTTCCAGAAAGCAATCCGAAGCCTGGAAACCGGCCGCTACGGTCTGGGACATGCGAAGAATTTTGACACTCTGGATAAGGATGAACTCCTTCACATGCTCATCACACCTTCCAGCGAACGTCATTTCATTATGTATGAGGCTCTGAGAAAAGGTGCCACCGTAGATGAGATCCACGAGATCACCAAGGTCAAGAAATGGTTCATCGAGCAGATGAAAGAGCTTGTTGAGGAAGAAGAAGCGCTTCTTGCACACAAAGGAAGCCTGCCTTCCGATGAAATGCTCACCGCTGCCAAGAAGGACGGCTTCTCTGACAAATACTTAAGCCAGCTTCTGGAAATTCCGGAGCAGGAGATCCGCGACCACCGTCTTGCCATTGGCGTAGAGGAAGCTTGGGAAGGCGTTCACGTAAGCGCAACCCCGGACAGAGCTTATTACTACTCCACCTACAATGCTCCGGACAAAAATCCGGTAAACACCGAAAAACCCAAGATCATGATCCTGGGCGGCGGTCCAAACCGTATCGGACAGGGTATTGAGTTTGACTACTGCTGTGTTCACGCATCTCTGGCGCTGAAAAAACTGGGCTTTGAGACGATCATTGTCAACTGTAATCCGGAAACGGTTTCCACAGACTATGACACCTCTGACAAGCTGTATTTTGAGCCCCTGACCCTTGAGGATGTACTGAGCATCTACAACAAAGAAAAACCGCTGGGCGTTATCGCGCAGTTTGGTGGCCAGACGCCTCTGAACCTGGCTGCAGAGCTTGAGAAAAACGGCGTAAAGATCCTGGGAACCTCTCCCTCTGTCATTGACCTTGCCGAGGACCGCGATCTATTCCGCGCCATGATGGAAAAACTGGAAATCCCCATGCCGGAATCCGGAATGGCTACCACCGTTGAGGAAGCGCTTGAGATTGCAAAACGCATCGGCTATCCGGTCATGGTTCGTCCTTCCTACGTTCTGGGCGGCCGCGGCATGGAAGTGGTATATGACGACGAAAGCCTCTCCGGCTACATGAAAGCTGCGGTAGGAGTTACCCCTGACCGCCCGATCCTGATCGACCGTTTCTTAAGCCACGCTACCGAATGCGAGGCAGACGCGATCAGCGACGGCACCCACGCTTTTGTGCCCGCCGTTATGGAGCACATTGAGCTTGCCGGCGTTCACTCCGGTGACTCCGCATGTATCATTCCCTCCAAACATATCTCCGAGGAGAATGTAAAAACCATCAAAGAATATACCCGCAGAATCGCAGAGGAAATGCACGTGCGCGGTCTGATGAATATGCAGTATGCGATTGAAAAGGGCAAGGTTTATGTTCTGGAAGCAAACCCGAGAGCATCCCGTACCGTGCCCCTGGTTTCCAAGGTATGCAACATCCGCATGGTACCTATCGCAACCGATATCATCACCTCCGAGCTTACCGGCAGACCTTCACCGGTTCCCGCGCTGAAAGAGCAGGAGATCCCCTACTACGGCGTTAAGGAAGCAGTATTCCCCTTCAATATGTTCCAGGAGGTTGACCCCATTCTCGGACCGGAAATGCGCTCCACAGGTGAGGTTCTCGGACTTTCCGCTTCCTACGGCGAAGCCTTCTACAAGGCGCAGGAAGCAACACAGTCCAAGCTTCCGCTCAGCGGCACTGTGCTGATCTCCGTAAACCGCAAGGACAAAGAAGAGGTTGTTGAGGTAGCCAAGAGCTTCCACGAGGACGGCTTCCACATCCTTGCCACAGAGAACACCTGTGAGCTGATCCGCGAGGCAGGCATTCCCGCTGAAAGAATCAACAAGCTTCAGGAGGGACGCCCCAATATCCTGGATATGATCACCAACGGAAAGATTGACATGATCGTAAACTCTCCAGTGGGCAAAGACAGCGTCCATGATGACAGCTACCTGCGTAAGGCTGCCATCAAGGCAAAGATTCCTTACATGACCACCATTGCGGCAGCCAAAGCAACCGCAAGCGGAATCCATTATGTAAAAAACCATGAAGACACAGGCGTAAAATCCCTGCAGCTTCTCCACAGCGAAATCCGCGATAAACAGTAAGAAAAAAACAGAGCCGGTGTACAAATGTACATCAGCTCTGTTTTTTACTTTACAAATCCGATTTTATTCAGCGGCCAGTACCGGAATCCCGCTTTTCCCAGAATATCCTCTTTGGGAACATATTTATTCTCCCATTTCCGGGAATCATGGGAATTATTGCGGTTGTCTCCCAGCATAAAATAATGTCCCTCCGGCACCTCAAAGGGCCCGTAGCTGCCTCTCATGGGCTCCTTGATGAAGCTGTCATCCAAAGGTGTCTCCGAATCGTTGATATAGACCTTTCCATCCACAATATTCACGGTTTCCCCCGGAAGGCCGATGATCCGCTTTATGAACAGCTGGCTTCTGTCATCCGGATAGCGGAACACCACAATATCCATTCGTTCCGGCTCACTGTTGACATAGGACAGCCGGTTTGCAAAAATCCGGTCTCCCACCTGAATTCCATCCTCCATGGAACCGGAGGGAATTTTCATGTTCACCACAATAAACGAGTTAAATACAACCACCACTGCCACAGTACACGCCAGCATCAGAATCCATTCCAAAAGCTCTTTCTTCCAGTTTGTCTCCTTGCTCCCACTGTTTTTTTTCTCTGTATCCATGCGTATCTCTCCTTTTTACACTCATAGGAACATTTTACCAGAGTCTTCGCTCCATCACAACCTGATTTTTAATCTACCGTAGCGCCAAAGGGCATAAGAGCAAGCTGCGCGATCTTAAAATGCTGCAGGCCAAACGGAATTCCGATAATCGTCACGCACATGATGATCCCCATCACCGCATGCTCCAGCGCCAGCGGAATTCCGGAGACCAGAAGCCAGATGATGTTGAGCAGCAGGGAGCCTGCTCCGCCGCCGTAATTCACATCTTTTCCAAAAGGAAAAAAGCTCAGCGAAGCAAACTTAAAGCACTGCAGCCCCACGGGGATTCCCACAATACTAATGCACCACAGGCATCCTGCAAGCCCCCAGCTAAGGCCGCTCAAAAGGCCGCCGCAAATAAACCACAATACGTTTCCAAGACATCCCATAAAAATTCTCCTTTCACTTTCTTGCTTTCTCTCATTCTGCTGTTTTCTTTCTTAAAAGCCATACATGGCTTTCAGCTGTCCCAGCAGGTTTTCCACCTGTTCTATCGTCTGTTCCACCTGGCGTGATGCTTCATTGATTTTTGACTGCATCATATAATCCACAAAGAAGTTATCCATCCAGATATCCGCACATTTGAGAAAACCTCCCATCTCCATATGAAGGTTCCGGGAAATATTTACATCCATAAGTTCCTTCTCAAAGATGCGCAGATCGTCTTTTGCCTGTTCAATATACTTTAACGAATCATCCACACGGGAATGCTTCATCAGGCTTGAAAAAAAGCTTCCGCCCAGCATATCCCACATTCCCCAGCTCCTGGCGCTGCTCATTCCTTGCTGCGCCGCCCGGAGGCTGACAAGTGCGCGCTCTCCGGCGTTCATAGCCTCCATAATTTCTTTTTTCATCATTTCATTTTCCATCCTTTTGTCCTCCCTTTCATTTTTTGTCACAGGCGATTAAGCTGTGATTTCTGTAAAACAAAAAGACTTTTATTATGACCAGTGCCATAATAAAAGTCTTGCTGTCTCATTTGATACGGATGTCCTTCGACATCGAATGACGATTTCAAATACACCATTAAGAGTGTTCAGCTACTCCCCTTCATTTGGTTGTTCCAAATATAGCACGAATGTATCTGATTGTCAATCATTTTTTGTATTACTTCCAGTCTCCAAAGAATCCGCGGAATCCATCGGCTGAATCTTCCTCAGAAGAATTTCCTTCTTCCTGCTGGCCCTCTTCCCAGTCTTCTACCAGATTTTCATCCTCACCGCTGTTTTCCTCATTTTCAGCCTTCTTCTGCTCTGCATTCGGGTCTTCCATCAGCGTCACGGTTACCGTTTCTTCTTTATATTCGTTTCCGTCCCGCACCAGCATAGTAACTTCAACTTCCTCGCCCGGCGCATAGTAGGTAAGACGCTCCAGAAGCTGGTTGATGGAAGAAATACTCTTTCCGTCAAACTCTGTGATTACGGAATTTGCCACAATTCCCGCTTCCTCTGCGGCTCCGCCTTCTGTCACCTCTGCAACATACACACCTTCCGGAATTCCATACATCTGAATGCCTTCTTCGCTGACAGTACTTCCGGTAATTCCCAGCACACCATGCTCGCCGTCTGCAAGCTGCTCGCGGGGTTCTTCATTCATCATCTGTTCCAGAACTTCTTCCACATCAGAAATTGCAATGGCATATCCCATACCTTCCACCTCTGTAGATGCAAGTTTTGCGGAGTTGATGCCAACAACCTCTCCGTCCATGTTCAGAAGAGCGCCGCCGCTGTTTCCGGGGTTGATGGCTGCATCTGTCTGGATCAGGTTCAGCCCCTGGCGATTTTCCTCATCGTCTGTCTGGAATGTACCGGACTCGGAATTCATCCGGCGGTTCTTTGCGCTGACGATACCGGTTGTCACAGACTGTCCATAGCCCAGTGCATTACCGATCGCAACTACCTGCTCGCCAACTACCAGGTCATCAGAGCTTCCGATTTTTGCGACGGTTACGGCTTCCATGGTCTCATCATCAATGTCTTTCAGCGGCACAGAGACAACTGCCAGATCTCTGCCCTCATCAAAGCCCTTCATGGATGCCTCATAAACCTCATCGTCAACAAAGCATACCGACAAGGTGTTTGCGCCTTCGATCACATGATAGTTCGTTGCGATGAGAAGCTCTTCATCATTTTTTCCGATGATAATACCGGAACCGCTTCCCTGCACCTCACGCGCCTCCGGCTGCTCATATCCGTAGCCGTAAATAAACATTCCGTAGTAATCTTCTACTTCCTGAATGGACTTCGTGGTAATGGACACTACAGAGGACATGGCTTCCTGCGCAATGTCAGAAACATCCAGATATCCCTTTACCTCTGTGCCGCTGTCTTCTTTGTCCTTTTTCTCTTCCGTATCTGATTTCTTCTTATCCTCTTCCTCTGTCTTTTCTTTTTTGGTCAGAGTAAGCTTTTCCTCTTCTGTGGCTGCCACAACCTCTGTGGGCTGATTCCAGCCGGTCAGACGGTTCACTCCCTCATAGGCTCCTGCTGCCAGACCGCCTGCCAGAACTGCACAAAGGCCAAGGCCGGCGCCCTTCTTTATCATTTTTTTCATTTTATCTTTCTTTTCATTATCATTGTCATTCTTCAGATTCATTTCCGTCATGGTAACGTCCCTCCTGTAGGCTTCTCTTTATTTCCTTTTATGCTCCCCAGTATAGAAGTCATTTGTGTTCTCTTTGTGGGAAAATTGTGTTTATTCTGTTAAATCCTCTGTCGCCTGATTAGCATTCTAGTATACCCCGCCGGCAAAGTCAAGAACTTGCGGACGTTGACTTTTTCAGCAAGAACCGATAAAATATTGTCAGATAATATTGCTTTGCACACACGAAGAAAGAAGGGGTATTTTATGAAACGCAAATTTTCCGCAATTTTGACCGCTGTTTTGTCCTCTGCCCTGCTGTTTGGCAGCGCTTCTTCTGCTTATGCGGCAGAAGCCACAATCGTAGGCTCTCTCAAAGGGCCCACCTCCATGGGCATGGTGCAGCTTATGTCTGAACAGGAGGCTTTAGAAGCACCGGATTTTGATTTCACTATGGTGACTGCTGCGGACGAACTGGTGGCCAGCTTTACCAAAGGCGATACCGACATCGCTCTTCTTCCGGCCAATGTGGCCAGTGTTCTTTATAATAAGACCGAAGGCAACGTGCAGGTCCTAGATATCAATACCCTCGGCGTTCTCTACCTGGTCACCGCAGATACCTCCATCACCGGCATCGCTGACCTCAAGGGCAAAACCCTTTATTCCACCGGCAAGGGCCAGACTCCGGAATATGCCCTCAACTATCTCCTGGAGGCAAACGGACTGTCCGCAAAGGATGTTACCGTGGAATATAAATCCGAACCTACCGAAGTTGTATCCATCCTTGCACAGGACGAAACCGCTGTGGGCGTTCTTCCGCAGCCCTTTGCAACCGTCGCCTGCCAGCAGAACGACAAGCTTTTGCTTGCCGCCGACCTTACCGCGGAATGGGATAAAACCGGCAACGGGACCATGGTGACCGGCGTAACGATCGCGAAAAAGGATTTTGTGGAAGCAAATCCCGAAATCATCGACAAGTTCCTGGACGGTCACAGCGCTTCCGCAGAATATGCAAATACCAGCACCGCAGAAGCCGCGGAGCTGGTTGCCTCCTACGGAATCGTGGAAAAGGCTCCCATTGCAGAAAAAGCGCTTCCCCAGTGCAATATCACCTGCATGGAAGGCGCGGAGATGAAAGAGGCTTTAAGCGGTTACCTGAACGTTCTTTTTGAACAGAATCCGGATTCCGTGGGCGGCGCCCTCCCGGAGGATGATTTCTACTACAGCAGATAAGCATTATGAAAAATCCAATCCCCAAACAGACCATTTACAGAAAAGGAGCAGCCATTTTATTTTGGCTGCTCGTTTGGCAGATAGCTGCCATTTTTATGAAAAATTCCATTGTGTTTGTGGGGCCCGTTGACATGCTGCGCTCCCTTTTGGATCAGATACAGCAATCGGAATTCTGGCTGTCTCTTTGGAACTCCATGGTGAAGATCATGGGCGGCTTTTTGTGCGCGTTCCTGGCCGGAATTCTCTTCGCAGTTCTGGCGTGGCGCCTTCCCCTCATCGAAACACTCCTGGAGCCGGTGATCCAGCTGGCAAAATCCGTGCCTGTAGCCTCCCTGGTAGTGCTTCTGCTCATTTTCATGGGCTCTGAGAACCTTTCCATTGTGCTTGTGTTTCTCATGGCCTTTCCTATGATCTATGTAAATATGGGACAGGGACTTGCCCATGTGGACACAAAGCTTTTGGAAATGGCGCAGGTTTTTCACATGAGCCCCTGGAAGCAGTTCCTTTATCTCTATCGCCCGGCTTTTCTGCCGTTTCTTATCAGCGGCTCCAAAATCGCCCTGGGCATGAGCTGGAAATCCGGCGTGGCAGGAGAGATCATCGGCGTACCCTCCCACTCGATCGGAGAGCAGCTTTACATGGCCAAAATTTATCTTAATACAGAAAGCCTTTTTGCCTGGACGCTGGTCATCATCCTTCTCAGCATATTTTTTGAAAAGCTCTTTCTGTTCCTTCTGAAAAAAGCAGGAGGCAAGGCCTGGAAAGGAGAAACAAACTCTTGAAGATAACCGATTTATCCAAAAGCTATGACGGCCGCCCTGTTCTTTCGCATATAACCCTTACCTTTGAGGACGGCGGCGTTTATGCCCTTATGGGTACCTCCGGCAGAGGAAAAACCACCCTGCTCCACATTCTCATGGGGCTTACAAAGGCAGACAAGGGAAGTGTTTCCGGCCTGAAAAACAAACGGTTTTCTGCTGTCTTCCAGGAAAACCGGCTGTGCGATTTTCTCACCGCAGCCGAAAATATCATGGCTGTTCAAAAAAAGCCCGCTTCCGTTTCCGATATCAACACCATTCTGGCCGAAATCCTTCCCATGGAAGCTCTGAACCAGCCGGTGAAGGAATACAGCGGCGGTATGAAACGCCGTGTTGCCATTGCCCGGGCGCTTCTGTCCCCTTCCGACATTCTTGTCATGGATGAGCCCCTGACCGGGCTGGACGAAAAAACAAAAGCCCAGGTTATTTCCTTTATTCTCAGATACCGAAACGGACGGACCTTGCTCTTTACCACACATCAGGAAGAAGACGTACAGCAATTCAGCGGAGAAAAGGTGCTTCTCTAGGGAAGCGTCTTTCTCCGCTGTGCCAGACGTCTTCTTTTTTACTTTGACTTATAATACAGCATGCAGTGGCAGTACCCCTCAAAATCCGGGTCCTCTATCTGCTCCCGGAACTCCCGGCACATGCATTTATTTTCCTCTGTGCGCTCCATCCGGCAGGGGCAATAGCCGCCGGTTTGCTTCAGCCCCTCTTTGACGGTCTTGACCACTTCTTTGTTTTCATTCAGCTTTACCTTCACTGTCCGCACCTCCTTTGATCAGCTTTTGATATGTGTAGTATAGCAGACCTGCCTGCGCTGGCGCAAGCGGTTGTACTTCTTCCCATTATATGATACGATAGGGAAGTTTAGAGTACAAAGGAGGAACTATGGATCAAAAAACATATCTCAAAGAATTTATCCGCTATACTGCCTTAAATATTCTGGGCATGCTGGGTCTGTCCTGCTACATTCTGGCAGACACCTTTTTTGTTTCCAGAGGCCTGGGGGCCAACGGACTGGCCGCCCTCAACCTTGCGCTCCCGGTCTACAGCGTAGTCAATGGAACCGGCCTCATGCTGGGCATGGGCGGAGCTACCAAATATTCCATTTTCCGGGGCCAGAAAAACTATGAAGCAGCCAACCGGATCTTTTCCAACACCCTGACAGCGGCCCTGTTTTTTTCGGCGCTCTACATGGGAGTCGGGCTTCTGTTTTCCGGGGAGATCGCCGCATTTCTGGGTGCGGACGCTGCGGTACACGAGATGACGGACGTCTACCTCAAGGTAGTGCTTCTGTTTTCTCCGGCCTTCATCATCAACAATATCCTCAACTGCTTTGTCCGCAACGACGGCGCGCCCAACCTCGGTATGGCCGCCATGCTCACGGGAAGCTTCTCCAACATTATTATGGATTACATTTTTATTTTCCCTCTGGGAATGGGGATGCTGGGCGCGGTTCTCGCCACAGGCTTTGCGCCTGTCATCGGGATTCTCATTCTGTCCGGTCATTTTCGGGGCAAAAAAAGCAGCATCCGGCTCTCCCTGGCAAAACCGAAGGCTCGGCTTACCGGCGAGACGCTGGTCCTCGGCTTCCCCTCTCTGGTGACAGAGCTGTCCTCGGGCATTGTGATCATTATCTTTAACATGATCATTTTAAGTCTCAGGGGAAATGTAGGCGTTGCCGCTTACGGCGTCATTGCCAATATCTCTCTTGTGGTGGTTTCCATTTTTACCGGCATTTCCCAGGGTATGCAGCCGCTTTTGAGTCGTGCCTACGGGGAAAACGATGTCAGAAGCATTCCAAAAATACTCCGCTATGCCCTTGTGACGGCAAGCGGCTCTGCCCTTCTGCTCTATGGGATCATGTTCCTGTTTGCCTCTCCCATCACAGCCGTATTCAACAGCGAAGGCAATCAGGCTCTGCAGCAGATGGCGGTCGAAGGCATCAAGCTCTATTTCCTGGCAATTCCCTTTGCGGGAATGAATGTGGTTCTTTCCGTGTATTTTACCTCCACGGACAAACCGCTCCCGGCGCACATTATCTCGCTGCTGCGCGGCCTCTTGCTGATCGTGCCCATGACCTTCCTTCTGGCAGCGCTTTTTGAGCTCACAGGTGTATGGCTCGCCTTTCCGGCAACAGAAGCGGTGGTGGCTATGGTGGCAGCAGTGCTGTATCGCAAGCTCAGAGCTTAGCCTCTAAAAATTATATCCGGCGGATTTGCAGCATGCTTTCCCGGCAGAGAAGCTTTGTGCGAAGCACGGCTTCCTGCGGGAAACATCTGCAAGGGTACCGCCGGAATTTTATTTTACCTCAGATATTTTTCTTCGAGAACAATAGCGCCGCGGCCACCTCGTCCAGAACCGCAAGCCCGATCGTGACGGCTGCCGCGGCCGCGTACTCTCCCGGCTCTGCCGCCCCTGCGAGAAGTCCCATGACCGAACCAAGTCTCGTTGGCACATAGTCCGCAAAAAACGGAAACAGGCCTGCCACATAGAAAATCCCAAACACGGCGCCCACAAAGAGCAGTACGCCCGTCTGTGCGGAGCAAAAGGCCGAAGCCAGCGGAATGAGAGACAAAAGCCACACACCCAGAAGCCAGAAGAGCAAAGCTGCCAGGGCCACATGCCCTGCAACGCTGTTGTCCCAGAAATAAGCGTTATAGCCCCAGGTAATTCCATAACATATCAGATACCCAGCCGTCCACACACTCATCAGCAGGCCTGATTTGCAGGCTGCGATCTTCCACCTCCGCATTCCCTTTGTCACAATGGGAATGAGCGTCCCCTTCTGCACTTCCGCAGTAAAAATCCCGCCGAACATCACGATCAGCACAATCAGCAATATGGGCAGATTCTTATAAAACTGCGTCCAGGAGGTCATCGCGTCCACCGTTACGTGGCCGACCAGAAATCCCGCCTCTGCAAGGCTTTCTGACATGGCCTGCATCATCCAGGGCGTAAGCTTTGCAACCGCCGGATTCATAATGCCGAACAGACAGAAGAGAATCAAAAGCACCAGAAATTTCCCGGAACGTACAAGCTCCATCCATTCCTTTTTTCCAAAGGCAAACAGCTGTCTCATTTTCCAAGCACCTCCATAAACAGATTCTCAAGCGTCGGCTCCAGCATCTCATAACGCCTTACGGCAATCCCCTGGCCTGCAATGTGCGCAAGCATCCGGATGCTTTCCGGCTCTGTCTTTTTCTCATAACGAAGCCGCAGCTCTCCCTCCTGGATCCCCCCTGGAAAAGCATTTTCAAAGCCTGCCTTATCCTCTGCTTTCACAAATTCGATTTCCAGGCCGCTTCCGCCCCTGGCACGCTTCATATCCTCAATACTTCCCTCCAGAGCAATCCTTCCGCCGTGGAGAAACGCCGCGCAGTCACAGATGCGCTCCACATCCGACAGAATATGTGTGGAGAAAACAACCGTCGTATGCTCCCTCACAGATGTGAGGATATTCAGGATTTCCCTGCGTCCTACCGGATCCAGCGCTGAGGTGGGCTCGTCGCAGATCAAAAGCCTGGGATTCCCCAGCAACGCCTGCGCAATGCCAAGCCGCTGTTTCATTCCTCTGGAAAAACCGTGGATCCTCTTTTTCTCGTGAAGCAGTCCCACCAAATCCAGAAGCTCTTCTGACCTCCGGCGGATTTCTCCCTTCTCAAGCCCTGCAATGCTGCCGCACATGGCCAGGTACTCCGCAGGCGTCATAAATCCATAAAACTCCGGAACATCCGGAAGATAGCCGATATAACGGTTTGTTTTATTTTCTCCGAAAGTCACCTTCTCGCCGCATACCTCGATCGCACCGCTGTCCGGGCGCAAAAGCCCCAGTATCATTTTCATGGTAGTGGTTTTTCCCGCGCCGTTCTCACCGATAAATCCAAACACAGAGTGCTCCGGCACCGCAAGGCTTAAATCCTTCAGCACCTTTTTCGTCCCAAATGCTTTTGACACATGGGACAGCTTTAAAATATCCATTATGCTTCCTCTTTTCCCAGAATAAAATAGAGCACAGGCCCGATGAATTCCATGCCCACAAGGCAGATGAGCACCCACATGGCTCTCGTTCCCCTTTTATAATGCTCATGTGTAAAAATATGCCACAGCGCATAGCCCAGAAGCGCAAACTGCACCACCACCAGGGGAATCAAAAAAGGCAGCATTTCTGTCAGATTCAGATTTTCCATTATTGTACCTCCTGCAGCTGTTTTTTCAGCCTGATAAATTCCGGCTCCTCCTGAAGTATGGAAAAGACCGGATTGTCACAAAAGCTTCGGATGTCCTCCAGCACCAGCTTTCTGTCTCTTGGCGCATTTTCATTTACGCCCAGACCGCTGAGCTGTTTTTCCAGAAGATAAAAATAGTCGTCCCCATGAAGAAGCATTTCTTTTTCTCCCAGAAGATTCTTTATGCAGTCCGCGCATTTTTCCAGATAAAAGACCGCTTTCTTCTTATCCTGCTTCTGGCAGTACACAAGCGCCGCCCGATAATAAAACTGAAGTGCAGCGTTGGGATTCAGCTTATCCAGAGCATAAGCCTCCATCAGCTTTTCCATTCGTTCCAGGGTTGCCTCCACGCGGGAAATGTCTGCTCCGCAGATTTCCAGATACATTCCGCCCACGCCCACAAGAGACAGAAGGCTCTCATACATGCAGAGCTGCGCATAGCCTGCTGCCTGGTCCTGTTCTCCCGTCATCAGATAGCCCTGCAAAAGCATATATTTCCGGTGCTGCGCCGTAAGCTGTGCAACATTCTGGGCCTCTTCCAGCTCCTGTATCGCCTCTTTTCCTCTTCCCAAAATAAGATTCACCTGCGCACGCATGACAACAGTCTCTTCTCGTATCGAAAAATCTTCGCAGTTTTCCGTAATATGCCCGCAGAGCTTTAGGATCTCCTGCAAAAGCGCACTTCGCTCCTCCGGCGCAAGCATGGTGCAGTGATTCAGCCAAAGCACACATATCTGGAACAAAAACGAATAACAGGAATAATACTGCTTCACCAGTTTTTTTGTCTTTTCCAGCATCTCTGCCAACGGCTGTTCCGCAAATCCCTGCGAAAGCTCTTTATAAAGCCGGTCAATCTGTTCCCTGGTAAGCTGCGGCTCATATCCCAAAAGCGCGTCCACAGACACATCAAAATATGCCGCAAGCTGAGGCAAAAGCATAATATCCGGTGTGCTCTGTCCCGTTTCCCATTTGGAAACCGAAGCCTTTGTCACCCCGATAAAATCCGCCACCTGTCCCTGCGTCACCTTTTTTTCGTGGCGTAGACGAATGAGATTCCCGCTGATATTCAGAAAATTCATAAAAAGCGCCTCCCTTTCATACGCATTCCCGTCAGCATTTCCCTGACTGGTTATGATTATTATAGGCAGGCGCTCCGCAAAAAACAATGGAGACAAACGATATTTTGTTTTATAAAATCAACTGTCAGGAAACTTTCTATTTTTCCATCCCACAGGGCAAAGCCTCTTTTGCTGCCAGTTTATCTTTTGCCGCAGTCTCATAGAAGCGGTAGCCACCGGAAAAATTATAGCACTCAAATCCGTTCTGGCTGAGGATTCGGCATGCAATGTAGCTTCTGAGACCACTCTGGCACATCACATAAACCGGTTTTCCTTTTTCCAGCTCACCGATCCTCTCCCGAAGCTCGTCTACCGGAATGTTTCTGTAGCCTGCAGCATGTCCTCTCTCATATTCCCAGGGTGTGCGGGCATCCAGGAATGTCACACTTCCGTCTGCCGGAAGACGGTCCATATCCTCCAGAAAATACTGCTTCAAATTTCCTGCTGCGATATTTTCCACCATAAATCCGGCCATGTTTACCGGATCCTTTGCCGAGGAATAGGGCGGCGCATAAGCAAGCTCCAGCTCGGTAAGCGCTAATGCGGACATCCCGGCACGAATTGCCGTTGCCAGCACATCAATGCGCTTGTCCACACCCTCGAAGCCCACGATCTGGGCGCCCAGAAGCCGGTATGTATCCTTCTCAAAAAGCACCTTCATCGTCATGATCTTGCCGCCCGGATAATAGCCTGCATGGCTGGCCGGGGAAAGGATCACCTTGTCATAGGAAATTCCGGCCTGTTTTGCCGCCTTTTCGTTGATTCCCGTGGCTGCGACAGTCATGTCAAAAATTTTCAGCACCGAAGACCCCTGAGAGCCCTTATACCGGCTGTCTTTGCCGCAGATGTTGTCTGCCGCGATCCTGCCCTGCTTGTTCGCCGGGCCGGCCAGAGAGATTAGGGTATCCTCCCCTGTAACGAAATGCTTCACCTGAACGGCATCTCCCACGGCATAAATGTCCGGCGCCGAGGTTTCCATCCTGTCATTGACCACGATGCTGCCCTTTACGCCAAGCTTGAGGCCGGCCTCTTTTGCAAGAGTGCTCTCCGGGCTGACGCCAATGGCCAGAACCACCATATCCGCCGTCAGAGCTTCCTCTTCTTTCAGCAGAACCCTGACCTTTTCTTCTTTTTCCTCAAAGCCTTCCACGCTGTGTCCCAGCATCAGGCGGATCCCATTTTTTCGCATCTCTGCGTGGACAAACGCCGCCATATCTTTGTCCAGAGGATTCATCACCTGCATCGGCCGCTGCACGACTGTGACGTCCATGCCCAGTTCCCGCAGATTCTCTGCCAGCTCCAGACTGATGAAGCCGCCGCCTGCCAGAACCACGGACTGCGGATGATTTTTTTCCACAAACTCCCGGATGCGGAAGGTGTCCTCCACCGTGCGCAGCGTAAACACCTTTTTTATTCCAACGCCGGGTAGCTTCGGCTGCACCGGATGCGCTCCCGGGGAAAGCAGCAGCTTATCATAGCTTTCCTCCCAGATCTGTCTGGTTTCCAGGTTGCACACAGATACGGTTTTCCGTTCCGGATGGATCGCCGTCACCTCATGACGTACCCGCACATCAATGTGAAATCTGGAATAAAAGCTTTCCGGCGTCTGCAAAGTCAGTTCTCCCGGATCCGTTATCACCCCTCCCACATAATAGGGAAGTCCGCAGTTCGCATAGGACACATATCCGGACCGCTCAAAAACCACAATCTCCGCCTTCTCATCCAGTCTGCGGATCCTGGCCGCTGCCGTGGCTCCGCCGGCCACACCTCCGACAATGACAACCTTCATCTTACCGTTCCACCTTTCCTCTGTAAGAACCAATCCCGCCAATATTGGTGACATTGGCATAGCCCATCTGCTCCAGCGCCATCACTGCCTGACGGCTTCTTGCGCCGCTTAAGCAATATACGAACAACGGAGCTGCTTTATCCTTCCATATCTGCGCTGCCTTATCAATCTCCTGAAGGGGAAGATTCCTGCTGCCGGGAATCCTTCCCTGCGCAAACTCCTGGGGCGTACGCACATCCAGGAGCACCGCTCCCTGTGCAGATTCATACTGCTTCAGACTTTCGTTGATATCTGTTTTTTTCATAAATTCAAAAAGTCCCATGCTGCACCTCCCGTTAAGACCGCGCCATACCGTCTACGCTCAATACAACGCCGGTAATGTAAGAAGCTTCGTCGGATGCCAGGAATACAAACGCATTCGCAATATCCTCGGGCTGTCCCAGCCTTCTTAAAGGAATCTGTGCGATCAAAGGCTCGATCACATCCTTCGGGACCGCCTTCATCATATCTGTCTCTGTGATTCCGGGAGCCACCGCGTTGACCCGGATGCCTTTTGGCCCCAGCTCTCTTGCCAGCGAAACTGTCAGCCCGTTTACCGCAAATTTCGAGGTGGGATATGCAATACCGCTGGCCTGTCCGCTGATGCTCACCATGGAGGAAGTGCTCAAGATCACGCCGTTTCCTCTGGCGATCATACACTCAGAGGCTGCTCTGGTTGCATTAAACACACCCTTGACATTCAGATCCATGACTCTGTCAAAATCTTCTTCCGTATATTCTGTAAAAGGGGTACTCTCTGAAAGTCCTGCATTGTTTACCAGGATGTCCACACATCCGTATTTGGAGGTTGCTTCTATAAACGCCTCCCGCACAGAGCTCAATTTTGCCAGATTCGGGCTGATTCCGGCTATGATCGAATCCGGATATTTTTCCTTCAGCTTTTCTACTGCCGCATCTGCCGACTCCTGGGAACTTGCTGTGAGGATCACCTTCGCGCCCTCTCTGAGAAATGCGTCTGCTGTTGCAAAACCAATGCCCCTGCTTCCGCCGGTAATGATCGCTACTTTATCTTTTAACCTCATATGGATTACCTCCTTGTTCATTTACTGAACTTAGGATACCCCAAAAAGGAGGGTTTGTATGTGATAAAGTCACGATTCTGCCGAGATTCCTTTTTGCGCACGTATAGCTTCATGATATTCCTCTTTGCTGCAGGTGCCCAGGTAATTTCCATCCGTATCTATTTTAAAGAAGTCTTCGGTCCATCCATCGGTGCAGTAAATGATATCACCACAAATTTTATATCCGCTTATTTCTATTTCTTCTGAATCATTGAGATACATCTCCTCTGAAGCAACTGCTGTGCCCGCCGGAAATTTATAAAGTTTTCTGTCAAAACTGTATCCCATATACAAGTCCCCATCTACAACCGTCGTCTGCGTCGCGTGAAAATTATATCCAAAATTATCCGGAAGAATCATTAAGGGCGTATTATCACTTCCATCCAGATTACAGCTATACACAACATCTTCCAGACCATTCCCTCCGACGCCATAATAATAAACCTTATCATCTGCAATCAGCAGAATTTCTGCATTCGGCAGAAAATCCGCTATTTCTGCCTTTTCCAACGTATCCCTGCTGTACCAGGCTACGTCTTCTCCATATGGATCATAGCCTCTGATATATGCTTCCAGTATACTGCGCTGATTCTTTTATAAACGCCATCCTTCAGACAAAAAAGGCAGAAGCAGATCACTATAATATCCATACAAATTTCCACATCCAGCTTTCTGCCGCCGCCAAGGAGCTGGAAGGATTAAACGAAACGGATCTTTGTTCCCTGCTCTTTAATCTTCTTGACAACGCAGTGGAAGCATGCCGTATCGCAGATACACCTGCTCCTTTTTTTGAGCTAAGCATCTATCGTAAAGGAGATATCCTGCATTTTCATATGATCAATTCAAAAAACAAATCTGTTATTTTTAACCGCAAAACAACAAAAAAGGATTCACAGATACATGGCTTCGGCATTATGATCATTGAGGAGATTGCAAAAAAATATAATGGCTACTGTTTATGGGAAGATAAAAAAGACACTTTTGCTTCCAGTATTATGCTGACTCTGGCCAGAAAACACAAGGAGGAGAAAAATTCATGAGTGTACAGCAGCTTTCAGCCGCCATCTGCGAAGACGATCCCGTATATCTTGAACTTCTGCAGAAAGAAATCCTTCAAATCATTCCTGTTTCCATACAGAAATTCTCTTCTTATCAGGACCTTTGGGATATTTTAAAAAACGGAAGCTGTCCATTCGATATCATATTTATGGATATTGAGCTGGGAGAATTTTCAGGCATAGATCTTGCAGAAAAAATATCAACGCTCAATCCCTGCACACAAATCATCTTTATCAGCCAATATCTGAAATATGTCAGTCCGGTTTACCATGTGGCACATACCTTTTTTATTTATAAACCGGAATTAAAATCCTGGCTGAAGCCAGCTGTCACACAGGCGCTGGAAAATATCCGTCAGCTTTCACAGCAGTTTCTCCAGACATCGTGGAATAAAGAAGTTTATACCCTGCTTCAACAGAAAATTCTTTATATGGAACGAACGTTAAGAGTCACAAATATTCATATGGCAGACCGCAAAACATACTTCACCTCAGAAAAGTTTTCGGTACTTCTGAAAAAGCTGGAGCCTGCCTTTGTTCAGTGTCATCGAAGTTATATCGTCAATCTGAATTATGTTTCCGAATTCAATAAGTTTACTCTGTATCTTTCAAATGATAAAGAAATACCTGTAAGCAGAAGACAGGCTGAACATGTAAAAAAAATGCTTGCCTGTCTTTGATCTATATCCTCTATTTTATTGCTGCTTCGCCATTTTCATATTATAAAGAAACATTCCCAGCGATGCCAAAATAATAAACCCATATCCAATAAAGCTGTACTGATCCGGAATTTCCCCAAACAGGAGAAATCCCAGCAGCGTTGCAAAAATAATCTGCGAATAATCGAAGATGGAGATCTTCCCTGCCGGTGCATAAGTATAAGCCGCCGTGATCGTAAACTGCCCGCCTGCTGCAAATAATCCTGCCATCAGAAGCGTCACAAGCTGTTTCATTGTCATCGGGGTAAAGTGAAATACCAGCCAAGGCACAACCGCCAGACAGGAGAATAAGGAGAAATAGAACACAATGACCGGCCCTTTCACCCCATGCGTTCCGAGCACACGCACCATAGTATATGCAATGCCTGCTCCCAGTCCGCCGCAGACTCCGATCAGCGCCGGAACCAATGCCGCATTGTGAAATCCCGGCTTCACTACGAACAGACATCCGATAAACGCTAACGCCACACACGCCGCCTGCGCCGGTTTTATCTTCTCTTTCAGCAGCAGAAAAGAAAACACAATCGCGAAAAACGGCGACAGCTTGTTCAGGATCGAGGCATCTGCTACCAGCAAATGATCGATGGCATAGAAGTTGCACAAAATCCCCAGCGTGCCGCACACGCATCGTAGGATCAGCGGCTCCCAGTATTTCTTATCCACTTTCGGCGCCGTATGATTCCTGCAAAGAATAATCGCCGCAAACACGGCCGCCACCAGATTTCGGAAGAAGCTCTTCTCCACAGACGGCAAATCGCCTGCCAGACGCACACTCACATTCATGCAGGCAAAGAAAAACGCCGACAGGATGATCATGATCATACCTTTTATATAATTTTCCTGTTTCATCCGATGTAACCCGCCTTCCTAATAATTTTGAAGCACGCTGAGCATATACTCTTTATACTGCTGCTTCACACTTTCCGGTCCGGCAATCCTCATTCCGGGCCCAATACCTGTGATCCAGCCAAAGAACTGTGGACTCACCGATACCGGCACTCTGACTTTGAAATGCCCTTCCCCCTGGGGAATCAGCCATACATCATGACCAAAGCGGTCAATCACTACACCGGCCAGTTCATTCCTGCATTCCAGCGTAACCTCTGCATCTGCACCGCCATACATGCCAAAGGTTTTCTTGGCAAAGGAAGCCAGGTCAAAATTCTGAAAGGGCGTCTCCCCTTTACGCTCTGTTTCCAGGATTTCTGTATGCTGCATCTTATCCACACGATAATGTTTGATCATCCCCACCGCAGCATCATAAGCCACAAGATAATAATTTTGATCATCCCAGGTCAGCGCCCATGGACTGACAACATAAAAAGCGCCGTTTCTTTTTAACCGGAACTCCTTCTTGACCGTCCACTCCGCGTACTGGAACATGATCTCTTTATTCTCATAGATAGCATTCTGTATGTAATCCACGTTGTAATAAACCGTCTCATTTTCCGTCTTCGGGCGGTTCACAATAAAAACGTATTTGGAAAGCATTTCCGCATCCGCTTTGCAGCAAAGCTTTTCCAATTTCTGTATCAGTTCTTTGGATTTCTTCTCTGTAATAAATCTGGAAGACTGCACCGCATCCACCAGAAGCTTTAACTCCGGAAGTTCAAAATCTCTGGCTCCAATATAGTATCCGGGACGCTTTCCCTTCTTCTGCTGGATATCCAGCCCGAATTTGGCAAGGATCTCCATCTCGGAATAGATTGTTCTTCGATCTGTACAGATCCCGTATTCATTTTCCAGTATCCTGCACAGCTGGGATGCGTTCAGCAGATGCTCATCATCTGTGCGCTCCAGCATGATGTTCATAAGATATAGGGTGCGGAGCTTTTGATCCATAACTGCCACGGTTGCTCACCTCCATCTCGTATCCTGGTCAGAACTCTTCCGGTGCTGCTTCAAACCTGTATTTCTGCTTTGCATGCGGATATTTCTCATCCTATCGGCCTTTTTACCAATTTAAGCGTTGAATACCCTCCGTCGTGATAAAAAAACAGTTTAAAAGCATCCTGTTTATTATTATACCTCACACATCAGACTTTGTCATAAACAACTTTCGCATTCTCGTAACCAGTCTCAGAGATCCCATCCGCCCTCTTACTCTTCCATAAACTCGAAATATTCTTTGTCACTGGCAAATAAAATGTATTTGCCGTCTACGTATCCCATATATCCATTGCTTGTGTTATAACCTTTCATCTGCCAGCTCTCCTTAAATTTTTTTCTTTTTTGATGTTATCATTTTACGACAAATGACTGTGCAAAAATCCCGACAACCAGATTTTATTGCACAAAAAAAAGACCGCCTACCTTTATCAGATAAGCGATCCTTAAAATTTTTCACAAATTCCCGCGCTCAACCGTTGTTTCAATCCGGTATTCCGCCCTGTCGTTGTCTCATTTTTAATGGCATAGAAAACTGCCTTTTTCTCTCCTACCAAGACCAGAATCTTCTTTGCTCTTGTTACGCCTGTATATAGAAGGTTTCTCTGAAGCATGACAAAATGGCTCATGGTAAATGGCATTACAACGATGGGATATTCAGACCCCTGAGATTTATGTATGGTGACAGCATACGCCAATGACAATTCATCCAGCTCTGTCACATCATAGAGAACTTCCCGATCATCAAAATTAACCGTCAGCTCCCGGTCTTCCTTATTCACCTTGACAATGGTTCCGATATCTCCGTTAAAGACTTCCTTATCATAATCATTACGGATCTGCATGACTTTATCATGCAATCGATATTGCGTCCCGCCTCTCCGTAAAAAGAGCGCAGATGGATTCATGGCTTCCTGCAGAACCTGATTCAGATTTACAGCTCCACATTCACCCCGCTGCATCGGCGTCAACACCTGAATATCTTCCAGAGGATCCACATGGTAATACCGCGGCAAATTTGTTTTGCAGTATTGGACAATGGTTTCTACTACTTCCTGATTTGTTTCTTTTGCCGCAAAGAAAAAATCCGCATCTTTTCCGCCGCGCATATCAATGGCCTCTCCCCGATTGATCCGATGGGCATTCATAATGATTCTGCTGCCCTGCGCCTGGCGGAAAATCCTTGTAAGGCGGACAACCGGTATACTACCGGAATCAATGATATCTCTCAACACATTTCCAGCTCCAACGCTGGGCAGCTGATCAATATCTCCTACTAAAATCAATGACATATGCTCCGGAATTGCTTTTAAAAGATTGTACATGAGCATGATATCTACCATAGAACACTCATCCAGGATCAGCACGTCCCCTTCCAATGGCTTTTTTTCATTCTTCTGATAGCCTTCCGGCGGTTTATATTCCAACAATCTGTGAATGGTTTTTGCTTCCATCCCTGTCGCTTCTGACATACGTTTTGCCGCTCTTCCTGTTGGTGCTGCCAAAAGAATCTGCGCGCCGGCCTTTTGATAAGCTGAAATAATCCCCAAGGTCGTGGTTGTTTTTCCCGTGCCCGGGCCACCTGTCAACACCATCACTTTCGAAGAAAGCGCTCTTCTGACTGCCTCTAATTGAATTTCGTCGTAAGTGATCTCCGATTCTGACACAATCTGTTCCATGATTTCATCTGCACTCACTCGGATTCTCCGCTTCACGGCCATTAAGCGTATCAGACGCTTTGCACACCCTGTCTCCGAAAAGAAATAAGGAGGAAGGTAAATTGCCTCTGCCTCCTGCTCCAGATCCACATCTCTGATTACTTCATTGGTACGGAGCATCTCATCTAAGGTAATCTGTATTTCCGGCTCCTCCACCTCCAGCAGCTCCTTTGCTTTTTCAATCAACTGCCGCCGGTTTGCATAACAGTGACCACTTTCCGCCAGCTTATTCAACGTATAGAAAATACCACTTCTTAAGCGGACAAATTTTTCCTTCTCTATCCCCATCTTCTGTGCAATGGAATCTGCTGTCTTAAAACCGATCCCCCAGATATCATCAGCCAGGCGGTAGGGATTTTCCTTTACAATTTCAATGCTTTCACTGCCATACGTTTTAAATATTTTTGTTGCGTGAGAAGTACTCACCTCATGACTCTGCAAAAAAAGCATGATATTCTTAATTTCTTTCTGTTCCTGCCAGCTTGTTTTAATCCGATCCACACGAACTTTTCCGATTCCCGGAACTTTCAGAAGTTCATCCGGAGATTCTTCAATCACATCCAGCGTATCTTTTCCGAATTTTTCTACAATACGTTTGGCGAACTTTGGTCCAACTCCCTTTACCAGTCCGGAGCCAAGATATTTTTCAATCCCATACACGGTAGCCGGTAATGTCTCTTCAAAATGCTCCACCGAAAACTGACGGCCGTATTTCGCATCCATTTTCCAGAAGCCCTCCAGAGAAAGTACAGACCCGACATGGGTATCCGGCATTGTTCCAACAACAGTGACCAGATCGTTGTAATTCTTCACTGCACATTTCAGCACTGTATAACCATTATCTGCATTTTGGTATGTAATTCGCTCCACTACACAACGCAAGTGCTCCATGCACAGTTCCTCCTGAATTTTTAGTATATCCTTCTTCTGTTGGAAAAAGATTATATTGAGACGTTTCCGCTGGATTTTGAAGAATTCCTTTGAGCTATGAGGGTCGAAACTCTCGATGTTCCATACTTTCCCGATGTCCGGATTCCGTAAATTTCTTCCACACTGTATGGCAAAGTTGGCAGGGACTCTCTCGTTACAATCACATAATAATTATCTGTTTTCTGAATTTTTCCGGCAAACTCCTCTGTCTTAATAAAAGCATTTCCCTCATCAATAAATACGATACTGTCCGTAATCTCCGCTAATTGTCCTTTCCACAGAGCACCTTCCAGTACATAACATTTCTTATCACATACCATTTCCACCGGACTTCCGGTTGGATTGTTCACATATTCCTGAATCATATCCACAAGAGTAGTTTTCCCTGTAGCGCTGTCCCCGCGAATGATCGTCAGATTTCTCCGAAGTTCAAAATCATATTTTAAACGTTTTGTTGATACAATAACTCTATGTTTCCCTTTCATCGTACCACTCCTCCATCAGACAAATTCTCCGGCAATCGGCACCAGTTCTTTCATAGAGTGAACAATCTCGTTTGTATTCAAAATACGAATCGTAAAAGGTTCCTTACCAAAATCCATCAAATGCCGCAGATTCACTGTCCTGTCTTCCGATTCCGCAATTTTAAGGAGCCATTTCGCACAGTTATCGCCACAGGTTGACGCATTGAAAATTTTCTCTTTATGAAACTTAAAAAGGATTAACGTTTTCACACCGCCTGATAATCCGGTTGGAGGAATTTTCCCTAACACCGGACTGTCTATCACTCCACTGTCCAAAACCGTTGATTTATCTACATCCTGAATCATTTCTTTCACAAAAGGATCTACAATCCAACTGTCTTCATAATCATATTTAAAATAGGCCGATGTATTATATACTGCTTCTTTCATATCACCATAATAGATATTCAGCATAAGATTCCCTTCCTTATTAATATCAAAAAACGCGGAAGATTTCATTAAAAATCTTCCGCGGTAGTGCGCTGGCGTCCCCGATGTGATTCGAACACACGGCCTTCCGCTTAGGAGGCGGACGCTCTATCCTGCTGAGCTACGGAGACAACTATACAAAATATTCCGCTGTTAATTTTACTATATCTCCCGAAAAAATACAAGACAAGAATTTTCCCGGAAGATATTTTATTTTCCTAAAAATGGAGCTGCCCCTGAAGCCACACCATTCCTTTAAACCGGCGTCCAACCTTTGGCTCGCCCAAAAGGTCTTTTTTATTAATGCACACATCAAACTGCATATCATTGCATTCCACAGTAAGCTGACAAATATCTTCCCCTGTAAGAATATTCTTAAAAACCATAAAATCAAGAATTTCTCCCAGAATGCTGTACTGGTCGCACTCAATGCCATAAGGCATAAAATAGGAGTCCACAATCGTCAGAATATCGTCGGTCACAATCCTCTGGGAAATCATGGAATAGGTGTCCATATCCTCCATTGTCAGGCTTTCCATCGCATCCTCATCCCCGTTTCTGGCCGCGGCAATAAGATTGCTTCGATTCTTTGCCAGCTCGCGCTCCACCTTCACCGCTTCCTTATCCTTCTGCAAGGGAAAAAGGATCTTTCCCTCCGAAGCCAGACCGGAAAGGGTCAGTGGCTGCCCTTGTGGTAAAAAATTACCTTTTTGTTCTTCCAACATAAATTCTGCTGCATTCTGAAGATAAAAAATCAATGTGACGCCGATGCGCAGATCATCACATGCGCCTGCAAAAGATTCCTTTTCTGCATGACGCTGTATAGAAATATTTTCCTGCGTGGTAATCCCGGTCCCCCGGAAAAAGGGGAAATAATATTCTACATGAAATTGATTGTCCTCATCGTACTGTCCACACACGGTAATTCCACAATCGCAGCCATAAAACTTTGAATATTCTGCAAATACACCGTCCTGATGATTTTCCACCACATTCTTTTCATCGTAAGACGTTATCACATCCTTAATGATTTCCTTGATTTCACTGCGTTTTCTTACCTCGGAAAAACCTACTGCTTTCAAATAACTGTGCACAGGAACACCTCCTTTCACAAAAAATCTCCTGCCTTATTTATGCCTGAGACTTCGGCTCTATTTTCTTCATGCCGCCCATGTATGGCTGCAACGCTTCCGGAATGTTCACGGAACCGTCTGCATTCAGATTGTTTTCCAAAAATGCGATCAGCATACGGGGCGGAGCTACTACGGTGTTATTGAGTGTATGCGCCAAATATTTCCGTCCGTCTTCTCCATTCACACGGATCTTCAGACGACGTGCCTGCGCATCTCCCAGATTAGAGCAGCTTCCAACCTCAAAATATTTTTTCTGACGGGGGGACCACGCCTCTACGTCCACAGATTTCACCTTCAGATCCGCCAAATCGCCGGAGCAGCACTCCAATGTACGCACCGGAATATCCATGGAGCGGAACAGATCTACCGTATTCTGCCACAGCTTATCAAACCACATTGGGCTCTCTTCCGGTTTGCAGACAACGACCATTTCCTGCTTTTCAAACTGGTGAATACGATAAACACCGCGCTCTTCCAGACCATGCGCACCTTTTTCCTTGCGGAAGCATGGAGAATAGCTGGTGAGCGTCTGGGGAAGCTGTTCCTCCGGAATGATCTGGTCGATGAATTTTCCGATCATGGAATGCTCGCTGGTTCCGATAAGGTAAAGATCCTCGCCCTCAATTTTATACATCATAGCTTCCATTTCTGCAAAGCTCATTACGCCGGTCACCACATTGCTTCGGATCATAAAAGGCGGTACACAATAGGTAAAGCCCCTGTCAATCATAAAATCACGTGCATAGGAAATCACTGCGGAGTGCAGTCTTGCAATATCTCCCATGAGATAGTAAAATCCATTTCCGGCCACACGCCTTGCGCTGTCAAGGTCAATTCCATTGAATTTTTCCATAATATCTGTATGATAAGGAACTTCAAAATCCGGAACAACAGGCTCTCCAAAACGTTCTACTTCCACATTTTCACTGTCATCCTTTCCAATGGGAACAGACGGATCAATGATGTTTGGAATCACCATCATATCTTTCAGAAGTTCTTCCTCAACCTCTTTTTCCCGGGCGGAAAGCTCCTCAATACGGCTTCCGGAAGCAGCTACCTGTTTTTTTACTTCTTCCGCTTCCTCACGTTTTCCCTGTCCCATCAGCGCGCCAATCTGCTTGGAAATCTTGTTTCGCTCTGCGCGAAGAGCCTCTACTTCCTGTTTGATTTCCCTGTTTTCTTTGTCAAGCTCCAGAACTCTGTCAACCAGCTCCAGCTTGCTGTCCTGGAATTTATTGCGGATATTCTGTTTTACGATTTCCGGATTTTCTCTCACAAATTTAATGTCTAACATGATTTTCTTTTCCTCCTGTATTCTGCGCACATACGCATGTATATTTCCTTTTTATGACTCGGAAATGTCTCCGAACTCAAAATTTACAGCTTTCCGAAGGGCCTCTACTTCTTCCTGGCTGAGCATTACATAAGATTCGCCCTTTACAATCTCTTTGAAATAAAGAAAGCAATTATCCCGGCTGTGTACTGCATTCAAAATAATACCGGAATTGCTTTTGTCAAGCAGCGCCAAAGCAAAGCTTAGTTTTCCACCGACATCATCAAAAGCATCGTACTTTTCCACACCATACTTACTAAAAATCACTTCGAATTTTTTCTTAATATAGTTGATATCCTGCTCATGCTCTTCTTTTGCCTCATAGAGCCTGTCAATCTGCGCAAACTTGCGGACAAACTGTTTTTCCAGGGACTGGGCGTCGCTTCCCTTCATAAACATCCTGTACTTCCGCTCCAGACGGCTGATTCGCATATTGCTGCTGATAACATTCACAAGAAGGATAATTACCAGAACCAGCAATACAACGATCATAATCCCTGAAGCGCTTCCCAGGTTTTCAAATATTGTATTCATAAGTTCCTCCCAAATATATCCTCTGTCTGTCAGCCAATGGATTCAAACAGATCAATGATCCGTTCCAATTCATCCTTAGAATAATATTCTATTTCTATTTTTCCTTTATTGTTCTTTTTTCTGTGGATCAATACTCTTGTTCCCACAATTCCTTTCATTTTCTCTTCCAGGCTTTCATAAATAGCATCCTCCGCCGTATTTACAGCCGGAGTTTTTTTTGCTTTTGCCGGCTCTGAAAGACGTTTTACCAGCTTTTCTGTCTCCCGGACACTGAGCTTTTCATCAAATACTTTCATTGCCACCTCAGCCTGCATATCGCCTGCCGGAAGTGCCAGAAGTGCTCTTGCATGGCCCGCAGAAATCATCTCATCGATCAGCATCTGCTGTACTCTTTCATCCAGTTTCAAAAGACGCAGGGAATTTGTGACCGCAGTACGGCTTTTGGATACACGCTCCGCAATTTCATCCTGCTTCAGATGAAATTCTTCCAGAAGACGTTTATAAGCAAAAGCTTCCTCCACCGGATTCAAATCTTCCCTTTGAATGTTTTCAATCAAAGAGATTTCCACAATTTCCTGTTCTGTAAATTCCTTAATGATCACGGGAACTTCTTTCAGTCCCGCCATTTTGGCGGCTCTCCAGCGTCTCTCTCCTGCGATGATCTCATAGTAGTCCTTTTTATCGGACACAAGAAGCGGCTGTATAATACCGTATTGCTTAATCGATTCTGAAAGTTCCAACAATGCGTCCTCATCAAACTGCTTTCTGGGCTGATTTCTGTTTGGCTCTACCATTGACAGTTTCACATAAGTTTCTGCCGGAACCTCCACTATTTTTTCTATTATTTTTTCTTTTATCACAGGCTCTTCTGCTTTTTTTGTTTTGGATGAAGAGTCAGCTGCTTTTACTTTCTTTTCCGTTGTCTTAAAATTTTCTGATTTCGTAGGAATCAGCGCATCCAGACCTCTTCCAAGGCCTCCTGTCTTCCTCGCCGCCATTATTCGCCCTCCCTGTTGATCACTTCTTCTGCAAGCAGTCTGTAACTCTCTGCTCCTGCAGATTTTGGGTCATAAATGTTAATTGGCTGCCCATAGCTTGGAGCTTCTGCCAGTCTGACATTTCTCGGTATAATGGTCTTATAGATATTTTGCTGCAGATTATCCTTCACATTCTCTACAACTTGAAGGGAAAGATTTGTCCTAGCGTCATACATGGTAAATACCACACCTTCAATCTTCAAACGTTTGTTCAGGCGCTCCTTTACCAATTCAATGGTATGTACGAGCTGTGAAAGCCCTTCCAGCGCATAATATTCACATTGAATGGGAACCAGCACAGAAGTTGCCGCTGTCAGCGCGTTAATTGTCAGCATGCTCAGCGAAGGCGGACAGTCCATAATAATATAGTCATACTTTCTCCGAATCTTATCTGTGATTTCTTTTAGTATGTACTCTTTGTTTTCTACTCCAATCAGCTCTATCTCTGAGCCGGACAGATTCATATTCGATGGTATTAAATCTACGTTTTCTACAACATTTTTGATGATTGTATTTTTTGTTTCCGCTTGCCCCAGGAGAAGCTCATACAACGTATTATCTACACTGTTTTTATCCACACCAAACCCACTGGTGGTATTTCCCTGCGGATCAATGTCTATTGTCAAAACCTTCTTCCCCAGTTCCGCAAGACATGAAGACAAATTGATTGCTGTGGTAGACTTTCCAACCCCGCCTTTCTGATTGGCTACAGCGATGATTCTTCCCAAACCTTATCCCTCCTTTAACCAAAAACTATCAACTTAATTCACATGAAATTCATTCTGCGTCTTCGTCTTGAATTCATTAAGTGTTTCGGGTAATACCATGGTCACTAAACTCGGTTGATCCCATTTCTCACCTCGCTAAGTGTCCAGGTATAAATTCACACTAAATTCATTCTGCATCTTCGTCTTGAATTCATTAAGTGTTTCGGGTAATACCATGGTCACTAAGCTCTGTTGATCCCATTTCTCACCTCGCTAAGTGTCCAGGTATAAATTCACACTAAATTCATTCTGCGTCTTCGACTTGAATTCATTAAGTGTTCATATTATATCATACTATTAAGATTATAACCAAAAATTTTGCAAAATAATCACAAAAAATAGTGCATGAATTTTTCTTGAATCATACTACAAAACTTAGTCACATTTTTCTTTACAATGTTTCACGTGAAACATTATTAAATTTTTCCAGCAAACACTTATCGCTATTTCTTATTAATAACACCTAAAACAAACATACAAATTCCTATAGGATAAAACGTAGCCATTTCACCTACAATTCCCGCTATAATAAAACACAGTCCTACAAAAAAATAAAGGTATCCAGGATGCTTCTTTTTATTCATTTTATCACTCCAATTCTCATCCTTTCATCATTAACAATTATACCTAAAATCACAAGATTTGTA
The DNA here is from genome assembly GCA_937893675.1 of uncultured Blautia sp. Taxonomy (GTDB): domain Bacteria; phylum Bacillota; class Clostridia; order Lachnospirales; family Lachnospiraceae; genus Blautia_A. The sequence continues at coordinate 36,423 of CALBGI010000041.1, forward strand.
AAATGTTTCACGTGAAACATTTTACAAAATCGTTGTAAAACCATGCATATTGGCGTATAATAAACCTATCTGGAAAGGAGGAATTAACATGAAATCGAACAACCATAAATTATTTACATTCGCAACATTAATGGCAGGCGCTACTGCAATTCTCCATTTATCCAACCGTTTTATAGAAAGTAACTCTCAGGCAAAAAATTTGCTTTCGGAATCTTCTAGCAATTTTTATACATGTCGATTAGGCCGTGTATATTATAAGAAATCAGGAAATGGAACACCTATTCTTTTGATTCATGATATGCTTCCAGGTGCTTCCGGATATGAATGGAATCAGATTGAAGAGCAGTTATCTTCTGATCATACAGTTTATACATTGGATTTGCTTGGATGTGGTCGTTCCGAGAAAGCCGGAATCACTTATACAAACTTCGTTTACGTAGAGTTGATCAGCAATTTTATAAAAGATGTAATTAAAGAAAAGACAGACATTATGACCAGTGGATTTTCTGGTTCCTTTGCTCTCATGACAGCACTTCATGATCAGGAGCTTATTCATCGAATTATGCTCATTAATCCACCAAGTCTTACTTCTTTTACACAAAAAGTAAAGGAACAGGAGAAATTATTAAGCTGTATTCTTCAAGTACCTATTTTCGGAACCTTTATTTATCATATTGCAGTTTCACGTGAAATTTCCAGTAATCTGTTTTTGGAAAAGCTTTATTACAATCCTTTCCATGCGGACGAATCCATCATAGATGCTTATTACGAAGCTGCTCATAAGGGTGGATACTATGCCAAATATTTGTATATTAGTATGATATGCAAATATATGAATGTGGATATCACAAATGCACTCAAAACGATCAACAACAGTATTTATATAATATCAGGAGACAAAGAGACAAACAGTTCGAATATAGCAAAAGAATATCAGAAAATAAATTCTTCTATAGAAACGGCTGTCGTTAGAAATGCAAAACATCTGCCGCATATTGAAACTTCCGAAAAATTCATGGAACAATTTCATATTTTCTTCGAGTAAAACTAAAAAATGCTTTAGAAGTAAAACACCCCGCTGGTACCCTTGCAGATATTTTCCACAGGAAGCCGTGCTTCGCACAGAGCTTCTCTGCCGGGAAATCTCATACTGCAAATCCAGCGGGGCATTTTTATCTTCTGACAACCATACGACATCTGTCTTTTGGTTGTACTGTTCTATTCTTTGTTATTCTTCACCTCCTGCAACAAGGTTTTCATATGCCTGGAACATATCCTTAATACCCACCTTATTTACCAGATATACTCTGTCCTCAATAACGACAGCATAGAAATTTGTATCATAACTATAAAAGTCTGCTTCCACAACAGCACCATCCACAGAAGTAACCTTTGTTGTCATCTCAGACTCTGTCTCCGGCACATAGCTTTCTGTGAGAATTTTCTGGGCGGACATATTTGTCAGCTTATTCCAGAATGTATTGAGCGTTGTTGTATCATCCAATTCTTTTCCGTCTAACAGATACGTAATTTCTTCTTTTGTTTTTCCGTCCTCATCCTCAGATGTTTCACGTGAAACATTTATTGTGTGATTTTCACTTCCGTAGGAAATATCAACTTTTTCAGCCTGGTTTAACGCTTTATATCCTAGAGACAAATCCCAGAAGCTTTCTGCTGTTTCATCTAAAAGAGGCGCAAGCAATTCTTCTGAAATTGTATAAATATCATCGCTTCCTTCTAATGCAGCATATCTGGTTTCTTCCTCACCCTGGTCGCCAATATAGAGTACTAACTGCTTATCAAGCATAACCGGCTCTGCTTCTTCTGTCTCTTCCTCTGAAGAAGTTTCTTCTGAAGTTTCCTCTGCGTTTTCCGCATCCGAAGTTTCATCCTCACTCTTTTCCGTCTCTTCCTCTTCCTTATAGTCTACTGTAATTGTAGCGTAAGGTTCTTTAAGACCGTACTTCTCCAGATCTGTGCATTGATAATCCACAAAATCAAAGTATTCCAAAGCAGAAACTGAAGATGTAACGCCTGACGCTTTTGCCGAATCTGCTTTTTCTACGGATTCATTAGCAGAAACTTCCCACAGAGAATCTTCTTCCTTGTATTTCAGGGTATATGAATTTTCTTTCATGTCTACTTGTACAGAACTTATGTTCGAACTGTCAATAGCAGGAAATTCTTCCTTTTGGGCATAATCATACAAATCCCCAAAAAATGGTTCTACCAGAGCACCTGCAACCAAATATACTGTACTGTCATCATCTCCGCAGGCAACATAATACTGACTCACACCTTCATTGTAATCGCCAATACGCATCGTAAGATTTTCTTCGCCTGCATCCACAGTAACTGTGTTCTGCGGACTATCCAGTCCATATTCTGCAAGGTTTTCCACATCTTCCAGAACACGTTCTGCATTTAAACTGCTCACAGCCCCTGCTGCCTCAGAAAGTTTATCCTGATTTACAGGAAAAGCCGCCTCATCTCTGCGCGTCCACAAATCCCCTTCTTTATCATAATCAAAGGTCACTTCTTTTTCGTCAACAAAAAACTTCACAGATTCCAGATTTTCCGCGGGTGCAGAGAATATGGAAATATCCTCTGCCTCCTTTTCCTCAGCTTCTGACTCTTTCTTTTCTTCAGTTTTCACATAATATCGTACGCCTGCGTATCCTGCACCAAGAACGCCCAAAGCTACGACAGAAGTGAGGAGTCTTACACTCTTTTTCTTCATTATGCTTTTCTCCTTTTCAGCCAAATACCAAAGCCTGCGACCAGGAAAAATCCAGGAATCAGACCCATGGTACAGATTTTCCAGAAGCTTGCATCATAGTCTGTAAGCGTCAGATAAGACATTTCCAGACTTTTTGCCGAAATCGCGACAGATGCATTTTCCTCTGCCCCTGTCATCCATTTCAGAGAAGAGAGCAAAAGCTCATGATTGCCTCCGGATACCATTTGGTTGACCTGACCGTCCAGCAATGCAGATGTTGAATAGTATACTATTTTTGTCTCTTTTTCTTCATCCAGCTTTTCCGTGATACTTACGCCAAGATCAAGCGGCCCTGCAATGTCACCCTCCTCTTTTTCTATCTGTGTGCTGTTCATATTTGTCTTGGAATACGCCTGATCTGTGGTAGTGAGAAGACTTTCGATGGTCACCGTATCTCTGACCTCATCCATTTTCTGGATTCCCTGGGCATAGGGCATAAGAATCAGACGATTTCCGGAAGCCACATCATAGGTTGCGTCGGTACTGTTCACTGTCGGGATCAGATAATAGGGCATCTGCATTGCATAATGCTGAGAATCTCCTTCAAAAACAATGCCCTCTGCTGTCTGTACACCGTAATTTTCCAGAACCGCAGCAAGATTTTTCATTTCTGTTCCTGTATAATCCGTAAAAATCATGGCTTTTCCGCCGTTTTCCAGATAAGAAAGAAGCGCATCTTTTTCTTCTGCAGAAATATCAGAGGTAGGTGCGTTGATCATCAGACAGTCTGCATCTTCCGGAACTTCTCCTTCCGTGAGAAGATTCAGCGTCTGTATTTCCATATTGGCTTTCTCAATGCTGTCCTTCAATGTAGAATCCAGACTGATTTCTCCATGCCCCTCCAGGGTATAGAGAATCGGCAGCTCTTCGGAGGTTACATATCCAATTGCGCTTGTGATCTGCCCCTCTCCGTCAAAGCCGGTTGTCTGATAGCTGTAAGTATTATAGTCAATGGAGCTTTCGTACATATCATTATAATTGATAACCTTGCTTCTCTCCCCGCTCTCCACGATCAGGCTGTTATTTGAAAGGTTATCCTCTGTATATTCCGAAACAAACCCCGGATTTACCACCGGATCCTTCTGTTCTACTTTAATATGCTTGGATTCATCCTCATATCGTTTCAGAAGGCTTTTAATATTTTCGTCTTCACTTCCATCCTGGGCAATCTGATAAATGGTTACATCAGATTCCAGATCATGAAGCATTTTTTCTGTCTCTTCCCCAATGCTGTAAAGTCCAGAATCACTGATATCTATCTGTGAATACTTTGCCGGCAGCTCTCCTACGATCAGGTTTACAAGAACCACAGCCGCAATAAAAACAGCGGAAATTCCCATTGTGTAAGAGCCGTTTTTCAAGTGCTTTTTGCTTATTTTTCCAACTTTTTCTTTCCATTTTATTTTCTTTTCTTTCACCTTTTTCACCCCCTAATTCCACCGTCTTTTTGTCACTGTCTGCATGGTAAGAAACAGGCAAACCGCAGCTACAGAAACAAAATATACAATACCGGTGATATCAAACATACCATTAGCAAAATTCTCAAAATGACCGCTCAGGTTAAATACCTCCAGTACTTTCTGGATCCCACCCTCAAACACCGCAGGCTTCACCAGATATACGACCACCAGTGCTATTTCCCCTGCTGCACCTGCGATCACGGAAATCAGAAGGTTTTTTATCATCGTGTAAAGAATCATTGCCAATGCCAGAATCACAAGACCAAAGGCCACGCAGGTAGACAAAGCAGTCTGTGAAAAGAAGGAAGAAATCCCGTTCATCATATAAAATGCAAACAGAAGAACAAAGGTCAGAACCGCAGCAATCACCTGACTTTCTGTAATCGCAGACACAAACATACCAATAGCCAGATTAGAGCAGCCAAGCAGGAAGAATCCCAAAATAGCCGTATAAGCAGAGCCAAAGGAAACTGCGCCAAACTTTGACATGATCAAAGGGTAAAAACAGAGAACACCTACCGGAATCGCATAAATCGTCACAAGCGCCAGGAATTTTCCCATGACAATGCTTCCTACCGATACCGGCGCTGTCAGAAGCAACTGGTCTGTTTTCTGTTTCCGTTCTTCCGCCATGACACGCATGGTAAGAATCGGAACTCCTATGAGAAATACAAAGGTCATTGCGCTCAAGGTATACTCAAATTTGGGAATTGCCGCAGACAGCTGGTATGCAGAAAAATACACTCCTGCCAGAATCAAAACAAAAAAGATAAAGAGATAGCCCACCATAGAAGTGAGATAGCTTTTTAACTCTCTCTTATAAATCGCCTTCATGTTCTTTTTCCTCCTTTTCCCCTTCCGTCAGCTCCAGGAATATTTCTTCCAGAGAAACCTTCTTGGACTGCATTTCCAAGATCGGACAGCCTGCTTCTGCCATTTTATAGAATACCTGCTCCCGGATATCGGTCTGTTCTTCTGTGCGAATCTGAATATTCCAGAACGGCTGCTCCGGATCTGATTCTACCTTCAGCTCTTTTACGCCTTCTATCGGCTCCAGAGCGTCCAGAATGGCCTTTCTTTCGCCTTTTGCAGTGATAGACAGGGTATTCGACCCTTCTGCCAGACGGCCCAGATTTTCCGGCGTATCGCTGGCAACCAGCTTTCCATGGGAAATGATCATCACATAATCACATACTGCGCTGACCTCTGAAAGAATGTGAGAGCTCAGGATCACCGTGTGCTTCTTTTTCAGATCTTTGATCAAAGAACGGATTTCGATGATCTGCTTGGGATCCAGGCCAACCGTAGGCTCATCCAGAATGATCACGTCCGGATATCCCATAATGGCCTGCGCAAGTCCAACCCTCTGACGGTATCCTTTGGAAAGATTCTTTATCAGACGATTTTTCATGTCCGTAATTTTCACATTTTCCATGATTTCTTCAATCATGGATTCCTTTTTATCTTTGGGGATTTTTTTCAGATCAGCCACAAACTTCAGATATTCCAGAACGGTCATATCAAAGTAAAGGGGCGGCTGTTCGGGCAGATAGCCAATGCATTTTTTTGCCTCTTCCGGCTCCTCCAGGATATCGTGCCCGTCAATGAGAACCGTCCCTTCTGTTGAGGCAATATAGCCGGTAATAATGTTCATAGTGGTAGATTTTCCCGCGCCGTTCGGCCCCAGAAATCCATAAATTTTTCCCTTTTCAATCTGAAAAGAGAGGTGATCCACCGCCAGTTGGTCTCCATATCGTTTGACCAGATTGTTCACTTCAATCAATGTACTCTCCTCCTTTTTTTAAGGAGATGTCCTTAAATAAAACATAAAAACAGGCTTTCAGGACATCCCTGTCTTATATATTTTATGAAGATTATGTGATTAAAATGGGATAAAAATGTGAGGATTGTGTGAAAATAAAAGAGCCTCAGGACAGAGGCTCTTTTAATGGTGTTCCTGCTTTTCGCGGATAACGGGCAGGCGTATTTTTTATTTTTTCGATAACTACCAAGGAACGTTCAATATCGGAATCAGGAAGCGCAAAATAGACGATTTCTTTTATTTTTCCACCCAAAAGCGCAATGGCTTTCTCCGCTCCCGCTGCTTCTTCTTTTACACTTCCGGACTTATAGGAAACAAAGAAGCCGCCTTTTTTTACATAGGGAAGGCAGTATTCCGACAGCGTAGCCAGGTTGGAAACCGCCCGGGATACGCACAGATCGTACTGCTCTCTGTATGCCTTATTTTTGGCAAATTCCTCTGCCCGGCCATGAACAGCCTCGATATCCCGGATTCCCAGAAGTGCAAAGGCTTCCTCCAGAAAATTCACTCTTTTTTTCAGAGAATCCAAAAGGCATGCCTGAAGATGGGGAAAGGCAATCTTCAGGGGAATTCCCGGAAATCCGGCGCCGGTTCCCACATCCATAAACGTTTTTACCTTTGACAGGTCCACCGCCTTTACACAGGCCAGGCTGTCCAGAAAATGCTTTACCAGAACCTCTTCAAGCTCTGTGATCCCCGTCAAATTCATCACCTTGTTTTTTTCTATGAGGTGCTCGTAAAACCGGATAAACTGTTCTTTCTGCACTTCATTTAAGGAAATTCCAAGATCCTCACAGCCCTTTTCCAGAATGCTCACATCATACTTCATCCTGTTTTCTCCTTCCATACTGCTCCATATATACGAGAAGCACCGAAATATCTGCCGGAGATACCCCGGAAATCCTGGATGCCTGTCCAATGGAAACCGGACGGTATGCTTCCAGCTTCTGCCGCGCTTCAATGCGCAGGCTTCCCACTTTTTCATAATCCAGATTTTCAGGAATCTTCTTTGCTTCCAGTTTTTTGAACTGCTCCACCTGCTTCAGCTGACGGCGGATATATCCGTCGTACTTGATGTTGATTTCCACCTGCTCCTTCACATCCCAGGGAAGCTTTGGACGGTTTTCATCAATGGGAGCCAGCGCTTCGTAGGTGAGCTCCGGACGGCGCAGAAGCTCTGCCAGGGTGGTCCCGGATTTCAGCGGAGTGCTTTTGTATTGTTCCAAAAGTGCCTGCACCTCTTTGGATGCACCTAAATTGGTGTGCTCTACACGCTTTACCTCTTCTTCGATCATCTTCTCTTTCTGAAGAAGCTTCTGATATGTCTCTTCGTCCACAAGCCCTGCTTCATATCCCTTTTTGCGAAGGCGCAGATCTGCATTGTCCTGCCGCAGAAGAAGCCTGTATTCTGCCCGGCTGGTCATCATACGGTAGGGCTCATGGTTTTCCTTTGTCACCAGATCGTCGATGAGAACGCCGATATAAGCCTCCGAACGGTCGAGGACCAGAGGTTCCTTACCTTTGATGCCCAAAGCTGCGTTTATGCCCGCAATAAGCCCCTGTGCAGCCGCCTCCTCATATCCTGAGCTTCCGTTAAACTGACCTGCACTGTAAAGCCCTTTGATCGTCTTAAATTCAAGACTGGGATAAAGCTGTCTCGGATTAATGCAGTCATATTCAATGGCGTAGGCATTTTTCACAATTCTGGCGTTTTCAAGCCCGAGAACGGAGCGGTACATCTCATACTGCACATCCTCAGGCAAGGAGCTTGACATACCACCGATATACATTTCGTTTGTATAAAGTCCCTCCGGCTCAATAAACACCTGATGCCGGTTTTTATCTGCAAACCGCACCACCTTATCCTCAATGGACGGACAATATCTTGGGCCGGTTCCCTCGATCGTTCCGGAAAAAAGCGGCGAGCGGTCAAGGTTTGCGCGGATGATCTCATGGGTTTTTTCGTTGGTATAGGTAAGCCAGCAGGAAACCTGATCGATCTGTACCTCCTCGGGATCGGTGGAAAAAGAAAACGGCACCACTCTCTCATCCCCGAACTGCTCCTCCATTTTTGTATAATCAATGGAATTTCCCGCAATACGGGCCGGCGTTCCTGTTTTGAACCGGAACATTTCTATGCCGAGCTCCTTCAGGGATTCTGTAAGGTAATTGGCCGCCTGCAGCCCATTTGGCCCCGTATAATTGCTCACATCGCCGTAAATACAGCGCGCCTTCAGGTAGGTTCCCGTACAGAGCACCACTGCCCTGCAGGTGTAAACAGCGCCGGAATAGGTTTCAACCCCTTTGATCCTGCCGTCCTCCACCAGAAGCTTTGTCACCTCTCCCTGACGGATCGTCAGATTTTCGGTTTCTTCCAGAACACGGCGCATCCGGTTGCTGTATGCCTGCTTGTCCGCCTGCGCCCGAAGGGAATGGACCGCCGGACCCTTGGAACTGTTGAGCATTTTTGACTGGATAAAGGTCCGGTCAATATTTTTTCCCATTTCTCCTCCAAGAGCATCCACCTCACGTACCAGATGGCCCTTGGAACTGCCGCCGATATTCGGATTGCAGGGCATCAGAGCGATGCTGTCCACGCTCACAGTGAACATGACCACCTTCATGCCAAGGCGAGCACCTGCCAGGGCAGCCTCACAGCCTGCATGTCCTGCTCCCACCACAACAATGTCATAATTTTCTGTCAGTGCTTTTTTCATGATTTTTTCTCCGTTTTATACTGCAAAAGATTATTTACCCATACAGAATTTGCTGAAAATCTCATTCACCAAATCCTCGCCCACGGATTCACCCAAAATACGTCCCAGACTTTCATAGGCATTCATCAGATCAATCGAAAAGAAATCCTCCGGCATTCCCAGCTCTATGCTGTTTTTTACAAGGGAAAGGCTTTCGTATGCTTCCTTCAGGGCTTCTTTGTGACGGGCATTTGTAATATATATCTGGTCATTAAAGGTAAGATCTCCCCCAAAAAACATAGCCTTCATCTCTTCTTCCAGTTCTCTTACCCCAGTTTTCTCTTTTGCTGAAATGGGAATCACCGGATGACCGGCAAGCTTTTTCAGCTCCTCCAGGTCTATGGCTGCCGGCAAATCCGTCTTATTGTAAAGAACGATCGCTTTTTTGTCCTGAATCATGGAAATGATTTCTTCGTCATTTTTGTCAAGCGCTGTGGAGGAATCCACCACATACAGGATCAAGTCTGCTTCCTTTGCTGTTTCTCTGGCTTTGGCAACGCCGATCTTTTCCACAATATCTTCTGTTTCCCGGATTCCTGCCGTGTCTATCATTCTGAGTGTGATCCCATGCAGGTTGATATACTCTTCCAGAATGTCCCTTGTGGTGCCTGCGATATCGGTGACAATCGCCCGGTTCTCTCCCACAAGAAGATTGAGAAGAGAGGATTTCCCGGCATTGGGCTTTCCGAGGATCACCGTCCGGATTCCTTCCTGTATGATCTTACCGTCAGAAGAACTGTCCACAAGATACCGGAGCTCTTCACATGACTTTTCCACAACTTCCAGAAGCTTCTGTGCATAACCCTCAAGACTGATATGTTCCGGATCATCCAATGCAGATTCAATATAAGCGATATGATAAATCAGATCGCTGCGAATTTCTGTCACCGCCTTTTTCAAAGAACCTCTGAGCTGCTCCATGGAGCTTTGGAGTGCATATTCGTTTTTCGCCTCGATCACGTCCATGACAGCCTCTGCCTGGGACAGATCCAGCCTTCCATTCAGAAATGCCCTTTTTGTAAATTCTCCGGGTTCTGCGATTTTTGCACCGTTTTTCAAAACCGTTTCCAGTACTCTTCTGCACGCGTACACGCCGCCGTGGCAGTCAATTTCCACCGTATCTTCCCCGGTAAAGGTCCGCGGCGCATACATGAGCATTACCAGAACCTCATCCACCAGTTTTTCCTCATCATAAATATATCCATAATGAATGGTGTGTGTGGGCATCTCTTTTATTTTTTTCTTTCCGCCCTTGGAACGATAAATTTTTTCAAGAATCTCCATGGCCTGCGGACCGCTGATCCTTATGATCCCGATTCCGGAAGCACTCATCGCGGTGGAGATTGCAGCGATTGTTTTTTCCATATAAACTCCTCACAAAAAAATGTTATCCCAGGGAAAGCACACGCAGTCACGTGTTATTCACGCTTTCACCTAGAATAACATTTTTATTTACTTCAACGCAAGCCTGAGGCTTTCATTTCTAGTATCTTTTTAATTTTACAACTACATGGCGATAGGGTTCTTCACCCTCGCTGATGGTCTCCACAAATTTGTTTCCCTGCAGAGCAGAATGGATGATCCTTCTCTCATAAGGATTCATCGGCTCCAGAACAACCGGTTTTCTTGTCTTCTTTACCTTGTAGGCAATGCCTCTTGCAAGATTTTCCAGTGTTTCTTTACGACGGCGTCTGTAATCCTCTGTATCCAGCTTCACACGGATGTAATTGGATCTTCCCTTGTTTACTACAAGACTTGTAAGATACTGAAGAGAATCCAGTGTCTGGCCTCTCTTACCGATGAGAATACCCATATCCTCACCCTCAAAGCTTACCTCCAGACATCCGTCTGTTGTATTGTATTTGGAATTGATCTCCACTTCTCCAAGTTCCATGGAGGAAAATACATCTGCCAGGAATTTCTTTGCGCTGTTTTCGATTTCTTCGATCACTGCAGCATCTGTGATGATTTCTACCGGCTTTCCGGTCTTTACCGGTTTTTCCGGTCTCTCTGCTTTTTCCTGACGAGGCTGTCTTTCCTTTGCAGGTTTCTCTTTGACAGGCTTTTCTTTTTCAGCAGTCTCCTGCTTTGCCGGTTTTTCTTTGACCGGTTTTTCCTGAGGTGCAGGAGCTGCCTTTTTTTCTTTTTTGACCGGCTTCTTATTTTCTTCCTTAATGGTATCCAGCTTTACGGATTCCACTATCTTTTCAATCTCTTCCTGTTCAGAAACGCTGTCAGTCCTGCGCACTTTGATGACTGCCGGCTTGCTGCCAATTCCAAAAAATCCGCTGCTTCCTTCGCTGACTACCTGAATTTCCAACTGGTCACTGGATACGCCAAGTTCAATACATGCCTTTGTGATTGCTTCGCTCTTTGTTTTGGCGGAAAACTGAACGTAATCTCCCATGATAACCCTCCGTTTCTGTTACTTCTTTTTGTTTCTTTCGTTAAAATCTCGAACCATATTTGCTTTGGCTGTAATACTTCCGGGTTTTGCATTCGCTGCTTTCTGGTAAGATTCTTCTAATTTTCTGTTTTTCTCACTGCTGTCTGTATTGCTGATGCCTTTTTCCACAGGCTTGATGTTTCTTACATTCTGATGGGCCTGGTTTGTGATTTTCTGAGGAGGAAGTCCGGCTTTCTCTCTCTTCTTCTCCAGCTTCTTCATATTCTCGTTGATCAGGTCATCCATATTGATCTTATTCAGATGACGGTTGATGAGAATCTGCTGGATACTTCGCACCACCGCACTGGAAATCCAGTAAATACCAAGACCAACCGGGAATGTGAAACAGAAGATGGCGGACATGATCGGCATGAACATATTCATGGTCTTCATGGAGCCGGCCATTGCGTTGTTTTCGTCATTCTGCACTGCGGCCTGCGGCATCAGTTTGATGTTCAGAACCTGTGTTGCCCAGGAAAGCAGAGGAATCATAAGAGCTGCAATTGCCAGAAGGATTGCGCCGCCGGCAAAAGCTGCCTTGATATAGTTCCACGGCTGATCCGCGATGTTCAGTCCGAAGAAATTCTGCATTCCGGAAATTTCTGCTGCTGTTGTGTTAATTGCATCTGAGAAAGAGGAAAATTCCTTCATCTCAGAAAGCTGTGCCCACTGAGAAGGGGACAGCGCGTACAAAAAGTCAATGACAGAGTTCTTTGTCACAACATCATTTTCCATGATGAGACGAACTCGGGTCATGTTGTTGTCTGTTACAAATTTGCTCAAAATATCAGAGTAACCGCTGACACTTACAATGTTGTTCATAACATTGGTAAAAACTGCCTTTACACTGTCAACATACGCAGGAATATTCTGGATAACCTGCCACAATGCCATCAAAATGGGGAACTGTATCAAAAGCTGCACACAGCTTCCGGTAGGAGACACTCCATATTTCTGATAGATGGCCTGCTGCTCTTCCATCATTTTTTGCTGAGAAACCTGATCCTTTTTCCCTGCATATTTTTTCTGTACCTTCTGGATCTCCGGCTGCATGACAGCAGAAAGCTTGGAAAATTTCTGCTGTTTGATCTGCAGCGGCGTCATGAGAAGGTAAATGATGATACTGAAAATAATGATACAGAGACCAAGATTCTGAATACTGAACAAGCCATCCAGCATCTTGTAGATTCCATTCATGATCCATCCCATTACAGATGCGATGGGACCAATAATGAATGAATTACTCTTGGTTGCCAAAAACATTTCCAATTTCATTTCCTCCTAGAGTCTGACAAAAATAGTCTGTCCTTTTATGGCACGGGGTCATACCCTCCATGAGAAAAGGGATTGCACCGCAAAATCCTCCATACTGCCAGAATGCTTCCCTTCACTGCGCCATATTTTTCAATAGCTTCCAATCCATACTGAGAACATGTGGGAATATAAGGACATTTTGTTCTCTTCATCGGCGATAAATATTTTTGATAGAGACGAATCATTTTAATCAGAAATTTTTTTATCATTTTTCTTACCTGCAATTTTATTCTTTCCTGCCAGATGCAAAAGAGCGCTTTCTATTTCCCTGTAGCTTTTATCCTTTGCCGCAGGTCTTGCCACTACGACTACATCATAGCCAATTTCAAAAAAATCTTCATTTAAACGATAGCTTTCCCTTATCAACCTGGTGATTCTGTGGCGTACCACACTGTTCCCTACTTTTTTGCTTACTGATATTCCCAGACGATTCTCCATGTGCTGATTTTTCAGCACGTACATCACCAGAAGCCGATTTGCATTTGATGTTCCTTGTCTGTAAACGATTTTGAAATTTCTGTTTTTCTTTAAGGACTCCGAGTTTTTCATCGAATCCTCCTTTTTTCTTCGTTATAGAAGAAAAGACCACATGACTGCGGTCTTATGCTGATAATTGCTTTCTTCCTTTTAATCTTCTTGCAGCTAATACTTTGCGTCCGCCCTTTGTGCTCATACGCGCTCTGAATCCATGAACCTTTGCTCTGGATCTCTTCTTCGGCTGAAATGTCATTTTCATAGGTAAGGCACCTCCTTTATCTATTTTCCGTTATTTCATTAACATAAGAGAACATCATTACAATTATATTCATAAAGCTTATTTTCGTCAAGTACTAATTCCATATATGTCCTCAATGTTGACAAAAAAAAGGTTTACGTAAGATTATCCACAAAATTGTGGATAACTTGTGGATAACTACCGTTTTTATCAAAACTTTTTCCACTTTTGGTACCCCAGTTTTACACAAGAACACATTTTCCCCCAGAAATAGAGCCATTTCGACAGTGTAAAACTATTTTTCAAAAATTGCATAGTTTTCCACATTTTCCTTTGAAAGATATCTTTTAGGCATTGCGCAAAACTCTTATTTATTATAATATATAAAAGGATATTTATGTCCTTTTGGGACTTGACGTACATAAACAAGACATAAATATAACACCTTTATAAAACAGAATATAAAGTGGAGGAACCGGGAGAACAAAAATGGACATCTTAAAGGAAAAATGGGAAGAAATACTGCAGGCTGTCCGTGTGGAATACGATCTTGCAGATATTTCTTTTAATACATGGCTCAAGCCCCTGGAGGTTTATGAAGTAAAAAATAATACGGTCACGGTCGTAATTCCCGCGGAACAGGGAACTATGGGACTTGGCTACATCACCAAACGCTACAAAATCCCGCTGCAGATCACAATCTGCAACGTGATCGGCCTTGCTGACTGCGAGGTTGAATTTATTTTGTCAAGCGAGGTGCAGAAAAAAGAAACTTCTTATAATAATACTTATACACAGGACAGCCGTTTTGAAGAAGCGCATCTGAATCCAAAATATACCTTTGATACCTTTGTCGTGGGAAGCAACAACAAATTTGCCCAGGCGGCATCCCTTGCAGTGGCGGAATCTCCGGGAGAAGCATACAATCCTCTGTTTATCTACGGCGGAGCTGGTCTTGGAAAAACCCATCTTATGCATTCCATCGGACATTACATTTTGGAAAACAACAAAGACAGCAAGGTTTTGTACGTGACAAGTGAGGAATTTACCAACGAGCTGATTGAAACCATCCGTAACGGAAATAATACAGCCATGACAAAATTCCGTGAAAAATACAGAAATATCGATGTTCTTCTGGTAGACGATATTCAGTTCATCATTGGAAAGGAATCCACACAGGAAGAATTTTTCCATACCTTCAACAGTCTTCACAGCGCGAAAAAACAGATTATCATATCCTCCGATAAACCGCCGAAAGATATGGAAATTTTGGAGGAACGCTTCCGTTCCCGATTCGAATGGGGACTCATCGCAGATATCACGCTGCCGGACTATGAAACACGAATGGCAATCCTTCACAAAAAAGAAGAACTGGACGGCTACAACATCAGCGAGGACGTGATCCAGTATATTGCCAACAATATCAAATCCAACATCCGGGAGCTGGAAGGCGCTTTTAATAAAGTAGTCGCTTTTGCCAAGCTTGAAAAAAGAGAGATTGATCTTGAACTTGCCGAACAGGCTCTAAAGGATATCATTTCTCCCGATGAAAAAAAGGTGATCACACCGGAATATATCATTTCCATGGTCGCAGAGCATTTCAGCGTTACCGCTGCAGATATCTGCGGAAACAAAAGAAATTCCAAGATCGTGGTTCCCAGACAGGTTGCCATGTATCTCTGCAGAGAAATTATTTCCACACCTTTGAAATCCATCGGAAAAAGCCTTGGAAACAGAGACCATACAACGGTTATGCACGGTATTGAAAAAATCGAACACGAGATCAGCGTAGACGATAACCTGAAAAACACAGTGGAAATCCTCAAGAAAAAGATTAATCCACATGTTTAAGGCCTTTTTCCACATAAGCGGTGTATAAGGTGTTTATAACCCCCTATGAGATGTTGATAATTTTTTTGCTCAAATTTTCAAAATTATTTCGCACAATTTATACACATACTTAAAGTTGTCCTTTCCCTAGAGTTATCCAACCTCAAAACCTTAGGAATTACGGGGCTTTAAGAAGTTTTTCACATATTCACAGCCCCTACGGCGACGAATACGAATTTCTTTTATAATATTATTTATAAAAAAACCACATCACCCAGGAAAGGAGTTTTACACATTATGAAAATTATCTGCTCTAAAAACAGCTTACTGAAGAGCGTCAGCATTTCATTAAAAGCAGTTCCTTCCAAGACCACCATGCCAATTTTGGAATGTATCTTAATCGATGCATCTGCCAGTCAGATCAAATTTACAACCAATGATATGGAACTTGGCATTGAAACCATTGTTGAAGGAACCATTGTCGAAAGAGGAATTGTGGCTCTGGATGCAAAAATTTTCTATGAAATTATAAGAAGACTTCCGGACAATGATGTAACCATCGTGACAGATGATAAATTTACAGCCACCATTACCTGTGAAAAAGCAAAATTTAATATTCCTGGAAAATCAGGAGAAGATTTTGCTTACCTCCCCCTGATCGAAAGAGAAGAGTCCCTGACAATCTCACAATATACCTTAAAAGAAATGATTCGTCAGACAATTTTCTCTATTGCTGTAAATGAGAACAACAAATTGATGACCGGAGAACTTTTTGAGATTAAAGACAACTGTCTGAAGGTTGTTTCTCTGGACGGCCACCGGATTGCGATTCGAAAAATGGCTCTGAAAAAGAATTATGAGGACCGCAAGGTGGTGGTTCCGGGAAAAACGCTGAATGAAATCAGCAAGATTCTTTCCGGAGAAATGGATGATATGGTAAGTATTTTCTTTACAAAAAACCATATCTTATTTGAGTTTGACCAGACCATGGTTGTTTCCCGTCTTATTGAGGGAGAATATTTTCGGATTGAACAGATGCTTTCCAGTGATTACGAAACAAAGCTGTCTATAAACAAAAAAGAATTTTTGAATTGTATTGACCGGGCAACCCTTCTGGTAAGAGAGGGGGATAAAAAACCGATCATCATTCATATCACAGATAATAAGATGGAACTTCGCATTGATTCTGCCATGGGTTCCATGAATGAAGATATTGATATTGAGAAGGACGGAAAAGACATTTTAATTGGCTTTAATCCCAAATTTTTGATCGATGCGCTGAAAGTAATTGATGATGAGATGATTCATATTTATCTGGTAAATCCCAAAGCGCCGTGCTTTATCCGGGATGATGAGGAGAATTATACATATTTGATTCTTCCGGTAAATATCAATCAGAACCAGGTACGATAAGGGGAAGAATATGGAGATTCAGATTCGGGATGAATTTATAAAACTCGGACAGGCGTTAAAGCTTGCCGGTGTTGTAGAAGACGGAGTGGAAGCAAAATATGTGATCACGGAGGGGCTTGTAAAAGTAAACGGGGAAACCGATTTGCGCAGGGGCCGCAAAGTATATGACAGCGATGTGATCTCTTACAACGGACAGGAAATAAAAATAATCGGGGGCAGGAATGCATATTGAATCCATTCAGCTTTCCAATTTCAGGAATTATGAAAGTCTTTATATGGAATTTGACAAAGGAACGAATATTCTGTATGGAGACAATGCCCAGGGAAAGACGAATATCCTGGAATCCGTATATCTGTGCGGAACCAGCAAATCTCATAAGGGGAGTAAGGATAAAGAGATGATTCGTTTTCAAAACGAAGAATCCCATATTCGTATGATGGTAAAAAAAGACGGTCTGTCTTACAAAATTGATATGCACCTTCGGAAAAACAGGGCCAAAGGAGTTGCCATCAACGGACTTCCCATAAAAAAAGCCAGAGAGCTTCTCGGGGTGGTCAATCTGGTTTTCTTTTCTCCGGAGGATTTGAATATCATCAAAAACGGTCCGGGGGAACGAAGACGGTTTCTGGATTTGGAGCTTTGTCAGCTTGACAGCGTATATATTACCGAGCTTGCCGGATATAACCATATTGTCAATCAGAGAAATAAGCTTTTGAAGGATCTGCTTCATCAGCCGAAGCTTAAGGATACCCTGGATATCTGGGATATGCAGATGGTAAAATATGGGTGTCAGATTATTCGGAAAAGAAAAAACTTTATCTGTGAATTAAACGAAATTATCCGGGACATTCACCGGAACCTTACAGGCAAAACAGAAGAAATCCATGTGATCTACGAGCCAAATGTAAACGAGGAAGAGTTTGAACCGCTTCTCTTGAAAAACAGAGACAGGGATATTCGTATGAAATTAAGCTCTACAGGTCCGCATCGGGATGATTTTTGTGTAATGGTCAACGGAATTGACATTCGTAAATACGGTTCCCAGGGACAGCAGCGGACAGCCGCGCTTTCTTTGAAGCTGTCGGAGATTTATCTGGTAAAGAAAAAGATCAAGGATACGCCGGTGCTTCTTCTGGATGATGTGCTCTCCGAACTTGACAGAAATCGTCAGACATACCTTCTGGACAGCATTCATGATATCCAGACCCTGATCACCTGTACAGGTCTTGATGATTTTGTAAGCCATCAGTTTGAAATCAACAAGGTTTTTCAGGTTGTGAAAGGAAATGTCTACCTTCCATACCAGAAATAAATGAAAAAATGAAATAAAGTTTTTTGACAAGAAAAAGGGCATATGTTACACTGTTTTTAATTACGGAAAGTTGGTGAATATCTTGGATAAAGAAGAATTTCGAATCAAACTGGAAGAAATCAATCACCTGGTAGAGAAAAAAGATTACAAAGGTGCGATGAGCGTTGTTGACAGCATTGACTGGCGTCGGGTAAAAAATGTCCGCACCCTGTGTGTGGTAGGTGAGATTTATGCCGCAAACAAACGCTATGAAGACAGCCGGGAAATCTTTTTGCTTGCATACCACAGAGCTTCCATTGGAAAAAATATACTCTATCGCTTGATCGAAGTATCTCTGAAAATGGGAGATGTGGAAGAAGCAGAGGAATTCTATAATGAATTTCTGGAGATTGCCCCCAATGACAATACCAAATATATTTTGCAGTACAAAATATACAAAGAAAAGGGCGCTTCTTTAGAAGCGCAGATCAAAATTCTCGAGGAATATAAGGAGCGGGAATTTACAGAGAAATGGACGTATGAACTGGCCAAGCTTTACTACAAGGCAGGGGACAAAGAAAAATGTTTAAGTCTCTGTGACGAGATGGTTCTGTGGTTCAGCGAGGGAAGCTATGTGATGAAAGCGCTTGATCTGAAGATGCGGATGGGCGTTCTCACGGGAGAAGAAAAAGAGAAATACGAAAAGCAGTTTGTTCCCAAGCTTCTTGCACCGGAAGACGCAGAGCTTCTCAAAGAAAAGAAAGCTTCCGAAGCACCGGAAGAAGGTTTCTCCGAAGGGCCTGCGATTGAGAGCATTCGTATCCGCAGCGACAAGGATTTAAGCGATGCGGAAACTTTGCAGGATAAGATTTCCAAGGGATTCAGGGATATTTTCGGCTCCAAGAAGAAGGAGGAAGAAGAGGAATCCTTGCAGGAAGAGGATCCCGCAGAGGAAATTCCTGAGGAAATGATCAAGCAGACGATTTCCAAAGAAGAATTTGCAGAGATCCCTCAGCTGGAAAAAGAAGGTGCTGCTCCGACTCCGGCTGCAGAGATGAAAATGCCGGAACTGAATATTCCGGAAAGTATAAAAAAACCGGAAATCGTAATGCCAAGCTTTATTATGGGAAGCATGGATGAAATTGCAGCCTCTGTGGAAGAAGAGCGCAAAGAAAAAGAAGAGCAGCCGAATCCGGAAGAAGAGGACTTTGATTTCAATTTGGAAGACACTATTCTTGCCGCGGCTTCCGCCCAGGGAATTGATATTCCGGACAAGACAGAAGAGGAAGAAAATCTGTCCGGCGAGGAGGAGCCTTCTGTTGAAGAAAAAAGCGAAACAGAAGAAGCTTTAGAGCTGGAAGAAGAGCCAATGACAGAGGAAGACCTTCAGAGAGCGGAAGAAGAATTTCTGAATGGAGGCTCTGCGGAAAGAGAAGAATTTGATTCGGAGCTTTTTGAGGAGACCATTCAGGAGGAAGGTCAGGAAGAGCCTTCACTGGAGGAGCTTCATCTCACAGAGGAAGAAGAGCTGGAGCAGTTTATTGATTCCATGAAACCGGTGGATGACAGAGATGCGCTGGATATTGTGCCAAGAGCTTCCGAGCTGGATGATGCCGAAAAGAAGCTTTTCACCTATTTTGCAAAAATTCCGGGAATGAAGGAACAGATCGTGGAAGCGCTGACAGATGTGCAGGAAGCTGCCGCTGACAGCACCTCCAAAACAGGAAATATCATTGTGATGGGCGGAAAGGAAACAGGAAAAACAAGGCTGATCGGAAGTCTGATTCCTGCAATCTGTCGGGAACTGAATCTGGAAGCTGCAAAGGTTGCCTATGTTTTTGCAGAGCAGATCAACGGAAAAAATATTTCCGCTATGGTGCAGAAGCTTTCCGGAGGATTTTTTGTGATCGAAAATGCAAATCAGCTTACGCAGGAAACCGCGGATCAGCTGGAAAAAGCCATGGATGCGGATACCGAAGGAATGATCGTGATCCTTGAGGACGAAAAAATCGGAATGCGCAAATTGATCGCGAGATTTCCGAAGCTTGCCAAAAAGTTCACCTCTGTGATCAATATTCCGGTATTTACCAACGATGAGCTGGTGATGTTTGCAAAAGTGTATACAAAAGAAAACGGATACCGGATTGACCAGATGGGCCTGCTTGCCCTCTATAATCTGATCGGAATCAATCAGAAAGAGGATGAGCCCATGTGTATTGGAATTGTAAAAGAAATGCTCGACAATGCCATGGCAAAAACCCGTGGAAAATTTAAAAAGAGCGTATCCAAAAAGCGGATCGACCGGGACGGTTTTATCACGCTTTACGAAAAAGATTTTATTTAAAAATATAGAAAGTCAGGATGTATGAATATGGCCGAACCTTATCTTGGAAACCCGAAATATACCATTGAAGTTCTTCAAAAGTATGATTTTGCATTTCAGAAAAGGTTCGGTCAGAATTTTTTGATCGATACCCATGTTCTGGAAAAAATCATTGCAGCAGCGCAGATCACAAAAGACGATTTTGTGCTGGAAATAGGTCCCGGCATCGGAACGCTGACGCAGTATCTGGCGCAGGCTGCAGGAGAAGTGGCTGCAGTGGAAATCGATAAATCCCTGATTCCTATTCTCAAAGACACCTTGAATGGTTGGGATAATGTGGAAGTGATCAACGAGGATATCCTGAAGGTAGATATCCGAAAACTCGCAGAGGAAAAAAATCATGGAAAACCCATCAAGGTGGTTGCAAATCTTCCCTACTACATTACCACCCCGATCATTATGGGACTTTTTGAAAATCAGGTGCCTATGGATTCCATTACCATTATGATACAGAAAGAGGTTGCGGACCGGATGCAGGTCGGACCGGGAACAAAGGATTATGGAGCGCTTTCTTTGGCAGTGCAGTATTATGCAAAGCCCTCCATTGTAGCCAATGTGCCGCCGAACTGCTTTATGCCAAGACCAAAGGTAGGCAGTGCAGTGATCAGACTGGAGCGCTATCAGGAGCCGCCGGTTCAGGTGGAGGATGAACGCCAGATGTTTCGGATCATCCGGGCATCGTTTAACCAGAGAAGAAAAACGCTTGTCAATGGGCTAAAGAATGCACAGGACATTCCTTTTACAAAGGAACAGATTGAGGAAGCGCTCACAAGCTGCGGATTTTCGTTGAATATCCGAGGCGAAGCGCTTGATCTTGCTGAATTTGCGGCACTTTCCAATGCGTTTTCAAAAATGACAAAATAAAAAGTATCCGGTGGCTGGCCGGATACTTTTTGATTATATAATAAAAAAGGAAGGAGAGTCGATTATCTCCGAAGAGATAATCAACATATGAAAAAGAAAAATTTTATTTTACAAGCATAGTATAGCCGGAAATTATGAGAAAATCATGTTTATCTTGTAAAAAAATGGTGAACGAAAACAGAATGTTTTATGAATTTGAAAATAGACAGAGCATATAGCCTATAAAATGGTGGGCAAAATTGATTTTGTGAAAGATTTATTTAATGAAAAAACTTATAACTATACAAAATATACAATGGAAATAAAAAATAAAAGAAAAGAGGATATTAGAATTTTATAAAAAAACAGATATGCACAAAAATAAATTGTGCAAATAAACTAAAATTTCACTAAATGTTCATATTTTGTTCATTTTTAATTGTTATGATAATAACAGTTCGAAAGAACTGCTGAATGAAGATGTAATGAGAATCATTACACATACAATTTTTTCATAATAATTGCCCCGGTAAACCACTACCGGGGCACTCCTCGTTTTTGGAGGATTTTTTAATGAGGCATTTCGCCGTATTTCTGAATTTCGTTATTCAATTCTTCCATTCGTTTATCCAAATCAGCAATATATTTTGCACAGTCTCTAAGCTCCTGCGAGATGTAGTCCGGACCGTCCCCCTCAAATTTATAGTGGATCTTGTGCTCCAGAGTTGCCCAGAAATCCTGCGCTACTGTCCGTATCTGTATTTCTACCTTGGTGTCGATAATGGCATCCGAGAGAAACACAGGTACGGTCACAAGCATGTGATAGCTTCGATAGCCGCTCTTTTTGGGGTTTTTCATATAATCCTTTACGGAAAGAATGGTGAGATCGCCCTGTTTGCTCAGCATATCCGCAATTTTGTAAATGTCTGAGGTGAAGGAGCAGGTGATCCGGATTCCTGCAATGTCATTGACATAGCGGACCATGTTTTCTATGGAGCTTTCATATCCATGACGTTTTAGCTTTTTTACAATACTGGTGGAAGTTTTGATTCTTGAATTGACATGCTCAATGGGATTGTATTTGTGCCGGTTTTTAAATTCGTCGTTTAGAATGTCAATTTTTGTATTAATGCTTTTCAGCGCGGAGGTATAAAGAAAAATAACCATTTCCCAGTCATTGATCTCTTTGATATCCCGCAGTGGTACTGATTTTTGCTGCATACCTATATCCTTTCAAAAAATAAGAGGTTACAATCTTTACTATAGCAGTTATTAAACGTCAAGGCAATAGAAACCAGAATGTGTTTCCATTCAAAGATTAAGTGTGTTATACTGCACTTAGAAATAGACATTCAGGTGAAAAGATGTACAGAAATTGAGAAAAGAGGTATTGGATCATGGCAGAGACAATGAAAGATTACGAGGCAGAGCTGGAAGCATCCTTCAAGAAGATCGAAGAAGGAGATATTCTTACAGGAACAGTGATCAGTGTGGATGAAAAAGAAGTGATTCTTGATTTAAGATATTATGCAGAGGGAATTATACCGGCGGAAAATTACAGCAGAGAGCCTGGATTTTCCATAAAGGATCAGGTACATGTGGGCGATGAGGTGTCTGCCACGGTTGTGAGACGAGATGACGGACACGGAAATATTCTTCTTTCCAGGATTGAGGCAGCCGATATTCTGGCCTGGGATAAGCTTTTGGAACTGAAGGAATCAAAAGAGATTCTGGAGGTTGTGGTTAAGGATGTAGTAAAAGCGGGAGTGATCGCTTATGTAGAAGGTGTGCGCGGCTTTATTCCGGCATCGAAGCTTTCTCTTTCCTATGTGGAAAATCTGGAGGATTATCTGGATAAGTCCATAGAAGTACAGGTATTTGATGTGGATAAGGATCAGAAACGGTTAATTCTTTCCGCAAAGGAGATACTGAAAGAAAGAGCAGAAGAGCAGCGCAAAAAGAGCATTTCCAATGTACAGGTAGGCTTTGTCACAGAGGGCACGGTAGAAAGCCTTCAGCCTTACGGCGCCTTTGTAAATCTTGGAAACGGCCTTTCCGGTCTGGTGCATATTTCCCAGATTTGCGAAAAGAGAATCAAAAAACCTTCTGAGGTGCTTGCAGAGGGAGATAAAGTAAAGGTAAAAGTAATTGCCATCAAAGACGGAAAATTGAGTCTCAGCATCAAGGAAGCTTCGGACATGATGGCAAAAGAAATCGAAGAGGAAGTGATCGAGCTTCCCGATGCAAAGGAACAGGCATCCACATCGCTGGGAGCTCTGTTTGCCAACCTTAAGCTGGATAAATAAACGACAGGTGAATGTGAATGAAAAATCAGGAGAAAATATTTGTCATCGGACACAAAAATCCGGATACGGATTCTATCTGTTCAGCCATTGCCTATGCGGATATCAAAAACCGCACTATGCAGGAAAAGAAATATGTTCCGAAGAGGGCCGGACAGATCAATGAGGAGACCCAGTATGTGCTGAATTATTTTGGCGTACAGGCTCCGGGGTATATTGGAAACATTGGCACGCAGGTAAAAGACATGGATATTCGGATCAGCCCGGAGGTGGACAAAACCATGTCTCTGAAAAATGCCTGGGATCTTATGCGGGAGAACAGCATTGTAACGCTTCCCATTCGGGACAAAGAGGGCGTGCTGGAGGGACTTCTCACCATTGGAGATATTGCGCAGACGTATATGGACACCACGGACAGTTATCTTCTTTCCAACGCAAGGACACAGTACAAACGGATCGCGGAGACCCTGGACGGTGTGATCCTGGAAGGAAATGAACACGGATATTTTGTGGACGGCAAGGTTCTTGTCGGAACGGCGAATCCGGAGATGATGAAGCAGTATATTGAGGAAAATGATATGCTGATCCTGGGCGACAGAACCGAGGATCATCTTCAGGCCATCAAGCAGAATGTGAGCTGCATTATTGTGGGAATGGGAATTGAAGTATCTGAGGAGGTTTTAAAGCTTGCTCATGAGAGAAATATCATTGTGATCATGTCTCCCTACGATACGTTTACCATATCCAGGCTGATCAATCAGAGTATTCCTGTAAAATTTATTATGAAAAAGGACAATCTGATCACCTTTTCCACGGAGGATTTTACAGACGATATTCAGGATGTGATGATCAAGAACCGGCATCGGGCATTTCCGGTCATCAATAAGCGGGGAAAATGTATCGGAACCATATCCAGGCGAAATTTTCTGGACATGCATAAGAAAAAAGTTGTGCTGGTAGACCACAATGAAAAAGGCCAGGCCGTGGAAAACATTGAAAAGGCGGATATTCTGGAAATCATAGATCATCATAAGCTGGGCTCGCTGGAAACGATCAATCCGATTTCTTTCAGAAATCAGCCGGTGGGCTGTACAGCGACGATCCTCTACCAGATGTACGGCGAGCAGAGACTGGATATTTCTCCGACCATTGCAGGGCTTTTGTGCGCAGCCATCATTTCGGATACGCTGATGTTCCGCTCACCTACCTGTACTTTGCAGGACAAAATGGCTGCCGGTGCATTGGCATTGATTGCCGGGATTGATATTCCGGAATTTGCAAAAGCTATGTTTAAAGCAGGAAGCAACCTGAAGGATAAGGCACCGGAGGAGATTTTTTATCAGGATTACAAAAAATTTATCGCAGAGGGAAATGTTACCTTCAGTGTTGGGCAGATCAGCTCCATGGATGCGGAAGAGCTGAAAACCATCCGCGAAAAACTGAAGCCGTTCCTCATAAGCGAATGCGGGCGTCATGGGGTTTCCATGGTTTATTTCATGCTCACAAATATTATCGACGAATCCACAGAGCTTCTTTTTTATGGAGAAGGAAGCGAGGAGCTGGCAAAAATGGCGTTTCACATGGAGCCGGAGGATGGAAGCATGAAGCTTGCAGGCGTGGTTTCCAGGAAGAAACAGCTGATTCCTGCCATGATGGAGGCAGTTCAGCTTCTTCAGAACGATTTCAGTTAGAAAGGAATGCGTATGGCGAAACAAGTCTGGAAACCGGGAAATATGCTCTATCCTCTGCCGGCGGTGATGGTAAGCGTAACCGATGGAAAAGGGCAGGACAATATCATCACCATTGCCTGGGCTGGCACGGTATGTACCAATCCGCCCATGGTGTCCATTTCTGTGCGTCCCTCACGCTATTCCTATGAAATGCTGAAGGAAACGGGAGAATTTGTCATAAATCTTACAACAGAGGACCTGGCTTTTGCCACAGATTTCTGCGGCGTTCGTTCCGGAAGAGACGTGGACAAATTCAGGGAAATGCATCTTACCAAAGAAAAAGCGCAGTTTGTGAAAGCGCCCATGATAGGCGAGGCTCCGGTATGCATTGAATGCAGGGTTCGGGAAATAAAAGAGCTTGGCTCTCATCATATGTTTCTCGCAGATGTCCTGGCCGTGCATGCGGAGGAAGAATATATGGATGAAAAGGGCAAATTTCATCTGAATTTGTCGAAGCTTCTGGTTTATTCCCATGGAAAATATCTCGCAACGGGCAAATGTCTCGGGACTTTTGGCTTTAGTGTAAAAAAGAAGAAAAACAAAGGGAAACGTTAGATATTTTAGAAAGGATTGCGATATCAGGTGGCTTGTGCTAAAATGAAAAATGCAAAAACAAACAATATTACGTTGATTGGCATGCCAGGCGCCGGCAAAAGCACATTAGGAGTGGTTCTTGCCAAGGTTCTTGGATATGAGTTTTTAGATTCAGACCTTCTGATCCAGAAGCAGGAAAAAAGAAAGCTTCACAGGATCATTGAGGAGGAAGGGTACGAAGGATTCCGACAGATTGAAAACAGGGTGAATGCATCCATAGAAGCAGAAGAGACCGTAATTGCCACAGGCGGAAGTGTGATTTACTGCCAGGAGGCAATGGAGCATCTCAGATCAATCAGCACAGTGGTGTATCTCAGGCTCCCTCTGGAAGCCCTTTCTAAGAGGCTGGGCAATTTGAAGGGACGAGGTGTTCTGCTGAAAGAGGGACAGACTCTTGAGAGTCTTTATCTGGAAAGAAGCCCGCTTTATGAAAAATATGCAGACGTGATCGCAGAGGAAGAAGGGAAAAATCTGGAGGAGAGTCTGCAGGAGGTTTTATACAGGTTACAGGGGGAATTATAAATTTTTGTTTACAAATACAGAAAATGTGTTATAATATGAAATTGACTTTGAAAAAGTGGACCTGCATGGATGAATTTGTAAGCAGAAAATTACCGACGGAGTAGAATAATATAGAGGTGTGTTATGGAACAGTATGTGATTAAAGGTGGTAACCCTCTGGTTGGCGAAGTAGAAATTGCAGGTGCAAAAAATGCAGCCCTTGCGATTCTTGCAGCGGCAATTATGACGGATGAGACCATTCTGATCGAGAACCTGCCGGATGTCAGAGACATTAATGTCCTGCTTGAGGCGATTGCCGGTATTGGAGCGCAGGTAGAACGTGTCAGCCGGTCTACTGTAAAGATCAATGGTTCTACCATTGGCGATGTAAGTGTAGATTACGAATATATCAAAAAAATCAGAGCTTCTTACTATCTGCTCGGAGCTCTGCTCGGAAAATATAAACATGCGGAAGTTCCGCTTCCGGGCGGCTGCAACATCGGAAGCCGTCCTATCGACCAGCATCTGAAGGGATTCAGGGCACTTGGAGCAGATGTGGACATCCTTCACGGGGCTATTGTGGCCAAGGCGAAGAATTTGAGAGGAAGTCATATTTTCCTGGATGTGGTTTCTGTTGGTGCTACCATTAATATCATGATGGCAGCTTCCATGGCTCCCGGAAGAACGATCATCGAGAACGCGGCCAGAGAGCCTCATGTGGTGGATGTTGCCAACTTCCTGAACAGCATGGGAGCGAACATCAAGGGTGCGGGAACCGATGTCATCCGCATCAGAGGTGTGGAGAAGCTTCACCGCACAGAATACTCCATTATCCCGGATCAGATTGAAGCGGGAACCTTTATGTTTGCAGCTGCTGCCACAGGCGGAGATGTGACGGTTAAGAATGTCATTCCGAAGCATCTGGAAGCAACCACCGCAAAGCTGGAGGAAATCGGCTGTGAGGTAGAGGAATTTGATGATGCGGTTCGTGTACGCGCAGGGCGCAAGCTTTACCGCACACATGTCAAAACCCTTCCCTATCCCGGATATCCTACGGATATGCAGCCGCAGATAGCAGTGACGCTTGCCCTTGCGGAGGGAACCAGCATTGTGACAGAGAGTATTTTTGAGAATCGTTTCAAATATGTGGATGAGCTGGCGCGTATGGGCGCCAACATCAAGGTAGAGGGAAACACCGCTATCATTGATGGTGTGGAAAGTCTTACCGGAGCCAGAGTCAGCGCACCGGATCTTCGGGCAGGGGCAGCGCTTGTGATTGCAGGGCTTGCCGCTCAGGGTGTGACGGTTGTGGACGATATTGTATATATCCAGAGAGGATACGAGAATTTTGAGGAAAAGCTCAGAAGTCTTGGAGCAGAAATTGAGCGGGTTTCCAGCGAAAAAGAAATTCAGAAATTCCGTCTCCGCGTAGGATGATTTTTCAAAAAAATATATAGCGAAAGCCTTTTATTCAGAGTGGTGGAGGTACAAAGGACCTGGGAAGCCACGGCAACCCCTTTTTGGAGGAAGGTGCCAACCTGAGCGAGTATTCGAACAATAAGAGGATTGTTTCAAAAATGTAAGCAGTCCGGTCTTTGTCGGGCTGCTTTGTATTATATAAAAAAATGATTACACAAAAGGAGAAAAGATACCATGGAAAAAATTTTGTTTACTTCCGAATCTGTAACCGAAGGTCATCCGGACAAAATGTGCGACGCCATTTCCGATGCCATTCTGGATGCCCTTATGAAAGAAGATCCTATGAGCCGTGTAGCCTGCGAGACAGCAGCTACCACAGGACTTGTTCTGGTCATGGGAGAGATCACCACCAACGCTTATGTGGACATTCAGAAGATCGTCCGCGACACGATTCGTGAAATCGGTTATACCAGAGGCAAATTCGGCTTTGATGCAGACACCTGCGGTGTGATCGTTTCTATTGACGAGCAGTCTGCAGATATTGCTCTTGGCGTGGACAAGGCGCTGGAAGCAAAGATGGGTGAGGATGAGATTGACGCAATTGGCGCCGGCGACCAGGGAATCCAGTTTGGCTATGCATCCAACGAGACAGAGGAGTATATGCCTTATGCCATTAATATGGCACATAAACTGGCACGCCGCCTTACCGAGGTTCGCAAAAACGGCACGATTCCTTACCTGCGTCCGGACGGAAAAACACAGGTAACGGTAGAATACAGTCCGGAGGGAAAACCCATGCGCATTGACGCGGTGGTCTGCTCCACACAGCATGACCCCGAAGTAAGTCAGGAACAGATCCATGAGGATATCCGCAAGTATGTTATGGATGCCATTATTCCGCAGGATATGGTGGATGAAGATACCAAATATTTTATCAATCCCACAGGCCGTTTTGTGATCGGCGGACCGCACGGCGACAGCGGACTTACCGGCCGTAAGATCATCGTGGATTCCTATGGCGGAACCGGACGTCACGGCGGCGGCGCTTTTTCCGGAAAGGACTGCACAAAGGTAGACCGTTCCGCAGCATATGCAGCACGTTACGTGGCAAAAAATATTGTTGCGGCAGGCCTTGCAGATAAATGTGAAATCCAGCTCTCTTATGCCATCGGTGTTGCACATCCTACCTCCATTAATGTGGATACTTTTGGAACAGGACGCCTTCCGGAGACCAAGCTTGTGGAAATCATCCGCGAAAACTTTGATCTTCGTCCGGCAGGAATCATCAAAATGCTGGATCTGCGTCGTCCGATTTACAAGCAGACAGCTGCTTACGGACATTTTGGCCGCACAGATGTAGACCTTCCCTGGGAGCATCTGGATAAGGTTGAGGATCTGAAGAAATATCTTGTGTAAGAAAATCAAATAAAGAAACATAAACGAAACTGCTGCAAAAACAGCCCAGGCAATAGCACCGCCGGGGGATTTTGCGGCAGTTCTTTTTATAGAAAATTTAGAGATGAAAATGCGGCTTTATGGTATAATAAAAACATTGAATGAATGCAGGACGAAGACGCAGAAGGAAGGGAGGAATTTAAGACGAAACTAAAATCACGGATCATAGTGGGCTTTGTGATGATCATTCTTGTTCCTCTGCTTTTGTTTGCGGCAACCCTGTATGGAATGGCCCAGTCTCAGAATTTAAGCCAGCCACAGACGGCGGAGATCGTGATGGAGACAGAGGGGAGCGGTTATGAAGGAATTGCCATTGCCCAGTCAAACGGAAGGACGCAGATCCAGATTATGGTGAAGGATCTGTTTCTGGCAGCCTTTATTATTTTGATATTTACAGCTATGGCAGTCGGACTGTGGATTTACCGCAGCATTGCCGCGCCTCTTGTGAAGCTGAAGAAAGCCACGCAGAATATCAAAGAAGGAAATCTGGATTTTGTGCTGGATGTGGAGGGAAATGACGAGTTTTCTGATCTGTGCCAGGATTTTGAAGAAATGCGGATCCGACTGAAAGAATCTGCGGAAGAAAAGCTGGTCATGGACAAGGAAAATAAAGAGCTCATCAGCAATATTTCCCATGATTTAAAAACACCCATTACCGCGGTAAAGGGGTATGTAGAAGGGATTATGGACGGTGTTGCAGACACGCCGGAGAAAATGGACCGCTATGTGCGCACCATTTATAATAAAACCAATGAAATGGATCATCTTATCAATGAGCTGACCTTTTATTCAAAAATTGATACCAATCGTATTCCCTATACATTCAGCAAGCTGAATGTGGAAGCGTATTTTAATGACTGTGCCGAGGAGCTTGGCCTTGAAATGGGAACAAGGGGGATCGAGCTGGTATATGCAAATTATGTGGATTCCGATGTGATCGTGATTGCGGACGGAGAGCAGATCCGCCGTGTGATTCACAACATCGTGAGCAATTCCGTCAAATATATGGATAAGAAAAAAGGAATCATCCAGATGCGCATCAAAGATGTGGGGGATTTCATCCAGGTGGAAATAGAGGACAATGGAAAAGGCATCGGGGCGAAGGATCTAACCTGTATTTTTGACCGATTTTACCGCACGGATGTATCGAGGAATTCGTCTAAGGGCGGAAGCGGAATCGGACTTTCTATTGTCAAGAAAATTCTGGAGGATCACGGCGGAAAGGTTTGGGCCACCAGCCGTCTGGGCATCGGCACAATTATGTATTTTGTACTTAGAAAATATCAGGAGGTACCAATGAAATGAGCAAAATTCTGATCATAGAGGATGAAGAGAGTATTGCGGAGCTGGAGAAGGATTATCTGGAATTGTCCGGCTTTGAGGTGGAAATTGCGGGAAGAGGAGACGTTGGACTGGAAAAAGCGCTGAAGGAAGAATTTGATCTGATCATCCTGGATCTGATGCTTCCGGAGGTGGACGGGTTCGACATCTGCCGTCAGGTGCGCCAGGAAAAAAACACGCCGATTATCATGGTTTCCGCAAAAAAGGATGATATTGATAAAATAAGAGGGCTTGGCCTGGGCGCGGACGATTATATGACAAAACCCTTCAGTCCCAGCGAGCTGGTTGCCAGGGTAAAGGCACATATGGAGCGCTATAACCGTCTGACTGGTTCCAACATGAACAAAAATGATATTATCGAGATCCGCGGAATCAAGATTGACAAAACCGCGCGCCGCGTATGGATCAATGGCGAAGAGACAACCTTTACTTCCAAGGAATATGACCTGCTCACTTTCCTCGCGTCCAATCCCAATCGCGTATTTACAAAAGAGGAGCTTTTCCGGGAAATCTGGGATATGGAATCTCTGGGAGACATTGCGACGGTGACTGTGCATATCAAGAAGATCCGGGAAAAAATTGAGTTTGATACAGCGAAACCGCAGTATATTGAGACTATCTGGGGTGTGGGATACCGGTTCAAAGTATAAGAGGCGTTAAAAATTTCAGAGAGTTATTTGAAACAAAAAATAAGGAACCAATGCAGGCATCAGTTCCTCGGAAAAACATTTAAGTTTTTTGATCTACGCTGTTATTATATGCAGTTAATACTAAAAAGTCAACAAATTATTTTCTGTGTTTATTGCAATTTGTTTTTATGGAGGATTACATTATAGGGTGCTTTGATACTGTTAAGCAAACAATTATTGTTGTGGATAAGGTATAAAGACTATGGAAAACAAAAAAACATCCAACTATGATCTGCAGGTGGATATTGCGAGAGATATTTTTGTGAAATATGACCAGAAAGTATTGATCCGCAAGTTTCATCTCACGGCGGATGAGGAACGGATTTATTTGAAATATCTGGGGATTCCTTTTCGCATCTGTCGTAAAAGCGGACGCATAGAGGAAAGCCTGCAGGAGAACAATTGGAAGGAATGCCGATCCTATGACACGGTTATGACGATTTATGATCTGCTGTGTCACTCCAAAGGCGAGAAAATGCCCGTTTTATCCGGGAGTTGGTGTACAACAGCCAGTGTTTTTGATATAGACGGACAGAATTCTGAGACCTTTACAAAAGAGTATGCCGAAGCATTCCAGAATCATGTGGAAGAGCTGAAAATGGCTTGTCAGAAAATGAAAGGTGTTGTGGAGCCACCGCTTGCCAGAGCAGATGTGACCTGCCGGATTCCGGTGACTTCTTTTTTTGACATACTGCTACAGTTCTGGGAAGGAGACGAGGAATTTTCCCCGAAGATTCTTTTGATGTGGGATAAAAATTTTCAAAGCTTTCTGCATTATGAGACAACCTTTTATCTGCAGAAAGATCTGCTGGAACGATTAGTCAAGAATCTGAAAAATATTTAGGTATCATTAAAAAATAAACAGAGGAAAGCTATGGAAAACTTATACAGAAAGTTGAAACAATACGGGGAATCGGATGCGTATCCCTTTCATATGCCTGGACACAAAAGAAATCCCTTGTGTGTGTCAGGAGAATTTCCACTGGGGATTGATATTACGGAGATAGACGGCTTTGACAATCTTCACCATGCAGTGGGGATCCTGAAGGAGGCGCAGGAACGCGCGGCCGGACTTTTCGGAGTGAAAGAAACTTTTTTCAGTGTCAATGGCAGCACGGCGGCGATTTTGTCAGCAATTTCGGCCTGTGTAAAAAGAGGTGGCACGATCCTGACGGCAAGGAACTGCCACAAAGCAGTATATCACGCCATGTATCTTCGGAATTTACAGCCGGTTTATGTGTATCCGCATCTCAGTACAGAGCTTGGTCTCAACGGGGCAATTGCGCCGGAGGATGTGGAAGCGGCTTTGAAAAGGCATCCGGATGCAGAGGCAGTGATGATTACCTCGCCTACCTATGACGGCATTGTTTCGGATATAGAAAAAATTGCGCAGATTGCGTATGAGCACGGAGTTCCCCTGATCGTAGACGAGGCTCACGGAGCGCATTTTTGCTTTTCTGAGTATTTTCCCGTATCGGCAGCAGCGCTTGGCGCAGATGTGGTGATCCAAAGCGTGCATAAAACCCTTCCGGCTATGACGCAGACAGCGCTTCTCCATCTCTGCAGCAGCCGGGTGAGCAGGGAAACAATCGGACGTTTTATGGGGATTTATCAAAGCAGCAGTCCGTCCTATGTGCTCATGGCTTCCATTGATGCCTGCGTGGACAGGCTCTGCCGCGAGGGAGATAAAATGTTTGCCGTATTTACGGACGCGCTTGAAAATGCCCGCAC
This sequence comes from uncultured Blautia sp., assembly GCA_937893675.1. Lineage (GTDB taxonomy): Bacteria > Bacillota > Clostridia > Lachnospirales > Lachnospiraceae > Blautia_A. The sequence continues at coordinate 69,239 of CALBGI010000041.1, forward strand.
ACGGCTGGAAAAATGTAGATATATCCGTCTGATCACGCCGGAAATCGTCAAAGCTATGGGAGGCTTTGCCTATGACCGCTCCAAGCTTGTTTTTTCTACAGCGGGAAGCAGTCTTACCGGTCATGAATTTGCAGAGCTTCTCCGCCGGAAGTACCATCTGGAGCTGGAAATGGAGGCGGAGGCTTACGCTCTGGCTCTTACCTCTGTGGGAGATACCGTCCAGGGCTTTGACCGTCTGTGTGAGGCGGTTGAAGAAATTGACAGACAGGAGTCGTTAAAGAATACAGAAGGATTTTGGAAAGACAGGGCAGAAAGGGCGCGGACGCAAAATTTGCTGTCGGCAGAAATGTTTCCTCAGGTGTGTATGTCCATTGCAGAGGCCATGGAGACAGATTGGGAGGAACTGCCCATAGAAAAGAGCGCCGGTAAAATATCCGCTGAATTTGTTTATCTGTATCCGCCCGGAATTCCGCTGCTGGTACCGGGAGAAGAGATTACTGGACATTTTCTTGAGAATATGAGAAGATACAAAGAACAGGGGCTTTCCCTGCAGGGAACAAAAGACATGGCCTGTGAGCGGATATGTACAGTAAAGGAGTAACGGGGGATGCCCCGGAGAGAGAATATGGGAAAAATATTTTACATTATGGGGAAAAGTGCCAGCGGCAAGGACAAAATATATGGATATCTTTCGGAAAATCAGGAGCTGGCGCTGAAAAAACTGATTCTTTATACAACCCGCCCCATCCGCGCGGAAGAGGAGAACGGAAAACAGTATTATTTTGTGGATGAAAAGAAATATAAGGAGTTTAAAAAGGCGGGGACGTTGATCGAAGCCCGCACGTACAAGACGGTTCATGGGCTTTGGACATACTTCACCGCAGATGACGGACAGGTGGAGCTTGACAAGGGAGATTATCTCGGCATCGGAACTCTGGAATCCTACAAAAAAATGAAAAAATATTATGGGGAAGAAGCCCTTTGCCCAGTCTATATTGAGGTGGAGGACGGAGAGCGTCTGGAACGGGCGCTGCTGCGGGAGAAAAAACAAAAAAAACCCAAATATGCGGAGCTTTGCCGTCGCTTTCTTGCAGACCTGGAGGACTTTTCTGAAGAGAACATTAAGGATGCGGGGATTACCTGTCGATTCCAGAATGTGGATTTGGATGTTTGCATAGAAGAAATTGTAAATTATATAAAAACAATGCAATCATAAAAAAGATATGATATAATAGGAGCACTACAAACTATCGGAGGTGATTCGTATGCTGGGATTTCATAATATTATTGGACACGACGAGATTATTCAGCACCTAAAAACAGCCATCGAAATGGGGAAAGTATCGCATTCCTACATTTTTTCGGGGGCAGCAGGCTCCGGCAAAAAGCGTATAGCAAACACGTTTGCCGCAGCTCTTCAATGTGAATCTTCTGGTGAACGTCCCTGCGAAAAATGCGAATCATGCAAAAAAGCCATAGGAAAAAATCATCCGGATATTATTACGGTCACACACGAAAAGCCGGGAGTTATCAGCATTGATGAAATTCGCGACCAGATCCTCCACGATGTGGCGATCAAACCCTACTGCAGTCCGTACAAAATTTATATTGTTCCGGATGCGGAGATGATGACGATGCAGGCGCAGAACTCTCTTCTCAAAACCATTGAGGAACCGCCGGAATATGCAGTGATCCTTCTGCTTACCACGAATGTGGACAGCCTTTTGCCCACGATCCTTTCCCGCTGCGTAAAGCTGGAACTGAAGGTGGTGGAAGACAGTCTTGTGAAGAAGTATCTCATGGAACATCTTCATGTGCCGGACTATCAGGCAGAGCTGGATACTTCTTTTGCGCAGGGGAATATCGGCAAGGCAAAGGAAGCGGCAACCTCGAAAGAATTTATGGAGATGACACAGAATGCGCTGCAGATTTTGAAATTTGCAGATAGCATGGAGGTCTATGAGATGGCGGATGCGATCCGCAACCTTACCGCAGAAAAAAATAATATCAACGAGTATCTGGATCTGTTTCAGTTCTGGTTCAGAGATGTACTGATGTTTAAGGCTACCAGGGAGATTGACAACCTGGTGTTTAAACAGGAAATTAATTTTATCAAGGAGCAGGCGAGCGAGCGTTCCTATGAGAATCTTGAGAAAATTCTCGAGGCTCTGGAAAAAACAAAGGTCCGTCTCCGCGCAAATGTAAATATCGAGCTTGCGCTGGAGCTTCTGTTCCTTACGATCAGGGAGAAATAGAATGACAAAAGTAGTAGGTGTAAGATTTCGTAATGTTGGGAAGATATATTATTTTGACCCTAAGGAATGCAAAATAAAACAGGGTGACCACGTGATTGTGGAGACAGCCAGAGGTGTGGAATATGGAAAAGTAGTTCTTGCACCGAAGGAGGTTGGGGATAATGAAGTGGTCCATCCTCTGAAAGAGGTTCTCCGCGTGGCTACCCAGGAGGATATAGAGCGGGAAAAACAGAATCGTCTCCGCGAAAAAGAAGCATTCAAAATATGTCAGAAAAAAATCCGTGAACACAATCTGGATATGAAACTGATCCAGGCAGAGTACACGTTCGACAACAACAAAGTGCTGTTTTATTTTACTGCGGACGGACGAATTGACTTTCGCCAGCTGGTGAAGGATCTGGCATCCATTTTCAAAACACGTATCGAGCTGCGCCAGATTGGCGTGAGGGACGAGACAAAAATTCTTGGCGGTATCGGAAGCTGCGGGCGGTGCCTTTGCTGCAACACGTATCTGTCCGAGTTTGCTCCCGTTTCCATCAAAATGGCGAAGGAGCAGAATCTTTCTCTGAACCAGACAAAGATTTCCGGCGTCTGCGGACGTCTTATGTGCTGTCTCAAAAATGAGCAGGAGACTTACGAAGAGCTGAATAAGAAGCTTCCGGGTCTTGGAGATACGGTGACTACGCCGGATGGCTTGCAGGGGACGGTACAGAGCGTCAATGTGCTTCGTCAGCTGGTAAAGGTTGTCGTGGAAGTGGACGACGAAAAAGAAATTCAGGAATACCCGGTGGCAGATTTGAAATTCCGTCCCAAACGCAAGAAAGCAAAGGAACAAAAATCAGATGAAGAGTGATCTGGTAAAAGAAAACGAGCGCGTGGATGATCTGCAGAACGGTTATTATATCATACAGGATCCTGAGAAATTCTGCTTTGGCATGGATGCGGTTCTTCTGTCCGGCTTTTCCAGAATCAAAAAGGGTGAAACTGTTTTTGACATGTGTACCGGAACAGGAATCATCCCGGTTCTGCTCGCTGCAAAAACGCAGGGAAAAAGCTTTATCGGTATGGAAATACAGGAAGAGTGCGCCGAAATGGCAAAGCGCAGCATTGCCTACAATCATCTGGAGGACAGAGTGCAGGTGATACAGGGGGATATCCGGGAGGCTGCCCAAAAGTTTGGGGCGGCTTCTTTTCATGTCGTTACCTGCAATCCGCCTTACATGATCAGGGAACACGGGCTCAAAAATACGTATGTGCCCAAGGCGATTGCCCGCCACGAAATACTCTGCACTCTGGAAGATGTGGTGAGCCAGGCAGCCAGACTTCTGACGGACAACGGGCGGTTTTACATGGTGCATCGCCCCTTCCGCCTCGCAGAGATTATGAGTGTGCTGACAAAATATAAGCTGGAGCCCAAACGGATGCAGCTGGTGTATCCTTACATTGACAGGGAACCAAATATGGTTCTCGTTGAGGCGCGCAAAGGAGGCAATCCACGCATTACGGTGGAGCGCCCGCTGATCGTTTATGAGCGTCCCGGGGTGTACACCAAGGAGATCCTTGAAATCTATGGAAAACCATAAGGACCATCTGCAGACAGACACTGCCGAGATGATAAGAGGACATATTATGAGCGGAAAATTATATTTGTGCGCAACGCCCATCGGTAATCTGGAGGATATTACGCTCCGCGTGCTGCGTACCTTAAAAGAAGCAGATTTGATTGCTGCGGAGGACACCAGAAACAGCATTAAGCTTCTGAATCATTTTGAGATTAAAACGCCCATGACAAGCTATCACGAGTACAACAAGATCGAAAAGGGCCGTGTGCTTGTACAGAAGATGCTTGCGGGACAAAATATTGCTCTGATCACAGATGCCGGGACACCGGGAATCTCTGACCCGGGAGAAGAGCTGGCGGCGATGTGCCATGAGGCCGGGATTGAGGTGACTTCCCTGCCCGGACCTTCGGCCTGCATCACGGCGCTTACCATATCGGGGCTTCCCACCAGGAGGTTTGCCTTTGAGGCATTTCTCCCCGCAGACAAAAAAGAGCGGCGTACCATTTTGGAAGAGCTGAAAAACGAGACGAGAACGATCATTCTTTACGAAGCGCCCCACAGGCTTACAAAGACGCTGGGAGAGCTTTTGGAGAGCCTTGGAGACCGCAGGATGACTCTTTGCCGAGAACTGACCAAGAAGCACGAGACGGCTTTTCAGACAACGATTTCCGGTCTGATAGAGTATTACAGCCAGGAAAAGCCGCTTGGTGAGTGCGTTCTGGTAATCAAAGGAAGAAGCCGTCAGGATATTGCAGCGGAGAAGAAATCCTCCTGGGAGGAGATTTCCATTGAAGAACATGTGGCGCTTTATGAAAAGCAGGGCCATCAGAGAAAAGAAGCCATGAAGCTTGCGGCAAAGGACCGCGGGCTTACCAAAAGAGATGTTTACCAGTATTTGATCTCACAGACAGAAGAAAGATGAAAAAGAAGGGACTGTCCAAATCCAATGGAGCTGGTTTTGGACAGTCCCTTTTTATAATTCAAGTAAAAACAGTGGAATTACTTATAAAGACCTTGTTTTTTCTTCACAAAGAAACTATACTATATACGTTATATAAACCATTTGGAAAAAAATGGAAATACAGGTTAGACAACCCCATAAGCTCCGTCAATGATGATGTCTGCACCGGTGGTATATCCGGCAGATTCACTGCAGAGCCAAATAATTGCGCCACAAAGTTCTTCTGGTTTTGCCATACGGTGCATGGGGAATAACGGCTGCCATGCTGCCATCAATTCCGGCTCTACAAAGTCGGGATCAATGGACATGGGGGTAGCCACATATCCGGGACTGATGCAGTTTACTCGAATATTTTTGTCTATCCACTCAATGGCAAGACTCTTGGTCATATGAATAACGCCAGCTTTAGAAGCGTTATATGCAGCCTGACATTGAGGAATGTTTACGATATGCCCGGAAACAGAAGCAATATTTATAATACTTCCTTTAAAATTATTTGCAATCATAATTCGGGCAGCTTCACGACACACAATGTATTCACCTGTAAGATTGATATCCAGACATTCTCTCCACTCTTCGACAGTAGCTTCAAAAGCGTCTTTATGATAGCAAACTCCTGCATTGTTTACTACAATGTCAAGTCTGCCATACATTTCCATAATTTTTTCCATACCATTTTTAACACTGATTTCATCTGTTGCATCAGCTAAAATATCCAGTGCTTTACCACCTTCTGCTTCAATAAGAGCTACGGTTTCTTTTGCACCCGAGCGTGAAAAAATAGCAATGTCAGCGCCGGCACGAGCCAATTCCCGGCAAATTACCTGACCAATTCCACGACCGCCGCCGGTGACTAGGGCAACCTTACCTTCCAGAGAGAACATATTTTGCAAGTAGTTTGATTTCATAGAGACCTCCTTTTAATTAAGTTAGTTAAGTTATTGGTTAAAAAATAATATGAGACATTGACAATCACTCTTAATTTTGTCATACTCATAATAGGTTAAGGAACATTAGTTATTATCAATATAACATATTATCTAAAAAAATCAATAATTTTTTTGTATTATTTTGTAATTTGTACAAAAGAAAGGTGGTTATTATGTTACAGCAGGTAATGACAGCTCCAGGAGTGATTGAATTTCATGAGGTTCCCATGCCAAAAGCAGGTAAGGGACAGGTTGTGGTTAAAATTATGAAAATTGGCATTTGTGGATCAGATATCCATGTATACCATGGAAAGCATCCTTTTACCAAATACCCGGTTACGCAAGGACATGAAGTTTCCGGCAGTATTTATGAACTTGGAGAAGGGGTAACGGACTTTTCTGTTGGTCAGAAAGTTACGATACAGCCTCAGATTTTTTGTGGAAAGTGCTATCCATGTACGCATGGAAAATATAATCTCTGCGAAGAGTTGAAAGTTATGGGGTTCCAGGATACTGGAACCGCTTCTCAGTATTTTTCTGTGGATGCTAGTAAAGTGACGCCACTTCCAGAAACAATGGATTTTAATGAAGGTGCTATGATTGAGCCTCTTGCAGTAGCATGCCATGCTGTATGCAGAGCTGGAGATGTAAAAGGAATGAAGATTGCAGTGCTGGGAGCTGGTCCTATAGGAAACCTTGTCGCCCAGGTGGCAAAGGCTATGGGAGCTCAAAGTGTTATGATTACGGATATTAGCGATGTCCGTTTGAAAAAAGCGGCTGAATGTGGGATCGACTTTGTATGCAACACCAAAAATACAGATTTCGGAGAAGCAATGCTTAAGTATTTTGGTCCGGATAAGGCAGATGTGATTTATGACTGTGCAGGAAATGATATTACTATGGGGCAGGCAATTAAGTATGCAAGAAAGGGAAGCACTATCATTTTAGTGGCTGTTTATGCAGGAATGGCAAATGTAGATCTGGCGGTATTAAATGACCACGAGCTGGATTTGAACACTACAATGATGTATCGCAATGAGGATTATCTGGAAGCAATTCGGCTTGTTGAGGAGGAGAAAATCAAGCTTCGTCCGCTTATGACAAAGACCTTTTGCTTCAAGGACTATCTGCAGGCATATCAGTATATTGATGAGAACCGAGAGACAGCTATGAAGATATTGATTGACGTGCAGGCATAATTATTATACGAGAGGCGGGGATTACAATCACAAGGTATTTGAGTATCCACAAAAAAAACATAGGAAATATGAATAAACGAAACGTTTTAAGCTGCATTGAAGAAAATCAACCGATTAACCGTTCAGCTATTGCGCAGATGGTGGGGCTTAGTATACCGGCTGTTATGGCTATTACGGAGGAATTACTTAGTCATGGAATCATTCAATCAGCAGGAAAAACGGGTTCAGGAGTGGGAAAACATCCAGAAGTACTTTCTATTTGTGGAAGTCATTTTCGGTATGTTGGTGTGGATGTAGGACGTGTTCATACAAGAGTAGCAGTGACAGGGCAGGATGGAGAAGTTATTGCCAGCACAAATCAGCTTACACAAACGCCGGAAGAACCAAAGAAGTGTGTGGAACACATTTGCGAACAAGTGAAAAGTACACTGAAAAAATCTGCAGTGGATGCAAGTACGATTGTAGGCGTATGTATAGCAATGCCGGGATTGATTGAAACGGATACAGGTACAGTAATTTTTTCTCCCGATTTTGGGTGGAAGGATGTTCCGCTAGAACAATGGGCAAAAGAGCAGCTTTCGCCGTTTCATGTGATTGTAAGAAATGCCAACCGTGCACAAGCGCGATGGGAGACAAGACCTGGAAGAAATAATCGGGATTCCACTATTTTTTGCGTAGGTTTGGGATATGGAATCGGATCTGGAATTATTTCTAATGGAGAAGTATACTATGGATCTTCCGGTACAAGTGGAGAAATAGGACATATTATTGTAAATCCTAGCGGGCCTGTCTGTTTGTGTGGAAATAATGGATGTTTGGAGGCGGTTTCTTCGGGACGTGCAATAGCGGAACAAGCGCAGCAAATTGTAAAAAATGGAGAAAAAACTATTCTTCAGAAGATGTGTCAGGATGATATCGAAAGTATTACGGCAAAAATGGTGTTTGATGCAGCAGCCCTTCAGGATGAGATTGCAATGAATCTTATTGATCAGGCAGCAAAGTATATCGGTATTGCGCTTGCCACGGCTATTAACATGTTGGATCCGGACACGATTTATCTTTGCGGAGGTTTGATGAGAAACGGGGATGATTTTTTTAATAGAATAAAAAAGTATACCCGGGAAAGACAAATGCAGCTGGCCGGAAGGCATGTGGCAATTTTACCAGGCAGCAAAGAGGATTTGAATGTGGCCAGAGGTGCAACTCTGATGATCCAGGATTCTGGATGGGAGTTTGAAGCTTTGTCTTTTTTGTATTAATTATAAAAACTGAATAATAAAAAAACAAACGGGATGTGTTTTATGCATCCCGTTTCGGTATTTTGTATAAAAAATGATAGAAAAATAGAGTGAAATACACGAAAAAGTAAATACAGTATTGACATAAAAATAGATAAGATATATAATTTGACTATAACTTAGGTAACTTAAGTTAATAAAAAGAGGAAAAACAACTTCCTCTTACTTTTTTAATAAATAACTTAAGATATTTAAGTAATTACATCGGAAATCCTTGGGTGTGGCCAGCCGGAGGAAAAACAAAATTAAAAAAAGGAGAATACACATGGAGAAGAAGTCTACGTCAAATTTTAAAGACACAATGAAAAAATTCTTTTTGCAGAGCTGGTCCAGCGCAGTGGTTGCAATTGTTTTACTGGTTGTAGTTTTTGCAGTTACAACGGAAGCCTTTTTGACGCAGTACAATTTGTTTAATCTGTCAAGAACAGCAGCAGTATATGCCTTTATTGCAGGTGCGCAGTTGATGGTTGCTGTTATTGGAGGAATGAACCTTGCGGTTGGAGCAGTTGGTGCTCTGTCCTCGGTTGTGCTTGGACTGGCAGTGCAAGATCTTGGTCTTCCAACCCCTCTGGCTATTTTATTAACATTACTTGTAGGTGCTGTGTGTGGTTTGATTAATGGTTTTCTGGTTGTAAAACTGAAGTTATCCGGATTTATTATCACACTGGCTATGTCCTTTGTGTATGAAGGGATTGCGATTGGCGTTTCACATGGATATGCTTATAAACTATCTCAGAATTTTACGCTTCTCGGAAGAAGTAAGGTAGGACCTACTTCCGGATTATTTGTTATCATGATTATTTTTGTGATTTTTTTGGCGGTATTCTTTAAAAAGATGCGTTTTGGTCGAGACATTCTTGCAACAGGTGGAAATGAATCAGCGGCAGCACTTTCCGGTATTCGCACAGACAGAGTGAAAATTGCTTGTAATACGATTTCTTGTGTATTAGCGAGTGTAGCTGCTTTAATCTGGGCTTCCAGAACAGGTACCGCAGTGTCTTCTACAGGAGAGGACTGGATGCTTTATTCTTTTGCAATCTGTGCTATTGGAGGTATTAATCTGAGTGGAGGAAATTTTACCGCTATTGGTTTCTTCTGCGGTTCCTGGATTTTGACGATGATTCGAAATGGTCTGACCATGATGAATGTGGATATTTATTATGAACAGGCGTTTCTTGGAGCGATTATTCTTTTAGCGGTATCTGTGGAGAGTATCCGTACAAGGGTATCTCAAAAAATGGGTTAAATTTTTTTGAATTTATTAAACAGAGGCGTAAATAGGGGGACTTCGTCTCTGAAAATAAATACCAAGATACATCAAAGCAATGCATGAACTAAAAAATGAAAATTGGAGGGACAGAAAATGTACAAAATGAAGAAACGAGTATTGGCAATGGCTATGGCGGCTACTATGATTGCTGGAAGTGCAGCGACTGTTGTTGCAGAGGAAAAAGAAGTAAGCGTAAATGTAGACACAAAGAAAGCGGCGGAAAATAATACCTGGAAAATGGAATCTGACCCTGCAGATTATAAGCTTTGCTGTTATTGGCCGGCACCGGATACTTTTTTTGACAGCTATGTACTTGAAGGCCTGGAAGCTTTTGAAAAAGATTATGGCGTAGACATTGAGTGGATGGTAGGAACAGAGTGGACGCAGGATGTAGAAAATCAGTCTGTAGAGGCAAAAATTGCACAAGGATATGATTTGTTCCTTATTTTTGGCGCGGATACTTCCGGAGCAAATGCATTGTATAAAGAAATCTATGATGCAGGCGGAAAAGTTGTAAACTATGCAGGATTAATGGATGATCCACAGGAATCAGCAGCAACTCTGGCGTCGGATGTATATGTACAGGCGTACAATTCTACGAAGCATCTTATTGAGCTTATGGGAGGCGAAGGCGAAATTGTCAACGTTTTGGAACAGTTAAGTGATGTTAATACACAGAAGAGACAGAAAGGTGTTGAAGATGCAGTTGCAGAGTATGAAAACGTATCTATCGTACAAACTGTAGCAGATATTGCGACTGTAGACCAGGGATATGAAAAAATTTCAGATGCTCTGACTGCGAATAGTGGTATTAAGGGAATTATTACCACAGGCGGAACTGCGTCTCAGGGATTGGCAAATGCGCTTGCTGATTACTATGGTACAAATCCGGATGCAGAGCACATTTATGCAGGTACTATGGATCAGTCTAATGAAGTTATGAATGCGATTGCATCGGGCCAGATCGACTATACAGTAGCACAGAATGGATGGGCTATGGGTTATGTTTCTTCTATGATTCTCTGCATGCTTCAGGATGGCTGGGAGCCCAATGAGTTTGGACAGTTCATTGATACAGGATATATTTTTATTGACAGTGAGAATTCAGATACGTGGCAGGCAGATATTGAGAAAAAGGCAGCAGAGTTAATCAGTGTTCTTGAGACAGATTGGTTTAAAAAAGCTGAATAATGAAAATGTTCATGACTTGCTAAGTTGGTGTATTGGAATTGTTTGCGGGCTATAGATTGCATGATAAAAAGTCATAGCCCGCGTCCCCTAAAAAGGTTTCATACACAAAAGTAGCTTTAAAAGTTGTTGGTTGTCTATTGGCTGGATTATATACAGTAAAAAATTAACGGAGGATTGCAGATGCTTGAATTAAAGAATATTTCAAAATCTTTTCCGGGTGTGAAAGCTTTACAGAATGTTTCCGTTGATTTCCTTAATGGCGAAATTCATGCAATTTTGGGCGAGAATGGAGCTGGAAAAAGTACATTGATGAAAATTATATGCGGAATTTATCAAGCGGATAGTGGAGAAGTGGTTTTGGACGGTAAAACGCTCCATTTGAATGGCTATAAAGATGCCGTGGATAATCATATTAGTATCGTAAACCAGGAAATCAATCTGATTCCAAACAGCAGCATTGCGGAAAATATTTGTTTAGATAAACTGGACCGTTTCACCAAAGGGGGATTCGTAAATTGGAAAAAAGTGAATGAGACAGCTGCAAAATATATGGATATGGTTGGGCTGGATTTTTCACCTTCAACACCTGTGCGACATTTAAGCGCTGCACATAAGCAATTGATTCAGATTGCGAAGGCACTGAGCACAGAGGCAGAGGTGTTGATGTTAGATGAGCCTACATCTTCCCTTACACAGTATGAGGCAGATATTCTTTTTGAAATTATGCGAAAATTAAAAAAGCAGGGAGTAGCCATCATATTTGTTTCGCATAAATTAGAGGAGGTTTCAGCAATTTGTGATAAGGTTACGGTTTTTCGTGATGGACAGTTGGTAGGAACAGAACTCATGGAGAATATGACCCGCGACAAAATGGTGCGTATGATGATTGGCCGAGAAAGCCTTATTGAATATAAGGGACGCCTTGATGCGGAAGATCATGAAGTTGCTTTAAAAGCAGTAAATATTGGCTCAAAATATCATGGTTTTCATGGCATGAGTTTTGAGGTGAAAAATGGGGAAATTCTTGGTATGTATGGCCTGGTCGGCTCTGGAAGGACAGAATTAATTCGGACAATTCTTGGAGTGGATTACATGGACGAGGGAGATGTCTATGTGCATGGAAAAAAGGTTAGGCTAAAAAGTTTATCAGAAAGTCTTCACAAATATAAGATTGGATATGTAACAGAAAATAGAAAAGAAGAAGGATTATTTCTTCAGAATTCTGTCCAAATGAATATATGTATGAATTCGTTGGATAAGTTTTATAAAAACGGAATTCCACTTATCAATCATAAAGCAGAAACGGAAAATGCGCGGAAGTATGTCGAAAAATTAGAAATAAAAACTCCTAAGTTGGCTACGAAATCAGGAAGCTTATCTGGAGGAAATCAACAGAAAGTTAGCATTGCAAAGTGGCTTTCAGCAGACTGTGACATTATTGTTATCGACGAGCCTACGGTAGGTGTGGATATTGGGGCAAAAGAATATATTCATGATTTGATATGGAAATTGGCGAAGGAGGAACAAAAAGCAGTTATTTTAATTTCTTCGGATATGAATGAAGTTATTTCATTATCAAGAAGAATGCTGATTTTTAAAGAAAAACAGATTGTAGCTGAGCTTAAGGGTGAAGAATTTTTTGCGCAGTCAGGCGAAAAGATTTCAGCCAAAATTGGAGAATATTTTATTTAAATTTTACAGGAGATGCGACATGAAAAGATTTGGAGAAGTTATTAAGGTAAAGCCGGAAAAGTATGAGGAATACAGGAAACTGCATGATGAAATTTGGCCTTCTATTGTTGAAAAACAAAGGGAAGCTAACATGCAGAATTTTACAATTTTTTATCGTGATGGACTTCTTTTTAAGTATTTTGAGTATGTAGGAGATAATTACGAAGAGGATATGAAAAAATTAGCGGCGGACGAGGAAAATAAGAGATGGCTTACTTTTACAGATCCTTGTCAGATGCCGGTAGAAAGCGCAACTGATGAAGAATGGTGGGCTCCTATGGAAGATATTTTTCACATTTTATAAGAAAGAAGGCAAAAACTATGAAACGGTCAGAAATTAATGCAGCAATTAAATGGGCAATTGAGCTTTTAGACAAAAATAATTTTAAGCTTCCGCGATTTGCGTATTGGACTATGGATGAATGGCGAGAAAACCAGGATAAAATTGATACGCTGAGAGAAGTAATGGCAGGATGGGATATTACAGATTTTGGAAGCGGAAGATTTGATGAGATAGGAGCCATTTTGTTTACAATCCGAAATGGAAAATTGGGGAAGCCCGGCGTGGGATCGCCCTATGCAGAAAAAATCCTTATTTTTAAAGATGGACAGAGATTACCTATTCATTATCATATAGAAAAAACAGAGGATATTATTAATCGTGGTGAAGGAACCATGGAAATGCGCTTCTACTTAAGCAAAGAGGATGGAAGTGTGGACTATGAAAGCGATGTAACATATTACAGCGATGGAATCCCGTGTGTTGCAAAAGCAGGTGAGTCTATTTATGTTTCAAGAGGAAACAGCGTACGCCTTGATCCTTTTGTAAATCATACTTTTGGAGCTAAAAAGGGGGACGGACCGCTTATTAGCGGGGAAGTTTCTAAAGTAAATGATGATAATACAGATAATTATTTTGCAGAGCCGACAGCACGCTTTGCGGACATAGAGGAGGACGAGCCGGTTCTGTACCCGCTTTGCAATGAATATGACAAGTGGTTTCCGAAGAAAGGTTGACAGCGGGAGGGAAAGCTAATGAACAAGTTAGGTGTATTCATCAATTTTTGGGAAAAAAACTGGGATTGTGATCATGGAAAATATATTCGCAAAGTAGGAAAATTGGGATTTGATGTTTTGGAATTTCAAGCTCAGGCTCTCTTGAACATGAGCCGAGAGCGAATGCAGGAACTTAAAAAAATGGCGCAGGAAGAAAATGTGGAGTTGACCTACAGTTTGGGTCTGGATCCTAAATATGATGTATCAAGTGCAGATGAAATGGTGCGTCAACGCGGAATTGAGTACCTGAAAAATATTGTAGAACGAGTAGGCTTTATGGATGGAAAAATTATTTCGGGAGTCAGCTATGCTGGCTGGGGATGTGTGCCGAGAGAAGATTTGTCAGGAAATAAAGAACCTATTGTTGAGCGGTCTGTTGATTCCATGAGAAGCATTGTAAAAACAGCAGCAGACTATGGGGTTACTTACTGTGTAGAGGTAGTTAATCGTTATGAGGGTTGTATTCTGAATACGGCAGCAGAAGCGATGGATTATGTAAAACGTGTGGATGCACAAAATATTGGCGTATTGCTGGATACTTACCATATGAACATCGAGGAAGATAGTTTTTCAGAAGCAATTCACATGGTGGGAGACAAGCTTTATGGTTTGCACACAGGAGATAACAATCGCAGATGTCCTGGACGCGGACATATTGATTTTGATGAGATATTTCAGGCACTGGCTGATATCCATTATCAGGGAAGAATTGTTTCTGAATTGTTTGTTGCGAAAGGTGGGGAGGTAGGCCGCGATATTTATGTTTGGAGAGATTTGGAAAAAAATCTCGCAGAAGAAGCACTGGATAAAGAGGCAAAACATCTTTTAGAATTTGAAAAAGATCTTCTGCAAAAATATAATATGATATAAGGTGAAAAATGAAAGGAAGCCACTTCAAGAACTCAATTTGAGTGATTGAAGTGGTTTTTGTCATAATAAAATGTGGATTTTGAATTTTGAGTAGTGGGAGGTAAGAAAGAATCAGGAACGAATTGCAGTGACGATGGCGAGGCTTCCGTTGGGAGGTCTGCACTAGCTTCCGACATTGAGCGAACTGTTTGAGCCGAAGGCGAGTTTTCGCGAGTGGCGGATGATAAGCGTGCGGACCGAGCAGGAAACGTAGCCTGTTACAAAAGCGTTCCTGATTCTTTATATATTTTCCTGCACAACTTTTTTGTTAATTCTCCCATTTTTATAGAAACCCAGAGGATTCTGTGCTATAATAAATTAGTATGACTATGTCCAAAAACAGATGATCGATCATCTGTTTTCAATATATGAGAAATAGCAGGAGGAATAACATGGGCGGAGAGAATACAGAATACGGCGCGGACCAGATTCAGATTCTGGAAGGTCTGGAAGCTGTAAGAAAAAGGCCCGGTATGTATATTGGAAGTACATCCGGCCGGGGGCTTCATCATCTGGTATATGAGATTGTGGACAATGCAGTGGATGAAGCACTGGCAGGATTTTGTACAGAGATCCAGGTAATCATCAATCCGGATAATTCCATCACCGTTGTGGATAATGGCCGCGGAATTCCGGTAGGAATGAACCATAAGGCAGGTCTTCCGGCTGTGGAGGTGGTATTCACCATTCTGCATGCAGGAGGAAAATTCGGCGGCGGGGGATACAAGGTATCCGGCGGCCTTCACGGCGTGGGAGCGTCAGTTGTAAACGCGCTTTCCGAATGGCTGGAGGTTATTATTTATCGCGACGGCAAGGAATACAAGCAGAGATATGAGCGGGGCCATACCATGTATCCGCTGAAAGAAATGGGTGACTGCGAACCGGGGAAGACCGGCACTACCGTTACATTCCTGCCGGACAAAGAAATTTTTGAAGAGACCGTATATGATTACGATATTCTGAAACAGCGTCTTCGGGAAATGGCATTTCTTACCAAAGGATTGCGCATTGTGCTCAAGGATACCAGAGCAGAGATGGAGAGGGAGAAGGTTTTTCACTATGAGGGTGGAATCCGGGAATTTGTCACCTATCTGAACCGCAGCAAGGAGCCGCTTTATCCCAATATTATGTACTGCGAGGGGGAAAGAGACGGCGTTATGGTGGAGGTTGCTCTGCAGCATAACGATTCCTACACAGAAAACACCTACGGATTTGTAAATAATATCAATACGCCGGAGGGAGGTACTCACATCGAGGGCTTCCGTAAGGCTCTGACAAAAACATTTAACGATTATGCCCGCAAAAACAAGCTCCTGAAGGACAGTGAGCCTAATTTGAGCGGAGATGATATCCGGGAAGGCCTGACGGCTATTGTCAGTGTCAAGATCGGAGAACCTCAGTTTGAGGGGCAGACGAAACAGAAGCTGGGCAACAGCGAGGCAAGAGGCGCTGTGGACAACGTTGTCAGCACGCAGCTGGAAATTTTTCTGGAGCAGAATCCGTCCGTTGCCAAGGCAACTGTGGAGAAATCTGTGCTTGCGCAGAGAGCCCGCGAGGCTGCGCGCAAGGCCAGAGATCTGACCAGAAGAAAATCTGCGCTGGAGGGGATGTCTCTCCCCGGAAAGCTGGCAGACTGTTCCGATAAGGATCCCGCAAACTGCGAGATTTATATTGTTGAGGGCGATTCCGCAGGCGGTTCCGCAAAAACGGCAAGAAACCGTGCTACACAGGCGATCCTGCCTCTTCGCGGCAAGATTCTCAATGTGGAGAAGGCAAGACTTGACAAGATTTATTCAAACGCGGAAATCAAGGCTATGATTACGGCTTTTGGAACAGGAATCCACGAGGATTTTGATATCAGCAAGCTGCGTTACCACAAAATTATTATTATGACCGATGCGGATGTGGACGGCGCGCATATTGCGACGCTGCTCCTGACATTTTTGTACCGTTTTATGCCGGAGCTTATCAAACAGGGGTATGTATATCTGGCGCAGCCGCCGCTTTATAAGGTGGAAAAAAACAAAAAGGTCTGGTATGCCTACAATGACGAGGAGCTGAATCAGATCCTGATGGAAATCGGCCGTGATACAAACAACAAGATCCAGCGTTACAAAGGTCTTGGAGAAATGGATGCTGACCAGCTCTGGGAGACCACCATGGACCCGGAGAAGCGTGTTCTTCTGCGCGTGACTATGGATGAATCCGCTGCTTCGGAAATTGATCTGACCTTTACGACTCTCATGGGAGATAAGGTTGAGCCGAGACGAGAGTTTATTGAAGAAAACGCAAGATTTGTAGAGAATCTGGATATTTAATCTGCCCGAATGAGGAGAAGAGAGAATGGAAGATAATATTTTTGACAAAGTCCATGAGGTGGACCTGCAGAGAACCATGGAAAAATCTTACATCGATTATGCCATGAGCGTCATTGCTTCCCGTGCGCTGCCCGATGTAAGAGACGGTCTCAAGCCGGTGCAGCGAAGGGTTTTGTACTCGATGATAGAATTGAACAACGGGCCGGACAAGCCGCACCGTAAGTGTGCGCGTATTGTCGGTGATACCATGGGTAAATATCATCCTCATGGTGACAGCTCTATTTACGGTGCCCTGGTAAATATGGCGCAGGAGTGGTCAACCCGGTATCCTCTGGTTGACGGACATGGAAATTTCGGTTCCGTGGACGGAGACGGCGCGGCCGCCATGCGATACACAGAGGCGCGCCTGAGCAAAATTTCCATGGAAATGCTTGCGGATATTAACAAGGATACGGTGGATTTTGTTCCGAACTTTGATGAGACGGAGAAAGAACCGTCCGTACTGCCGTCCCGCTACCCGAATCTTCTGGTGAACGGAACCTCCGGCATTGCTGTAGGTATGGCGACCAACATTCCGCCCCACAATCTTCGTGAGACTGTCGGGGCAGTGGTAAAAATTATTGACAATATTATTGAAGAGGACAGAGAAACTACCCTTGAGGAGCTTCTGGAAATCGTGAAGGGACCGGATTTTCCTACAGGCGCTACGATTTTGGGGACAAGGGGAATTGAAGAGGCTTATCGAACCGGCCGCGGCAAAATCCGTGTGCGTGCGGTCACGAATATTGAGACGCTTCAGAACGGCAAATCCCGCATTATTGTGACAGAGCTTCCTTACATGGTAAACAAAGCCCGCCTGATCGAGAAGATCGCGGAGCTTGTCCGGGACAAAAAAATTGACGGCATTACAGATCTGAACGACCATTCCAGCAGGGAAGGTATGCGTATCTGCATTGATCTGCGCAAAGACGCCAACGCCAATGTGATTTTGAACCAGCTTTATAAGCACACACAGCTGCAGGATACCTTTGGCGTGATCATGCTTTCGCTGGTTCCCAAAAACGGAAAGCTGGAGCCAAAGGTTCTGAACCTGA
Source organism: uncultured Blautia sp. (assembly GCA_937893675.1). Lineage (GTDB taxonomy): Bacteria > Bacillota > Clostridia > Lachnospirales > Lachnospiraceae > Blautia_A. Next base: position 87,012 of record CALBGI010000041.1, read on the forward strand.
AGGAAATGCTTTCCTACTATCTGGCACATCAGGAAGAGGTTGTTACCAGAAGGACAAAATATGATCTGAATAAAGCACAGGAGCGGGCCCACATTTTGGAAGGTCTCCTGAAAGCTCTTGACAATATCGACGAAGTGATCCGTATTATCCGCGGTTCCCAGAATGTGCAGATCGCAAAACAGGAATTGATAGAGCGCTTTGCGCTTACGGAGGTGCAGGCACAGGCCATTGTGGATATGCGTCTGCGCGCGCTTACCGGTCTGGAAAGAGAGAAGCTGGAAGCGGAATATGCGGAATTGATGGAGAAAATCCGCAAATTCAAAGCAATTTTGGAAGACCGCACACTTCTTCTTCGCGTGATCCGGGAGGAGATTCTGGAGATTTCCGAAAAGTATGGGGATGACAGAAGAACGGCCATTGGTTTTGATGCCTATGATATTTCCATGGAGGATATGATCCCCCGTGAGAATACCGTGATCGCCATGACGAAGCTGGGATATATCAAGCGTATGACAGTTGACAATTTCCGCAGCCAGAACAGGGGCGGAAGAGGCATCAAAGGAATGCAGACGATAGAGGATGATTTTATCGAAGAGCTGATGATGACGACAACGCATCATTATGTCATGTTCTTTACCAATACAGGACGGGTTTACCGGCTCAAAGCCTACGAGATTCCGGAGGCCGGACGTACAGCCAGGGGTACTGCGATCATCAACCTGCTGCAGCTGATGCCCGGAGAGCGTATTACGGCAGTGATCCCGATCAACAAGTATGAGCAGGGACAGTACCTTATGATGGCTACCAAGAAGGGGCTTGTGAAAAAGACGCCGATTCAGGAATACGAAAATGTGCGGAAAACGGGTCTGGCTGCGATCAATCTCAGAGATGACGATGAGCTTATAGAGGTGAAATTTACCAACAACAAAAAAGATGTTCTTCTTATCACGAGAGACGGACAGTGTATTCGATTCAAAGAAACCGATGTGCGCGTGACCGGGCGTAATTCCATGGGCGTGCGCGGCGTAAATCTCCTGGAGGGAGACGAGGTAGTTGCCATGCAGCTGAACTCGCAGGGAGATTATATGCTGGTCGTATCAGAGAACGGTATGGGAAAACTGACTTCCATCAGTGAATTTACAGCGCAGAATCGCGGCGGTAAGGGTGTGAAGTGCTACCGTATTACAGAAAAAACCGGAAATGTAGTAGGCGCCAAGGCGGTGAATGAAGGCAATGAGATTATGCTCATTACTACGGAAGGAATCATTATCCGTCTGCAGTGTTCGGATATTTCTATCCAGGGAAGGATTACCTCTGGTGTGAAGCTTATCAATCTGGAAGAAGGCGTAACTGTGGCAAGTATTGCCAAAGTCCGGGAAAAGGATGAAGAACAGACAGAGAAACAGCCGGAACAGGATTTAGGGGAGAAAACTGATTCCAAGAAAGATACTGAAGGGGAAAATGAATAATCATGAAGAAGGGATTTCGAAAGCGTAAGCAGAAAGAGTACATGAAATATATGATCATCGGATGTGTTGTGATCGTGGCGATTGTGGCACTGGTTTTTGGCATCCGAAGCTGCGGAGTGAGCCACAGATCACCGGAACATGTGGTGGAAGATTTGATAAAATCCGCTGTAAAAGGTAAGACGGATAAGATGGCAGACTGTTATTGGGCTGACAAGAAGGGGAAAAAGCTTCTGCAGAAGGAAATAAAGGCGGACGTGGCCTACTATAAGGCTCACGAAGCCTCAAAAGTAGAAATTACAGACTGTAAGACCATCTATGAAGAGAAAAAATATTCTTACGTTTATATTATCTTCAATCTGGTTCTGGAAAATGAGGAAAAGTATCCCTGCATCAGGACCTATATGGTGGAAAACAAAAATGAAGAATATTTTGTGCTTCCGTCTTCTGTTATTACCGAAGAGATGAGTAAGCGCGCGGCACAGGAATATGCCCAGTTTATGACTACGGATGCGTACAAAGATTATGTAAATGCTTATGATACTTTTACGAAAAAGAATCCCGGATATGAAGAAAAAATTGCCGGCAAGATAGGCTGAGACAAAGAAGAGGCTGCTTTCGGGCAGTCTCTTTCTGAAATTTTTGGAAACCTTATGGAGGGACGACAGTGAAAAACATTCAGGTTGCTGAAATTACAAAAAATATCAAAGAGATGTGCATAGAAGTAAACCACAGGCTTTCTCCGGATATGGAAGACAGGCTTAACCGGGCTTGTGCCTGTGAACAATCCCCGTTGGGGAAACAGATTTTGGAACAGCTTCAGGAAAATCTTAAGATTGCCTCGGAGGATATGATTCCGATTTGTCAGGATACGGGAATGGCAGTAGTTTTTCTGGAGATTGGGCAGGAGGTGCATTTTGAAGGAGGCAGTCTGGAGGATGCGGTAAATGAAGGGGTTCGCCAGGGATACCAGGAAGGATACCTGCGCAAATCCGTTGTTCGTGACCCGCTGCTTCGTGAAAATACCAGAGACAACACGCCGGCGGTCATTCATTATTCCATAGTGCCGGGGGAAACGGTAAAGATTACGCTGGCTCCCAAAGGGTTTGGAAGCGAAAATATGAGCCGCGTATTTATGCTCAAACCGGCAGATGGGATTGAGGGAGTGAAGGACGCGGTGCTTACGGCGGTAAAAGACGCAGGGCCCAATACCTGCCCGCCTGTGGTAGTTGGCGTTGGGATTGGAGGGACTTTTGAAAAATGTGCTCTTATGGCAAAACAGGCTCTTGCCCGCCCGGCGGATGTGCGTTCGCAGATACCCTATGTAAAAGATCTGGAGGAAGAGCTTCTTGACAAAATCAACGGTCTTGGCATTGGTCCTGCGGGACTTGGAGGCACAGTAACAGCGCTGGCAGTGAATATTAACACATATCCGACACATATAGCGGGGCTTCCTGTGGCAGTGAACATCTGCTGTCATGTAAATCGTCATATCAGCCGTACGCTTTCATAAACAGAGGAGGGGAAACATGGACAGAGAAATACAGGCGCCCATTGATAAAAAAACAGCAAAAGAGCTTCGGGCAGGCGACTATGTAAAAATTACCGGAACCATTTATACGGCCAGAGATGCGGCGCACAAACGAATGGCAGAGGCTCTTGACAAGGGCGAGAAATTACCTGTTGATATACATGGAGAAACCATTTATTATATGGGGCCGACACCGGCGCGGGAAGGCAGGGCGATTGGCTCTGCCGGTCCGACTACGGCCAGCCGCATGGACAAATACGCTCCGCGTCTTTTGGATATGGGGATGGTGGGAATGATCGGAAAAGGAAAACGGACAAAAGAAGTGGCGGATGCAGTTGTGCGAAATGAAGGTGTATATTTTGCGGCGGTGGGCGGTGCAGGCGCCCTTCTGTCCAAATGTATACTTTCTTCGGAGGTTGTTGCATATGAGGATTTGGGAACAGAGGCGATCCGGAAACTTACGGTAAAGGATTTTCCTGTGATTGTCGTGATGGATTCTCAGGGAAATAATCTGTATGAAACGGCAGCAGACGCGTGGAGGAGCAAATAATGAAGCGGATATTGATGATGGTTTTAAAAAATATTATATTTGTTCCTTTTGGGTGGATAAAGCTTTGCTGGTACGCTGCGCATGTGGATAAGTACACGGAAGAACAGCATTTTAAGCTTTTGAAATATATTGATCACCGGGCAAACTGGGGAGGAAACATTCAGATAGACAGCTATGGTGTGGAAAATATTCCCAAAGAAAGCGGCTTCATTTATTATCCGAATCATCAGGGAATGTACGATGTACTTGCGATTCTGGAGGTCAGTCCGGTTCCTTTTGGCGTTGTTGCAAAAAAAGAAGTTGCCAATGTTCCGTTTCTGAAACAGGTTTTTGCATGCACAAAATCCTTTGTTCTGGATCGGTCTGATGTGAAGCAGGGGCTTCAGGTGATCCTGAATGTAGCGCAGGAAGTTAAAAACGGAAGAAATTATCTGATTTTTGCAGAGGGTACCAGAAGTAAAATGGGAAATAAGCTTTTGGAATTTAAGGGAGGAAGCTTCAAAGCAGCTACAAAATCAAAGTGTCCGATTGTTCCTGTGGCCCTGCTGGATACGTACAAAGCTTTTGACACAGGCTCTGTAAAAAAGCTGGTGGTGCAGGTGCATTTTCTTCCTCCAATGTATTATGAAGAGTATAAAAATATGAAAACTGTAGAGATTGCTGCTGAGGTAAAAAGAAGAATTGAAGCGGTGATTGAAAAAAGGTGAATTGAAAAAGTAAATTCCGCTTTGCAAGATTAAATTCCACTTT
>CALBGI010000042.1 GCA_937893675.1 uncultured Blautia sp.
TTAAACTGTTGAGCCTTTGGGATATTTCTGCAACATTTGGGGGTTAGGATGACAGCGAAAGGAGTGAATGGCTATGACATTACCATTTGAAAATGATACCCGTATCATTGTAAAGAAGTTGGCAAAACGCAGCTTACAGGCAGATAAACGGCGGAATATTTTTTTAATTCTAACCATCATTTTAACCACAGCGCTCTTATCAGGAATGTTTTTTACCGTCTTTGCCAAACAGAGAGAGTTAAAAGACAACATCCGGGGACAGTACCAAGCAGTTGTGATGGAGACTACACCGGAAGAAATAGACCGCCTTTCAGTCCAATCTGAAATTGAACAATGGGGATTATCTCAAAATTTTGGTACTACTCGCTACCAAGACAGTAATCTTACAGTGGAATATGCTGACGAAGGTTGGATGGTTTTAGGGAAAAAGCCATCCTATATAGGGACATTCCCGCAAGCAGAAAACGAGATTTTAGTAGAACGGGCATTTCTGGATTATTTTGAATTGCCACAAGAAACTGGGCAAACAATCCGACTGGATTTAGGAAACGGGGAACAGGATTATATTGTTTCGGGTATTTTACAAAGAGAAAACACCTCACGGATATTTTCGGTTATAGTGTCCCGCACCTTTTTAGAAATGCAGGCAGAGGGTGAGCCTCTTTTTGAATTTCGGTTTCGCTTTGTTGGTGCTGACCGTTCAGACATGAACGAACTAAAAACGAATATTGCTTCCTTTTTAGCAGCAAACAATATTCCAGAAAACCGTGTTTTTTACAGCTCAAACTATTTTGATATGCAGGGATTTCATAGCAACAGCGTTTATGTTTGTATTCCTATTGCAATTATTTTTTTAACCGCCTGCGGTCTGGTGATTTATAGTATCTTCTTCATTTCTATCAGAGGAAAACTCCGGGAATATGGAAGATTAAAAGTTTTAGGTACGACACGTCGACAACTCCGGCGGATTATCCGACGGGAAAGTTTTTGGCTGTCTATATGCAGTATTCCGATTGGTCTTATAATTGGCGCACTGTTGGGATTTATAGCAAGACCATCATATTGGGAATGGAAAGAAAATTTGTTGCTTGCCGTTTGTGTAGCGGGATTTACCGAACTGATTGTGATGTTTTCTACCCACGCACCGATTCGTCTGGCGACTAAAGTTTCCCCTATTGAGGCAGTCCGGGACAGTGGGTATCAGACAGAAGCGCCTAAAAAATCTTCCAGAAAATCAGGAAAACATATTTCTCCTGTGTATTTGGCTATGATGAATTTTCAGCGAAATCCCAAAAAAGCAGTGCTGACTTTGCTTTCCCTTAGTCTGACAGGGGTATTTTTGTTCAGTGCAGCAACCGTACTCCGTTCCGTTAATGTCAACAATATGGCGGCCAGTTCCATGTATGACGATTGCAACTATACGATCATGTGGGAAGCCTCCCCAGAAGAACTCTTAGAAATCTCCCGCGAAAATCCCCTGACACCGGAACTACGGGAAAAGGTTCTTGCAGTAGATGGCGTAAAATCTATTATCCCCCGCACTTCTTCCGCAGCTATTTTGTCATTGCCGAATGGTGTTTCTGATGACTTTGAGCTACATACTTTCACAAGGGAAGAAATGGAGGAATTGATCCCAGAGAAGATGATGGTGGATGGAACATCCGACTATGATGAATTAGTTAAGAATCATGGCATAGTCATCACGGATTCTATGGATGATCCTATGCTTTCCATGCTTTCGGGTTATCAGCCTAAAGTTGGCGACATTATCACTTTTCAACCTTATGGGGGAGAACCTACGGAACTTACAGTTATGGGAATTGCCGACAGCAAAAAGGTTACGAAAACCACAGGAATCGCCATGTTCACTTTGCCAGCAGACTTAGCCCAGCAGCTTTATCCTGATGTAGAGAATATGGATCGAGTTTGGAATGTCTTTACGGAACAGGATACCGATAGTCTACGGAAAGAACTCTTTTCTTTGTTGGACGATCCTCGGCTGAATATAATTTCCCGATCTGATTATGGAAAGGAATTTGAAGTTGCTCTCCAAAGCGTTATGCTTTTAATTTACGGACTTCTTTGCTTCTTGTTCCTGTTTGCTTTGGTTAATCTGGTAAACACCCTGATAACGAATCTTCTTTCACGCCAACAGGAATTTGGAGTATTGCAGTCTGTGGGAATGTCGGGTAGACAGCTTTCTAAAATGCTGACGATGGAATGTCTGTGTTATATCGTTGTCACACTCGTGATTATGCTGCTATTTGGCGGGTTGATAGGGGCATTTCTGGTGGTGTTTATTACAAAAGCTAATATCGTCGGGCCATTGGTTTACCAGTTCCCTATTTGGGAATTGCTAACTTTTGCAGCAGCACTTCTTTTGATTTTGGTTTTATATTCTGCCTTTGCAGTCCGCTATATGCGGAGGCAATCTTTGGTGGAACGGATTAAGGCCATGAGCTGATAAAAAAGTATCTTATAAAAGAATCACAGAGGACAATTCTGTGTTGCTGACCGCCGTAAAAGTCTATTGTGGAGAGATTGCGTGAAATTGAATAGATAGTTTGAAACTACTCGTTCAATGAGAAAATGAATTGTCCTAAAATTGAAGCAATTCACCCTTAAACTGTTGATCCTTTGGGATATTTCTGCAACATTTAGGGGTTAGGATGACAGCGAAAGGAGTGAATGGCTATGACATTACCATTTGAAAATGATACCAGCCGGATTGTAAAGCGGCTGGCGAA
>CALBGI010000043.1 GCA_937893675.1 uncultured Blautia sp.
ATAGTTCAAAACACCTGCACGATGCGCAAATGTTTTGAACAGGCTAAAGCCGTATCCAGAGGGGACTGCAGCTACGGCAGTCCCCTTTTTGAGAATTACAGATATTTCTTTGTCAGAAAATCACCTTAACTTAATAGGTCAGTTCCGGATATTTTTCTACTACAGCAGTATAGAACAATTCCAAAGCTTCCTCCTGTGTTGCATTTCCTTCAAAATAATTCTTCATCGCATTCTGGAATTCCTCATTGCAGCCCTGGTCATAGGGAGAAATCTTGCTTAAATCAATGCTGTCGATTCCGGCCAGGAATTTGGAGATCGGGTTCTGTCCGCCGAGAATGGCATCGCCAAAGCTGTCATCTGTTGCAAGTGCTTCCATTGCGCTCTTATTGTTTACAAAATCGCCGTCTGCTTTTGCAATCTCCGTCATAATATCTGCGTTGCTGGTCATGTTGAGCATAATATCTTTCACAAGCGCAGAATTGTCTGTTCCTGCTGCTCCGGCAATCCATGTGCCGCCCCAGAAAAAGCTCTGCGGGCCTTCTGTAACACCCCAGCCGCCCTGATTTGCAACGCTGCCTTCCGTATCGCCTGCCATGGAGAAGTCATAAAACCATGCTGGTCCAAAATAGCAGAATACGTTGCTGTCCGGATAAAAGCCTTTGCTCCAGTCGTCACTCCAGAGTTCATAGGTCTGGGTTTCTCCTGCATCTACCATGGCTTTGGAGGTCTCTACCCACTTCATCAGATTTTCGTCAATGTTGATCTTTCCGTCTTCCACCCATTTGCTGGTCACATTGTTGGAAAATACACGATAAGTATCATTGACAGAAGAAGTCATCGCATAACCTTTTTCCTGCATTTTTGCTGCTGTTTCCAGGAACAGATCCCAGTCAGCCAGAGATTTCTGCACCTCTGCCGGGTCATCTGTACCCAGAACCTCTTTTGCAATATCGCGGCGGTATATCAGAAGCCCCGGACATCCCTGCCAGGAAACACCTTTCAGATTGCCGTTGGAATCTGTCACGATATCCTTTGTATACTGGAACTGTTCTGCCAGATCCTCCTCTGTGATACCCAGATCCGCAACATTCATAGTATACTCTGTATCCACATATTTCAGTGCATAATCCGCCTCTAAAAGGAAAAGGTCTATTTTGTCGTCTGCGGCGGCGTCTGCCTGCTTCAAAAGATTTTCATCCAGATTGTTCTGATATGCATTGTCATCGCTGGGAGTGATATTCCATTTCACAGTAATATCCCCGATGGTGCCTGTCGTTCCATCCACTTCTTCGTAGCCCGGGTAATGGTCTGTGATGCGGCTCTTGAATTCTTCGTTCCAGCAGTAGATGTTAAAAATTTTTCCTTCTTCCTCCTGTGCCATCACTGGCATTGCCGCAGCCGCTATCCCCGCCAGCATTGCTGTTGTCAAAATAACACTCATTGCTCTTTTTTTCATAGTCCTTTTCCTCCTTTAATATTTTGACCGCCGATCTTTTTTACAGAAGCGCCTTTAAAAAGTACGCCATCCACTGTAAATTTATCAATCAGCGTAGTCTTCGGATTTTCAATCAGGCTGACTAATTTTTCGGCCGCCATTCGACCGATCTCTTCTGTATCCTGGCAAAGGGTTGTAAGCTTTGGCTCCAAAAGCCTTGCGATGTGGATCCCGTCATACCCGGCAATGGAAATATCCTCCGGGATACGAAGTCCTCTTTCCCGTATCTCGTTAATTCCTCCAATGGCAGAAAAGTCATCCGGATACAGGATACAGGTAGGCGGATCAGCCAAATCTAAAAGCTCAGCAGTTGCGGCGGCCGCCTTGTCTGCATTCCTGTAAGGTACTTCCCGCATATATTCATCCGGTATCTCCAGCCCTCTGCCCTGCAGGGTGCGGTAAAAACTGCACACTCTGTCCCTGGTAACGGAAGAATCTTCTCCATGGATATAAGCGATCTTCCGATGTCCCTGCTCGTAAATATACCCCGCCAGATCCGCCATCCCCTGAATGTTGTTCGATACCACTGCGATCCTTCCATCAAACACATGGTCAATGGTGACAATGGGAATGTCCGATCGCATCAGCTCCTGCACTTCTCCAGTATAAAAATCAATGCAGGCAGCAACCACCCCGTCCACTCCGCGATACCGGCAATGCTCATAAAAGCTCATCTTCTGGCCGGAAACATTTCCGCTGGTAAAGGTAATGTCATACCCCCTTTCTTCCGCTTCTTTCCGAAAGCCTTCCAACACATGATTAAAATAATCGTGAGTCAAACCGCTTCTGGCTTCATCCATAAACAGAACACCCAGATTATAACTGCGTTTTGTTTTCAGAATTCTCGCAGAAGAATTCGGAAGATATCCCATTTGGGCTGCTGTGTCTAAAATCAGTTTTCGAGTTTCTTCTCCTATGTCCGAATAACCATTCAGTGCTTTGCTGACACTGGCTACAGACACATTACATTGTTTTGCGATTTCTTTCATGGATACCATATATACGCCTCTGTCTTTCATCTTCTAAATCGTTTTCGTAATTGTATTGTATTTCATTTTGCATAATTAATCAATAGTATTTTTTATATTTTTGTCTATTTTATATATTTTCATTTGTTTGCACAAAAACAGGTTCCGTTTTTGCAGTGCAGAATAAAATTTACACAGAAAACATTCTTCATTTACGAAATTTTTTCGCTTTTAAATTCTATTTTTGCAAATTCCAATCCTCATCTCCCATTTTTCAATCCAATTCTCCTCCGTTTCCTCAAAAAACAGGTTGCTTTTCCCTGTTATTTCCGATATACTAATCTCACAAACGAAGTATTTATAAGAAGTCCTCATATTTTGTCGAAACTTATTCGTTTTCGTATTTTTATTTACAGTATATTTCACTAATACTATTTAGGAGGTATTCTTATGAAGTTCGGTTATTTTGACGATTCTGCGAAAGAGTATGTGATCACCACTCCGGATACTCCGCTTCCTTGGATCAACTATCTGGGAAGCAGAGACTTCTTTTCTCTGATTTCCAACACCTGTGGCGGCTACAGCTTCTACAAAGACGCAAAGCTGCTCCGCCTTACCAGATACCGCTATAACAGCCTTCCCCTGGATTCCAATGGCAAATACTACTATATTCAAGACAACGGCATTATATGGAACCCCGGCACGATGCCTTCCGGTACGCCGGTGGATTCCTATGAATGCCGCCATGGACTCGGCTACAGTCGTTTCACTTCCACCAAAAACGGACTGCGCGCAGAGCTTTTGGCCTTTGTCCCCGTAGACGACCCCTGTGAGATCAACCGGCTGACGCTCACCAACACTTCACAAAACCCCAAACAGTTTTCGCTTTTTTCCTATGTAGAGTTCTGTCTCTGGAACGCAGTGGACGACAGCACAAACTTCCAAAGAAACCTGAGTATCGGGGAGGTCGAGGTGGAAGAAAGTACCATTTATCACAAGACCGAATATCGGGAACGGCGTTGCCACTACAGTTTTTTCGGCGTAAACACCCCTATTGACGGCTACGACACCAGCAGAGACGCTTTTCTCGGAGCAAGAAACGGAAACGCCTTCCCCGATGCGGTAAGGGAAGACCAGGCCCGCTGTTCAAACACAAGCGGCTGGTACCCCATCGCCAGTCATCATCTCCGTCTGACCCTGAACCCTGGAGAATCCAGGGAACTGATCTTTGTCCTGGGTTACGGCGAAAACCCAAAGGATAACAAATGGGAGGCTCCCAGCGTTATCCGAAAAGACAGCGCCCGGCGCATTCTGGCGAAATATTCCGACAGCGCCCGGACAGAGGACTCTTTTGAAGCCCTGAAACTTTACTGGGACAATCTCCTTTCCCGTTATCAAGTAAAAAGCAGCGATCCTCATGTAAACCGCATGGTCAATATCTGGAACCAGTATCAGTGTATGATCACCTTCAACCTCTCCCGCTCGGCCTCCTACTACGAATCCGGAACCGGACGGGGCATGGGATTCCGCGACTCCTGTCAGGATATCCTGGGCTTTGTCCATCTGGTACCGGACCGTGCACGCCAGCGGCTCCTGGATATTGCAGCCACACAGTTCCCTGACGGAAGCGCTTACCACCAGTACCAGCCCCTCACCAAAAAAGGCAATCTCAACATTGGAAGCGGCTTCAATGATGATCCCTTATGGCTGATTGCCGCCGTATCTGCCTATTTAAAAGAAACCGGAGACTTCTCTATCTTAGAAGAGCCGGTTCCCTTTGATACCAGAGAAGAGCTGTCCGATACACTCTATCAGCACCTGGTACGTTCCTTTTCCTATTCCCGCAGCCACCTGGGCCCCCACGGACTTCCTCTTATCGGCCGCGCAGACTGGAACGACTGCCTGAACCTCAACTGTTTCTCTGAAGAACCCGGAGAATCCTTCCAGACAACCGGACCTTCATCCGGCTCTGTGGCAGAATCCGTCTTTATCGCCGGTATGTTCGTAAAATATGGAAAAGAATTTGCTGAGATTTCCCGCCTTGCAGGAGAAGAAATCCAGGCCGCAGAGGCGGAAGCCGCAGTAGAGGAAATGATCCAATCCGTTCTCGCCTCCGGATGGGACGGCCGGTGGTTTTTACGCGCTTACGATGCCAATTCCAAGAAGGTGGGCTCCAGTCAATGTCAGGAAGGAAAAATCTACATTGAACCCCAGGGCTTCTGTGTCATGGCAGGGATTGGCCTTGAAAAAGGACTGTGCCACAAAGCATTGGATTCCGTTGAAAAATATCTGGAAACTCCTTACGGCATCATGCTGCTTCAGCCCGCATATCACTCATACTATAAAAATCTCGGCGAAATCTCCTCCTACCCACCGGGCTACAAAGAAAACGCCGGCATTTTCTGTCATAATAACCCCTGGATTTCCATTGCAGAAACCGTACTGGGCCGTGGCAACCGCGCGTTTGATGTTTATAAGAAAATCTGTCCCTCTTATATTGAGGATATCAGCGAGATCCATCGGACAGAACCTTATATCTACTCTCAGATGATTGCCGGAGCAGACGCGCCCTCTCACGGCGAAGCAAAAAACAGCTGGCTCACCGGCACCGCCGCCTGGAGCTTTTGCAGTCTTTCTCAGGCCATTCTAGGAATACACCCCACTTACGGCGGCCTCCGCATCGACCCCTGCATTCCTTCGGATTTCGGAGACTTCGAGGTAACGCGGCTTTTTAGGAATCACCTTTATTATATCCGCATCCAAAATCCTGCACATGTCCAAAAGGGCGTTCGGCAAATCCTGGTAGACGGTTGTGAAATTGAAGGAAATCTCATTCCTGTTGTAAAAGAAAAAGGGGAGACACGGGTCACTGTGATCATGGGATAGACTGAAGTTCTTCCTTTTTCTGTTTTTCACAAAGAAATGGCGCGGATAATGTTTCCACTACCTGCGCCATTTCTTATTGTATTCTCATTTTTTATTTCTGCACGATATTTACAATCTTCTTCGGGACATAAATCTCTTTGATGATGTTTCCGGTCAGCTTATCTGCCACCACTTCTTTTGCCTTTGCAATGGCGGTCTCTTTATCCGCGTCCACCGGAAGCGCGACTACGCCTCTGGTCTTTCCGTTGATCTGCACGGCAATCTCAATGGTGTTTTCTACCGTTTTTGCCTCATCATACTCCGGCCAGGACTGCTCGTACACATATCCCTCATAGCCGCAGGTGCTCCAGATTTCTTCTGTGATATGAGGTGCAACCGGGTTCAGAAGCACCAGGAAGGTTGCGTATTCCTTGCGGGTGATGCTGCCCTTCTTTGCAAAATCATTCAGCAGAGACATCAGCGCTGCAATGGCGGTGTTGTATTTCAGATTCTCAAAGTCACTGCTTACCTTCTTGATGGTCTGATGCATCTTTGTCTCAAAATCTGCGCTGTAGCAATCTTCATCCACCAGAATATCCTGCAGCTTCCATACACGCTCCAGGAAACGGCGGCAGCCCTTCACACCGTTCTCTGACCAGGAAGCGCTCAGGTCAAAGGCACCGATAAACATCTCATAGGTACGGAGTGTATCTGCACCGTAGTCATTCACGATGTCGTCCGGATTTACCACGTTTCCGCGGGATTTGGACATCTTCTCTCCATTCTCTCCCAGGATCATTCCGTGGGAGGTCCGTTTCTGATAGGGCTCCGGACAAGGAACAACCTTATTGTCATAGAGGAACTTGTGCCAGAATCTGGAATACAGAAGATGTAAGGTTGTATGCTCCATTCCGCCGTTGTACCAGTCAACCGGCAGCCAGTATTTCAAAGCCTCCGGGCTTGCCAGAGCTTCTTTGTTGTGCGGGTCTGTGTAACGCAGGAAATACCAGGAAGAGCCAGCCCACTGAGGCATGGTGTCGGTCTCTCTCTTCGCCGGGCCTCCGCAGCAGGGACAGGTTGTGTTCACCCAGTCTGTCATGGCTGCCAGAGGAGATTCTCCGTTGTCGGTAGGCATGTAGCTTTCCACCTCCGGAAGCTCCAGCGGAAGCTCACTCTCCGGAAGGGCCACGTAACCGCACTTGTCGCAGTGTACAATCGGAATGGGCTCACCCCAGTAACGCTGGCGGGAGAATACCCAGTCTCTCAGTTTAAAGTTGGTTTTACCGGTACCCAGCTGTTTTTCTTCCAGCCACTCGATGATCTTCTTCTTGGCATCAGCCACTTCCAGGCCATCCAGGAAACCGGAGTTGACAAGCTTACCTGTCGCAACGTCTGTAAAAGCCTCCTGCTGCACATCCTCGCCGCCTGCCACAACCTCGATGATGGGCAGGTTGAATTTCTTCGCAAATTCCCAGTCGCGGGTGTCATGTGCGGGAACCGCCATGATCGCGCCGGTTCCGTAGCTCATGAGAACATAATCGGAAACCCAGATGGGGATTTCTTTTCCGTTTACCGGATTTACGGCGCGAATACCGTCAATCTCCACACCGGTCTTGTCCTTTGCAAGCTCGGAACGCTCAAAGTCAGACTTTCTGGCAGCCTGCTCCTGATATTCATGGATCGCATCCAGATTTTTGATCTCATCCTTGTATTTTTCCAGCATAGGATGCTCCGGAGATACAACCATATAAGTTGCGCCGAAAAGGGTGTCCGGTCTTGTTGTATAAACCGTCAGCTTATCCTCTTTTCCTGCAATGGCAAAATCCACCTCAGCGCCCTGGCTCTTGCCGATCCAGTTTTTCTGGGAAACCTTCACGCGCTCGATATAGTCCACGTCGTTGAGTCCTTCCAGAAGCTTGTCTGCATATTCGGTAATTTTCAGCATCCACTGGCTCTTTACCTTACGGACAACCGGAGAACCGCAGCGCTCGCAGACGCCGTTTACCACCTCTTCGTTGGCAAGACCGACCTTACAGGAGGTACACCAGTTGATCGGCATCTCGCTCTTGTATGCAAGTCCGGCCTTAAACAGCTTCAGGAAAATCCACTGGGTCCACTTGTAGTAGTCCTCGTCTGTGGTATTTACTTCTCTGTCCCAGTCAAAAGAATAGCCCAGAGATTTCAGCTGTTCCTTGAATCTTGCCACGTTGTTGGCAGTGACGATCTTGGGATGGATCTTGTTCTTGATCGCATAGTTCTCAGTGGGAAGTCCGAAGGCGTCCCAGCCCATGGGATAAAGCACGTTGTAGCCCTGCATTCTTCTCTTTCTTGCCACGATATCCAGCGCTGTGTAGGGTCTTGGGTGTCCCACATGCAGCCCCTGTCCGGACGGATAAGGGAACTCCACCAACGCGTAATATTTCGGTTTGCTGTAATCCTCGGTTGCAGCAAACGCTTTTTTGTCATCCCAGATTTTCTGCCATTTCTGCTCAATCACTTTATGATTGTATGGTACTGACATGTTTCTTTCCTCCTGTTTTGGTATTTCATAATGACAGGCCATCCGCTTTTTGCGAAAAGCCCAAAACAAAAGCCCCTCTTCTCATTTTAGAGACGAAGGGCTTAAATTCCGTGGTACCACTCTAATTCACCGGACCTTCTCCCCGTCCGGTGCACTCATTGAATCTGTAACGGGATTTCCCGTCCGGAACTACTGCACTGTTCACTCCGGCAACTCCAAGGTCAGTTCGAAAAGCTTCTTGTCTCTGTCTTCCACCAACCGACAGCTCTCTGTACACGTCCGCTTGTCTACTAGTCCTTTTCTGCGTCTTTAAAATATGAAAAAAATATTGTGAAACTTCAGTTGTTATTCTACTGAGTTGTATGGCTTTTGTCAAGGCCATTTTCAAAGCTCTGCTTCCCCGATCCCCTTTTCCAGCAATACAAGCTGCACATCCGGAATCCCGTTAAACACACAAGGCACAATTCCCACCTCATGATACCCAAGCTTTTTGTAAAGGGCGCGCGCCCTCTTATTTTTTGCATTGGTATCCATGCGAAGCGCCCGGCATCCAAGTTTTGCCGCCATAGCCTCGTAAAACGCCACAAATCGGCTTCCGATCCCCTGCTTTTCCGCTTCCGGGTCAACAACCAGCGTGTGAAGCACCAACACTTCCTGCGCCTTTGCTTCTATCTTCCAGTCCCCGTCCGCATATTCTGCTACCTGTTTTTGATTAATGACCGCAGACGCAAGAATCTTCCCGTCCTCCTCGAACAGAAACAGTTCTCCGCTCTCCTGCGCTGCCCGGGCAGTCTGTTCTGTCGGGTATATCCCGGCAAGCCAGCCGATGCAGATTTCCCCCTTTTCCTCCAGCCGATGCAGCTTTTCGTAAATCGCCCCTACCGCCGGCACATCCTTAGGCTGCGCCTTCCGAAAATTCTGTTCCTGCCAGGCCATGGTATATTCCTTTTCCCCTGTGGTCTCTTCTGTTTGTACGCTTAAAACCGCAAAGCTTTCCCGCTCATAAAATCTCACGGCACGTTCATTTTTTGCATACACATGAAGCATCAGGCTCCGCCGGATTTTTTTCGCAAAATCCAGCAGCTCTTTTCCAATTCCCCGGGAACGAACCTCTTCGCAAACAAAAATCCCGGCAATATACTCCCCGGACATTCCCACGAAGCCCCGGATTCCCGCTTCATCCTCCCAGACATACACCTCCGCCTGGGAAATCATTTCTTTTACCTGCGCATAATGCCCTTTCCAATATTCTGCCGGGATGAAAGCATGGGCACTTATATTGGAAGCAAGCCAAATTTTTGCAACCCTGTCAATATCCGCTCTCTGCATTCTCCGAATCATATCAGACAATCCTTTTCTTAAAATCCATGCTGTAAACTTTATTCCATATGGTTGTTCCTTTTCGTTCCGGTCTTATTTTCCGCGCACCTTCACCAGCATTTTTTCATGCATCACAGACATAAGCAGCAAAATTGCCAGCAGATAAACCGGAAATAAAGAAACACTGATGTGGTTTGCCAGAAAACCAAACACCGGCGGCATGAAGCAGCTTCCCACATAGGCAGCCGCCATCTGTACGCCGATCAAAGCCTGGGAGCGCTCCGCTCCAAAATGTACCGGTGTGGAATGGATAATGGAGGGATAGACCGGGGCGCATCCAAGCCCCACCAAAATCAGACCGGCAAGGCTTCCCATTCTCCCCAGCGGCAGAAAAAGGCACACAATCCCGCCCAGTATCACTCCGATCCCCAACCGTATCATCTGCGTATCGCTGAATCTCATAGTGAGAAATCCGCTGACTGCTCTTCCGGCCGTGATCCCTATAAAAAACAAGCTGGCAAAACCGGCGGCTGTTTCCGCCGGAATTCCCCGATGAAGCACAAGATAGCTGCTGGCCCACAACCCAGCTGTCTGCTCAAGCGCACAATAGCAGAAAAATGTAATCATAATCTCCCTAGATCCGGGAATCTTCACAATCTGCCGCAGCGAAAGCGGTCTTTCCTGTTCCCGTCCGGATGACCTGACCACTTCACCCCTGTGCATTTTCCAGAGAGGCAGACTGAGAAACAGCACAGCCGTCAGAAAAATCTGAAGAACCGAAATATAGCGATATCCTGTATTCCAGCCTTTTCCCTGCGTGAGCGCAAACCCCATGATATACGGCCCCAGGGACGCACCAACGCCCCACATGCAGTGCAGCCAGCTCATATGCCTGCTGGTATAATGAAGCGCCACAAAATTGTTGAGAGAAGCGTCCACGCTTCCCGCTCCCAGACCATAGGGAACCGCCCACAGACACAGCGCAATGTAGCTGTGGCTCACGGAAAACCCGAACAGCGCCGCCGCTGTCATAAAAACGCTGATCGCCGTCACACGTCCGGTTCCCAGCTTTTTTGTGAGCCGGTCACTCATGATGCTGGAAAAAATCGTTCCGGCTGAAATGATCATGGAAATTCCTCCGGCATAAGATACCGGCACAGAAAATTCCTGATACATGGAGGGCCACACAGAGCCCAGCAGAGAATCCGGCAGACCAAGGCTGATAAACGCCAGATAGATGATGATCAGCAGCAGATGAAACATCCTATTTTTCCTCCTTGCACATATTCCTTCCAAAATAATAGCGTTTTCTGCTGCCCTGTGCAACTTCTTTTTTAAGAAAGGCCTGACGCCTGATTTCTTAAAAAACCAAGAAAGCTTTCCACTCCGCCGCCGATCACCTGCACCTTATCCGGACGTTTTCCAGGCATTTCGGACACATCAAAGAAATCTCCGCCGCAGGTTTTATCTGTTAGCATAAAGCTGTCACTTCCATAAATCCCTTGTTCAATTCCTACGTATTCGTCACCCCAGAAGGCGCAGTCCTCCGGCCGAATCCCATATTCATCTGAAAGTCTTGTAAGAATGGCATTCACATTGTTGGATTTGCTGGATACACCGATTTCCAGATACTTTGCATCACAGGTAGGCTCTGTCTCGATCCCATATTGTTTTCCTGTTTCCACTGCCAATTCAATCAGACTTTTGAGTCCTCCGGAAATGCCATGGCTTTTTAGACTGTTTTTTAAAATTTCCAATTCCCCCGCCTGCATGAACAGATTGTCTCCCCTGCACTGTTCCACCATCAGATCCACCTTGCAGTAATTAGGTCTGGAAAACACAATATCCGTGGCAAAATCATACTTTTCCAAAAGTTTCATATGTACATCAAAACAGATTCGATGAATATCCATAAGCTTCTGTTTATCCGGAATCTCATGACAGAATACAACGGCTTTTCCTTTTTTATCAAAAGCATAGTTGTATGCTCCTCGCCCAAGTCCCAGATAGAGATTGGAAAGCTCTTCTTTTGTAAATAATGCCTCTATTTTCCCGTGGGCAATATTTTCTATGGTAGTTCCGCTCACAATCACCAGCTTCACTCCACTTCTCAGCAAAGGCTTCATGGCTTCAATGGCCGCCTCCACCGGTGCTTTCCGGGAAAGGACAGCCGTTCCGTCCCAGTCAAAAAATATGGCTTTATATATTTTCAATGCAGCTTCCTCCCTGCTCGTTCAATCGAATTTCTTTGTCCTTTACATAAAATACCAAATTGCTTCCTTCACAAAGCGTGAACACTGCTTCATGACCGTGAATCCTTACCCCCAGAACACAGTCTCTCACCCGCAAATGAAATGCATAGCCCTCCCATCCGTCCGGAAGATATGGCTTGAAATGCAAATATCCGTCTTTCAGATACAGTCCCGCAAATCCGTTGACGATTGCCTGCCAGGTTCCCGCCATGTTTGCAGCGTGGATGCCTGCGTAGAAGTTGTTATGATAATCGTCCAGATCCATGCGGGCAGACTGCATAAAATAACGGCAGGCTTCCTCATAATATCCGATTTTACACGCCACGATTCCAAAAATACAGGTGGACAGGGAGGAGTGGTGAAGCGTCACTTCCTGATAAAAATCATAGTTCCTGCGCAGTTCCTCCGGGGTGAACAACTGACAGTGATTATACATACCCAGGATTGCGTCTGCCTGTTTTGACATTCGATGGCGCATAATAAACAAAGGATGATAATTCTCATAAAGCCACGCTCTTTTTTCCGGCGGAATCCTGGATTCATCCCAGGGCTTTCGCATCATAAAGCCGTCGTCCATGGGATAAATTCTGTGTTCCTCATCATAGGGGAAATACATATTTTCTATGATTTTTTCCCAGAGCTCTGTTTCCTGCATCTCAAAATCCAGCTTTTTCATCAGCCGTTCCAGACAGCCTCGGTCTTTTTCCTGCAGATATTTTACCGTCTGAAGCGCATCTTTCAGATGCTCTCTGGCCATAAGATTTGTATAGAAATTATTGTCTACAAGCACATTATATTCATCTGGGCCTGTCACACAACAGATACAGTATTTTCCGTCTCTGCACTCCGCAAAGCTCCCTACATCTGCCCATATCCTTGCTGTATCAATGAGAAGCTCCGCCCCCATTTCCTTAAAAAATACCACATCCCCTGTCACCTTCAAATACAGTGACAGCGCATAGGCAATATCCGCATTAATGTGATATTGTGCCGTACCAAGAGGATAATAGGTGGAGGCTTCCTCCCCATTGATCGTCCTCCAGGGGAACAGCGCGCCTTTGTCATGTCCCAGAATACGGGCTCTCGCCCTTGCCTGATTCAGCGTATGATATCGGTACTCCAAAAGCTTTCTGGCGGCCTCAGGCTCTGTATAAATCAATACCGGAAGTACATACATCTCTGTATCCCAGAAATAATGGCCTTCGTAGCCCTCTCCGGAAAGCCCTTTGGCACCCATTCCGGTATTGCCGTCCCGGCCTGCCGCCTGCATAATGTGAAACAGGTTAAATCGAATTCCCTGCTGCAGCGCATTCTGCCCCTCCAAAACCACATCTGCAATTTCCCAGTAACGCTTCATGTATCGTTTCTGAAAATCTGCAAGTTCCTTGAAGCCTTCCTGTGCAGTCTGCGCCAGAAGTGCACGCACAAAGGGCTCCAATTCTTGTTTTTCCATATCCAGATCCGAGGTGTAGCAGATGATTTTTTCCAAAGTCCTAGTCTCTCCCGGCTTGCCTGTCCATTCTATCGTAAGCTGCGCATCCAGCTCCCCCGCCTCTGCGAAGGTCTGCAGATCCTCCCATGCGCACTCCCGTAAGGTGTGGATGCTTCCGCAGGCCGCAGTAAGACCGCTGGTCTGCGTGGTTCCTTCATAATAAAGAATATTCTTTTCTCCGCAGAGGGTATGGGGCGTAAGCTTTCTTCCGAAGGGGCCGTAATCTACAATGGGATTTGTCTTTCGGGTATGATTCTCTACATTTCCCTCAAGCCTGGAAATCATTTTTACAGCACCCTCAAAATTCACCGGCGTTACAGCATACTCCTGCGCCATGATATTTTTATATTTGAAAGACACCAAACGGCGGATGTGGATACGCGCCTGCCGGCCTTTCGGTGAGGTCCACAAAAGGCTTCTCTCCAAAATTCCTTCTTTCATATGAAGCACTCTGGAATATTCCTCCACAGTGCCGGTTCTCATATCAAATTCCTCGTCCACCAAAAGCAACCGGATTTCTTTTAGATTGGGCAGATTTAAAAGGGACTGGCTGAGAAGGGGGGAACCAAAATTCGCTTCTCCATAACGGATTTTTTCCCGCTCGTAAAAACCGTTAATAAAATTCCCCTCCAGTCCCGTATCAATGTCAAATGGGTAGGCTTCCTCAAAGGTTCCTCTTGTACCAATATACCCGTTTGAAAGGGCAAAGGTAGTTTCATTTCTGTAATTGTTTTCCACGGAAAAAGTTTTTTCTGTGATCGTCCATGGTTCTATGGGATAAATTGGTCTTTTCTGCATATTTCTTTTCCTTTCTGTCCTTCTGTCAGCCCTTTACCGCACCAGCTGTCAGGCTTTCCATTACCTGACGCTGAAGCACAATGAACAGCACAATGGTTGGAAGAACGGTCATCACCACAGCTGCAAACAGGGCGGAGTAATTGTTTGCAAAGGTTCCCATATAATAATTCAGGGCAATTGGCACCGTGCGCGCCGTATCTCCGCTGGTGAGCATCAGCGCAAAATAAAATTCATTCCAGGTATTGATAAACTGAAGAAGCGCAATGGTTACCAGTCCCGGTTTTGCCAACGGGAGGATAATATGCCAGAACGTCTGTAAAAAAGTTGCCCCGTCAATGTAAGCAGATTCCTCCAACGCTGTGGAAATGGTCTTGTAATAGCTTGTCATGACAAAAAAGGACATGGGGATTCCCATTGCGGAATATACAATGATCAGTCCAATCTTGGTATCAAAAATCCCCAGCTTCTGAAAAATAGAAAACAACGGCTGTGAAATGGCCTGCGCCGGAAGCATTAAAGAAGCAGAAATGAGCAGAACGATCACCATTTTTAATTTAAATTCAAATCTGGAAATAATATATGCACACATTGCCACCAGAGCTACTGTCACAAGTACACTGCACCCCACGATAATAACGCTGTTCAGAAAATACTTTGCAATGGGCGCAAACTGAAACGCGGCCTTATAGTTGTCCAGATTGAAGGAAGACGGCCAGGACAGCGCAGAGGAATTGATCTCCGCATAGGTTTTAAAGGAGCTGATAAATGCCCACAAAATCGGCCCTATGGCAATGGCTGTAATACATATGAGAAACAAATATTTACAAATTTTTGCCAGAATGATCACTGGCTTTGAAGTCTCTTTCACACAATTCCCTCCTTATCCTTGCGCACTGCGTTTTTCGCGGAACAGTCTTTGGATCAGCAGCACAAGAGCCAGGCCAATGACAATCTGTACCACGCCTACCGCATTTGCTTTTCCGTAATTGTTCTCCAGGGTTGCTGTCTTGTAAAGATAAATCGGCAGATTCAAGGTGGCATTTCCCGGCCCGCCCTTTGTTGTCATGTAAATAATATCAAACTGGGAAACCATGGCCACGGAAGCCAAGGTAACGCAGGTTCCAAAAATGTTTTTCATCAGAGGCAGCGTAATGTATCTGTCTACCTGCCAGGGTTTTGCCCCGTCCACCTTCGCGGCTTCGTAAACCTCTTTATCAATAGCTCCCATCTCTGCCAGGAAAATAATTGTATTAAAACCCGAATACAGGATCCAAGTAAAGGTTACCGTCCAAAATGCATACCGGGAATTTCCGAACAGATTCGGAACCATGGCATAATCTACTCCCAGAAAATCCAATATGGGCTTTACAATTCCAAAAGACGGATTCAAAAGCAAGGTAAACATCACTCCCGTTGCAGCTGTTGGCACGATATTGGGAATCATATATGCTGTCCGCACGATTTTCCAGCCCTTGGGCTTACGGCGAAGCATCAAGGCCACAAGAAGTCCCAACGCCACATGAAAGGTAGATTGCAAAAGCACCCATACCAGTGTATTTCGTATGGCATACAAAAAATCTGCATCCTTGAAAATTATCATAAAATTATCCAGCCCTTTGAAAACTGGCCCGGAAAATGTGGTATATTCGCAGAGCGAGGTGTAGGCGACCGTCACGATCGGCGCTGCATAAACCAACGCAAACAGAATCATACAGGGGATTGTAAACACCGCGATCCATAATCCTCGATTCTTTACCTTCATATAGTTCTCCTTTCCGGCAAAAAGGGACTCGCAGGCAGATTACCTGCGAATCCCTTCTCCCCACCTAAGCTTTGTCTATTCCTGATTTTTTGCTGCTGATTCAGAAAGCTTTGTACAGAATTCTTCTGCTGTAATATTTCCATATGCCAGCTCGGGAAGCTGTGTGGAAAATGTATCGATGGTATTCTGATACCAATATGCCTGATTCTGTCCGTAGGTAACCTCTGCCTTGCCCTGGATATCCAAAACCTGAGCCATTAACGGATCGCTTTCTGTAAGGCTTTCCGGAATTTCCAGATTGTCAGAAACCGGCTGAAGTCCTGTCATCTCCAATGCCTTGATCTGGTTTTCCGGGCTTGTCTCAAATTTCAGGAATGCCACAGCCGCCTCGATTTTTTCCGGCTCTGTTGCACCAACCATATCTCCGGGAGTGGGAACCATTTCCATTCCGTTTCCAGGCATAAGCATAATGCCGACCTTGTCATAGAAACCCTCCGGCGCTTTTTCTGTCTGGGAGAAATCCGGGATCATCCACGGGCCATTGGGGAACATGGCAACCTCCCCGTTAAAGAAATGCGTTGCCATTGGATCGTATTTTCCACCCACTGCGTCCGGCGTTGTGTAGTTCTGGAACATCATCTGAATTTTTTCCGCAGCTTCGATCACCTCGGGTGTGTCAAAATCCTGTGGATACATGGTATTCATCCATGTATTTCCCGCTTCTCCGTTCGTTCCAATCAGCGCACTCATCCAGAGATTTGTCAGCCAACCAGAATCTGCACTGTCCATGCCAAGTGGTGTAATTCCTGCTTCCTTTAAAGCATCGCAGGCCTCAAAAAACTCATCCCATGTTGCATAGGCAACCTCCGGTGCTTCCAGTCCTGCCTTCTCAAACAGCTCTTTATTGTAATAGATATAGGAAATTTCCTTTGACACTGGGACGCCGTAAATCTTTCCGTCCACTGTATTGAACTCCAGGGAGGTTTCATCAAACAGGGCTTTCCATTCCGAATCAGTCTCAAAATACGGGGTCAAATCTGCAACCTTCCCTGATTTTGCCGCAAGCTCGGTAATGTTGTTTCCTCCGTTGAACACAATATCCGGCAAATCTCCGCTGGAAATCAACAGCTTAATCTTCTGATTGTAGGCGTCTGTCGTAGGAATTTCTTCAAAATTAAATTCCACGTTTTTTCCTTCTTCTGTTTTCTGGAATTCTTCAAACAGATAGGAATAATACTCTGCCGCATAGTCTGTCCCAACATGATAATTGATAACATCCAGTGTGATTTTCTTTCCCTCTTCCGCACATACCGGGAGAGATCCTGCCATAATTCCTGCCAATGCGGCGGCTGCCGCCTGTACTGCAATTCTTTTTTTCATGTTCGTCCTCCTTCATCTTTTGCGCTGTGTTCAGCAACTGAGTTTATTATAGGAGAAAGCTTCGGCAAATTGAATAAAATACCATGCGCTTTTCTTGAAGATTCTTTGCATGGATTAAAAATATTCCCCCATATTTTTCTTTTTTGTCTCCGGCTTTAAAAATTTTGCGCTTTTCTTTAAAATTTTCGCCTTCCTTTCCAAACTGATTGATGATCACCTGCAAATGTGTCATAATCATAGTATATTTTTTATAAGGAGGGAATTTGTATGGGCAAGCCACTTTTCTCCAAAAAGAGCTTATCCCTGCGCACCTTTATCACGATCACGGTTTCTCTGATTGTGTTTGTTGTATTGCTGTGCTCTATCCTCTTTTACTATAACAGAACCTCTCGGATCCTCAGGGACAGCTCCCGGGAATCTATCACACAGCAGCTGAATCAGGTAAATATAAGAATTACAGATCAGATTGATTCCATTGATTCTGTCATTCCGCTTTTTATGTCCAACAACATGATCGTGGAAACTCTGGAGTCCCCTTACTCGGTCTTTCCCGATGGTCAACGTTTTCAGATCGAACGGCAAATGTCGTATATTTATCACAGCACACCCTTATCCGGCAAAAACTTCACAAACTCCATTTATATTATCCGGGATGACAATACTGTTTTTCATACTTATACTTCAAGTAATCTGCATTCTATCAAAGAACAGACAACACAGCTGACCGCCTCTATTGATGCCGAAGACCCACGGCTTCTCTGTTTCTCCATTCCATCGGAGGAAAACAGCCTGTTTTTCTGTCGGAACCTTTTTCACAGCAGCACTGGAAAACACATCGGATTTGCCGTGCTCGATATTGATGCAGACAAGCTCATTGATTACTGCGGAAAAAACTTGGATCCCGCATGGTTCATTTCCGTATATAACGACAAGCTCCACATTCTTTCTGACGAGCATATGGAAGCAGAAAATCAGGATATGATACGGCAAATAGAGCTGACGGAACCGGATATTTCCTTTCAGGAAATGCAGCTTCACGGCAAGGCCTATTATGTGGCAGCGCAGTCTATCAGTGAAATCGCTTTCATCTCCGCAGTCGCCGCACCGAAGGAACAGCTTCTTAAAAACCTGAATGATACCTTAAAATCCTATCTTCTGCTGTTGAGTGTCTCCATTCCTGTCGCCCTTTTGTTTGCCGTTTTTATCAGCCAGGCAGTAACCCGCCCCATTGAAAAAATGGTATTTCACATTAACGCGATTTCCAAAGGGAGCCAGACACCTCTCCCTCCCACGAAGATGTACCGGGAATTCGATATCTGGACAAAAGCCTTCAACGAAATGCTGCAAAAGCTGGATACTTACTACAATGATATTTTTCAGAAACAGATCCTCTTGAAAAACGCGGAGATCCAGGCGCTCCAGTCACAGATGGATCCACATTTTCTTTTCAACGTCCTGAATACCATTGCCTGGAAAGCGCAGATGACAGATAATGAAGAAATCTACCAAATGGTAATCTCCCTGGGCGAACTTCTGAAAATGAACACAATTTCCAAGGAAAAAGCTTTTATTGCTCTGGAACAGGAAATACAGTATGTGCGTTTCTATATTTATCTGCAGCAAATGCGTTTTGAGGACAAGATTTCCTGTAGCATCCAGATACCGCCGGAGCTTCTCCCCTGTGAGATTCCCTGCTTCTGTATTCAGCCCCTGGTGGAAAATGCCATTGTGCACGGGCTGGAGCCAAAAAAAGGCAAGGGAACTCTTGCCATCCAGATTTTCCGAAAAACTCCGGAAACCATGGAAATCTGTATTATTGACAACGGTGTCGGATTTTCCGAAATCCCAGATGTCCGAAGCATTGCTTCCTCCGTTGATGACAGCCACACGCATATCGGACTGAAAAATCTGGACAAACGTCTGGAGCTTTTGTTTGGAGAATCCGCACGCCTTCAGATTTCCAGTGTTCCAAACGAGCTCACCTCAATTTCCTTTACCATTCCCATAAAAAAGGAGGCCGAAACATGATATTCAAACTTTTGATTGTAGACGATGAAGCCACCATGCGAAGGGGCATTGCCAATTATATGAACTGGGCTTCCATTGACTGCGAAGTGGCAGGCACTGCCAGCGACGGAGCAGAGGCCATTGACTTTCTTTCCAGAACTTCCGTGGATGTGGTCATCACAGATATAAAAATGCCGGAGGCAGATGGTCTGGATGTTGCCCGCTATGTTTACGAAAATCATCCTGACACAAAAGTGATTCTTCTTACCGGCTACGCAGACTTCTCCTATGCTCAGACAGCGATCCGCTATAATGTTTCCGCTTTTATCCTGAAGCCAACTAACAAGAAAGCTCTTTTTGAGGCCGTACAGGACGCGCAGAAAGAGCTGCTCACCTCCCGCAGGCATTCCAGCCGCCTAAAAGAGGAAATGGCGTTTCTCAAAGACCAAACCCTGCAGGAGCTGACCGATCAGCCTCTTACCCCAGAGCTGATCGCACGCCTGAAAAAATACGAAATCGAGCTCAATTTTTACTATGTAGCTGCCTTTCAAGTCATTCCTATCTCAGATGATGTTGCATTCCTGAAAAATATCATTATCACAGAAAAACAAAATGCCTACTGCTATCGATACAATACTCTGATCGTATGTATCTATTTTGTGGAGGAAACACAAGCGCAGCTGCCCGACTCTGTTTTCGAAAATATCACCGACATCACAGATATTGCCAGGAATCTGCATTCTCTGCAGACTGCCGCCGGAATCAGCAGTCTCCATGAGGGTGTCAGCCAATTCGGCTCTGCAGTCTCCGAGGCCATCTGCGCTCTGACCGCTAATTTCTATTCGGAAAATAATATTGCACTTTTTTCTCCAACATTAAACAACGGCAATTCTGACTTGACCGCCGAGGATTCCATGTATCTGTTTCAATTTGAAAACAGCCTGAACAACCGGAATTTTCGGGAAGCGCAATCCATTTTATCCAGTATGTTCATGAAATTTAAGAGCAATTTTGTCCATTCCAGAGAAGTAAAAAATATTTGCGCCCAGATTTATTATATTTGCTGCAGAGTTCTCATAAAAAGAGAGTCCGAATCCATAAACAGCGATTTCCTTACCAAAATCCAGCAGGCTTCCGATATTTTTGCTCTGGAAAATCAGACAGAAAAATTGCTCTGCAGCACACAGGAACATCTTTTGGGAACCTTTAGCGGACAAAATCGATTGGTCGACAGTGCCATTGCCTACATTCATGCGCATCTTCGCGATAATCTTTCCTTGGAAACTCTAGCAGAACAGCTGCACATTTCCCCCTCCCACTTAAGCCGTACTTTTAAAAAAACGCAGCAGCAGTCTCTCACCGAGTACATCAATAAGGCTCGCATTGAAAAAGCGCAGGAATATCTGTCCGATCCGGAAACACTCACCTACGAGGCTGCTCAGCTTGTCGGTTACAACGATGCCACCTATTTTTCTTCTATATTCAAAAAATATACTGGTGTCAGCCCCACCGATTACCGGCAAAATCTGAAAACTCCCTCCAAAGACTAAGTGTCTCTGGAGGGAGTTTTTTATTTTCTTCTATTTTTCTTTTTCCTCAATTGGGTCCTCCTTGGCAGGCTCCGGAACATTTTCCTCTGCACCTGGCTCTGCTTTCACACTGCCCTCTGCCGTTCCGTCATCTCCTTCCACGGATACTACCTCGCAGGCCGGCTCGTCCTCATTATAGGCAATGGTGATGGTATCGCCCACATCATATTTCACGATTCCCAGAAAATCTGTGATCGGCACATCAAAGATCAGATCCTCGTGTTCTTCCAGCACAAGATAATAGTGGGTATTTCCGTCAATGACGCCCTGGGCCATACGGCGGATTTCTCCTGTGATCTTCTTTGTGTTCTCGTCTGCCGCCGCAGCGCCGGTTCCTCTGATGAGCTTCAGATAAGTTTCCTCGCATTCCGGCACCGTGTCCCCGATTGCCACGTTCTGATATTTCTGAATATTCACCATGGCATATTTCTTCACAAGTCCCGCATTGTCCTTCAGCGCCAGGAAATAGGTAGGCTCTCCGTGGATGTTGAGAAGCAGAGGGAAGGTTGCCTTGTACCCTAAGTTCTGCACCTGTCCTTCCGCGGACGCCATGGCGGAATATTCCTCCGCGCCGGGAATTTCGTAATATTTTGTCTCCATGGTGCGCTGATTCATCAGGACAAAGCCCACGTTGGAGCGGTCGCCGCTGACGGAGGTGACACCGGTGTAAACCCACACGTCATCGTTCATCGCCAGATAATTATAGCCGTCTGTTGTTTTGAGACAGCCCTTTTGTCCGAGCACACTGTTGAGAAAACCATTCACCAGGGTTCCGTGATAATCGTAAAGCTCAATGAGCAGATCTGCCGGATATACTCTGTCCACCCAGGTGGGACACTCTTCCACCGGGTAATCTACGCACTCGCCTGTCACTGCATTGCAGAGTACCACACGCCCGATGGTCTGTCCGCCAAAGAGGCCGATATTGAATTTTTTCACCGGACAGATCCAGTAAGGAACGCCTTCCTCGTCAATCTCAAAGCTCAGCTGGTCAAAAATATATGTAGGATATTTGAACCGCAGATGACGATAAATGTTCCTGTTGAAATACTCGGATTCCGAATAGCGGATTCCTTCTGAGAGCTTCACAAGCTCGGTATTCTGAGTAGCCATGTCGATCGTGATATAGGCAGGAATTCCATCGCTCATGTTCGTCAGCCATTTGATGGGACTTGCGTACACCAGCGGCGTTACGCGCACCGGGCGCCCCTGATAATTGATCTGGGAATAAAGACTGCTCACCTCAAACTGGGAAACCATGTCCACCATGCTTCCCATCTTTCGATTGCCGAGAAGCTCTGCGGACTCCTTGTCCAAAAGCGGAATTTTGTCATAGCTTATCTGCTGAATATCCTCTGTGAAATTTCCGGTCTCCGGCTCCATAAGCTTGTGATATTTCTTTGCGTTGATCACAGGGGAGGACAGAAGCGTTCCCACGCCGTACACAACGACCACCAGAAGAACCACGCCGATTCCTATCTTCAGCACCTTATTTTGTTTGATCTCTTCCACCGTGTGTACGCGTCTCACACCGTAGAAAAACAGGATCAGCACCAGCACTGCGATCAAAAACATCCAGAAACCGCTGGCGTGGATGTTGATGGCCGGCAAGGTTACATAATAGTAAACCGCAGCCAGCACAAGCGCAGCCAGCACTGCCAGAATTTTGCCTTTTTTTCTCATAATACTCCTCTCTGCCGGGCTTCCGGCGCTAAAGCAGAATAAGGCAGAGTCCTCGCAAACCAGGAGTTCTCTGCCTCTCTTTATTCTTATATGTTATTCATCTGTGCCTTCCAGCTTGCTGGCTCTCGCCTCGATCTCCTTTGCCTGGATATCATTGGGAGCCTGCTCGTAGCGTGCAAATTCGTAGGAGAAATCACCGCTTCCGCCGGTCATGGAACGCAGATCTGTGGAATATCCGTAAATCTCCAGCTGCGGCACATCTGCCTCAATAACAGTGTTGCCCGCATGATCCGGATTCATTCCGAGAACGCGGCCGCGGCGCTTGTTCAGATCGCCCATAACGTCGCCTGTGTACTGATCCGGAACCGTTACCTTCATGGAGACGATTGGCTCCAAAAGTACCGGTGAAGCATCCATAAAGCCTTTCTTGAACGCAAGGATCGTTGCCATCTTAAAGGCCATCTCAGAGGAATCTACCGGATGATAGGAGCCGTCATACAGAGTCGCCTTCACGCCCACTACCGGGTATGCAGCCAACGGTCCCTTGAGAACGCATTCCTGGAGACCTTTTTCCACTGCCGGGAAATAGTTCTTGGGAACTGCGCCGCCAACAACTACCTGTTCGAATACGTAGGGCGTCTCCAGATCGCCGGAGGGCTCAAAACGCATCTTTACATGGCCGTACTGTCCGTGTCCGCCGGACTGTTTCTTATGCTTGCCTTCCACGTCGGAGTTCTTGCGGATCGTCTCGCGGAAAGGAACTCTGGGCTTGGAGAGCTCCACATCTACTTTGTAGCGTTCTTTCAGTTTGTTTACCACGATGTCCAGATGCTGGTCACCCATGCCGTAGATCAGGCTCTGACGGTTTGCGCCGTCGTTGACAACCCGGAGCGTCTTATCCTCGCTCATCATCTTGGACAGTGACTGGGAAATCTTATCCTCGTCACCTTTCTTCACTGCCTTAAATCTCTTGCAGGTATAAGGAACGGAAAGCACTGTCTTCGGATAGAGGATCGGACGCGCTTTCGTTGCAAGGCTGTCGCCGGTCTGTACGCTGTTAAGCTTTGCGATCGCTCCGATATCACCTGCATGAAGCTCGCTGACCTCAAGAGGCTTGGAGCCTTCCAGTACATAGAGCTTGTTCAGACGTTCTTCCACGCCCTGCTCTACATTAAACAGCGTGTCATCAGATTTGATAACGCCGGAGCATACCTTAATGAGAGAATATTTGCCCAGGAACGGATCAACGATCGTCTTCCATACATAGGCGGATTTTGCCTTGGCAAAATCATAATTCGCCTCGTAGATCTCGTTGGTCTTCTGCTCAATACCGTTGCAGGAGCGCTTATCCGGGCTGGGGAAATAGCCGCAGATGTCATCCAGAAGATTGGCCGCGCCGCGCAGATTAACGGGGGAACCCATGCACACAGGAACAATGCCGCACTCCTGTACATTGGTTGCAAGAGCCGCGGAAACCTCAGCTACAGAGAATTCATCTCCCTCAAAATAGCGGTCCATGAACTCTTCGCTGGTCTCAGCCACGGACTCCATGAGGATCTCATGATATTTGTCCAGGTATTCATTCAGGTATTCCGGAATCGGGCATTCTTCTTTTTTGCCTCTGTCAATGTATTTTCTTCCGGCCTGTTTTACAACGTTTACGTAGCCCACAAACTTGCCGTCCTCACGGATGGGGAAGTGAATGGGGGCAATCTTTTTGCCGTAAAGCTCTGTGAGCTCTTCCACAACCTTGCGGTAGCTGACATCATCCATATCCATGTCTGTTACAAAGATCATGCGGGGAAGTTTATATTTCTCACAAAGATTCCATGCCTTCTGCGTGCCGACCTGTACGCCAGCCTTGCCGGATACCACGATGATCGCTGCATCCGCTGCACCTGCCGCCTCTTCTACTTCGCCCACAAAGTCGAAATATCCGGGAGTATCCAGCACATTTACCTTCATGTTGTTCCACTCCATGGGAATCATTGCTGTGGAGATAGAAAACTTTCTCTTGATTTCTTCTTTGTCGAAATCGCTGACGGTATTTCCGTCCTCAACCTTGCCCAAACGGCTGGTCATACCTGCCAAATATGCCATCGCCTCTGCCAGGCTTGTTTTACCGGCTCCGCCGTGGCCCAACAGGACTACATTTCGAATTCGGTCAGTTCTAAAAACGTCCATATGTAATACCTCCCTGTTTGTCTGATATGTTCATATTCTACTAAAATTTCTTGTTAATTTCAAGCATTTTATAGAATTTCAACAACTTTTTTTCAAATTTCTTTCGGCATTCTTTGTTATTTTCGCCGATAATTGACTTTTTTTGCACAATCTTTTACAATAAAGGACAGTTATTATATAATATGATCACAGTGTCATATGAAGAATCTAATCGGGAAAGGACTGCAAAATACATGAAAACCATCGGTTTCATCGGACTCGGGCTCATCGGCGGCTCCATTGCCAAAGCCGTGCGCAAATTTCACCCGGACGCACACCTTCTGGCCTGCGACTTAAACCGGGACTCTCTGGCCGAAGCGCTGAGTTCCAACGTCATAGACGGCATCTGTGAGGAAAAAGACGAGCGTTTCAGAAACTGTGACTATATTTTTCTCTGCGCCCCTGTGGAGCATAATCTGAAGGCGCTTGAAATGCTCAAGGATATCATCAGCCCTTCCTGCATTCTCACAGATGCAGGAAGCGTCAAGGGCATTATCCATGACGAGGTGGAGCGCCTTGGCCTCTCCTCTCATTTTATCGGCGGCCATCCTATGGCCGGCTCGGAAAAAAGCGGCTACGCCTTTTCCAGCGAACGTCTCCTGGAAAACGCCTACTACATCCTGACACCCGGAGGCGCTTCCCTCCAAAAGATCGGAGAGTTCACCGAGTTTATCTCTTCTCTGGGTGCGGTTCCCATGGTGCTTACCGCGGCGGAGCATGATTTTATCACCGCCGGCGTCAGCCACCTGCCGCATATCATTGCTTCCACACTGGTCAATCTCGTAAGCTTTCTGGACAATGATGCCCATTACATGAAAACCATCGCTGCCGGAGGTTTCCGCGACATCACAAGGATCGCCTCCTCTTCTCCGGAAATGTGGCAGCAGATCTGCCTGGAAAACAGAGAAAACATCTCCAATGTACTGGACGATTATATCCGGCTTCTGATCCAGGTGCGCTGCTCTGTGGACAACGGGGAGGCGGAGCAGCTTTACCAGATGTTCGCAAACTCCAAAGACTACCGCGACTCCATTGACGTTGCAGACAACGGACTGATCCGCAAATCTCATGTGCTGTATCTGGATATCGCTGACGAGGCCGGCGGGATCGCCACCATTGCCACCATTCTTGCCATGGACAAAATCAGCATCAAAAATATCGGTATCATCCACAACCGGGAATTTGAAGAGGGTGTGCTGAAGATTGAATTCTATGAGGAAGAATCCCTGGAGCGGGGTGCAGCGCTTCTTCGCAAACGAAATTATGTGATACACGAACGGTAGGTACAAACGCTATGGAAATAAAAAAATTCAGCCGTCTTTCGGGAGAGCTTACGATTCCCGGAGACAAATCCATCTCCCACCGGGCAGTCATGTTCGGCGCCCTCGCCCGGGGAACTACAAAAATCACTCATTTTTTGGAGGGTGCTGATTGTCTCTCCACCATTGAATGCTTCCGGAATATGGGGATTGAAATAGAAAAATGCGCCGATGAGGTGCTTGTACACGGCAAGGGGCTGCATGGCCTTTCTGCGCCGAAAAGCATCCTGGATACCGGCAACAGCGGTACCACAACCCGGCTCATCTCCGGCATTCTGGCAGGACAGGACTTTACCTGCATCCTCAACGGGGACGCTTCGATCCAGTCCCGCCCCATGAAGCGGATCATGACGCCCCTGCGTTCCATGGGTGCGGACATTACAAGCCTCCGGGACAACGACTGTGCGCCTCTTCGCATCTGCGGCCGTCCGCTGCACGCGGTTCACTACGATTCGCCTGTGGCTTCTGCTCAGGTAAAATCCTGTGTGCTCCTGGCCGGTATGTATGCGGACGGCATCACCAGCGTAACGGAGCCTGTCCTTTCCAGAGACCACACCGAGCGCATGCTGGCCTCTTTTGGAGCCAGGATCACTTCCGAAAACACCACCGCTTCCATTGCGCCGGAACCGCATCTTACGGCCCGGGAGATTTTGGTGCCGGGAGATATCTCCTCTGCCGCTTACTTTATTGCAGCAGGGCTTCTCACCCCCAACAGCGAAATCCTCCTGAAAAATGTAGGCATCAATCCCACCCGGGACGGTATCCTTCGCGCCTGTCAGGCCATGGGAGCGGACATCACTCTTCTGAACGCGGACTATGAGGGAGAACCCACCGCCGACCTGCTCATCCGCTCCTCAGCCCTTCACGGAACCGAAATCGGCGGCGCACGGATCCCCACCCTCATTGACGAGATTCCCATGCTCGCCGTCATGGCGGCTTTTGCAGAGGGAACCACCGTCATCCGGGATGCTCAGGAGCTGAAAGTCAAAGAATCCAACCGCATTGACACGGTCGTGGACAACCTTTCCCGCATGGGTGCGGATGTGGAAGCCACTGAGGACGGTATGATCATCCACGGCGGCAAACCGCTTCACGGTGCAAAAATTGACGCACATGCAGACCACCGCATCGCCATGTCTTTCGCTGTGGCAGGAGGTCTGTGCGACGGACCGCTCACGATCACGGACGGAGAATGCGTGAAGATTTCCTATCCGGAGTTTTATAAAGATTTATATGGTTTCCTGCAATAAAAACGCTCCCGGGCATCCGGGAGCCAGCTTTCACTAAAAATTATTGATTTCTGTTATCATATGCTTTTCGGAGCATTGCGATCTCCCGTGTCCATCCTTCGTCATCATTTGGCGTCTCCAAAATAAAGGGGATTCCCTCCAGCGCAGGATGGCACACCACCCGGCCAAGAGCCTCAAATCCAATCTTCCCCTCACCGATTTTTGCATGGCGGTCCTTATGGCTGCCAAGATCATTCATACTGTCATTGAGATGGACAGCCTTCAGATTGGCAAGCCCAATGACGCTGTCAAACTCGTGCAGAACACCGTCCAGGTTATTCACAATATCATAACCGCCGTCCCATACATGACAGGTATCCAGACAAACTCCCAGCTTGTCTCTTTTTTCTACCTTATCCATGATGGACCGGATCTCCTCAAAGGTCGCTCCCATTTCCGAGCCCTTTCCCGCCATGGTTTCCAAAAGCACGGTCGTGCTTTGCTCCTCTGTGAGCACCTGGTTCAAAATTTCCGCGATTTTCTCAATGCCCACATCCTTCCCCTGTCCCACATGGCTTCCCGGATGAAAGTTGTAGTAATTTCCCGGTGTCAGCTCCAGACGTCTCAGATCATCCGCGAAGGTCTCCCTTGCAAACTCCCGCAGATTCTCCTTGGCTGCACATGCGTTCAAGGTATACGGCGCATGGGCTACCAGCTTTCCAAAGCCGTGCTCTTTTGCCAGTGTCAAAAATTTCTCCACGTCAGCGGGATTGATCTCTTTTGCCTTTCCTCCTCTTGGATTTCTGGTAAAAAACGCAAAGGTGTTTCCCCCGTTTTGCAGCATCTGCCGTCCCATGGCTTCATAGCCCTTGGAAGAAGTGGTATGGTTTCCAATATATAACATCAAATCTCTCCTTTTACACAGCAGCAGCGCGCGCCGCCGCCAAAATTATTCACAGGATACATTTTACCCTGATTTTCTCCAAAAATAAATGACAAATTTCATCTTTTTCCCCGCAATGAGTTATTGACGAACCGGGTAAAACTTTTTATACTGGAATGTGAAATTTTGAGGGAGGAAATGAAAATGAAAGAAAGAGAAAAATTCTCATCCCGGCTGGGCTTTATCCTGATTTCGGCCGGCTGCGCCATCGGCATCGGCAATGTATGGCGTTTTCCCTACATCACCGGACAGTACGGCGGAGGCGCATTTGTACTAATCTATCTTCTGTTCCTGGTAATTCTGGGACTTCCCATCATGGTTATGGAGTTTTCCGTGGGACGTGCCAGCCGTCACTCTGCTGCCAGAAGCTTCCATGTCCTTGAACCCAAAGGAACCAAGTGGCACTTGTATAGCTACGGGGCCATGTTGGGCAACTACCTGCTCATGATGTTCTACACCACCGTGTGCGGCTGGATGCTGGATTACTTTGTAAAAATGGCAAAGGGCACGTTCACCGGCATGGATCCGGATGCCGTGGGAAATGTCTTTAACGAGATGCTGGCAAATCCAGGAGAAATGACTTTCTGGATGATCCTCACCACGCTCCTTGGTTTTTTTATCTGCAGCCTCGGGCTACAAAAAGGCGTGGAACGCATCACCAAGGTGATGATGCTGTGCCTGCTCTCCATTATGGTCATCTTAAGCATCAAGAGCCTGACGCTTCCCAATGCCATGGAAGGCGTAAAATTCTATCTGCTTCCGGATTTCGGACGCCTTGCCGAAAACGGACTTGCCCAGGGCATCTACGCTGCCATGGGACAGGCGTTCTTCACCTTAAGCCTCGGCATCGGAGCCATGGCCATCTTCGGAAGCTACATCGGAAAAGAAAGAAGCCTGACCGGCGAAGCGATCCGCATCGGCATTCTCGACACCTTTGTTGCACTCATGGCCGGCATGATCATCTTTCCGGCGTGCTTTTCCTTTGGCGTAGACCAGACCCAGGGTGTGGGACTTGTATTTGTCACCCTGCCCAACGTGTTCAATCAGATGACCGGCGGACGTTTCTGGGGTGCACTGTTCTTCGTCTTTATGACCTTTGCCGCCCTGTCCACCATCATTGCCGTCTTTGAAAATATCCTGAGCTTTGCTATGGATCTGTGGGGCTGGAGCCGGAAAAAAGCAGTCATCATCAACGGCATCGCCATTGTCATCCTGTCCATGCCTTGTGTGCTTGGCTTCAACTTGTGGAGCGGTTTCGCACCCTTTGGCCCCGGAAGCACCATACAGGATCTGGAGGATTTCATCATTTCCAACAACCTGCTGCCCCTGGGAAGCCTTGTGTATCTGCTCTTCTGCGTAACACGCTACGGCTGGGGCTGGAAAAATTTTCTCAAAGAGGCAGACTGCGGAGACGGCCTTCATTTTCCCAAATGGTCCCGCGCTTATGTGACTTTTGTACTTCCCGTTATTGTACTGATCATTTTTGTCATGGGCTACTACGATAAATTCTTTAAATAAAAGAAAGGACTCATCATGACTGAGCACACACCAAAGAAAAGAATGTCTCCGGCGGAACGAAGACGCAGAATGTACCGAAAATCCAAACGTTACAGACGCAGAGTCATACGAAGACGTCTGATCCTGGGAGGAACAGCCCTTGTCCTCCTGCTTCTTCTGACCGGCATCGTCCTTACGGTACGTTCCTGCGGCAAGTCAAAAGAGGTGCCGGCTTCCAGCTCTTCCGCGTCAGGCGGCGCAGACAGCAGCTCTGCCGCCGTAACGCCTGCACCTACCAAGCCTCCTATGGATCCGGTTTCTCTTACCGTCAGCGTCGTAGGCGACTGCACGCTCGGCACAGATGAAAATTTTGACTACAGCACCAGTCTGAATGCATATTTTGACAGCTACGGCAAAGACTATTTCCTTCAAAACGTCAAAGACATTTTTTCACAGGACGATCTGACCATTGCCAACTTTGAGGGTGTCCTGACGGAAGCAGACACACGTGCAGACAAGCAGTTTGCCTTTAAGGCGCCGCCATCCTTCGCAGGAATCCTTTCCAGCGGTTCTGTGGAAGCGGTAAACATGTCCAACAACCACAGCAGTGACTATGGGGAAGAAAGTTTCCAGGATACACTCAAGGCGCTGGATGCGGAAAATATCGTACATTTTGGCTACGACGAAACAGCGGTTGTGGACGTCAAGGGTGTCAAGGTAGGCCTTGTCGGTATTTATGAGCTTTATGACCATTTGGAGAGAACACAGCAGCTCAAGGACAACATCGCCAAGGTAAAGGCAGACGGCGCGCAGCTGGTTATCGTCATCTTCCACTGGGGCAATGAGCGGGAGACGGTTCCGGACTCCAACCAGATGACCCTGGGACGT
Source organism: uncultured Blautia sp. (assembly GCA_937893675.1). Taxonomy (GTDB): domain Bacteria; phylum Bacillota; class Clostridia; order Lachnospirales; family Lachnospiraceae; genus Blautia_A. Next base: position 30,232 of record CALBGI010000043.1, read on the forward strand.
CTGGCCATTGACGAGGGCGCCGATCTTGTATGCGGACACCATCCCCATGTTCTCCAGGGAATCGAAACCTACAAAGGGAAAAACATTGTCTACAGTCTGGGAAACTTCTGCTTTGGCGGAAACAGCGCTCCCAGCGATATGGACAGCATGATTTTTCAGCAGACCTTCACCATTACCGAAGACGGAGTGACCGCAGACAATGTGACAAATATCATCCCCTGCTCCATCTCCTCCGAATACGGCTACAACAACTATCAGCCAACGCCCTCTCAGGGCGATGAGGCAGAGAGGATCCTTGCCAAGATCGAAGAGCGAAGCTCCTGGATCGAGACGGCAGAACCGCAGGGCATTACTTCTGCAGAGCCTTCAGAGTCACCGGACGCCGAGATCTCTGACTCTGCCGAATCATAAAACATACATAAATTTTATTTTAGAAATAATAATGAAAAATCATTTGCGAGGGGAGAGCTCAAAGTTGCGAAGGCCGCACTCCCCTCGCGCTCCCCTGTTGGCCGCCGCTAAAACCCAGGAACTTGTTCTTTTGTTTTTAAGCGGTGCCCAAGAAGAGGGAGTGTGAGGGGGACCTTCGGGCTTCGCAACTCCGAGATGGTCCCCCTCACATTTTTTCTTTAAAATTAAAATAGAAATATTTCCCTTTATCAGATCAGTCCGCTCTCCGCAAGCAGCAGCTCCAGATCCGTTCCTTTTACTTTCTTCAGAAGAAGCTTCAGCATCTCCCGCTCCTTGAAGGACAGCTTCACCTCTGTGATCGGTTTTTTGTCAATCGCGTAATAGCAGGCTCTTAAAAGCTCTCTCACATCGTATTTGCTTCCCCATACTTCCGGCACGCCACGGTCCACATCAAGAAGCGTGTACACAGATTCCATACCGGTACGCATAGAATACTCAATGGTAAAAATCGTATCTCTGGGAGTCTCTGCAAACTGCCCCACAAAAGCAAAGTTGACTGCGCCCTCCGGCACAACCTTAGGCCTGTCCTCATTCTTTCTTGGCTGGAAAAATGCAGTAATGAAAGGCATGTAGGCGGTTGTGGTGTTGCAGGCATTTTTTGCCAGATCCTCGATCTTCGCTGCCGGAACACCGATGTGATACAGCCACTCTCTGCAGATCTCTTCCCCTGTGCAGTCCCGCATATTTTTCTTTACAAAGTTGCCCTCCTTGTTGGTGGTAAGGCCATATACCCATACAAGCACCATGTTCCTGTCCTGGGACTTGAACTGCGGCTGACGGTTGATTGTCCAGGACAGATACCAGTTGTCTACGCTGTCCTTGACTGTGACAATTCCGCCAGTTGTCACCTTGCCTGCACGAGGGTCTCTCTGACAGATTTTCATAATATGCCGGATCACCGTCTCATCTGAGGTTGCTATGGTAGCACTCATCCAGTTGGTCTCCTCCACATTTCCGCAGAAATTGTCCGGGTTTCCAAACTCTCCGTGCTGAGCCTGAGCGGCAATGTTCTTCCATAAATCCCAGGATTCTCCGGAGCCGTTTTTCACCTTGTCCAGATTGGGTGCATGTGTCTGATCTCCATAGCAGGAAGTATCTGTACAACAGCCGTTGGTGATAAACACCAGATCATCTTCCACCAGGTCGATGGTCTGCTCCTGTCCGTCCTTTACATATACGATCTGCTTTGCTGTCTTTTTTTCTCCGCTGGTTTCGATCACCACATTTTTTACGTCCATGCCGTACTCGATTTTTACGCCGTGATTCTCCAGATATTTTACCAGCGGCAAGATCAGACTTTCGTACTGGTTATATTTTGTAAAGCGAAGCGCGCTGAAATCCGGAAGTCCGTCAATATGATGGACATAACGGCACAGGTAGCGCTTCATCTCCAGCGCGCTGGACCAGCGCTGGAAGGCAAACATGGTCTGCCAGTACAGCCAGAAGTTGGTGTCCCAGAAGGAATCCGGAAGTACCTCGGAAATCTTCTTCCCCTCCAGTTCTTTCTCCGGCGTGATAAAAAGCTTAGACAACGCCAGCGCAGATGCCTTGTCCAGTCCAAACTTCTTGTCCGTATGTGCATCCTCGCCGCAGTTCACGGTCGCACGGCACAAAGAGTAATTGGGGTCATGCTTGTTCAGCCAGTAATATTCGTCAAGGACGGACACTTCCGGATTTTCAATGGACGGGACATCATGGAACATGTCCCACATGACTTCAAAATGGTTGTCCATTTCTCTGCCGCCTCTCATATAGAAGCCCTTTGTCACATCTCTTCGCCCATCGCAGCTTCCGCCTGCCAGATCCAGCTTTTCCAGAATGTGAATGTGCTCTCCTTTCATTTGTCCATCCCGCACCAGATAAAAGGCTGCGGTAAGTCCGGCAAGTCCGGTTCCGATGATATAGGCAGATTTCTTGTCCACACCCTTCGGCTTTTCCGGATGTGCAAATGCTTCGTAAGTTCCTGCTGCATAATACATGATCATTACCTCCAAAATTGTTTGTTTTTGAACTCTTTCCCTTATCATATGCTTTTCCCCGTTTTTTTCCATAAGCGAAAAAAGACCTGTGATAAAAATTTTATCACAGGCCTGTAAACTGTATGAAATTTTATCAATTCTCTTGTTTTGATAAAGCTTTATCCGTCCGAAAACGCTCCAGAGCATCCCGGAAGGTATCCTCAAGGACCATGGACAGCTTCTGCACAAGCTGCTTTGGCTCTTCCTTCATATCTTCCCGGATCCAGTCCAGCAGCAGGCCGACAAACGCATAGGAATACACTCTGGCGATAAAGGCTTTGTCCTCCTCCCGCACAGTCATTCCCACAGCCTGCTCCTCCACCACATCCATGAGAAGCCGGTCTGCCAAAGGCTTCAAATATCGTTCTACCTGTTCCCTGTCCACACAACGGTACACGTTCATAATAAACGGCTTGTTCTCCCGCACCGCGTAATAAATCTGCAGGAGTCCTTCCTGCCAGGTATCGTGGGTCTTTTTTTCCCTGAGGGCCTTTGCGGCGTCCTCCATGCAGGCCCACTCCACCAAATCATAAATATCCTTAAAATGATAATAAAAAGTCATGCGGTTGATTCCGCAGTCCTCTGTAATATCACTGATCGTAATCTTGTTGAGCGGCTTTTTGAGAAGCAGATTTTTCAGAGACTGCTCCAAAGCCCTCTTGGTAACCTGTGACATGGGCGATTTCATCCTTTCTTTCCGGCGCTTTCCCAGATCGACTCTTTTTTCTCAGGAAAGCTTGTGTATAAACAGACCGCTCCGAAGCTTCGGCTCAAACCAGGTGGATTTCGGGGGCATCAGACCTCCCGCATCCGCAATGTCCATAAGCTCCTCCATGGATGTGGGATACATGGCAAAAGCCACACCGCCCGTCTCATCGGCCAGCTCTGCAAGCTTCGAAAGCTTGTGACTGCCGCCCACAAAGGATATGCGGGCATCTGTCCGCGGGTCTTCAATTCCCAGGATCGGTGACAGGATTTTGTCCTGCAGGATCGACACGTCCAGACGACCCACTGCATCCCTCTTCTCATACACATCCGGCCATGCCCGCAAATGATACCAGTCGCCGTCCACATACATGCCCATACAATGCTTTTCTACCGGCTTGCAGGGAAAGCCCGGCATGAGCATCAGCTCAAAGTTGAACTTCAGGCTTCCCAGAAAGGCGCGCACCTCCCGGCCGTTTAAGTCTTTCACCACCCGGTTATAGGGAAGAATGGTGAGTTCCTCCGCCGGAAAGACCACGGAAAGGAAAAAGTTGAATTCCTCCTGCCCGGTATAATTCTTATGCGCTTCTCTCCTTTTCAGCCCCACCTTCACTGCAGAAGCTGCCCGGTGATGTCCGTCTGCGATGTACAGGGAGGACATACCGGCAAATTCTTTCCTGATAAAGCTGCAGGCCTCTTCCTCTCCAATGACCCACACTCTGTGTCCCACCCCGTCTTCGGAGACAAAATCATACACCGGCTCCTGTCTGCACTTCCAATCCTGTAAAAATTCCTTCAGCTCCTGGGAATAGCGCGCGGCAAGAAAAATGGGGCCGGTATTGGCATCGCAGACATCCACATGGCAAATGCGATCCTGTTCCTTGTCTGCACGTGTCAGCTCATGCTTTTTGATCGTACCGTCCAGATAATCGTCAATGGAGCAGCAGCCTGCCAGTCCTGTCTGCGTCTTTCCCTGCCTTGTCTGCTCATAAATATAAAAACAGGGCTTTTCCTCCTGAACAAGGATTCCTTTTTCCTCCATGCTCCGGAGATTCTGCGCTGCTTTTTCATAAACCGCAGGAGCATACAGATCCGTGCCCGGCTCCAGGTCCATCTCCGCCCGGTCTACATGAAGAAAGGAGCAGAGATTCTTTTCTCCAATCTCTTTTGCCTCCTGACGGCTTACCACATCATAAGGAAGAGCTGCCACAGCCGATGCCTTCTCTTTCGTCGGTCTGAGGGCTCGAAACGCCTGAAATACTGCCATGATACATCTTCCTTTCCAAAATTAATGCTTCTATTTTACCACAGGAAAATTCTTCTGACAACGTCCCTAAATATTTTTTGAAAAACCTAAATATTTTTGTATTTTTCTATTGCAAATCTCATATTTTATGATATGATTGTATTAGATAAGGAACAAAAAGAAATCCTAAAACAATTTTTCAAGGAGGGGTTTTTATATGATCCAAGGATTGAAATGGACGGTAAATCAGGTGCCGAAATCGGATGACAGACATCTGGAGCTTATGTCCGTTGAAAACGTAAAAAAAGCAAATGCATTCCACAAGAGCTTTCCCCAGTACACGGTAACTCCGCTTCAGAAGCTTTCTTCCCTGGCAAAATATCTTGGGGTCAAAAACATTTACTGCAAGGATGAGTCCTACCGTTTCGGTCTGAATGCATTCAAGGTTCTTGGCGGCTCCTACGCCATGGGACGTTACATCGCGCAGGAACTTGGCCGCGATATCAGCGAACTTCCATACAACGTACTGACCTCCGACAAGCTTCGGGAGGAATTCGGCCAGGCAACCTTCTTCACCGCAACGGACGGAAATCACGGACGCGGCGTCGCATGGGCCGCAAACCGTCTTGGTCAAAAGGCTGTCGTACATATGCCTAAGGGTACCACCAAAACACGTTTTGACAACATTGCCAAGGAAGGCGCACTGGTCACGATCGAGGAAGTAAATTATGACGACTGCGTGAGAATGGCTGCCGCTGAAGCAGCTGAGACAGAGCATGGCATCATTGTCCAGGACACCGCATGGGACGGATATGAAGAGATTCCCGGCTGGATCATGCAGGGCTACGGCACCATGATCATGGAGGCGGACGAACAGCTTCACCTGGACGGCGTTGACCGACCCACCCATGTATTTGTGCAGGCCGGTGTAGGCTCTCTTGCCGGTGCGGTTGTAGGCTATTTTGCAAACAAGTACAAGGAGAATCCTCCGGTCATGGTTGTCTGTGAAGCCAGCGCCGCCGACTGTCTCTACCGTTCTGCCGAGGAAAAAACCGGCAAACTCGTAAATGTGACCGGCGACCTGGAAACCATTATGGCAGGTCTTGCCTGCGGCGAGGGCAACACGATCAGCTGGGATATCCTCAAGAATCACGTGACGGTATTTGCTTCCTGTCCTGACTGGATGAGCGCAAAAGCAACACGTATCTACGCAGCGCCCCTTCCCGGCGACCCTGCAGTGATCTCCGGCGAATCCGGTTCCATCCCCCTTGGTCTTTGCTACACTGCTCTCCACGATGAGGGTGCGGCAGATTTAAAGGAAGCCCTGAAACTGGATAAAAATTCAAACGTGCTGGTCATCTCCACAGAGGGAGACACCGACCCTGTCCGTTACCGCGAAATCGTCTGGGACGGACTTTACGGAACAAACGAATCTTTCAGCAAATAAACCACGGCAAACAGACAATTATTGGGAGGTAAAAACTATGGACTTTAACAAAATTCACGAGGCGGCTCTTGGTTATCAGGAGGATATGACAAAATTTCTCCGCGCGATCGTCCGCAACCCCGGCGAGAGCTGTGACGAAAAAGCGCACATCGACACGATCGCGGCAGAAATGAAAAAGGTTGGTTTTGACGAAGTTGTGATCGATCCCCAGGGCAACGTCATCGGCTACATGGGAACCGGCGACCGGATCATCGCCTATGATGCGCACATCGACACCGTAGGAATCGGAAACAGAGACAACTGGACCTTTGATCCATATGAAGGCTATGAGACCGAGGAAGAGATCGGCGGCCGCGGCGTTTCTGACCAGTGCGGCGGTATTGTGTCTTCTGTTTACGGCGCAAAGATCATGAAAGATATGAACCTGATCCCCAAAGGCTGCAAAATTATGGTTGTGGGAACCGTTCAGGAAGAGGACTGTGACGGTCTCTGCTGGCAGTACATCATCAATGAAGACAAGGTCCGCCCGGAGTTTGTGGTTTCCACTGAGCCCACTGACGGCGGTATCTACCGCGGACAGCGCGGACGTATGGAAATCCGCGTTGACGTAAAGGGTGTTTCCTGCCACGGCTCTGCTCCGGAACGCGGCGACAATGCGATCTACAAAATGGCTGACATCCTTCAGGATGTACGTGCACTCAACGAAAACGACGACGCAGACGGGACCGAGATCAAAGGCCTTGTCAAAATGCTCAACCCCAAATATAACCCGGATTGGGAAGAGGCCAGATTCCTCGGACGCGGCACCATTACCTGCTCCCAGATTTTCTACACCTCTCCCAGCCGCTGTGCAGTGGCTGACTCCTGTGCCGTATCTCTGGACCGCCGCATGACCTTTGGCGAGACCTGGGAAAGCTGCCTGGACGAAATCCGCGCGCTGCCAAGCGTAAAGAAATACGGCGATGACGTTGTTGTTTCCATGTACAACTACGACCGACCGTCCTACACCGGCTGTGTGTACGAAATCGAATGCTATTTCCCAACCTGGGCAATCCCCAAGGATCACAAGGTGACAAAAGCCCTGGAAGCAGCCTACAAGGGGCTGTACGGCGAGTCCCGCGTGGGCAGCGCCGAGACAGAGGCCATGAGAAAAGCCCGCCCGCTCACAGACAAGTGGACCTTCTCCACCAACGGTGTTTCCATTATGGGACGCAACAACATTCCTTGCATCGGCTTCGGGCCGGGGGCAGAGGCGCAGGCGCACGCGCCCAACGAAAAAACCTGGAAGATCGATCTGGTGAGATGCGCAGCTGTGTATGCGGCGCTGCCGGAAATGTATTTCAAGTAAAGCGCAAGGGAGCGAAGCCCCGCTCCCTCTGCACACCCTTCGGGCGAAAAAACAAGGAGTTCTTCGTTTTTCAGGACGAAGGGGTTCGACTTAACAGAGAAAAGATAAAACAAAAAAGCACAGGAACCCAAACATGAAAATAAAAGCAAAACGCATATAAAGGAGAATAGGGACATGAAAACTTTACAGGACTATATTGATAAGCTGAACCGTCTGAACTTCAAGGAGATGTACAACAACGATTTTTTCTGGACCTGGGACAAGACGGACGAGGAGCTGGAGGCTGTATTTACTGTAGCTGACGCGCTGCGTTTTATGAGAGAACACAATATTTCCACAAAGGTATTTGAAAGCGGCCTGGGTATTTCCATTTTCCGCGACAATTCCACCAGGACCCGTTTCTCTTTTGCCTCTGCCTGCAATCTTCTCGGCCTTGAGGTACAGGATCTGGATGAGAAAAAATCGCAGATCGCCCATGGCGAAACCGTCCGAGAGACCGCAAACATGGTTTCCTTCATGGCAGACGTCATCGGTATCCGAGACGACATGTACATCGGCAAGGGTCATGCATACCAGAAAGAATTTATGGACGCCGTTACCGAGGGCAACAAGGACGGTATCCTGGAACAGAGACCGACTTTGGTAAACCTGCAGTGCGACGTTGACCATCCCACCCAGTGTATGGCGGATATGCTTCATATCATCCATGAATTCGGCGGCGTAGAGAATCTGAAAGGCAAAAAGCTTGCCATGACCTGGGCTTACTCTCCCTCCTACGGCAAACCGCTCTCCGTTCCCCAGGGTGTGATCGGACTGATGACCCGTTTTGGTATGGATGTTGTTCTGGCTCATCCGGAAGGCTACGATGTGATGCCCGAGGTCGAAGAGATTGCAAAGAAAAACGCAGCGGCTACCGGCGGAAGCTTCACCAAGACAAACGATATGGCAGAAGCGTTCAAGGACGCAGATATCGTATATCCCAAGAGCTGGGCTCCTTTTGCAGCAATGGAAAAACGTACCAACCTTTACGGCGAGGGCGATTTCGATGGCATTGACAAGCTGGAAAAAGAGCTTCTGGCACAGAACGCGCAGCACAAGGACTGGGCTTGTACGGAAGAGCTCATGAAAACAACCAAGGACGGCAAAGCACTCTACCTGCACTGTCTGCCCGCAGACATCACCGGTGTGAGCTGCGAGACCGGCGAAGTGGATGCTTCCGTATTTGACCGTTACCGAATCCCCCTTTACAAAGAGGCAAGCTTCAAGCCCTACATCATTGCAGCTATGATCCTGCTTGCCAAATTTGAAAACCCGCAGGATATCCTCAAAAAACTGGAAGTAAAGGCAGCTCCGAGAATCCTCAAATAAATCTGGAGGTTGTTTCTGAATCATGTATCAAAGAAAAAGAATCGTGATTGCTCTGGGCGGAAACGCCCTTGGCAATACACTTCCCGAACAGATGGCAGCTGTAAAAACCACCGCAAAAGCCCTCTGCGATCTGATCGAAGAGGGCCATCAGGTTGTGGTTGTCCACGGAAATGGTCCGCAGGTCGGCATGATCAACAATGCCATGACCGCTCTGACCCACGAGGATGCCGATCAGCCCAATACCCCGCTGTCCGTCTGTGTTGCCATGAGCCAGGCTTACATTGGCTATGATCTGCAGAATGCCCTGCGTGAAGAACTCCGTAACCGCGGGTTTATGAGAACTCCGGTTGTGACGGTTGTCACCCAGGTGCGTGTAGATCCCGAAGATCCTGCTTTTGAGAATCCGACCAAGCCCATCGGCAAATTCCTCTCCAGGGAAGAGGCAGACCACATGGCAAACGCCTACGGCCACATCATGAAGGAAGACGCCGGGAGAGGCTATCGCCGTGTGGTTGCTTCTCCCAAGCCTGTTGAGATCGTGGAACTGGATGCCATCCACAGCCTTGTGGACGCCAACAAAATTGTCATCTGCTGCGGCGGCGGCGGAATCCCTGTTGTCTTAAACGATAACCATTTAAAAGGCGCTTCCGCTGTCATTGACAAAGATTTTGCAAGCTGTCTCCTGGCAAAGGAGCTGGATGCAGACATGCTGATCATCCTCACTGCCGTGGAAAAGGTTGCACTCAATTTTGGCAGGGAAAACGAAAAATGGCTTGATGATTTAACGGTTGCGGAGGCAAAAAAATATGTGGAGGAAGGTCACTTTGCCGCAGGCTCCATGCTTCCCAAGGTACAGGCTGCCATCGATTTTGCAGGTTCCGGTTCCGGCCGTACCGCCATGATCACCCTGCTTGAAAAAGCCAAGGACGGCATTCAGGGAAAGACCGGTACCAGAATTCATCTGTAAGAAATCCCAAATCCGGCCGTAATTTCCTATAAAAAAAAAGCATCAAAGAGATCTGCAGCTGTCTGCTGTCAGGTCTTTTTGATGTTTTTCTTGTCTTTTTTCCTGCAAACAGGTATACTAAAAGAAAACCCATACGTGCAAAAGGAGCTTCGAAATATTATGGCAGAAAATTATGACGGCATGGCAATCGGTGTCTTTGAACTGGATAATCTGGTTGCATGCTATGTAGCACTGGATGCTGCAGCAAAAGCAGCAAACGTAAAAATTCAAAGTGTGGAGCGCAACCGTCTCAAAAGCGGCGCCTGCGTCAAGATCAGAGGTTCTGTCTCCGATGTAACCGCAGCCATGGAGGTGGCTCTTGAAACAGCCAAACCTTTGGGCACCATCATCTCCCACACCGTGATCGCATCACCCACTGCTGACACGGAAATTGCAGCAAAAATGACGATCAACAAATAAGTAAAGCGAGGATATTTCTATGACATACGGAGCATTCGGATTAGTGGAGGTGCTCGGAAGCAGCAATGCCATTCTTGTAGTGGATCAGATGCTGAAAACCTCCGAGGTCTTTTTTCAGACATGGAACACAAAATGCGGCGGTCACGCCACCGTATTTTTAAGCGGCGATGTAGCAGCCGTTTCCGCCGCAGTGGAGAGCATTAAGCAAAATCCCCCCTGCGAGGTGATCGCGGCGGCTGTAATCTCCAATCCTTCCCAGGAGACCGTTCGTCTCGTGGAAGAGGACGCGGCAAAACACAAATTTAATTAAGGTTTCCGCACTAAAAAACCCGGTGGATCGGCAGTGAGCTTCCTGTATGGAGCCCTGCAATTCACCGGGTTTTTATTGGAGTATCCATATCTTCCAGTTCCTGTTTATTTTCCACCTCCAGAAGCACCACATCCTGTCTGTGGGCATGCACCACTCTTTTGCCGCCCTGATCTCCCGTAAGGGCCAGAAGCTCTGAAAAATATACATCGGAAAAAATACAGGGATTTCCGGGTATCCCATCCGCCGCCGCACAGGCAATGCCTTTGCCGGAGGTGCGCCAGATCTCTATCAGACCTTTCAGCGTATCTGCACGCAGCCAGGGCTGATCAGCCACCGCAAAAAAACAGGCATCCGCCTCCATATTGGCTGCAAGTCCCAGCTTCAGGGAAGAGGAGATCCCATCCTCGGGATGTGCATTATAAACCACAGAAAAGCCCCTCTTTCGGGCTGCGGCTGCAATCTCTTCATACTGGGTTACCACAGTAGCTGTGATTTCCATGCCGGAGAAGGATTCCTCAACCGGTTCCTTGTCCGTTCCTGTCTGCTCATCCGCACCACTACACAGTCCCTCCACTACTTCCAGCGTGCGCTCATACATCTTTTTTCCGTCAATTTCATACAGCAGCTTATTGGAACCGAATCGTATACTGTTTCCCGCCGCCAATACGATCACCGCAAGTTTCATAACAATCTCCCAAAAGCTGCCACAATATTTTTTTGCTCCAGCGCCCGCACAATTCTTTCGGCCGGCTCTGTAGACGGCAGCACATCCGTTTTATTCAGATACACCCGGTATTCCCGCTCTCCCACATTTTTGCAGAGACCGCGGGCGGACGCCGCAATCTTCACCACATCCTCCTCTGTCACCAGGTCGTCCTTGCTTTTTTTCAGAAAGCAGGCCGTCTGCTCCGGTCTGTGGGCAGTCTCCTGTATGGATGTTCCAAGACAGTCAAGCCCCGCCACGCCGATCACAAGCTTTGCGCAGGAAGGGATCACCGGCTCCCAGTCTTCCGGAACTTTCAGCGGCCGTCTGTGCGCGCCGTCTGCCTCCACGAGAAGAACATCGCAGAAAGCTGGAAGCACCTTCCGCTTCTCCTCCGTCAGGGAGCAGAGTTTTTGTTTCTCTTCCTCATAAGCCGCCGCAACCACATAGCCATAGACGGCAAGTTGACTTGTAAGCATATCCGGACATCCATCCTTTGCAAAAGGGCGATTCTTTTCATAAGCCATGTGGGTGGTCGTGGTCACAATCACCTTTTTTCCCAGAGATACCAGCTCCTCTGTAAGGCGAAAGATCAGACTTGTTTTTCCCCCGCCGCCCACAACGGCAATGACCCTGTGCACGTCCGTATCAATTTTCAGCAATCTCAGAAAGCTTTTTGGCTGTTCCATAGGGCAAAACTCCTTCTGACAAAAGGATCTCCACCACGCCGCCGGCAATGCATCTGGCCTTGTCGGAAATGGTGTAGCAGTTCTCTTTTTCGTCCTTGCGCGGGTCAATATCCGCAATCTTCATTCCCTCATACACCTCATAGCCGTCCCGGATCATCCCGCGGAGCACTCCTGTCAGGGAAGCGCGCACCCTGGTATCTCCGATGTGCGCAATTTCCTGTCCCTGCTCCACAATATCCGCAATTTGGGCTGTACTTGTAAGGATGCCTGCACAAGGTGCATGGATGACGCGCTCCTTGCCAAAACCGCCCACAATTCCGGGAATTCCCGTATTGGCAGCTGCACAGCCTTCCTCAATGGGACGGCCCAGATTATGTCCGCGCTTTGTCTCCACCACATAATCCACGTCATATCCGGCACAGAAGCCCGGCCCCAGACCAATGGTGATTTCCGCCATCCCCCGCGCAGTTCCCAGATTTTTTTTTGCCAGAATGGCGTCCACCAGCGCCTGCGGCCTCCAGCTCTTCAGGCATTCTCCTTTGGCGTCCACCAAAAGAGGGATTTCTCCTGCTGTCCACACCTCGTCACACTGAGACAGCTTCTCTATGCGGCGGCACAGCACGCCCTCCACAAAGGCCTCCCCGTCATACACGGCCTCGCAGAAAGACACCATTCTGCGGATCGCACTTGGTTTTTCACACTCCAATATCAGCACACGGTAGCCGCAGCGATGCAGACGGTGTATCACCCCGCTTGCCAAATCGCCGCCGCCCCGCACTACAACGGTCTGTTTTGTCATTTTTATGTCTCCGCTTCCAGCTGTTCCTTGTTTACCTTTTCCACAGCATTCACAATATTTTCATAGCCTGTACAGCGGCAGAGATTGCCTGCCATGTGCTTGCGGATCGCCTCCCGGGTCAGTTTTTCGCCCCGTTCCAGAAGCACCGTAGCCGACAGGACAAAGCCCGGCGTACAAAAGCCGCACTGAATCGCGCCTTCCTCAATGAACGCCTCCTGGATCCGGGTCAGCTCTCCGTTTTTTTCCAGGCCTTCCAGGGTGCGGATGTTTTTGCCCTCTGCCCACACAGCCAGATAAATACAGGAGTCAATGGTCTCTCCGTCCAGAATCACCGTACAGGCGCCGCATTCCCCCACCTCACAGCCTTTTTTTACAGAGGTAAGGCCCAGACGGTTCCTCAGCATATCCAGAAGAGATTCCCGCACATCCACGTACTCTTCCACTTCTTTTCCGTTTACCGTACAACGTACAAGCTGCATTTGTTTTTTCATTTTCCCACACCTCCTGCCGCAACAGACTCCCGCAGAGCTCTCGCCGCAATCTCGCCGCCAATCTGCAGGCGGAACGCCTTTGACGCCCTCCAGGAATCTCTGGGATTGATTTCCCTGCGCACAAGCTCTGCTGTTTTTTCATAAAGCGCCTCGTCAATGGGCATTCCTGCCAGCGCTGCTTCGGTTTCTCTGCATCTCAAAGGCACAGGTGCCGCCACACCGAAGGTGATGCGCACATCCTTCAAAATCCCCTCCTCAGCCTTGCTCACCACACTGCAGCTTAAGGTTGCAATGTCCATGGCATCGCGCATGGAATATTTGATGTAATGTCCCCGATAGCCAAGATATTCCTTTTCCGGAATCACCAGATGCGTCACAATCTCTCCCGGAAGCAGGTCCACCCGGCCGGGTCCTTTGTAAAACATCTCAATGGGAATGGTCCGCCCGCCGTTTCCGTCTGAGGTACGTACCATTGCGTTCAAAGAAAACAGCGTGGGCGCGCTGTCCGCGCTGACGGCCCCGTTGCACACGTTTCCGCCAATGGTTCCTATGTTTCGTATCTGAGGCCCTCCCACCAGATCAACCGCCTCTCCCAGCACCGGGATGTACTGTTGTATGACAGGGTCGTCCGTAATATGGCTGAAGGTTGTTGCCGCACCGATATAAATATCGCCGGACTGCATCAGCTCTACCCCCTGAAGCTCCCGGATGTCGCGCACGCATACCAGGGAGGTTCCCGCATATTTTCCCTCGCGGATTTTGATAAGCACGTCGCTTCCGCCGCAGATGACCCGCGCTTCCGGATGCTCTTTGAGAAGGCGCACAGCTTCTGCTATGGTTTTCGCATTATAATAATTTTCAATATCGTACATACGCCCGCCTCCTTATATCAGTCCCGCTTCGGTGAAGCCCTGTATCAGCCTCTGGGGTGTGAGCGGGATCTCGTCAAACGCAACTCCGGTTGCATGAAGCACTGCGTTTCTGATGGCCGGTGCTCCCGGTATTGCCGGCGGCTCGCCAAGCGCCTTGTTTCCATACGGCCCCATAGGATCTGCAAGTTCCACAAAATCCGCCGTCAGATCCGGTGTATCCATGGTCGTCATCAGCTTGTAGTCCAGAAGATTTCCGTTCAAAGGCCGCCCTGTTTTCTCATCCAGAAGCAGCTGCTCGGACAGACCATACCCCATGCCCATGGACATGCCGCCATGCACCTGCATCTGGGCAAGCTGCGGATTGATGAGGATGCCGCTGTCGTGAACATTGATGATATCAAGCACCTTGATTTTTCCAAGACGCATATCCACCTCAACTTCGGCAAAACAGCAGCCTGTGGCAATGGTATTTTTCTTGACCTGTCTTGAGACCTCCGCAGTAATCGCGGAGGAATTTGTCAGACTGTAATAACTCTCCATAGCCAATTCTTCCATGGAAAGGACTTTGCGCTCCCCGGCCAGGATCCAGCCGTGGTCCATGGACAGTTCTTCGTTCTCATTGGGAAGAAGCTCCCTGGCATAGGCCAGGATTTTACTGTACATAAGCTCTGCGCACTCCCGCACCGCCGTGCCTGTCACAAAGGACTGGCGGGACGCATAGGCGCCGGTATCAAAGGGCGTCACATCGGTATCCTGGGTACTCACAATATGAATATCCTCCACATCCATATGAAGCGTTTCTGCCGCCATCTGGGAAAATACGGTATCTGCCCCCTGGCCGATTTCCGTTGCGCCAATCTGAAGCTGCATGCTTCCGTCCTGATTCAATACAAGTCTTGCACCTGCGATTTCCAGCGAAATAGGCCACACGCCGGTCTTGTAGGAAAACAGGGACATGCCCACGCCTCTTCGGATATTTCCTGTCTGGTTCTTGTATGCCTCTCTCTTTTTGTCCCAGTGAATATAAGCCGCTCCCTTATCCAGGCACTCAAAAATCCCGTTTGTATTGGCTGCGATCGGCTTGAGATAAGCATCCTCGTAATAGCCCTCTATGAGATTTTTCCTGCGGAATTCCAGCGGATCCATAGAAATCTCTTTTGCAATGTCATCCATAAAGCATTCTATGGCAAAGGCTGCCTGGGGAATGCCGTAAGCACGCATGGCCCCCGCCGCAGGACAGTTGGTGTATACCGTGTAGGCTTCTCCGCGGATGTTTGGGCAGGCATACTGCAGTCTCCAGGCCGTCAGACCGTTTGCCGCAATGGCATGGCCGTGTGAGGCGTAGGCTCCCTGGTTGGAAATCGCCAGCATATCTTTGGCAATGAGATGTCCTTCCTCATCCACTCCTGCCTGCAGATCGTATTCAATGGAATGGCGGGAACGGGTATTGACAAAGGTCTCCTCCCTGGTCAGCTCCAGCTTCACCGGACGTCCGCCCACCTGCATGGTGAGAAAGGCGTTCAGCGGCTCATAGAGAACATCCTGCTTATTTCCAAAACCGCCGCCGATATAAGGCTTGATCACACGCACCTTCCCCCAGGGAATTCCCAGAGCCTGCCCTACAACCCGGCGTACAATATGGGGAATCTGGGTGGAAGTCACGATTACCACACGTCCCTTTTCCATATATGCGTAGGAAACAGGATTTTCCAGATGACAGTGCTGAACAATCGGAGTCTTGTAGCTTTTCTTTACCACTGTGGCAGCTTCTCTAAGACCCTTATCCACGTTTCCGATAAAGAAATTGCTCCGGTTCAGCACATTATCTTTTTTGTCCAGATGAATGGGGTGCGGACTTCCATACATGGATTTTCTCGGATGTATCTCTACCGGATATTCCTCGTATTCCACCTTGATACGCTCAAGAGCACGCTTTGCCGTCACCTCGTCCTCCGCCACAACTGCCGCGATATCGTCCCCGTAATAGCGCACGCGCCCGGTCAGAAGATTTCTGTCTGCAACATCCTGATGGGCCAGCTCCACGGACCAGGGATGCCCAGGCGTCGGATAACAGTGCTCCGGCACATCCTTAAAGGTCACTACCTTTACCACACCTTCCATGGCTTCCGCTTCGCTTGTATCAATGGATTTGACAATACCGTTCCCGATACGCGCGTGATACACCTTGGCTACCAGACAATCCGCCGGCGCCAAATCATCCGTAAACATCGCCCGCCCGGTTACCTTCTCATAAGCGTCCACTCTTGGAATACTTTTTCCAACCATATTCTCACCTTCTTTTCTTTTTTGTATGGAAAAAACCGGACAACTCCTCAGGAAAGTGTTCCCCTCAGGACGATTGTCCGGCTCCGAACCATGCTACTTTCTTATAATATGTTTCCTGAACAATAATTCAGAACATCAGGAACTATATTTTTATATATTTTAACATATTATAAGGGCTATTTGCAATTATTTTTGTAGATTTTTCAATAGTTTTTTAATAATATAATCATTTTTATGCTTTCCAAAATATTTTACAAGTAGCACATAACCACAGGTTTTCTTCTTTCATAACGATATAGTCGCATAAATCCTGCCTTTTTTAAAAGTTCTACTCCCAATACAAATGAATCCCCAATATCTTCTGGACGATGAGCATCTGATCCCAACGTAACCAGTTCTCCTCCCAATTCGCGATACATACACATCACATCAAATGATGGCATACATTCCTGTATCCCTTGACGTATTCCCGATGTATTCAACTCAATCCCTTTTTCCCTACGAATTAAAATCTTCAATATTTCCTCTATTTTTTCTTTGTTTTCTTTATATAAACTACCGCAATTTTTCCGCATACTATAACGTTTGAATAAGTCCAAATGAGCCAAGCAATCAAAACTTCCAGTCTCTGCCAACATTCTAACCGCATCATAATAACGCTTCGCAATCAATGGCGCCGTTTCTTCTGTATACCGCAAGTTTTTTAAATCAACATCATCTAACTTATGAATAGCACCTAATATAAAATCAAATTCTCTTTCTTTTAAAGTTTTCAACGCATTCTCTGATGCCAAATATGCCTGTCCAACCTCCATTCCTGAAAAAATATTCAAACGACCGCGGAATTTTTCTCTGCATAGAGCTATTTCTGTAAAATATCGTTCTATGTATGCTTCTTTATCAAATTTACAGTTTTGGTAATCTTGATAAAATTCTAAATGCTCTGTAAATGCAAGCATGTCTATTCCTTTTCTTAAAGCATTCGCACACATCACTTGCATGGGTACATTACAGTCTGCTGAAACTTTACTATGTACATGTGAATCAATCATAATTCTCCTTGATTTTTTAGGCATCCTATATTCTACAAATTTCACAAAAGGACGCTAAATGCGCCCTTTTTTCACTATCATTTCGAAAAATAATCAACCATCCAATCAAATGATTTTTTCATAGCCTCATGAGGGGTTCTACGGTATCGATCATTCAAAATTTCCAAACTCAGATAATAAGCATAGCCTGCTTTATCCAATTCATCTATCATATGACCTAACTTCAAGTTTCCCTCTCCAATGGCAAAATGTCCATTCGGTACACCATCACCCACATGAACATGACGTAGATAGTCTCCTAAATCACGTATTGCCCCTTCAATTGTCTCATCGGAAAATCCCAGTGTAGCTGTATCAATCATTCCTCTAATCGCAGGAGAACCAACTGCCTCAATCATTTTAACAATTTTAGTACAAGTATCTGTCACTGTATATTCTTTAGGGGAAGTTTCCAACGCAATGGTTATTCCATAACCTTCAGCAATTTTTGCCAAATAAGCTACTGATTCTACTGCACGTTTCCAGATATCCTCATCATTCTCATCCAAACATCCAAATCCTGCCAAAAATTGACAAAGTGTGATATCCATTTCTGAAGCAAATTCTATAGATTTCACATAAACGTCTAAGCTTCGTTTCCTTGCAATCACATCCTTAGCCGCAATATTAACCGGATATAAGCATTGTTCTGGTGTAAAACAAATCGGTGTTATATTATGATATTGTAATTGCTTTTTAACAGCCCGCACTTGAGACAATCCTGCATCATCCACATGTAGATGAGGATAGCAAGCATAAAATTCCATTTTCTCTGCGCCTATCCGTTCAATTGAATCTAATGCATATTCTAACGAATATTTGAAATACGGATAATTTGCCGCAGCAATCTGTTCCACTTTTAGATTTTTCATCAACTTGTTCCTCCATTAGTCAACTATTTCGCAAACAATCTCCCAAGCTTCCTTCGCATATCTCTCCGCTTCAAAATAATAAGCTCTCTGGCAAATTTCAATAGTAACATAATCTGAATAATCCACTTCTGCCAACTGTCTCAAATTTTCGATAATCGGTAAATTTCCTTCATGAAATCCAATATGTCCAACAACATTTCTTCCTTGGCAGACTTTTTCATTCATCCTAGTTTCTCCCCAGGTTTTTTCTCTTACAAGCGTATTTCCTAAATGAACATGCTTTATTTGATTTATACCCAAAATCTGCAGGCTTTTTTCCATACTTTCATCAAATTGTGCTAACTGTACGGTATCTAGCATTGCTTGAAGATTCGGATGATTTACTTCATCCAGCATTCGTTTTTGTTGAATAACAGTGTTCAAAAATAACGAATCCTCTTGAGCTTGTGTTTCCAAAACCAAGATTACTCCATAATCAGCAGCCGTCTGAGCCAACTCTTTCACAGAAGAACGGCATCTCTCCCAAATTTGTTCCTTTGGCTCATCTAAATATCCATTTCCTGGACAAAGCAGCATCCGTTTTGCACCAAGTTGCGCAGTATAAGAAATAGATTTTTTCATATGCTCTAAGCTATTTTTTCGTAACGTAGCATCTGAAGTAGAAATATCTACCGGATAGGTGTTCTGCTCAGGGCAAAAACAGATTGTTGTAAGTCCTTTTTCCTCTACTCTTTTTCTCATTTCCCCGACTTGTTCCAAGCTATGTGAATTAACGCAAAGATGCGGCTTAGCTCCCCATATTTCAATATTAGAAGCACCAATGTTTTTTACAGATTCCAGAAAATACTCAAAAGAATATGCCACATAATGGTAATTTCCAATTGCAATTTGTTCTTTTTTCAACTTTTTCATTTTTTCTCCAATCACCTTCCAATTTTGTTCTGCCTCAGACCGCTGTACAATATTTCTTAGTATAACAGCTTTTATATTTTTTGTTTATTAATAGCTCAGTTTCCACATATATCTTCTTTTTGTCAATGGGTGTCTACGTACAATTGACAACTTTTCTGCATAAATCCGCAAAACTGGTGACAAAACGATTGGATTAAAGTAATCTAAAACATCTTTATCAAAATAATTTCCCAATGCAAAATCCTTTGCATCAACAATGGTAGTTTTTGTATGAAAACGCTGCAAAAATTCTAAAGTTCTAAGATCCATTTTTCTAGTACTGCCTTCATTTATTAGAAGTAAATATGGCACCCCTTCTTCCACCATCTCAAATGGTCCATGGAAAAAATCTCCATCATTAAAAGAAGTAGAAGGAATCCATTGCATCTCCATCATCAAGCACGCGGAGAAAGACCAGGCAATTTCCTGCATCGCACCAGAACTTGTCACATATAACAATGGAATATTCTGATAATCTTGCGCAAATCTTTCTGCATCTGAAGTGACTGTCTTTACGATTTTGTCAATAAAATCGTAAACTATATTGAAGCCTTTATATAATTTATCATAATTGGCGTATCCTTCACAATTATTCAACACCTCCGCTGCTATTTGAAGTACTTTTATCATTTTATCCATCTTAGAAGAATAACTATCATCCCATGCAAAGAGCACTGTATAGTCTGCATCCTTAGTCAACGCTGAATCCTTTTCATGAGTCACCGCAATTATATTCGCCCCCAATTGCTTTGCGTGGGTAGTAGCCTGAACACTTTCCGGTGTGTTGCCTCCTAAAGAGCAAGTAATCACAATTGCAGTTTCATCTACTGCCACTGGTGTAGCATAGATAAATTCATTAGCTGTCTGAATAGAAGTCCGTAGCTGTTTTGCCTCTTTGTTCAAAAAATAATAAGCCGGGTATAAGTCTGAACGAGAAGCACCGCATCCTACAAAATATACACTTTTAATCTGGTTATTATCTGTAATTTCCTTAATTATTGACTTAATATTGTTCATATTTTCCTCCTAAACTTATAATCTACTTTTTAGATTTCAAGTAACTTACTTCAAATCCACTAAATTATTAGGAGATTTTAGAACAAATACTCAATCAATGTCCATTTCATAGGAAAAAGAAAACAAATCGCCCCTATAATAAGTAATGGAATATTCTACTACATTCCCGTCCTTATCATAGTTCGTATTACAGGTTCTAAATCCTGCTGTACCATTTTTTAAATCCAAAAGTTTACACTCTCTTTTGTCAAAATAGTACAATTCTATACTGTTTTTTCCCTTGGCAGGCTTATGATCATAAACTTGCTCTAAAATCTTCCACAGAGATACTTGTGAAAAGTCATACTGCATAATATCAGGTGTAAAACTCCCATTAATGTAGGATTCATCCACTGCCATTGGTTGGCCATTTCCTAGGCGTAAACGGAGCAAATGATAACAAATTGTTCCCATGCTTACATTGAGTCTTTTAGAAATCCAAGCATCTGCTTCCAACTTTTCGAAAGTAATCACTTTTGTCTCGAAATTTTCAACTCCACTTTCTTTCATATGTGTAGAAAATCCACCAATATGTAAAAAATTTCGTTTAACTTTCTTTCCAGCAACAAACGTTCCCTTCGAACCATTTCGATAAACATAGCCATCTCGAACCAATTCTAAAATAGCATTTCTCGCCGTCATCCGACTTATTTTGAAACGTTCACTCAGTTCCCTTTCCGATGGCAATCTATCATTCTTTTTGTACTCTCCTGATTCAATCTTACCTATCAAATAATTTTTTATCTGAATATACCTAGGCAGTAATGTTCTTTCCTCCATATTTTTTTCTCTCCTATCTGGCATTGTCTAAAAAGTCAGCCGCACTATTTTGTCCAAATTTTATCTGATTCGATTCTGTCCTTTTCAACATCTTACCATAGATAGTGCTCGATAGCATACATAATATGGAAAGTTTTTACATATATTGTTCAAATCTTTTCATATTGCGACAGTCATGTGAATAAGGATCGAAAAAATACTTTTGATCTGTAATCTCCTGTCCGAAATATCCTTGATAGCCATATTTCTTACATATTTTCAAATCCTCTTCCAAATTTCTGCATCCATCCCCCCAAATCAAATGCCCATAAGGATTTCCATCAATAAAATGCATATGCACAATATCATTTCCAAAAACTTCAAACCATTGCTCTAATGTTTCTCCAGAGACACCTATTGCTGTAGTATCTACCAATACTTTCATATTTGGCTGATTCACTTCTGCTTGCATACGTTTAACATCCTCCAAGTGAACCACTAAATTAGATTCTTCCGGACGCAGACTTTCCATCGCAAGAACGATTCCACGCGTAGCAGCAAACTCGCACAGACTTTGTAACATCTCCACGCATCTTTTCCACGCTTCATCCCGTGTTTCATCCAAATATCCCCATCCAGAATTACACTGCATAATCTTACAACCCAGTTCTTCCGCAATCCGAATACCATTTTCAAAATATTGTTTACTCTTTTCAAATCCATAGGGCTTTACAGCAGCAAACTGGTACTGATACATACAATTTTCTGGAGTAAATACTTTTACTTCTAATCCATGTGCTCTTATCTTCTTTGATATTTCTTTTGTTTCCTGATAACTTACTGCATCCATAAACAAATGAGGAATTCCTCCCCATAGTTCAATACTCTGAAAGCCCGCACGTTTTTGAGCATCCAAAAAGTAATCCAAGGAGTATTTCATATAATGAATATTCATTCCTGCTATCTGGTTTCTCTTTATCAGCTTCATTTACTTTCCTCCTAATAAGATTTGCCATAGCCAAAAGAACCATCCTCTAAACACTGGTTTGCTGAAAATTCTGCTGCCTTTTCCAGCGCCTTATGAATAGCTTTATGTTTTTCTTTTCCTTTTTCTAGCGTCAACTGAAGAAAAGTAATCAAAAAACTAGTTAAAAAAGCATCTCCTGCTGCCATAGTATCCTTGGCCTCCACATAATGGGGTAGCTGTCTCCAATTCTTTTCCTTCGTATACAAATACGCCCCTTCCACTCCACAGGTACATAACACCATTAGACAGCCTTCATTTAATGCTCTTTTTGACAGTTCCTCGCGTTCTTTCTGAGTCAGATGACTGGTTGAAAAAAAAGCATAATCTACTATCGGCAGTATTTTACAAAGCTGTTCTTCCTGAAAATCATTCGAAAAATCATAAGAAATGTGACATCCCTGTTTATGCAATTCTTTCAATTCTTTTTCTGCGAATCCATATAAACCAGAATGAATTAAATCAAACCCTTTAAGATACTCATAATCTGTTTTCTGCAAGCGTAACCCTTCTGTCCGGAGAATTCCACCTTGATTACTCCCCAAAAATATACGCTCCCCGTTTTGCAATGTTACATAGGCCGCTCCATTTTCTCCTTGATATTGTCTGCAATGAGTGATGTCAATCCCTAGACCTTCCACACATTTTTTTACATATGTTCCCTCTTTATCGCTACCAAATGCTCCCAAAAATGCACTATCACATCCCATTTTCTTTGCAAACACAGCAAAATTTAATGCATTTCCTCCAGGATACATCACATGAATGTGTTCATATTTGTCAACTACCTGATCGCCCAATCCCACCACTTTCATTAGATATCTCCTTCTTCCTATTTCTAATAAAGTACTTTTGAAAGAAAGTCTTTAGTTCGTTCCTCTCTAGGATTTTCAAAGAGCTCATACGGAGCATTTTCTTCCAAAATGATTCCTTGATCAATAAACAAAACTCTGTTGCTTACCTCTTTTGCAAATCCCATTTCATGCGTAACAACTATCATTGTCATGCCTTCTTGTGCTAACTGTTTCATAACATTCAGCACCTCTCCTACCATTTCCGGATCCAAAGCTGAAGTTGGTTCGTCAAAAAGCATAATCTCCGGTTGCATAGCTAAGGCTCTTGCAATAGCCACTCGTTGTTGCTGTCCGCCAGAAAGAGAACTGGGATAGGCATTAATTTTCTCTAATACACCTACCTTCTTTAGAAGCTGTTTTGCCAATTCCACAGCTGCTTCCTTTTTCATTCCCTTTACCTTTACAGGAGCATGAATTACATTATCTAAGACTGTCAAATGGGGAAAAAGATTAAATTGCTGAAAAACCATTCCCATTCTCATACGTATACGATCAATTTCCATCTCTTTTTTTAATACTGTGATTTCTTCTCCATCCAAAAAAATTTTCCCTTGCGATGGTCGTTCAAGGAGATTTAAGCAACGCAAAAATGTACTTTTCCCTGAGCCAGATGGTCCGATAACTGCAATTACCTCCCCCTTTTGAACAGAAGTATTAATACCTTTCAACACCTTATTTTTTCCGAAATATTTATGTAGCTCTTCAACTTTGATCATACAGTTACCTTCTGTCACTGGATTTTAACCTCCTTTCCACCATTCCAAGAATCCTAGATAATACTAATGTCAACACCAGATAAATAGCAGAACAGATAACAATCGGTTCCAAACCTAATGCTGTATTTCCTCTCACAATTGTTGTTTTATACATCAATTCTGCAACACCTATTACCGAGATAATAGAAGAATCCTTGATGCTTCCGATAAATTGATTACCCAAAGCTGGAAGTATGTTTTTAAATGCCTGCGGCAAAATAATATCTTTCATTGTCATTCTTGCGCTCATTCCAAGACTCCTAGCAGCCTCTGTCTGACCAATATTAACCGCTTCAATCCCCGAACGAATTGTTTCTGAAATATATGCCGCTGAATTTAAAGACAATGCAATGATACCGACCACCATATCTGGAAAATCGAATCCGGGAAATAAAGTTGGTATTCCCACATAAACAATATAAATCTGGGCTAATAGTGGAGTTCCCCTAATGAACTCCACATAAGCCGTCCCCAAACATCGTGCCGGTACAAATTTACATCTACGTATCAGTACAATGAAAATACCAAGAATTGTCCCAAGTGTCACTGCAAAGACAGAAAGCAGGAGAGTGATTTCTGTACCTTTCAAAAAAAACTGCCAGTAAGTATCCAAAAACGAAAAATTCATGTACCGCTCCCCCCTTCTGGGAATTGTAATTATTCCTCTGTTACATCTACTAATTCAATATGTTCATCTACCCACCGAGGAATATCTTCCTTTAACCTAGCAATAGTTGCATTAATGGTATCTTTTACCTCTTGGTCTGTTCCTTTTGGCATTGCAATTGCTGCGCCCAAAGCATCACCATGTGCCTCATAAGAAATCTCTGTCATCATAATTTTATCATTAGCTCGACACATTAATTTTGCAGTATCAATGTCTACCAAAATTGCATCAACTTTCTTATTCGCCAAATCAATAGATAATTCATTCGCTTTTGCCAAACCTTTTTTCTTTGCCTCTGGAATTTGTTCATCAATAATAATTTCCATAGTGGATGTCTTTTGCACACCGATGGTTTTTCCAGCTAAATCTTCCGGTTTCACAATCGTTTCCGCATCATCTTTGTTAATTACAATATAATAGTCACATTCATAATAAACATCAGAAAAATCAGCATTTTCCTGTCGTTCCTGAGTAGGTGCCATAGATGATACAACCATGTCTACTTTTCCAGTTTGCATTGCCATCAGAAGTCCATCAAATTCCATATCTTTTAATTCATATTCTACTCCCAAATCTTTAGCAATTTCCTTTATTAATTCAACATCACTTCCAATAATAGTATCTTCTGTTCCTTCTACTTTATGAAATTCATATGGCGGCAAAGCAGCCATCATACCAACAACTAACTTTCCCTTTTCCTTAACGGCATCTATTCCCTGTACCAAGACATGAATACTATCCTCACCTGCATCATTAACAGATTCTGTTTCTTCTGCCTTCTCAGCTTCCGCTTTACATTCATAAGCACCAAATAACATCATCAAACTTAATGCAGTTGCTGTTAACATTTTCATTCTTTTTTTCATAGTGATTCTCCTTTCAAATTTTCTGTTCTTTCAGATTTTTAGTTTACATTTGTTGCTCTCAAGCGCTTATGGTTTATGGTATATACCATTCAGGTAATTCTTTTATATCACACACATTCATATTTGTCAATACTTTTTGTATATAGTTAATATTTTATCTGTTTTTGGTGTAATTTTTTTATGCAAAAAATATAACTTTTTGTTTTAAATAAATGCATAGGCGAGAGATTTTGAAGTCCCTCGCCTATATAACCTATACTTATTTTCTTTTACACCATAACATAATTCAAAAAGCACGGATAAATTCATTTACAAATAATCCCCCTTATGTCCGCAATTACATTTCTCGGACACTTGACTGCACAATTTCCGCAGGCCAGGCAAAGACCTTCGTCCATGACTGCCACATTCTCTTCCAGTTTCAGTGCGTCTGCGGGACAGTTTTTCACACAGATACCACAGCCAATACAACTCACCTCGCAGGCATTTTTTGCGACTGCACCTTTTTCTTTGTTGGAGCATTTCGCCACAAAGGGATTATCTGCCAGGTGAATGTGTATGATTTCCTGGGGACACGCTTTTGCACAAAGACCGCAGCCAATGCACTTTTCCTCATCAATTTCCGCCACACCATATGCATTATAAAAAATGGCGTCTTTTCTGCAGGCTGCCATACAGGAGGAACAGCTCATACATCCGTATGCGCATGTTTTGCATCTTTCGCCGCCATTACATGCCACATAGGCTGTTTTTTTCGGAAACCTTGCCATGAATCATTCCCCCTTTTTCTTTCTCTCGTAAGGTGTATGCACAAGTGGCAAACTTGTACGGTACTCTCCGTCATACCGATAATACGCTCCTGCAATGGCCGGCGCTGTTGGTATGGAAGTAATCTCCCCGATTCCAATTGCTCCTTCTGCAACGGAAAGCCCCGGTTTTTCCACGATAATGCTCTCCACCTCCGGTGCCTGATGTGCTCGGAAGAGTCCCAGAGTCCCGTATTTGTTCTGAGGTTTACAATCCTTGAGTCCGTATTCTTCTGTCAATGCAAAACCGGCAGACATGATCACACCGCCCTCAATCTGTCCCTCTATGGAAAGGGGATTGACTGCACGCCCCACATCATGGGCTGCCACAAGTTTTTCTACACGGCCGTTTTCATCCAAAATACAGACCTGCGTGGCATAGCCGTAAGCCACATGGGATACCGGATTTTTGACATCGCTTCCCATAGCGTCTGTCTTGGCCAGATATTCCCCCAGATATTCCCTGCCCTCCAGCTCATCCAGATTTTTTATCTCCAAATCCTTTTTAAGAAGCTGACAGGCACGTCTTAACGCCTCGCCGGTCACCAACGTCTGCCGGGAACCTGAGGTGGTTCCGGAATCCGGCGCATCATAGGTGTTGGACGAATCATAGTAAATCTGTTCTCTGGTAAGGCCTAGCTGTTCCACAAGCATCTGTACCAGCACCGTGCCAAGTCCCTGTCCGATGCAGGACGCACCGGAATGAATCTCCACGCGGCCGTCATGTACGTACAGACGGCATCTTCCCCAGTCAGGAAGTCCCACACCCACACCTGCGTTTTTCATGGCGCAGGCGATGCCCACATAGGGGTGACTCTCGTAAGCCTCCTTCACAGCCTCCAGGGTCTCCGCAAGACCTGTTGAGTTGTCCACAAGCTGTCCGTTGGGCAACTCCTGCCCCGGCCGAATCGCATTGCGGTATCGGATTTCCCATGGAGAAATGCCCACCTTTTCCGCCATTTTTGTGAGAAGCATCTCAATGGCAAAACAGGTCTGTGTCACACCGAAACCGCGAAAGGCGCCCGCAGGCGGATTGTTGGTATAGTAAGCTTTTCCGTCAATGTCGAAATTCTGGTAATTATAGGGACCTGAAGCATGGGTGCAGGCACGCTGCAGCACAGGCCCGCCAAGAGAAGCATAAGCGCCGGTATCTGCGATAACCGTGGCTTTCACGCCCTGTATGATTCCGTTTTCATCACAACCCACGGTAAATTCCATTTCCATAGGGTGACGTTTGGGATGAATCAGAATGCTCTCTTCACGGGTAAGCTTCACCTTGACCGGGCGTTTGGTCAGATAAGCGATCATTCCTGCGTGATGCTGCACCGTTACATCCTCTTTTCCGCCAAAACCGCCGCCCACCAGCTTGTTGCGCACTTTCACTTTCTCTGCCGGAAGTCCCAAAAGAGTCATGCACTCATGCTGGGTATCGTAGACACCCTGGTCTGCGGAATAAATAATCACCCCATCCTCTCCGTCCGGCATGGCTACGGCACACTCCGGCTCCAAAAACGCATGCTCCGACCATGGGGTGTGAAAAGTTTCTGCCAACACATATGCGGAATTCTGAATGGCCTTCTGCGCATCCCCCCGATGTACATGCCAGTGTGCCAGAAGATTGCCCTCCTCATGCACCCTTGGCGCATCCTCCTTCATGGCCTCATAGGGGTCGCGGATCATGGGAAGCTCCTCATATTCTACTTTGATAAGCTTTTTGGCCTTTTCCACGATCTCCAGACTCTCCGCTGCCACCAAGGCAATGGCGTCCCCCAGATAATGGGTGATCTTTCCCACAGGGATCAGGGCATCCCAGTCCTGCTTCAGATGTCCAACCTTGACGCTGCCAGGAATATCCTTTGCCGTGTACACCGCCACAACGCCGGGAAGCGCCCTGGCTGCTTCCGTGTCGATGGCCTTTATAAGCGCTCTGGGATATCGGGAGCGCAGCGCGCTTCCATAAATCATCCCCTCCACATGAATGTCGTCAGGGTACTCCCCATAACCCAATACCTTTTCCCGGACGTCCACACGAGGAACACGTTCGCCAAGTCTCCAGGCGTACTCCTGGCGCTCGGGCAGTCCCTCTCTCCTGTATTTTGCGGCAAGCAATATCCCGTCAATGATTTTTTTGTAGCCGGTACACCGGCAGATATTGTTGCGGATGGCATAAGCCGCTTCCGCCCGTGTTGGACTGGGATTTTTGTCAATGAGTCCTTTTGCGCTGATCACCATTCCCGGGATACAGAAACCGCACTGCACCGCCCCCGCCTCCCCGAACGCGCGGACAAAAATTTCTTTTTCTTCTTCAGAAAGTCCCTCCACAGTCAGGATATGCCGTCCTTCCAGCATGGAAAGGTCGGGAATACAAGCCTTCTGCGCCTTTCCGTCAATCAGCACATGGCAGGTTCCGCAGGCGCCCTCGCTGCAGCCGTCCTTTACGGAGGTAAGCTTCAGAATATCCCGAAGATAAGGCAGGAGCTTCCTGTTTTTTTCTTCATGGCACTCCCTGCCATTTACATAAAAGCAATACATAATTTCCTCCCAATACAATTCAGCACGGGGCTGTTGCAGAAGCAGCACTCCGTCGGTTTCATTGCCGGCGAAGCTGCATTTTGCAGCAGCCCCCTTTATTTCCTTTACGGCAGCCCCTCAAGGGAACCTATTCTACTGAAACAGCAGATATGGATAATCGTCGATCACTGCGCAGATAAGTCTGCGAAGTCCTTCATACAGCTTATCTTCCGGGTCGTCTGCCTTACAGTCCATCTCATTTCCAAGGAAACGAACCCTGCATTCCTTCGTCGCTCTGTTGAGCACCACAAAACCGTCGTTTGTGCTGTCTGCCATATCCGCCTCATTTGCAAACAGCGTAAACTTGTCTTTATAAGGTGCGCTTGCATAAGGACAGAAGCTCTTGCAGTTGCCGCACTCGTTGCACATGTAATCCACATGGATGATCTGATTCATTGCCATACCAGGAACCTTGATGGATACATTTGCACGGTTGGGGCATACGTCTGCACAATTCTCACAAACCTTATCACAGCTTAAGCAGCGCTGGCTCTCTGTGTCTGTCCCGCTGCTGTGCGCAAGAATTCCCTTCCTGGAATAGCAGTCCTTCTCCTCGCCGCAAACCTCCTGATCCTCTGTAACCTTGTCTCCCAGGATCGCTTCCGCCACAAGCTGCGCATCACGGATAGCCTCCACGATAGTCGCCGCTCCTCTTGCACCGTCTCCTGCCAGATATACGCCTTCCACACTGGTTTCCAGAGTCTTGTCATTGACTCTTGCCTTGCCCCGCTCGTTGACAGCAATCCCGTTTGCCTCATAGAATTCTGCGGGAATCTTTTCACCTACTGCTACGATTACCGTGTCTGCCGGAACCTCTTCCATCTCACCTGTTTCCGTCACGCCTGCGCGGCCGGAAGCATCCATGACGCCAAGCTGCATTTTTTTGCAGATCAGTTTTCCGTTTTCCAGGCTGACCGGAGACAGAAGCTCTTTGAATTCCACGCCGTCCTCAAGCACTTCGAGAAGCTCCTCTTCCGCTGCCGGCATATAGCGTTTTGTTCTTCTGTATACCAGGAAAACATGCTCTACGCCCTCTGTACGTTTTGCAGCCCGAGCGGTATCCATCGCAGTGTTTCCCCCGCCGATCACCACAACATTCTTTCCAAGGTCCGCCCTGCCGTTTGTTGCCTTAAACTCAGCCAGGAATTTCAGTGCGTTGACTGTCTCGCCCTTTTCCAGTTCCAGCGTTCCCGGCTTGTTCGCTCCCACAGCCACGATCACTGCATCGTAACCCTCTTCTTTGAGCGCTTTTACAGATTCCACGGTCACGCCGGTCTTAACGGTCACACCCATTTTTTCAATGAAGGACACATCCTTGTCAATAGCGTCCTCGCTGATGCGGAATCCCGGGATCACATAGCGGATGACACCGCCCAGCTTTTCTTCTTTTTCAAACAGCGTCACAGCCGCGCCTGCTCTTGCCAGGAAATATGCGGAAGCAATCCCTGCCGGGCCTCCGCCCACAACGGCAACCTTCCTGCCATTGCCTGCACCTGCTTTGATCCCGCCGATCACTGCGTCATAGCCTTTCTCTGCTGCAGTCAGCTTCGTACCGCGGATGTTCACCGGCTCCTCGTAGAAGTTTCTTGTACACTTGTACATACAATTATGCGCACAGAGCGTGCCTGTGATAAAGGGCAGGGCGTTCTTTTCCAGAACTACGCGAAGCGCATCCGCATATTTGCCCTCTCCCACCAGCTTCACATAGTTGGGAATATCCTGGTGGATCGGACAGCCTTCCATACAAGGCGCAAAATAGCAGTCAAGAAGCGGCACCTCTCTGTCGATCTTGCGGTTGGGAAGCGGCTTGATATTCTTTACATGGTGCGCATCTGTTCTTGCTTCTTCCGCAAGCGCTTCCAGCGCTTCTACATTGATCCCTGTCCACTCTTTTACGCCGTTTGTCATCAGCTTCTCTGCCATCTGCGCGAATCTCTGGTAGCCGCCCGGCTTTAACAGCGTAGTTGCCATGGTTACAGGCCATACGCCGCAGCCAACGATTTTGTCAATGTTAAAGTAATCCGCTCCGCCGGAGTACGCAATGCGCAGCTTTCCGCCGAACTCCCGGGAAAGGCGTGCCGCCAGTGCAATGGAGAGCGGGAACAAAGCCTTTCCGGACATGTACATTTCTTCGCTCGGAAGCTCGTTTCTCGTCACATCCACCGGGAAGGTGTTTGTGATCTTTACTCCAAAGCTTAAGCCAAGCTCATCTGCCAGCGCCTGAAGACGTCTGAACATGGGGATCGCGTCCTCATACTGCAGATCATCCTTAAAATGAAAGTCTCCGAACACCATATAGTCATAGCCCATCTCATCCATGGTTTTTCTTGCAAACTCATACCCCAGAAGCGTGGGATTGCACTTGATAAAGGTATGCATATGCTTTTCCCTGAACAGGTGGTTTGCAATGCTTTCGATCTCATTGGGCGGACAGCCGTGCAGCGTCGAAATGGTCGCGGAATTGCATACCTCTGACGGGATTGCCTCAATGTCCTCTCTTGTCACCTTTTCAAACTTGTCTGTATTGTCCAGGAGCCACTGTCTGCATTCCTGGAAAACTGCGGTGTCCCTGGCGTCCTTCATGCTGTCAATGAAGGTGTTGATCTTGTCTTCCTTGATTCCTGCCAGATCGTAGCCAACAGAAATGTTAAACTGGAAGCCGTCGGCATCGCCCAGTCCGTATTCCTTTGCCATCACATGCAGAATAAACCACGCCTTGATGTATTCTCCCATAGCCTCCGGAACGTAAAGCTCTGTAGACCACTCACAGTTATAGCACTCGTCCTCCGCCAGAATACAGGGCCTGCTGATGCAGGCAGCCAGCTCGGCGCCATCCATTTTCTGCACGGTCTTCAGCTCAAAGAAACGCGCTCCTGCATAATAGGACGCAACAATATTCTGCGCAAGCTGTGTGTTTGGACCTGCTGCCGGTCCGATGGGTGTTTCCAGGTTTCTCTCAAATATCCGGAGCTTCCTGCCCGTATCTGCCGTATAGGGACGGTGTATCCCAAACACCGTTCCTCTTTCCCTGTGCTCTGTAAGCACCCTGTCCATCAACTGTCCAAAGGACATACAGGTCATTTTTTCACTCATTTATTTTACCTCCCAATATACGCTCGTTTCCGCTTATTTGCCCGAATTGATGTCGTCCGCAAGCTCCCTGGCAGCCTGGCGGCAGTCCGCCATGATCTTAGCCTCGTCGCATACCAGAACCTCCCGGTCTTTCATAAGAATCTTTCCGTTACATACGGTTGTTTGCACCATGGCGCCTGTTGTGCCGAAGAGAAGATGTCCGTTTACGTTGTCTGCATGCATGGGTGTCAGCGGGTCGTAATCCACCACGATCACATCCGCAGCTGCCCCGGCTTTCAGCACGCCCAGTTCCTTTTGGAAATAGCGGTTGGCAATCTTCGCATTTCCCTCAAAGAGCATCTGCGGCACTTCGCTCCAGGCAGTATTGGGATCGCAGAGATGATGCTTGTGCAGCACGTTCGCAACCTTCCAGGACTCGGTCATATCGTGGGTATAGCCGTCTGTTCCCAAACCGGTGAGAACTCCCTTGTGCACAAGCGCCATAGTGGGAGGACATCCGCAGGCATTGCCCATGTTGGATTCCGGATTATGTACCACCATGGTGTCCGTATCCTTGATCAGATCCATTTCATGCTCATTGATGTAAATGCAGTGTCCAAGAAGGGTTTTCGGGCCCAAAATATTCCAGTCGTAA
Organism: uncultured Blautia sp.; assembly: GCA_937893675.1. Taxonomy (GTDB): domain Bacteria; phylum Bacillota; class Clostridia; order Lachnospirales; family Lachnospiraceae; genus Blautia_A. The sequence goes on from CALBGI010000043.1 coordinate 62,410, forward strand.
AGTCTGTCCACAATGCGTTTGCTGTGCTCTTTCAGACACTGGTGCAGGTCGTAGATGCCCTCCGCCACATGGATGTGATAGCCCACACCCTCCGGTTTCAGGGCATTGCACAGCTCCATGGTCTCGTCTGAGATCGTAAAGGAGGCATGCATTCCCATCATACCTGCAACCATGCCGCTGTCGTCTGCCAGGGCATGTTTGATAAAATTCACGTTCTCCATGACAGATTCTTTGGATTTCTCCATTCCGTCACGGTCTGAAATTTCATAACACAGACAAGTACGGATGCCCAGATCTTTGGCTGCCTCTTCAATTGCAAACAAGGAGCCTGTAATATGCCCGAAACTTGCATGGTGGTCAAACACGGTTGTGACACCGTTTTTGATGGAGTCAATGTAGGTGGCATACGCGGAAAGCTTCGTCTGCTCCAGCGTCAGATGCCGGTCGATCGTCCACCACTGTCCGTCCAGAATATCCAGGAAGCCCTGCGGATGATATCCTTTGATGCTTAACCCTCTTGCGAACGCACTGTAAATGTGTTCATGCGCGTTAATGTAGGCCGGCATGATCACACCGCCTTTTGCATCCACATACTCTGCATCCGGGTAAGCCTTCCTCACGTCCTCCGTCGCTCCCACCAAAACAATCGTATTCCCGTCCATAGCCACTGCGCCGTTTTCAAAAAACGGATTGGATGTATCCCGTGTGATCGTTCTTCCATTACCAATAATCAGCATAAAAACTCCTCCTTTATTTTGTATATTTTGCATAATCCGTGTTATTTTTTTTCTCATTCTTTGGGATTGTTTACTACTTATTATCAATGTACCATATTTCTTCTTTGATTTCAACAGGAATCTAAAAAAAATTTTGGTTGTCACAATTTTTTTGATATTTCAACAAAAACAGCTTTCTTCCCACATGAAAACAGCCCCTGCAGGATGTTCTCTCCCGCAAAGGCTGCCACTTTTTGAATCCTATTTTACTGTGGTAAAAATCACTGTGACCTTAAAAAGATCTCCGTCCAGATAAAGCTTAAAGACTCCGCCCTGAAGCTCTGTCAGACTTTTGGCAATGGAAAGTCCAAGGCCGCTCCCTTCCGTATTGCGGGAAACATCTCCCCGGATAAACCGTTCGGTCAGCTCGTCCGCCGAAATGTTGAGCGGCTGCGCGGAAACATTTTTCAGAGAAAACAGCATCCGCTTGTTGACAACGCTCACCTCCGCATAAACTCTTGTACCTGGCATGGAATATTTCACCGCATTGACGAATACATTTTCCAGAACACGCCACATTCTTCGCCCATCTGCGTGGATCACCACCGGCTCTTCCGGTTCGTGGAGCATCAGCGTAAGCTCTTTTTCCTCAAACTTTTCGCCGAATTCTCCCAAAACCTGATGAAACAGCTCCCGAAAATCCAGATCCGTCATTTCCAGGGTAATATTCCCTGTACTTGCCTTGGAAGCCTCCACCACATCCTCAGTGAGCACCTTCAGCCTCTGGGCTTTTTCGTCCAGCACCCGGATGTACCCCTGAATCTTCTCGTCCGGAATATTTTCCCGCTTCAGCAAGTCCACATAGTTGATAATCGAAGTGAGGGGAGTCTTGATGTCATGAGACACATTGGTGATCAGCTCCGTTTTCATGCGTTCATTTTTCACGCTCTGCTCTACCGCCGCATCCAGCCCGTCTCCAATGCGGTTTACATATTCCGCCATGGTTTTTTTCTTGCCTGACAGTCTCTCTGTCGGAATTTTGTACTGCAGCTGCCCGTCCGTGATCTTTTTCATGCCGAGCAGCACCGGATCACGCCCGTGAATGCTGTCCATGAAATTGGAAAAACCGCGTCTCAGCATGCCGAAAATTTTTCTCGTCCACAGGCAGAGGAAGCATAAGAAGCTGCTCTTCCAGAGCACACCTGCCTTGATACGCCGCACCAGGGTCAGCCACAGGATCAAAAAGCAGGAGACAGAGCAAACAGCGATAAATTCTATGGCAGCTATGGTGCTGATGAGATCCCAGGCGCGGTAGTACTGAAAGCTGTCCACAGAAGAAATGCCCAAAATCCAAAGCAGCAATACTCCGCCGGCTGCCACCTCCACAAACACATGGTCAAACGCATTGAGATACAGCGCTTCCTGTTTCGGACGTCTTCCCGCCACTCTGGTGAGATGGATCACACAGACAAGAAACAGTACAAATCCTCCTATCCCAATCCAGAGGATCTCCATTGTTTTATCCGAAAAACGCTCATAAATCTGATAATCCAACGCCAGGCTGTCCGGTACCGCAAATTTGCCGTCCATCCAGACTGCATACACATACCTGTCGCTCATGCGGTACATGTCTGCATGTTCCTGCCACAACGTCTCATCCACATCCATGTTGGTCTCGCAAGAAGTATCCTCAGACCCCAGGATCAGGTAGGCATCCTGCTTTTTGATCTCTTTCAGAGCTTTTTCATAATCGCTGTAGCGGATATCCTCCTCGTTGGTGTACACTTCTTTTTCATCCAGATCCACATAGAGATACCGAAGATTGTTCTCCTCTTTGCGGTAGTTTTCCAGGAGCTGCATCTGGTTTTCCAGGTAACCCAGCTTGCTGACCGCTTCCTCAAGGCTGTTGTACGCGCCTTCCAACGTCCAGCCCTCCGAAGCTTCCACCGCTTCCTTTATGTTCTGAAAGCCCACCGGCGGGTACAGCTCCTCCAGTACGTCCGTTCCAAGCTCGTCATCCCAGCGATAGCTCATTCCATCTGCGCACCAGTTTTGCAGATCCTCAAACCTGTATGCAAGTCCGGAAGTGTTCTCCCAGGTAAGCTCCTTATCCTCCGACATTTCCCGGATGTCCACAACTGCACCGGGCTGTGCCCCCTCCTCCAGAAGTCTCTGGGCGCTGACAGCACTCATAATCTCCCAGGCTTCATACTGCCGCTGCTCCGCAAAGTTCCTTGTCTGCACAAAATCCTTGTCCGGCTTTTCGCCAAGCTGTACATCATAGGAAAACAGCATTGTCAGCAGGATCGCGCAGGCCGCCACAACCGCTGCCGCCCCATGGGCCAAAAGTACCGATAAAAATTTCCAGCCGCTGCCTCTCATTCTCTTCTGTCTCATATTCATCATCCCTCCTGTTTTTCCACAGAACGCAAAAACGGTTATTTTACATGCTCTACCTTATAACCAAGTCCCCACACCACTTTCAGATAACGGGGCTCTTTCGGGTTGATCTCAATTTTTTCCCGGATATGCCGCACATGTACGGACACGGTGTTTTCGGCGGCAACTGCCTCTTCGTTCCAGATACTCTCGTAAATCTGGCGGCTGGAAAACACACGCCCCTGGTTCTTCATCATCAGAAGAAGAATACTGTACTCAATGGGCGTGAGCTTCACAAGCTCCCCGTCCACCCGCACTTCCTTCAGATCGTCATTGAGCCAGAGGCCTCCTGTCTCATACACATTGCCCTGCGCCTTTTCCACGTCTGCGCCAAGCTTTTTGTAGCGGCGCAGCTGAGATTTGGCCCGCGCTACCAGTTCCAGAGGATTGAAGGGCTTTGTCACATAATCGTCCGCGCCGATATTCAGCCCCAAAATCTTATCTGCATCCTCCGATTTGGCGGAAATGATAATGATGGGAAGCGGATTTTCCTCACGGATTTTTAAGGTTGCGCGGATTCCGTCAAGCCGCGGCATCATAATGTCAATGATCAGCAGATCCACGGTTTCTTTTTTCAGACATTCCAGCGCCTGTATGCCGTCGTAGGCCTTCAGGATCCGATACCCCTCCTGGGAAAGATAAATCTCAATCGCCTCCACAATTTCCTTGTCATCATCGCACACCAAAATGGTTGACACTGTTTCCTACCTCCTGTTTTTGCGTCATCCTGTTGGATCATCTACAGGATATCTTATAATTTCTAATATGAAAGTCTTTAATTCCTAAGATTTTCTTAAGGTTCTGCTCTTTCTGTCACCTTCAGACACCGCCTGCCCTTTCGCCACTGGTACACATCCAGTTCAAGTCCGTATCCACCGCCGTTTGGCACATGCCAGTCATAAAAAGAGCGCTTCTGCAGGGCAAACCTTTCCATGATATTCATAATGGTTCCCCCGTGCACTACAAGCGCCGCTCTGTGGATCTCCTCTCTGAGACATTGATTTACTGCCCGCTCAAATCCCCTGAGGCTTCGTTTCTGAAAAGCCTCGCGGCTCTCCCCGCCCGGGAACGGAAGGTTTCCCCCGCTGTCTATCCAGGCCTGATAACGCAGATTTCCTTCCAGCTCTTTATAATTTTTATTCTCAAACTCCCCAAAGTCACACTCCGCCAGATCCTCTATGCTGTGAACGGGCAATTCCGGAAATAAAATTCCCGCGGTCTCCACCGTCCGCTTCATGGGGCTCGCAAAAACCGCCTCCGGAGCAGGGTAGCATGCTTTTGAAAGCGCATTCCTTCCCTCCGGACAAAGGGGCTCATCCGTTGTGCCGATATAGCGTCCAAGCATATTGCCCGCGGTCTTTCCGTGACGGATCAGCCAGAGCTCAAGCATCCTTGATCACCGTCCCTATACCGCAGATCACCCGGGTCACGCGGCTGCTGTGCCCGGCAAGCTCTGTGCACACACGTCCCACCGTCTCGCGATAGGCACGCTCTTGCGGTGTCACCGGAACCACACCGCAGCCCACCTCACAGGAAACCAGAACTACCTCTGGATTTTTACTCCACAGCTTCTCTGCCAGCCCGGCAAGAGAACGTCCCTCCGCAAGCTCCTTTTTTATATATTCTTCCAATCTCAGCACTCCCTGCGCCGAAAGAAGCTCCTCCTCCGCTGCAAGCGCTCCGTCTGTCCAGACAATTTCCGGATGCCTCTGCCTTGCATAAGCTTCTTTTCCCTGATAAGCGCCGCCAATGATCATTTCCATTTTTTATTCCTCCAAACTTACAGCGTTCATACAAGCATACATGTCCCTTAAACAACAACTGTGCCGACAACAGCCAGAGCCACTGCCATAAGGCACTCGCAGAGACATACGAAAAAACCCGCCAGATCCCCTGTGGTTCCGCCAAAATATTTCAAAGCCATATGCCGGTAGTACCAGAATACCAGAACCGCCGTTCCAAAGGCAGCGATTCCATATACCGGCTGGATGCACACCATTCCCACAAGCAGAGCTGCCAGATACACCAGCAGGACCGCGCGCACCGTACGCTCCCTGGAATTCCTGGAAAAGTCCGCCACAGTGCCGTCCTCTTTCGCTTTGGGCAGAGACACCACACCAATGCCGGACAGACATCTGGAAACCATAAATCCAAGGGCCAGAACAAAAACAGCAGCACTGTTTTTCTGTACCTGCACATAAGCGCCAAACAGCGTAAGAAAATACACGCAGGCTGTGATGACCGCAAATGCACCTGCCCTGGAATCCTTGAGAATTTCCAGCCGCCGCTCCCGCTCCTGCCAGGAGCTCATAGCGTCCGCCGTATCCAAAAGTCCATCCACATGAATCCCACCGGTCACCAGCACCGGGACTGCCGTCATAAGCGCCGCCACAAAGACCGGCTCAAAGAAAAAATAATTTCCGATGCAGGCCACTCCTGCAAACAAAATTCCCACCGCCGTTCCCACAAAAGGGAAGAAGCACATCATGTACTTCATGTTGTCCCTGCTCCAGTCCGCCCGCGGCATGGGAATCTTGGAAAACATGGCAAATGCCACCACAAAACTGTTCCACAGCGCTTTCATAAGGCGCCTCCTTTCCCGTACACGGGAATTCCGTACACAACTTCCACAACCTCGTCTGCCAGCACAGCCAGCGCCTGGTTGATCTTTCCCAGGTTTTTCTGGTATTCTTTTGTTTCTTCTTCATAGGAAACCGCATCCGAAAAAATTTCATTTGTCACGATCACCACCTGGCGCGCTTTTGAAAGAAGTGTTTTTACTCCCTGAAGCACCGCGTCCACTGTGTTTTCTTTTGCGCCATTGTCCTGAAACATCTCGTTTGCCACAAGATTTGACATGCATTCCAGAAGGACCACGCTGTCCTCCGGGATCTCGGCCGACAAAAGATCCGTATAGCACTCCACCGTCTCAAACCCCTTGTCCCTGCGCATGGCACGATGGCGATCAATCCTCTTTAAGCTCTCTTCGTCAAAGGGAAACATGGTCGCAATATAAATGCGCCTGGCTTTTCCAAAGCCAAGCACACGTTCTTCTGCGTAGGCGGATTTCCCGCTTCCGCTTCCTCCTGTTATCAAAACCAGCATATCACTTCAGCTCCTCATACTGCTTTACCGAAATCTCATCAAAGGTGCTCATGGACTCGTACACGGCAAGCCCCATGTCCAATACCGGGAAAAGCGTCACCGCGCCTGTTCCCTCTCCCAGGCACATGTCTCCGTGGAGAACGGCCTCTTTGCCAAGCGCCTCCAGAATAAGACGGGACGCCGGCTCCTTTGACACATGAGATGCCAGCATATAGGATGCCGCCTGGGGACAAAGACACTGTGCCGCAAGCGCTGCCGTACAGGAAATAAATCCATCCATCACCACCGGCATGTGAAGAGCCGCGCCGCCGAGAAACACGCCGGCCATTCCCGCGAGATCAAAGCCGCCCACCTTGGCCAGGACATCCAGCGCATCCTCCCTGTCCGGACGGTTTACGGCAATGGCTTTGTGGATCGCGAAAATCTTTCGCTCCAGTCCCTCGCTTGACAGCCCAGCACCACGTCCGGTCATCCGCTCCACCGGCTGCCCCAGGAGCACGGATGCCACTGCGCTGCTGGTGGTTGTATTTCCAATCCCCATTTCTCCTGTAGCAAGGATCGTATACCCCTTTTCCCGGAGCTCCTCTGCCATGGCGATTCCGGCCTCCACCGCCCGCACCGCCTCTTCGCGGCTCATGGCAGGCTCTTTTGTCATATTTTTTGTTCCATAGGCCACCTTAAGGTCTCTGCGCACTGCCGTGTCCACAGCCATTCCCACATCCACCGGAAAAATATCCGTACTGGCGGCTCTGCACATGGCACATACACTGGTCGCCCCTTTCAGGAAATTCTCCGCAACAATGGCTGTCACTTCCTGTCCGGTCTGGGTCACTCCCTCTTCCACCACGCCGTTGTCCGCGCACATGGCCACCAGCGCCCGGCGACTGATATCCGGTCTTGGTGTTCCCTGGATACCTGCGATCTGTATCACAAAATCCTCCAGCTTTCCCAGGGAATGCAGCGGTTTTGCAATGCTGTCCCAACGCTTTTTGCTGTCTCTCATGGCTTCTTCATTCAAGGGTCTGATTTTTGAAATGGTTTCTTCCAGAGTCATGGTCTGCCTCCTTTTATTTTTTTCCTGTGGTAAACACAAAAAATTTGCTGAACACATAGTTAAGGGCAACTACAATAAACTGCGTGAGCACCTTTCCCACCATATCCTGCAGGGCAAGGACTTCCACCAGCAGCCACACGCCGCCGACCTCCACCACCATGGTGACCAGGCGGGCACTGATAAATTTTCCGAAGGACAACAGATGATCCTTCATATTTTTGCAGTTGTCGTGAAACACAAACAGGGAGTTCACCACATAGGCAAACAATATGGCCGCGATTATGGAGATCACATTGGATATGTTGAGTCCCATGCCAAGCTTCCGCAGTCCATAAAACACCACAAGATTCACAAGTGTGGTGCAGCCGCCGAAAAATATGTACCGGATGACCTCACTGTGATACAGTTTTTTGATTTGTTCCTTCATTTATTTTTCCTCTCCTACTGACGATCCGGTCTGGCTTGTGCAGACATGTCCTGGCTGCCGCGCACGATTTTTGACACAATATACCGGGGACGCCGTTTTACTTCCTCGTATATCTTTGCAATATAATAGCCGATCACGCCAAGGCTCAGCATCATCACACTTCCGATGAGAAGCAGCACCATGATCGTCGTCGTATATCCCTCTATGGCATGTCCGTTAAAATACTGGACCAAAGAGTACACCATCAGGATCAGGGAACCAACAAAGGAAATACCGCCCGCAAAGGTAACGATCTGCAGCGGCGCTGTGGTAAAGGCCACAATATTTGTAAAGGCATATTTTATCAGTGACCAGACCGACCATTTGGACTCGCCTGCCTCACGCTCCTGCACCTCAAATTCCACATGGGCGGTGCGAAATCCCACCCAGGAAGAGGTTGCCCGAAAGAACATGTTCCTCTCCGGCAGGGAAAGAATACTCTCCACCACCCTGCGGTCCATCATCTTAAAATCAGAAGCATTCTGCATGTCAACCTTGGTGGCTGCACTCATGATCCCATAGAAAAAGCCCGCGCATTTTTTGTGAAGCACATTCTCTTTTCCGCGGGAAGACTTCACGCCCTCCACCACCTCATAGCCTTCTTCCCACAAACGGTACATCTCAACAAGCGTCTTGGGCGGGTGCTGAAGATCACAGTCCATCACGGCAACCACATCGCCCGTAGCCTGGGCAAGCCCGGCAAATACTGCAGCCTCCTTGCCAAAATTCCTGGAAAAATGAACGCCCAGGATATGTTCATCCCCCTGGGCAGCCTTTCTGATCTCCTCCCAGGTGTTGTCCCTTGAGCCATCATTGACTACCACAAGCTCATAGGAAATCCCCGCATCCGTCAGAACCTCCCGCAGCACGCGGCAGGCCTTTCCAACCATTAATTCTTCGTTATATGCCGGCAAAACAACCGATAATCTGCTCATGTATTCTCCTCCTTTCTTCTCATCGCACACTCACATTATTATAGTATATCTGCTACAAAATAGAAAGCTTTTCTTTTTTCTCCCAAAGCCAGATCCCCGCAAAAGTCATCAGCCCGAGCGCGGACAGCAATGCGCCAATCTTCAAACCGGGCGTCTGATAAGAAAGGGTGATCCGGTGCTCTCCGGCCGGCAGCTCCAAGGCCATATACATCAGGTTCGCCCGCTTTAATTCCGTTTTTTCTCCATCCACATAAGCGGTAAAGCCTTTGCTGTACGGAATCGACAGTACGAGCGCTTTGTCCCTGGAAAGGCGGATCTCTCCGGAAAACTCATTGATCCCAAATTCTATATTTTCCAGCGTCTCTTCCCCCAGATGCTCTGTATATGCGTCCAGCCTGTCCGTGGGCTGACAGACGATGCGCAGATCATCAAAGGTGTACTCGCCTGTCCGGTCAAAGGTCAGCGTCATCGCCTGTCCGGCATCCTCCGCATATCCCATGTTGCAGAGAAAATTTTTCTTTCCGCTGTAGGCGTTGTATTTGTCCGTAAACACGCGGATATCTTTTGTCACGGTCTTCTCTGTCACGGAAAAAGAGGCTTCCCGGCTCTGCTTCCAATATCTCCAGTTTCTTGTCTCATAAAGGATCCTGTTTTTTTCGTATTGGCTCATTTTTTCCCATTTGGCATCTGACACAAGCTCTCTCGGAGACAATGCCTGGTAATTCAGATTCTCCACGATCAGATAGGTCTCGCTGGACGCAAGTCCATCATAGTTCAGGCGAAGTCTGGCACCTTCTTTTGTGACAAGAATTTTCCCGTCCTTCACCTGACAGCCTTCCAATTCCTGAATGCGCACCGGCACCTCCTGATTTTCAAAAGAAAGCTCTGCCGCCGGAAGACTGCTGTCCTCCAATACAACGCCCTGAAGAAGCGCCTCCTGTTTCTCTGTCACAGAAAGTTTCTGAAATGCGTCTTCGCTTATGAAGCTGTCATAGGTATATCCAAAGGGCAGCGCGTCTTCCTTCTGAAACGCACGATAGGTATGCCCGCCCTTTTGGATCACCTTGGACTGCACGCGATAGCCATAGGGTATGTATGGATAGTCCTCATCCTGGATCACAAAATAGCGCACAGACGCCAGACGGTCCAGAATACTTCTCCCATCCAGATTTTCGTAGTGCTGCTCCCAGGGCGTATTCAAATACATCTCATCGAAAAAGCGGCTGATATCTCCGTTTGCCAGACTAAAATAATACGCCGTGCTGTTGGTCCTCATATGCATGGAGGTATTGTCATAAGGAAGCGCTCCATATTGGTCATATCGGTAAAGATCCCGGTCGCCTGTGGCCAGCACAACCGTGTCCGCTCCCGACTCCAGCTTTTGAAGAGCCTCTCCATGGTTCACAAACTCCTCCAGATACCCCTTGTCATAGGAATACTGGCTGGCAATTCCCAGACAAATACTTGCCGTGAGAATGCCGGCAATCGCGGCGCAAAGATATTTTCCCCGAAAAAAAATATTTCCGAAGGAAGTGCAGGCAAACACGCACAGGCAAAGCATGAGCACTGCCATGGTATTTCGCTCGGTCCGGGCCGCCCGGAAAAACAGCGCCAACACGCAGTATACCACCAGCATGCAGAAAATCTTTTTCTTTTCCGCTCTTTTCAGCACAAACAGTTCCGGATAGATCTTCACAAAAATATAGGCGATCAGCATGCTGTAAGCCCAGAGCCACCGGTTGGACACATAGGAAAATCCATTCAGCACATGTCCGGCAAAGGGAACCAGCAAAAACAGATTCAGCAAAAGAAAGCCGGCTTTCAAAAGCCCATTCTTCTTTTTCTGCGAAAACAATACAAAGACACCAGCCATAGCCACTGCCGAAAAACCGGCCACGCCCCATTGCATCATATTTTCACCAATGAGACAGCCCAGATATTTTTCATAATAAACACGGTCATACAAAAGCGGCACATAATTTTCGGCGGAAAAACGGTCTGTTCCGAATAAAGTCATGGCCACCGGCAAAAGGATCACCGCCGCCACAGACACCGCCACAAGAAAATAGCCCAGGAACCGGAAAAACCATCCGCACACATCCCGAAAGCTGCGTTTCAAAAACAGGTCAAAATAGCAAAAGGCCGCATACAGAAACATAAAAATACAGATCATATAGAAAAAGTAAAAATTGGACATCGCCGCGGCAGCAGTTGCCCAGATAAACAGATACGGCTTTTCTTTTTTGTATATTTTGTCAATTCCCCATAAGATCAAAGGCAGATAAACCATGGGGTTGGAAAAATAGGGATGCTTCAGAGAGGCATAAATCCCCCATCCACAAAACACATAAATCATGGTTCCCAAAAACACTGCCTGTTTTGCGTTCCTTCGGGAAAAGCAGTAGCCGGAAAAAGCAAGCCCGGCCAGATACAGCCGCAGAAAAATCAGTATCTCATACAGAATTTCCGTTTTTTCCTCGGGCACAAATACGGCCAGAAGCGTCAGCGGATCTCCGATCACATAATAATGAAGTGTGGTTAAAATATCGGAACCATAGCCGATATGCAGATCCCACATGGGAAGCGCAGGCTGATGCTCCACGAATATACTTTTCAGAATCTCCCGAAGATAATTGCCGTAATAGGCGAGGGAATTTACATGCTGAGGCACGCCGTCATGGCCCCAGATGGCTGCCTTTCCATTCAGATAAAAAAAGCTGTACAAAAATAATGCAAATCCGGCAAAGGCAATGGTATACAGCAGGTAAAAATCCCAGTATCGGTTCTTTTTATTCATTTTTTTCATATTTTTTCAACTTTCTTCCGGAAAAATCCCGTGAAAGGAAAACCCCACGGTGCAGCTACACCGCGGGGTCTTTCACTTTTTCTTATTTGTCCTCTCCGTAAAGAGCAGTCAGTTTTCCAAGATAATCGTATCTTGCCTTTGCCTCGGACTCGTTCTTCGCGAACAGTCTTGCAGCCTTCTCCGGATTCTGACGCTTCAGAGAGTTGTAACGAACCTCGCCGTCCAGGAATTCCTGGTATCCGTCCATAGCCGGCTCCTTGGAGTCAAGTGTGAACTTGCTTCCCTCTGCTGCCGGGTTGAAACGGAAGTTGTGCCAGTATCCGCACTTAACAGCCAGCTCTTCCTCTGTCTGAGCCTTGGACATGCCTTTCTTGATACCGTGGTTGATACACGGAGCGTAAGCGATGATCAGGGACGGTCCCGGATATGCCTCTGCCTCTGCAATTGCCTTTACGGTCTGGTTGAAGTCTGCACCCATGGAGATCTGTGCAACATATACATAGCCGTAGCTCATTGCGATAGAAGCCATATCTTTCTTCTTCACTTCTTTTCCGCCTGCTGCGAACTGAGCGATTGCTCCGGTCGGGGTAGACTTAGAAGCCTGTCCGCCTGTGTTGGAGTAAACCTCAGTATCGAATACCATTACGTTGATGTCGCGTCCGCTTGCGAGAACGTGGTCAACACCGCCGAAACCGATATCGTATGCCCAGCCGTCACCGCCGAAGATCCACTGGGATTTTTTGCCCAGGTAATCTTTCTGTGCAAGGATATCTTTTGCCTTGTCACATCCGCATGCCTCAAGAGCTGCGATGAGCTTCTCGGTAGCTGCGCCGTTGGTTGCGCCTACGCTGTAGGTGTCAAGCCATTCCTGACCTGCTGCCTTAACATCCGCATTGTCGCCGTTTGCAACAACATCCTCAACCTTTGCTTTCAGACCTTCACGGATTGCTTTCTGAGCCAGAAGCATACCGTAACCAAACTCTGCGTTGTCCTCGAACAGGGAGTTGGACCATGCCGGACCCTGACCCTTTGCGTTTACCGTGTAAGGTGTGGACGGGCTGGAGTTACCCCAGATGGAGGAACATCCGGTTGCGTTTGCGATGTACATTCTGTCACCAAAGAGCTGGGTGATCAGTTTTGCGTAAGGTGTCTCGCCACAGCCTGCACAAGCTCCGGAGAACTCAAGAAGCGGCTGTTTGAACTGGCTTCCCTTTACGGTAGTTTCTTTGAATTTTGCGATAACATCTTCTTTTACCGGAAGTTTTACGCCGTAATCGAAGAATTTCTGCTGACCCATGTTTGCTTCCAGGTTTTCCATTGCAAGTGCCTTTGCACCCTTCTTGCCCGGGCAGACATTTGCACAGGAACCGCATCCGGTACAGTCAAGTGCGGAAACAGTCATGGCAAATTTGTATTCTTTCATTCCGGTCATATCCAGAGTCTGCAGACCCTCGGGAGCGTTTGCTGCTTCCTCAGCGGTCAGAGCTACCGGACGGATAACTGCGTGCGGACATACGTATGCACAACGGTTACACTGGATACAGTTCTCCGGCTGCCATACCGGAATATTTACTGCGATACCACGTTTTTCATATGCGGAGGAACCGGACGGAGTCGTACCGTCAACATAAGCGGTGAATGCAGATACCGGCAGAGAGTTACCTTCCTGCGCGTTTACCTTGCTCTGGATGTTGTTTACGAAATCAACAACGTCTTCTCTTCCCTCGGAAGCGTGAGCCATGAACAGACCCTCGTCCTCTGCATCTTTCCAGCTTTCCGGAACCTGGATCTCAACAACCTGCTTTGCACCTGCGTCGATTGCAGCCCAGTTCTTCTGAACCACGTCGTCACCCTTACGGCCGTAGGTTGCTTTTGCAGCAGCCTTCATCAGCTCGATTGCCTGCTCTTCCGGAATGATTCCGGTAAGTTTGAAGAATGCGGACTGAAGAATGGTGTTGATACGTGTCGGTCCCATGCCGGTCTCGATACCGATCTTCACACCGTCGATGGTGTAGAATTTGATATTGTGGTTTGCGATGAAAGCTTTTACCTGGCCCGGAAGATGCTTCTCAAGACCTTCCATATCCCACGGACAGTTCAGAAGGAAAGTACCTCCGTCAACCAGCTCCTGTACCATGTTGTATTTGTTTACATAGGACGGATTGTGGCATGCAACGAAGTCTGCCTTGTGGATCAGGTAGGTGGATTTGATCGGTTTCTTACCGAAACGCAGGTGAGACATGGTAACACCGCCGGACTTCTTGGAGTCATAATCAAAGTAAGCCTGTGCGTACATGTCAGTGTTGTCACCGATGATCTTGATGGAGTTCTTGTTTGCACCTACGGTACCGTCAGCGCCAAGACCCCAGAATTTACAGTTGGTAGTTCCTTCCGGAGTGGTAACGATCGCTTCTCCGGTCTCAAGAGACAGGTTGGTCACATCGTCCACGATACCAATGGTAAATTTCTCTTTTGCAGTGTTCTCGAATACTGCAACGATCTGTGCCGGAGTGGTATCCTTGGAACCAAGACCATAACGGCAGGAGAATACCTTTGCATCTGCAAATTTGCTGTCACGAAGAGCTGCAACAACATCCAGATACAGCGGCTCGCCCAGAGCGCCCGGCTCTTTGGTTCTGTCCATAACGGTGATGTATTTTACTGTTTCCGGAATTGCGGAAAGAAGTGCCTCAGCGGAGAATGGTCTGTAAAGACGAACCTTTACAACACCAACCTTCTTGCCAGCAGCGGTCAGGTAGTCGATGGTCTCCTCGATCGTATCGTTTACGGAGCCCATAGCGATCACAACGTGCTCTGCGTCTGCTGCACCATAGTAGTTGAACAGTTTGTAATCTGTGCCGATCTTGGCATTTACTTTGTCCATGTACTCCTGAACGATCGCCGGAAGCGCATCGTAGTAGGGATTACATGCTTCTCTTGCCTGGAAGAAGATGTCCGGGTTCTGTGCAGAACCTCTCTGGCAGGGATGATTCGGATTCAGGGCATGGTCACGGAATGCCTGGATTGCATCCATATCTGCCATATCCTTCAGATCCTCGTAATCCCATGTCTCAATCTTCTGGATTTCATGAGAAGTACGGAAGCCATCGAAGAAGTTGATGAACGGAACTTTTCCTTTGATCGCTGCAAGGTGAGCAACCGGTGTCAGGTCCATAACTTCCTGTACGGAAGACTCGCAGAGCATTGCACATCCGGTCTGGCGGCATGCCATAACGTCGGAGTGGTCTCCGAAAATGGAAAGTGCATGGGAAGCAATTGCACGGGCAGATACGTTGATAACGCCCGGAAGCTGCTCTCCTGCGATTTTGTACAGGTTCGGGATCATCAGCAGAAGTCCCTGGGATGCAGTGTAGGTAGTGGTCAGCGCACCGGCTGCCAGAGAACCGTGTACCGCACCGGCTGCACCTGCCTCGGACTGCATTTCAGTAACCTGAACTTCCTGTCCGAAGATGTTTTTTCTTCCCTGGGTTGCCCATTCATCTGTTGCTTCAGCCATAACAGAAGACGGGGTGATGGGGTAAATTGCAGCTACATCAGAAAAAGCGTATGAAGCATGAGCGGCTGCATGGTTACCATCCATGGTTTTCATCTTTCTTGCCATAGTTTCTTTTCCTCCTTAAAGGTGTGTTGGAAATTATTATTTCTAGGCTCTTTATGAACCTAAAAGTCCATATAAGATTATAGCACAAAAAAAAAGGGATGTCCAATTCCTTTGCTTTTTTTTTGTATCTTATGCAATACAATAAAGAGGCTGTCCAAACAGCCTCTTCCTGATTCCAGCTTTAAACAAGCTTATCCATCTTCTGTTCTTTCAGAAGTTCCACCATCCGATCCTGCACCTGCTGCAGAACTCCATGGATCTTACATTCTGCGCATTCTTCTCCCCGGGAGCATTCATACCCCTTTTCCAGACATTCAATGATGAACATGTTGGGATTGATCGCGTGATACACCTCATAAAGCGAAAGCTCCTCCAAAGAACGTTTTATGGTGTATCCCCCATGAACGCCGCGAAATCCCTTCACGATCCCTTCTTTTTGGAGCTTCTTCAGTATTTTGTATGCGAACGGAGCTGTAATGCTCTCCTTCTCACAGATCTCATTCACACTGGCACGATTTCCGTCAGACAGGGCGCGCACTACTCTCACCGCATAATCGCATTCTCTTGTAATGTACATTTCTTTGACCTCTTTCCCGCGTATTTTGACCCCACTACAAATTTCTGTCATTTATGACAAATTATAACAATTTCAAACATTCGATTCAACATGCCATAAAGACCAAATTTTTGCAAAAAAGGGGCTTTTTATTACACTTATCTCCCAAAATCATCCAAAATCACACGTTTTTCTCTGTGGTTCTCCCAGATTCTCCATAATCTCCGCTGCAATTTCTGCCGGAGTTTTGTCGTCTGTGGCAATCCGGATATCCGCTGCTTTTTCGTACCGTTCCCTGCGTTCTTCCATAAGCGCGCCGATCCCCTCCACCGTCATCCTGCCTTCCAGCAGAGGACGATTTCTGGTTTTGTGCACTCTCTGGTATACCGTATGAGGACTTGCCGTCAAAAGTACGATCCTGCCTCCCGCCCGCATTTCGCGGACATTGCATTCCCGCATGGGCACACCGCCTCCGCAGGATACCACAAGCTTTTCCCGGAAGCGCAGCTCTTTGAGAAAATCTGTTTCCATTTTGCGGAAGGCTTCTTCTCCCTGCACCCGAAAAATCTCAGCGATCGCCATCCCGTTTTGCTTTTCAATGGCTTCGTCCATCTCCACCAGCTTTTGTCCGAAATCTCTTTCCAGACAGCGGCCCACTTCGCTTTTGCCGCATCCCATAAAACCAATCAGATAGATATTCATACGCTTCTTTCTTCCCTTCGTTTCGTATCTGCCCATTATAACAACGGGATTTTTCTTTGTAAAGACAGAGAATCTTAAAATACTGCTTGCAAAATTCTGATTTTACGATACAATGAATATCGACTCAAGGAAAAAACACATATAAATATGAACTTAAAAAGACGAGGTACGATATGATTTCAGCAAGCAACATTACCCTGAGAGTTGGAAAAAAGGCCCTGTTTGAGGACGTAAACATCAAGTTCACCGAAGGCAACTGCTATGGCCTTATCGGTGCAAACGGCGCCGGAAAATCCACCTTTCTCAAGATCCTTTCCGGCCAGCTGGAGCCCACCAAGGGCGATGTGATCATTACCCCCGGCCAGCGCCTCTCCTTCCTGCAGCAGGACCATTTCAAATATGACGCCTACCCGGTACTGGATACCGTCATTATGGGAAACGCCCGGCTCTACGAGATTATGAAGGAAAAAGAAGCGATTTACGCAAAAGAAGATTTCACCGACGAGGACGGCATCCGCGCCAGCGAGCTGGAAGGCGAGTTTGCGGAAATGAACGGCTGGGAGGCAGAATCTGACGCAGCCATGCTTTTAAACGGACTCGGCGTTGACACCGAATTTCATTACACTCCGATGGCAGAGCTTACCGGAAGTATGAAGGTCAAGGTTCTTCTGGCCCAGGCGCTGTTCGGCAACCCCGATATCCTGCTTCTGGACGAGCCGACCAACCACCTGGATCTTCCGGCCATCGAATGGCTGGAGGAATTCCTCATCAACTTTGACAACACCGTGATCGTCGTGTCCCACGACAGATACTTCCTGAACAAGGTCTGCACCCACACGGCTGACATCGACTACGGAAAGATCCAGCTTTATGCCGGAAACTACGACTTCTGGTACGAATCCAGTCAGCTTCTTATCAAGCAGATGAAGGAAGCCAACAAGAAAAAAGAAGAAAAGATCAAGGAGCTGCAGGAGTTTATCTCCCGATTCAGCGCCAACGCTTCCAAATCCAAGCAGGCAACCTCCCGTAAGCGCGCTCTGGAAAAAATCCAGCTGGACGAAATGCGTCCTTCCAGCCGGAAATATCCTTACATTGACTTCCGCCCCAACCGGGAGATCGGAAACGAAGTGCTCATGGTGGAAAACCTTTCCAAAACCATTGACGGAGTAAAAGTCCTGGACAACATTTCTTTTACTTTGGGACACAATGACAAGGTAGCATTTGTGGGCGCCAACGAGCAGGCAACCACCGCCTTTTTCAAGATCCTCATGGGCGAAATGGAGCCGGATGAGGGAAATTACAAATGGGGCGTTACAACCTCCCAGACGTATTTCCCCAAGGACAACAGCTATGAATTTGACAACGACCTGACCATCACCGACTGGCTGACCCAGTATTCGGAAATCAAGGACGCCACCTATGTCCGCGGCTTCCTGGGACGTATGCTTTTCCCGGGAGAGGACGGCGTGAAGCGTGTCCGCGTGCTTTCCGGAGGCGAAAAGGTACGCTGCATCCTGTCCAAGATGATGATTTCCGGTGCAAACGTTCTCCTTCTGGACGAACCCACCAACCATCTGGACATGGAATCCATTACCGCTCTCAACAACGGACTGATCAAGTTCCCGGGCGTGATCCTCTTCACCTCCCATGACCATCAGTTCGTGCAGACAACCGCCAACCGCATTATGGAGATCCTTCCAAACGGTACCCTCATCGACAAGATCACCACCTACGACGAATATCTTGCCAGCGACGAAATGGCCAAGAAACGTCATGTGTACGAAGTAAATGAGGCGGACGCAGACGACAATTAGATCATTTTGCAGCAAATCATTTGCGAGGGGAGAGCTCAAAGTTGCGAAGGCCGCACTCCCCTCGCGCTCCCCTGTTGGCCGCCGCTAAAACCCAGAAACTTATTTCCCCCCAAAAAAAGAGGCGCTTCAAAACCACCGTTGGATTTGCAGCACGCCTCTTCTTTTTTATTCTTTATCTTCATCTATGTAATAGTCGTCATCTAAATAATCTTCGTAATCCAGATCTTCGTCATAATCTAAATCTTCATCGTAATGTTTTTTCTTACGAGTCCTTCTGTTGTCTTCTTCCTCTTCCTCGTCGTTCTCCTCTTCCTCCTCGTCTTCGTCGTCATCTTCGTCGTCATCCGACGGATTGATCAGGAACTGAATCGCCATTCCAAGGACTGCAAGCCCCAGGCTCATGCCGATCCCGTAGGGAAACTGGGACAATCCCAGAAGCTTTGCCAGGGAAACGCCTGCCAGAATGCCGCCAAACAATCCGGTTCCCACAATGATCACAGGCCGGGAATATCGAAGCGCCAGAACTCCCAGACCCACACCCAGAAGCATACACACAAAAAAGATAAAGGATGTGGTGGGATGAAGCACATAAATGCTCAAGGACAGCCCCAGCCCGGCTCCCAGAAGAAAAATCCCGGCTCTGTACACCAGAAAGGCAATCGCCCCAAGCGCAAACCCGCCTGCCGCCATCGCGATCAAAAGAAGTACGCGGCTCTCCGTGCCGGAAATGTATCCCACAACCAATCCCATGGCCGCTCCCATTCCAAAACCGAACAGCATCATCCAGAATCTGAGGATTCGATATCCCAGCACACAGTTCAGAATTCCAAATACCAGAAGAAGCCCGAAAGCAACGGTGAGCACCGGTCCCAGCTCCTCTGCGTAGGCCACCCTCTTTGCAAGTTCCATCATGCGCATCAAAATATCTGTCATTTTATCTCCTTCCTGTTTCTCAGAACATATAATAAAACGTGTATAAATCCTGAAGCACGCCATAGTGGTACTCCGTCTGCTCCAGCTGATGAAGCCCAAGATAGTACTCCGCAATGCGTCTTGCTTCGTTATTTTCGATCAGAGATACATACGCCTCTTCATAGGCTTTTTGGCTGCTGAACTTAAATCGCACCACAGCCGCGCCGTTGTCCAGCCGCATCCTGCAGTAATCGTAAATCTCATCCGGGTCATAGCTGTCAAAGCAGCCTTGATTTTTTACATAGAAATTCATATCCGTGGCTGTACATTCCGGCAGGACAAAGCTTTTGTCCGCAATGTAATTGGCCTCATATTCCCATGGAAACGGACAAAAATAATCTATGATCGTCGTCTTATGCTCCGCCAGCTGTACGGCATCTCCCTCCAGAAATTCCGGCTGGTCCCCATTCGTTGCATCTACATAATAATATTCTCCGTCCAGAGAAATCATGTTCCACGCATGTCCCTCCGCGCTTCCTCGGGCATCGCCGTCCACATAAATACAGGGAATCCCCAGCCGCTCCATCATATACTGAAAGGCTCCCGCATATCCGGCACAAACTGCCTGCTTTTTCCAGAAGACACCTGCAATGTTCTGATCATGCTCCGAAACTGCATACTCTGTGCTGTCAACAAGATAGGTATACACCGCCAATGCCTTTTCATAGTCGCCGTCTCCCGGCAAAATACTCGCCTGCACCTGGGCAAAGCACGCTTCCACTGCACGGTCGATCTCCGCTATCTCAGCTTCGCTGTACAGATAGGACGGCGCAAACAGACAGTAATCCGCAGAATCATAGGTGGTTTTGTAGACACTTTCCCGGTTATGTGCCCAGTATATCTCCGGGTGATCCTTGAGAACTGCATGATAAATCTTATCCACCGCTTCATCATCCGAGACTGTGAGATAAAATTCCTTCTCCCTCGCCCGGATCCCTTCCAGTATCTGCCGGTAACACCTCTGTTCCTGTTCTGTGAGAAGAGAAAAATAGTATTCCTGATGCCCTTCATCTGTGAGGATCAGTTCTTCTTCCCGAAGCGCCTGCACCTCCGAAGGTTCTATCTGCAGCAGCTGCCCGGCAGCCTCAATGATCTGATCAAAAACGTTCCCTGCCGCAAAGGCATTCCTGACATTTCCCACACTGAGCGCCACTGCAGTCAGCAAAGCAAAAACAGCTGCCCGATGCGGGGAAAAAAATGTTTTTTTCATTTTCTATTCCTTTCTGAATCTATTGTAACCGGTTCCCTCCTGCATTCTGTAAAAAACAGTTGCTTTTTGTTCTTTAGCGAGGTAAACTGTTATCTATGTAAATTCAAACAGAATTCGAGGCGACATTATGAGCATAAAAATCCCCATAGAAACTTCTGCCCGGCATATCCACGTATCCCGGACGGATTTTGAAATCTTGTTCGGCAAAGATGCCCAGCTTCATTATACAAAAGAGCTGAGCCAGCCGAAGCAGTATCTCTGCCGGGAACGGCTTACCGTCAAAGGTCCCAGAGGCTGTTTTGAGAACACTGCCATCCTGGGCCCATACCGTCCGCAGACGCAGATCGAGCTTTCTCTCACAGATACCCGAAAGCTTGGCCTTCCCGGCATCATCCGGCCCTCCGGCCATATCGAAGGGACGCCCGGATGCACGCTTGTTGGCCCCTGCGGGGAAATCACCCTGTCCCAGGGTGTCATTGTGGCAAAACGTCACATCCACATGACCCCGGAGGAAGCGCTGATCCTCCATGTCCAGGACAACGACGAAGTGTTTGTGCTCACCAAAAGCTACGGGAGAGCTCTGATCTATGCGGATGTGGTTGTCCGCGTCCACAAGGATTTCCGCCTGGCAATGCACGTGGATACCGACGAGGCCAATGCTTTCTCCAGCGATGCCGAACCCTACGGCGTGATCGTAAAGCTTTTTGACGACAACTATAATACCGATAAATGGATCGAAGAAGTTTTATCAGGAATTCAGAGATAAAAACAGAGGCAGCGGTAATCTTTCATGCCCGGAGGATTCCTCCCGCCGGGCTGATTCTGCCGCGCCCCTGCTTTTGTCTCTTTTTATGTCCGGGCTTCTTACTTCACAGCTTCCATTGGAATAATTTCCACAGAAACCTGGTCTGTCAGGCTTCCAAACTCCTGGGAACCCTCGTCTGTAAATTCCGGAATCGCTTCCATCATCGTAATTTTTACTGTTTCCACGATATTATTGTTCATGGCTGCTTCTTCCTCCAGAACCTCGCCCACCGAAAACTGCTCCGCCTGCATCTGCGCATATTCCTCTGCGGAGGGATAGAAAGACGGCTGACGGATATAACGAAATCCCGCACTGTAAGCCTCTCCTACTGTAACTCCGTTCTGAGAAGAAGAACAGTGGACCGCGATCCAATCTCCGGCATCTGTTTTTCCGCAGATGATCCCCACATGGTTATCGCTTCCGGCCTCCGGGCCTCTCTGAAATACAAGGTCCCCCGGCTGCGCATCCTGCTCGCTGACAACATTGGCTTTCAGCCACTGATCGGTAGTTCCGTCTCCCACATAGCTCTGCATTCCCACACTGTCGTAACCGTTGATGACAGACCAGGTCACAAAGCCGCTGCAGTCCAGTCCATATGCGCGGATGGTCCCCGTGCTGTTGCTGCCCTCGGCGCTCACCAATGCAGCACTTCCCCAGGCCGGGTCTTCTCCGATGATATTGGATTTTCCGCCCCAAAAATATCCGACCTTGCCCACAAGCGAATACGCATCCGCGATCACATTCACCCGCTCTTCCGAAACGCCCTCGCCCACACTTTCCCGCACAAATCCGGGAGAAGCCGTAACGATGGCACAGAGAAGCTTGCAGTCTGTTTCCACATATTTTTTCAGGAGCTCACGGTCTTCTTTGGAAATCTGATTCATTTTAATATAATCATTAATATGATAATTTCCGTAGCCTACCCGTGTAATATCCTCCTTATCGCGGACTACAGGATTCATTCTCGCAAAAATTTCTGCAAGCGCGTCTTTGGCAGACGCATCCATATAGTATAATTCCTGCGCGCCCTCCGACTGATTTTTTTCATAAATATACACAGCCAAAATATCCTGCCAGTTTCGCACCAACAGGCTGTCCATGGAACTGCTCACACCGCTTTGCGTTACATCACTTGCATCCGTCAGCTTGTTCTTTTCTTTATATTCCTGTTCGATCTGTTCCATGACGTCTGCGAAATCCTGAGAAAATTCCAGCTGATAACTGGCTTTCAGAGAATCGAGATAAAATTCCTTACCCGCATGAAGATTCGAGATCATGTTGGTATAATATACCGGTGTTCCAACCTGCGGCGACGGCGTGATCTGTGCCGTCCCGTCCTGGAATTCTTCCGGATTTGCTCCGGACACAAAATCCTTACTGATCTCCGCGTCCGGAAACATTTGTATAAACGTTTTTTCTATTTCAAGAAATACCTCATAATTTGTCACCAGGAGTTTCTCTTCTTCCGTCAGGCTTTCATATGCCTGCCGGATCGCAAGAATCTCGTCCTGCTGTTCCATCGTCAGAGGCTGTATCAACGCCAGCGCGCTGATCATCTCCATAATGCGCTTCACCTTCTCCTGTGTTTCCTCCGGTGTTGGCGTTGGACTTATGGATGGGGTGGGTGTCACAGTCGGTTCCGGCGTCGGTGTCGCTGTTGCCCCCGGTGTTACCGTCGGCGTCACTGTGGCTCCCGGTGTCACGGTCGGCGTCACTGTGGCCCCCGGTGTTACCGTCGGTGTCACTGTGGCTCCCGGTGTTACCGTCGGCGTCGGACTGGGACTTACCTCCGGTTCCGGGCTCGGGCTTACTTCCGGTTCCGGACTTGGGCTTACCTCCGGCGTCGGACTGGGACTCACCTCCGGTTCCGGACTCGGACTTACCTCCGGCGTCGGACTGGGACTCACCTCCGGTTCCGGGCTCGGACTTACTTCCGGTGTCGGACTGGGACTTACTTCCGGCTCCGGACTCGGGCTTACTTCCGGCTCCGGACTCGGGCTTGTCTCCGGTTCCGGACTCGGGCTTACTTCCGGTTCCGGACTCGGGCTTGTCTCCGGTGTCGGTTCCGGATCCGGCGTTATCTCCGGCTCGGCTTCCGGCGTCGGTTCCAATGGTGCTTCGGAAGGAATTACTTCCTCCTGCGGGGTTATTCCCGGGATTTCTTCCATTGTCTGTGTGGGTTCTTCTCCTCCCATGACACTGCAGGGACCTGTAAGAACCATAGCCGCTGCAAGTACAATGCAAAGATATTGTGCCAGGTATCTATTTTTCATGTAAAAAGCTGCTCCCTTCTTACCCACAACCCCTTCCGCCCCCTACGAAAAGAATGTGAGAACAAACACATAAAACTCAACATATGATGTTTTATTTTATCACACCCCTTTCTTGAAATCAACTGCCCAAAATCAGGGATATTCCCCAAACAACAGTTTTCATGATTTGTTCACATTATCGCTTCCGCAAACAAAAAGGGTTCTATAATAAATGTTGGGGTGCATGAAATTTAGCTCATGCACCCTGATATTT
>CALBGI010000044.1 GCA_937893675.1 uncultured Blautia sp.
TAAAAGGCTTATAGCCGTCCGTCGAGCCACCCGTTTTACGGGTGGGGGCGACTGAGAAGCAGGTTGATACGCTGAGAGATGAAGTTCGCATAAACATGGACTATTGTAAGGTGAATATGAAAATTATCCATATAGTATACAAGCTCAGATAAAATAAAAAGAAAAAACTCCATTCATTGCGAACCTTAATAAATGGAAATAAAAACTGAATCCGTTATAATAAATACAAATAAAAAACTTGTATAAGACAAGGAGGACAAGAGTATGAAAAACAGACGGTGGTTGTCGCTGGCTTTAACAATGGCAATGGGTACGGGCATGCTTGCCGGGCTTCCTCAAGTGGTGGCAGCAGAAGAGGCAGGAGCAGGCGAAAAGGTAGAAGGTGATCTGAATATTGCTGTATTCCAGGGCGGCTATGGAGCAGATTACTGGTATGAAGTAATCGATATGTTTGAAGAAAAGTACCCGGATGTAACTGTCAATATGACGATCAGCCCGAATGTGGGTGAAATGATCAAACCTCAGATTGTTGCAGGAAATGTTCCGGATTTTCTTTCACTTAATGCAGGAGAAGCAAGCGGTGTAATTGATTCCATGTTAAAAGAAAATGCCTTGATGGATATTACCGATGTGTTTGAGGAGACATTGGAAGGGGAAGAAGAGCCTCTGAAAGATATGTTTATTGAAGGGATTGTAGGAAGCAATGTGACTTCTCCTTATGGAGATGGGAAAATTTATCTTGCGCCGTTTAACAGCGGTCCCATGGGCTTGGTGTATAATAAGGCTCTGTTTGAAGAGAAGGGCTGGGAGGTTCCCACAACCTGGGATGAATTTTTAGCACTTGGAGAAGTTGCGAAAGAGGATACCTACAAAGTAGGGGACGAAGAAGTAAAAGGGCGTGCATTACTGGCATATCCAGGAATCTATCCACAGTATATGAGAACCTTCCTGTTTCCGGCTATTGTGCAGGAGAAAGGCGTGGACGCTTTGACTGCATTTTGTAATTATGATCCGGAATCTGTTGTTACAGATAAAGCAGAGGAGTACCTTAGCTATTTGATCCAGTTGGAGGAAAAAGGCTATCTTATGGAAGGAACCATGGGCCTGAATCACACACAGGCGCAGACGGATATGATGCTTGGAAAAGCCCTGTTTATCCCTTGCGGTGTGTGGATGGAGAATGAAATGAAGGATGCTCCGAGAGAAGAGGGATTTGAATTTGGAATGATTGCAGCTCCGGTTGTAAACGAGGGAGACACACAGTATGTGGCATCCAGTTACGAGCAGTTTTCTATTCCTGCAAAAGCAAAGAATCCCGAAGCGGCAAAGGCATTTTTGAAATTCTTATATTCAGATGAATCTGTAAAGGCTTTTGCAAAATATTCCAATACCGTTTATGCATTAAAAGATGCAAAGGAAACATGTGCAGAATATTTGTCTGAGGGCATGTATAATATGTTGTCTGCCTATGACAATGCAGTAGCACTTCCAACAGCATTTGCTACCCTGCCTCAGGGCTGCAAAATCGAGGTTAATAATACACTGTATCATAATCACTTTACAGAGGTGATGCAGGGAACTATGAGTGTGAAAGAGTATCTAGAAAGCATACAGAAAGATTTTGAAGAAATTCAGTCAGATATGGAAAAATAACAGACAGAAAGCAGTTGCCAGCTGGCGGCAGCTGCTTTCTTTATAATCGGAATGTTGAGGAGAAGAAAATGAAAAGACAAAGAAAGCGAGAAAGGGTACCAGGGAAATTTATCGCGGTATCTATAGTGCCGACATGTATTTTAACCGTTGTTTTTATTATTTTTCCTACCTTGCAGGTGTTTTATCTATCATTTACAGACAGCACAGGAATGAGTACAAACTATTCCTTTGTTGGGTTGGATAACTATATCTATATGTTCCAGGATGAACGTTTTATACAATCTTTTTGGAACAGTTTAAAATTGATGGCCATTGTACCAGTAGTTACCATAGCGTTGGCGTTGGTACTGGCTTTTATACTGACACAGTCAAAAATGAAGGAAAAAAGTTTTTACAGGCTGGTTTTCTTTTTCCCGAGCATTATTGCATTGACTGTAATCGGAATTATTTTTTCGTTTATGTTTCATCCGACGGTTGGAACGGTGAACCAGGTTTTAGGTACGAACATCACTTGGCTTGGGGACAGCAGAACGGCATTGTGGTGTATCGCAATTACACTGGTATGGCAGTCGGTAGGATATTATATGGTGATGCATATTGCTGCCATAGATGGAATTTCTCCGGAAATTTATGAATCTGCTACTTTGGATGGTGCGACACAGTTTGAAAAAATGATTTATATTATGCTGCCATTGTTGAAAAATATCATAGGTGTTACTTTTATTTTGTCTCTGTCAGGAACGATGGTGCTTAGTTATATTCTGTCGAATGTTATGACGGGAGGAGGACCTTCCGGCTCTTCCACCGTTATGCTGCAATATATGTATACACAGGCATTTTCCAATTCCAACTTTGGATACTCAATGGCAATAGCTGTGTTTATTATGGTATTATCTATGGTCTTATCTTCATTATCAAGAAAGATTACGGAAGAAAAAGAATAGGGGGGAACAGGTGTGAAGCGAAAATTTAAAATCACAAAATATAGTATTGGGACCTGGATATGCAGAATCATTATGATATTCCTGACACTGGTCTTTTTATATCCTTTATTTTGGAACATTCTGGCTTCTTTTAAAACGAATACGGAGTTTTTGACAGATCCCTATGCGTTTCCTACAGCACTGCATTTTGAGAATTATGTAAGAGCCTTTGAAAAAGCAAATGTAGGAACATATTTTTTAAACTCAGTGATTGTTGTGGTTTGTTCTACCATTTTTTCCTTCATATTTGTGATTCCGGCATCTTATGTTCTGGGACGATACAAATTTACAGGTTCTAAAATGATCATGGCTGTTTTTATGGCATGTTTGTTTATACATGCCTCATATATTATGGTTCCGCTGTTTTTGATGATGAATAAACTTCATGCAACAAATAATCTGCTGGCAACCAGTATCCTGTATGCAGTATTAAGATTTCCTTTTTCTATTTTTATACTGTCTGGTTTTATGAAAGCAATTCCACATGATTATGAAGAGGCCGCAAAGATTGATGGATGTACAAATACAAAGATTCTCTGGAATATCATTGTGCCCTTGGCAAAGCCGGGGATCGCAACAATTACCATGTTGAGCGCGATGTATTTCTGGAATGAATATCCTATGGCGATGGTCTTGCTGACCGATGAAAGCAAAAAGACAATTCCCTTGGGTCTGGCAAATCTGTATGAAGTTCAGCAGTATGCCACAGATTGGAGCGCACTGTTTGCAGCGCTGATTATTGTGCTGATTCCAACGCTTTTAATTTATTTGCTGGGACAGAAATATCTTTTGACAGGAGCGAATGTAGGAGGTGTGAAAGGATGAAACAGGAAAGTATTTTTGATAAACTACTGCCTGCAAATGAGAAACAGATTTTTGCGATGCAGGACTGGTATGTTTGGGGCGCGAGTGTGTGCAGACAGGAAAATGAGTATTTTATGTTTGCGTCTGCCTGGAAAAAAGAGTTTGGATTCTTTGGATGGATTACTCATTCAACGATTGTCATGGGAAAAGCAGACAAGCCGGAAGGGCCGTTTCGATATGTCAGGGAAATGGAAGAGCTGAAGCAGCAGTCCTGGAGCCGGGAGGTGCTGCACAATCCTACGGTAAAGAAGATTGGCGATACATACTATTTGTATTATGCGGGAACAAATGGGGATTCCAGTGTATGGAACCAAAATCAGATAAAGCAGGAAGAAATCTACCGATATAATCAAAAAATAGGAGTTGCTTATACAAAAAATTTACATGAGCCGTTTTGTCCGTCAGCAAATAATCCAATTTTAGAGCCCTCTCTGGAAAGCTGGGATGATACTTATGTAACGAATCCTTCCGTAGAAGAATATGGGGGTGAGGTACTTCTTGTGTATAAGACACTCATAAAGAAAGAATTGCCGGAAATTGTAATGAAATTAGGTGCGGCGCAAAGCAGTTCGCCGGAGGGACCGTTTACAAAAATTACAGATCATCCGATCATAGATGAAAATATAGAGGATCCGTTTTTGTGGAAGGAAAACGGCCGTTTTTACCTCCTGGTGAAGGACATGACAGGAAAACTGGCTGGAAAAGCAGATGAGGCGGTACTATATGAATCGGAAAATGGCGTAGAATGGAATGCAAGCTCCCAATATGCCTATGGAAAGGAAATTGCATGGACGACGGGAACGGTGTGCTACACTAATGTAGAAAGAACACAGATATTCATAGAAGATGAAAAAAAAGTTTGTATGTATAATGCGGTAGGGGAACTGCCGGAAAACAGTTTTAATGTTGCCAGGAGGTTTCAGATTGAATAAAGAGAAACGAAGACCCAATATTGTCTTGATCATGACGGATCAAATGCGGGGAGACTGTATGTCTGGAGCAGGACATCCGGATGTGCAGACACCGTATTTGGATACACTGATGAAAAATGGAAGATATTACCCCAATGCATACAGTGCATGTCCATCCTGTGTTCCTGCCAGGACGGGACTGCTTACCGGTATGATGCCTTCCCATCATGGAAGAGTTGGATATGAAGACAGGGTAGAATTCAATTATCCATATACGTTGGCAGGACAACTAACCAAGGCTGGTTATTATACAAAGGCAGTGGGAAAGCTGCACGTACATCCTCAGAGAAATTATGTGGGCTTTCATTCTGTTACCTTGCATGACGGACATTTGGGGGCAAACAGAAATGTGGAACTGCCTTTCTGGGAGATGCAGGATCAATGTGATGATTATTTTCACTATTTAAAAAATGAACTAGGCGCAGATGCGGATTTGGATACCCTGGGGATAGATGTAAACTCGTGGCTTACACGTCCCTGGATGTACGAGGAAAAGTACCATCCCACAAACTGGGTGACTAGTGAAGGTATTGATTTTTTGAGGCGGCGAGATCCCAATATGCCGTTTTTCCTTTATTTATCTTATGTAAGACCACATCCGCCTTTTGATGCTCCCCAGTGCTTCTTTGACATGTATGATGAAAACAGCTTCCGGGAGCCGGCGGTTGGAACATGGGAAAAACAAGAGGCTTTATACGAAAAGGGAAGAATCATAGATTCGGATACCGGACCGATTGATGAAAGGATGTTAAGAAGAGCGAAAAGAGGCTATTATGCGTGCATTACGCATATGGATAATCAGATTGGCAGATTTCTCATGGCGTTGGAGAGATATCGCCTGCGGGAAAACACGCTCATTATTTTTGTATCTGACCATGGGGAATTGCTGGGAGACCATTACATGTACCGAAAAATACGCCCATATCAAGGCAGTATAAGAATCCCGTTTTTCATAAGCGGCGCGGATTCTTTATGTGGGGAAAAGGGAATCTGCCAGGATCTGGTGGAACTGTGCGATGTGATGCCTACGATTCTGAATACGGCAGGAGCAGAGATTCCGGAAAATGTGGATGGAGAGAATTTGTGGGACGAGAAGAGAGAAAAACGGACTTACATCCATGGAGAACATGCCGCCGAAAATTTCGGAAGTTATCTTGGGAATCAGTACATCGTGACCAAAGAAGACAAGTATATTTGGTATATGGAAAGCGGTGAAGAGCAATATTTTCGCATCAAGGAGGATCCGGAAGAGCTGACGAATTTAATTGAAGATACAGAATATCAGGTAAGAATTCAATATCTCAGGGATTTGCTGATCGCGGAGCTGGAAGAACGGGGATCCGGATATGTAAAGGATGGAAAACTGCAGAAAGGTGTAGAACAGAAAAATTTTATCAGTATTTCATGAATATTGCCCAAATAGGGGACGGCACCAAAGCTAAGGTGCCGTCCTTTATGCTTTCATCAGGAACGGCTGTTTTCTTTCTGATAAACCGTAGGAGATACACCGTAATACTTTTTGAATATCCGGTTAAAATAAAATTGATCCGGGATTCCGACGATTTCTGCCACTTCTTTTACTTTTTTGGAGGAATCTTTCAATAATTCGGCGGCATAATCCATTTTGAGCTGATTCAAATATTGTATAATACTTACTCCGGTATCTGCCTTGAAAATATGGCATAAGTATTTTTCAGTAAGAGAAACCTGGGCGGCAATATCAGAAAGCGTTAATTTTTTTCGGTAGTTTTCCATCAGAAAATTGATACATGCGATGGTTTCTTTGCGGTAGGTATGCCATTCTCCCTGTAGAGCTTCCTGTATGGTCTTCAGATAATCTGTCAGAATTTCTTCCAATTCAAAAAAGCTTTGACTTTCCATAACCCTGTTCTCGGTCTGAATAGTCAAATGAGTGGGCATGTCAAGGAGAAAAATTTCCATATAGTTTAATACTTTACCCAGATATTTTTTTACTAATTCAGGATGAACCAGATTTTTTTGGCAGTGAGAAAGAAAGCCCATGTATTCATTTATCACTTCGCCAAATTGTTTTGACTCATAATACGGAATCAGTTTTTTGGAAAATTCATGATAATTTATGTGATTTAAATAATGCTGAATCCGGACACTCTTTGTCATTCCACAATAGGAGGGGGAATAATAGACAAAGGAACTGGCGATTTTTAACAGATTAAAATATTTTTTTGCCTCTGTACAGTCCGCTATCAGCCCGCTGAATAACAAGAAGGAATCTATCTGGAAAAAACGCTCCAGATAGCTGTATATGCGTTTGCTTAAAACATCCACTGTGATATTATCCTGCTGAAGCTTTTGCAGTGGCAGAACAATTAAAATGGTGTCTTCCTTTAAAGTTACAAAGCTGTCTTTCCGGATGCTGGAAAGGATTTCAGATAAAATTTCCTGTATGTAAACAACAGATATGGGTGGTTCACCTTTTCGGAGGTTATTATTTTTCCATTGAAGATAAACAACATAAAAATCATGAATACTGTCCATATATTGGGCTGTTTTATCGGGAATACCTTCGTTAAAAAATAATTCCCGCCATAATACCGGATACAAAAGTTTGGGTTCGGTGTTATGGGAGACAACAGATATTTTTTCTGTGCATTGTTTTAACTGGTGCAGAAGCTCTTCCGGTCGGAGATTGATCTTCAACAAGTAGTCCTGGGCGCCCAGCTTTAATGCTTCCCGGACATTGTCGTAATCACTGTAGTTGCTCAGTACCAGGATTTCGCAGTTGTAATGTTCTTCCACAATTTTCCGAATCAGAGCCAGACCGTCCATTTCCGGCATTTTCAGGTCAGTGATCACGATATGAGGTTGATATTCCTGAATTAATTTCAGCGCTTCATTTCCGTTGGAGGCTGTTTCACAGATCGTATAGCCTTCTGCCTCCCAATCGATCAAAGTTTTTAGCGCCACTTTTACCAATGGCTCATCATCCACAAGTATGACTTTGTACATACCCTTTTTCAGTCCTCCTATGTCAGTCATTCATTCTTCAGGTCAATAGGTAAAATCAATTTACATTTTGTTCCGTATCCTGGAGTACCGGTCAGGGATATGGTGCATTTATCTCCATAGATGCAGAACAGACGCTTCCGAATATTGGCGATACCGATATGATGATTCTCTTTGCTCTCTTCAAAATTGCATGTTGTGGGGTCAAATCCTTTTCCGTCATCCATAATCCATATATTCAGAGCTTCTTTTTCCACAAAGGCCCGCACCTCAATGGTGATCACGGTTCCGTTATCATAGGTTCCATGCAGAATACAGTTTTCTACAATGGGCTGCAAAATGAGTTTGGGAATCAGAATTTGGGCAGAAGCCGCATCGTGACTCTCGGTATATGTAAATTTATCGGCATACCGCACTTCCTGTATTTTGATATAATACTGCAGATTTTGGAGCTCTTCTTCCAGTGGGATATACTTTTTCGTCTCCATCAGAGAAATTTTCAGAATTTCGGAAAGAGAAGTAATCATCTCACTTAAAACAGGAAGCTTATGGATAATAGAAATCCAGCGGAATGTGCTTAAGGTATTAAACAGAAAGTGGGGATTAATTTGATATTGAAGCATTTGAATCTCTAATTCCCGTTCCCGCTTCATGTTTTCTTTCTGCTTTTTCATGACATTTCGAAGCTGTGAAAGCATTAAATTCATGTTTTCAATTAAAATATGTACCTCGTCATGTCCATCATCGTGTATCTGAAGATCGTATTCCCCCTGCTTGATATTTTGGCAGGCAATGACGGCATTGTTGATGGGAATGGAAATACTTCGGTAAAAAACAAAACTTATAATAAGGCTGACGAGAATAACGATACACAATAAGAATAAGATCTGCTTATAAATTTCGGAAAGCTCCGACTGAACATAGCTGTGCGGCATCATCAGAAACAACATTCCATGGATGCTGTTGTTTTCCTGAGAAATGGCAAAATAGTTTTTATCCTTATAATTGATATTTATAAAGTTTTGTGTATTCGCGGCCTGGTTAGACAGTTCTAAAAGGCCGGAAGATTCACCTATCTGCACATCGCCACGGTTGGAAGAAAGTACTGTGCCATCCTTTT
The DNA here is from genome assembly GCA_937893675.1 of uncultured Blautia sp. Classification (GTDB taxonomy): domain Bacteria; phylum Bacillota; class Clostridia; order Lachnospirales; family Lachnospiraceae; genus Blautia_A. The sequence goes on from CALBGI010000044.1 coordinate 8,577, forward strand.
CCAGGATAAAAAGATCGAGATAATTGTTTTCTTCATTCAGTTCCAAAACTTTTTCCTTGAAAAACCGTTCGTTAATGGATAACAAAATATATCCGATTTTATGGGAGGTTTTGTACATATCATTGACCCGGGCTCCAAGAATGATCCTGGAGTCGTTTCTGTAATTTTTTTTACTCATCCAGCAGCCGTTCCATTCAGCCTGGTCTATTTTCTGACAGCATTCCTGAATGGCTGTCTGGCTGAATAGATCATAGCCGGATTCATACAAAATTTCTCCTTCGGCTGTTGTGATTACGATGCTTTGCAGATAGGGTGGATAGGTAAGATCACTTTTTACTAAATTATTGACAGTATGTGTGAACTCTTCTTTTGAAAAATCAGGATACGTACGGAGCGCATCCTGAATGGAACTGTTTATGTAAAGCCGCTCCATGAAATTTTCATAGGTTTCTACGGAGAGGGAGAGATTTTTGTCCATCAGATAAAGTGTATTCCGGTTTGCAGCCAACATTTTGGACTGTATGGATTCGGAATATGTTTTATAGGAAAAAACGCTGATGATCAAAACAGGAATGATACTCATGGCAATGGACGTAATGATCAGCCGGTACTGTATTTTGAATTTCCTTATAAAATGCAGCAAAATCATCCCCCCTACCTTTGGTTCTGATACGCAACATATTTTGCGATTTCTTTCAGGCGTTCGGCGCACGCGGCGAAAAACATTCGGTAGCTCTCACAGAAATAGTTTTTGTACAACCCGGTTTTTTCGTCACGGATGCGGTGTCTTCTGCATCCGTTCCGGCAAAGGGAGTACCATTGGCAGTGTCTGCATTCTTCCGCATGTTTTGTTGATTCCTGAACAAAGTTCCAGGCAGTTTCCTGTGCGAAAAAATCCTGGATGCCGTCTTCGTTATAATTACCCAGGCGATATTCGTCCAGAACATAGAAATCGCAGGGATATGCGCCGCCGTCTGCTTCTGCCACACACTGTATGCTGCATACGCCGGACTGTTCACAGGATTCCGGAGGATATCCAAGCAGAATTCCAATATAATTTTCAAACTGACGGATATAAGGGGCTCTCCCTTTTTTCCAGTCCTTTTCCCAATACTGGAAAAGCTCGGTGAGAAATTTTCCATAGTCTTTGGGGGTAAGGGAATATTCCTGCTTGCCGGGTTCCTCACCCAGAGGATCCAGGCAGGCAATATACTGCTGAAAGTTCCATCCGTTTTTTCTGTATTCCTGGTAGATTTCTTTTATATTTTCCGCTACCTGGCGTGTTACGACTGTGAGGATATTGTATTCCACTTCGTAGGTATCAAGCAAACGCAGATTTTCTTTGATTCGTTCATAGGTGGGATTTCCCGCCGTATCATGGCGATGGCGATTGTGGATGACCGCAGTCCCGTCTACGGAAACACCAAGCAAAAACTGATGTTTTTTAAAAAACGCACACCATTGTTCGTTCAGACCGTAGCCGTTTGTCTGCAGAGTGTTCAGAATCCGTACATGGTTTTTGTTAAAACGTCGTTCATACTCTATGACTTTTTCAAAAAATTCCAATCCCCGAAGAGTGGGTTCACCGCCCTGAAAGGCGAAGCAAATTTCATTTTCAGCCTGAAACAAAGCTTTTTTAATGAGGTTTTGAATGGTTTCTTCGGACATCATTCCATAAGATTTTACAGTACGGTTTTCGATTTCATCACAATAAAAGCAATATTCACAGCGCATATTGCATAATCCGGAGGCCGGCTTGATCAAAATGGTATGCAGTGCCATATCATACCTCCCCCAAAGCTGCAAGCCCGGCGGAATCTGTAATTTCCACCACGCCCCGGCTCAGTTTGATCAGCTTTTCACTCTGGAGATACCGGAGCATCCGGGTAATGACCTCCCGGTGAGTGCCCAGATGGTTAGCAATGGTTTCGTGGGTAATCTGCAGGCGGTTTGTGTTTTCGATGGCAGCTTCCTCCAGCAGAAAAGCGGCCACACGTTTGTCTTGGCTTTTCCACATAACCTGCTCCATGAGCCACATGACTTCCGAGAAGCGGGCGGCCATAATTTCGTTGGTATAGTTGGCGACCGGAGCAGATTCTTCCATGATCTGTTTGTAAATATAGGGCGGGATGATCCAGAGGTCTGTGTCTTTTTCTGCTTCAATGACAACCTCAAACTGGATAGAATTCATAATGCAGGAGGCAGAGAACAGGCATAAATCCATATCGAAAAGCCGGTAGATGGTGATTTCGCGTCCTTCCTCTGACAGAATAAAGGCACGCAGCTGCCCGGTCTGTATGAGGAGCAGACCAATGCAGTCCAGGTTTCCGTTGTGAATGACTGTGCCCTTTGGAACCCTGCGGCTGGTGATGCTCTCAGAAATCTTTTGCTGCTGTGCGGCTGTTAATTTGTCCCAAATGGGGAAATAGTCTGCAAAATTCATAAATGAACTCCCTTCTATATAAAATCAGTATAAGTCTGCCTTGGGAATATGTCAAATAAACTGTGACAATGTCACGGAAGAGAATCCTTTGTTCTGGGTATACTATGGTCAAACAAAGGAAAGGAGCTGACGATTATGGCAGCAATGAATATAAATAATGAGATGTTTCAGGAAATGGTACAGGGAGACAGACCGGTTCTGGTAGATTACTGGGCGCCCTGGTGCGGATACTGCAGGAGAATCGCGCCGGCCTATGAAAAAATTGCGGAGCAGTACAAGGATACTCTGCAGGTGGTAAAGGTAAATATTGATGAGGAACAGGCGCTTGCACGCCAGGAGCAGATTGAGGTGATTCCGACCCTGGTGCTGTATCAGAAGGATAAAGAGCCGGAATCCATTGTGGCACCTGAGTCAAAAGCGATGATCGACAGCTTTATCAGGGAAAATCTGGAATCCTGAAATCGGACATGCCTGTACTGCAAAGGAGGAAATCACCATGAACCAGCACATTTATGATACCGTTATTATCGGAGGAGGACCTGCCGGGTATACGGCCGCGCTGTATGCGGCCAGAGCAGGTCTTGACACTGTGGTTTTAGAAAAGCTGTCTGCCGGAGGACAGATGGCGTTGAGTCATCAGATTGATAACTATCCGGGATTTGAGGAGGGAATTGACGGTTTTTCCCTTGGGGAAAAAATGCAGCAGCAGGCGGAACGCTTTGGGGCCAAGACGGAATATGCGGAAGTCACCCGGATCGATCTGCAGGCAGAGCCAAAGGTGCTTGAGACCAGCGAAGGGGTCTTTCGCGGCCGGACGGTGATTTTTTCCACCGGGGCCAATCCCCGAGAGCTTGGGATTCCGGGGGAAAGAGAGCTGACCGGTAAGGGCGTGGCGTACTGCGCGGCCTGCGACGGGATGTTTTATAAAGGAAAAACCGTGGCTGTCGTAGGCGGAGGAAATTCTGCTGCGGCAGATGCGCTTCTTTTAAGCCGCATTGCCAAAAAAGTTATTATAATCCACAGAAGAGATACGCTGCGGGCCACCAGGATTTATCATGAGCCTCTTCAAAGGGCGGAGAATGTGGAATTTTGCTGGAACAGCACAGTCACAGAGCTGCTTCATGGAGAGAAGCTTACCGGCGTGCGTCTGAAGAATGTGCAGACTGGGGAAGAGACGAGCCTGGATCTGGACGGGCTGTTTATCAGCGTGGGAAGGAAGCCGGCTACAGAGCTGGCAAAAGGGCAGCTGACCCTGGATGACAGCGGCTATATTGTGGCGGGGGAAGAGACGGAGACAAATATCCCGGGAGTGTTTGCAGTAGGAGATGTGCGCACAAAGGTTTTGCGCCAGATCGTGACTGCTGTTGCGGACGGAGCGGTGGCTGTGCATAAGGCGGAAGAATACCTGGCAGAGCACAGAGGCATTTTGTGAAAATTTTGAGAACTGTTATTTTGTTGCAGCATTTTTGCCGGACTTACGCTATAATAAGACCATTGAAATTCAGGAGGTATTTATGTCAACAGGAAAAAGACGGCGAAAAGCTGTTGTGGAACAACAAGACTGCGTTGCCTGCGGCTGCTGCGTAAAGGTTTGCCCGCGGAATGCGATTGAAATTTTGAGAGGAGTTGCGGCGCAGGTGGATTTGGAGAAATGCGTGGGCTGCGGAAAATGCGCGAAGGAATGCCCGGCAAGCGTCATTGTGATTTCGGAGGTGGCAGTATGAAGAAGCATTGGTATGACTATCTGTGGATCGCATCCCTGGCGTACCTGATTCTGGGCTTTTTCAATATTTTGTTTGCCTGGCTGGGACTTCTCTGCTTTTTTATTCCGCTGATCATTTCGGTGGCAAAGGGAACCAAGGGGTACTGCAATAAATATTGCGGAAGAGGCCAGCTGTTCGGCATGTTAGGCGGCCCTTTCGGGCTGTCGCGCAAAAAGGATATTCCCGGATGGATGAAAAGCAAATGGTTCCGATATGGATTTCTGATCTTTTTCTTTGCCATGTTCTTTCAGATGCTGTGGAATACATATCTGGTTTTTGCGGGAGCGCAGGATCTTCGGCAGGTGGTGACGCTTCTGTGGACATTTAAGCTGCCCTGGCAGTGGGCATATCACGGAACGCTGTTTCACCCGGGTGTGGCACAGTTTGCCTTTGGTTTTTACAGCGTTATGCTGACCTCTACCGTTCTCGGACTGATCACCATGGTGTTGTTTAAGCCGCGCAGCTGGTGCGTTTACTGTCCGATGGGAACCATGACTCAGCTTATATGCAAAGCGAAGAATCAATAAGGAGGAGAAGAGATGCAGTATATCATCGCGTTTCTGGAAGGAATCATCACATTTATTTCTCCGTGTCTGCTGCCGATGCTTCCGGTGTATATTTTTTATTTTGCAGGCGGGCAGAGAAGCACGAAAAAGACACTGACCGGCGCATTGGGCTTTGTGGCTGGTTTTACCACGGTTTTTGTGGCAATGGGAGCGATGGCCGGAACGGTGGGGAGCTTTCTGCGGGAATACCAGACGGCAGTGAATAGTGTCTGCGGTCTGGTGGTGATTTTCTTCGGACTGAATTTTATGGGCGTATTTAAGCTGAACCTGTTTAAAGGAAGCAGCCGCTCTGTAAATACGGAAAATATGGGATTTTTCTCGGCATTTTTGTTTGGGATGGTGTTTTCCGTGGGATGGACGCCCTGTGTGGGCGCTTTTCTTGGTTCCGCGCTGATGCTGGCTTCCCAGCAGGGGCATGTGGGGGAAGGGATGCTGATGCTTTTTACCTACTCCCTTGGTCTGGGAATTCCCTTTATCCTCAGTGCGGTACTCATCGACTATCTGAAATCTGCTTTTGACTGGATCAAGAAAAACTATAAGATCATCAATACCGTCAGCGGTGTTTTGCTGGTGCTGATAGGAATTTTGATGATGACAGGAACCATGGGGCGGCTTTTGAGCCTGCTCAGTTAAGGAGGCGCTATGGAAAACGAAAATAAAAACCGAAATAAGACAAAGCTTGCGCTGCTCATCCTGCTGCTGGTGCTCCTGATCGGCGGCGCTTACGTGCTTTATAATAAGCTGGGCAAGGAGATGGCTCCGGAGCAGCTGTCCGTGCAGGAGACGAAGGAGCAGGAAGAGCCCGATCAGACAGCAGGAGAAGAATCTGAGGAGGGGGAGAACGCAAAGGAAGACGCTGCCGATGATTCTGCTTCTGACGCTGCTGACGAGAAGGAAAACGAGAGCGCAGAAAAATCGGAAGATTCCCTTGCCCCGGATTTTACTGTCTATGATATAGATGGAAACGAGGTTCATCTCACCGACTATATCGGCAAACCCATTATTTTGAACTTCTGGGCAAGCTGGTGCGGCCCCTGTCAGATGGAAATGCCCGATTTCCAGGAGAAGTATCTGGCGCTTGGAGAAGAAATCAACTTCCTGATGGTGAATATGACAGACGGTTCCAGAGAGACGGTCGAAATTGCATCGGAATTTATCGAGGAGCAGGGATATACCTTTCCGGTATTTTATGACACAGAGTCTGATGCGGCCATGACCTACGGCGCCTATTCTCTGCCGACCACCTATTTCATTGATGCGGAGGGTTACGCGATCGCCCAGGCAAGAGGGGCGATTGACGGGGAAACGCTGCAGAAGGGAATTGACATGATCCAGAAATAAAGCTGCGAAAGGAGACTGCCATGAGGCTGCTTTATGCGGAGGATGAACGGGCGCTTTCAGAAGCGGTGACGGACATTCTGACTTATCACAAATATATTGTTGATACTGCGTATAATGGCGAGGACGCTTACGATTACGCTGTGGCCGGAGAGTATGACGGCATCATTCTGGACATTATGATGCCAAAAAGGGACGGGCTTGAGGTTCTGTCAGCCCTGCGGAAAAACGGATGCAGAACGCCGGTCTTGCTTCTCACGGCAAAGGCACAGGTGGAGGAGCGGATCCAGGGGCTGGATGCCGGAGCTGACGACTATCTGCCAAAGCCGTTTGATATGGGGGAGCTTCTGGCCCGCGTTCGCGCCATGCTGCGCAGACGGGAGGAATTTCAGCCGGATCTGATTTCCTTTGGAGATCTGACGCTGAATATCCAGTCCGGAACGCTTTCCTGCGGCGGCACGGAATTTATCCTCCCGAAACAGGAATACCGACTTATGGAGCAGCTGATGCTAAACCAGAATATATTTCTTTCTACGGAGGAGCTTCTGGTAAAGGCGTGGGGGTATGACGCAAAAACGGATATCAACAGCGTCTGGCTCTATATTTCCTACATTCGCAAAAGGCTTTCGGCAATGAATTCGGAGGTGGAGATCGTGTCAAAACGAAATATTGGTTATCGACTGGAGAAACCGGTATGAAGAAGACACTGCGAAAAAAATTTATTCTTTTTGCCATGTCTGCGGTTACAATTTTGCTGGCGGTGCTGACAGTGGCGATCAATGGATTCAGCTGGATTATTTTGGAGCGTCAGTCCAGCTCTTTTTTACATATTCTTGCAAGCGGCGGGGAGGATTTTTTCTCCCCGCAATTTCCTGCGTCAAAGCCTTTTGCTCCGCCTGTGGATATGGATACGCTGAAATCAGCCCGGTTTTTTACTGTTCGCACGGATGCGGAGGGGAACGTTCTGGACGTCAACCTGGAACAGATTTCTGCAGTCAGCAGAGAGGATGCCATACAGTACGCCGGGCAGGCGGAGGGCAGGAAGGGAAAGATTGACCGCTATAAATATGAAGTGAGAGAGTCAGGGAAAGAGCGTCTGATTTTCTTTATGGATACCTCAAGGCAGCTCTGGATATTTATAATGGTGTTCAGCATTTCTTCGGCGATTGTGCTTATTTGCTGACTGGCGATCCTTTTGTTTGTGATCCTGTTTTCTGAAAGAGCAGTTCGTCCTGTTCTGGCCGGCCTTGAAAAGCAGAAGCAGTTTATTACCAATGCCGGACATGAACTAAAAACGCCTCTTGCGATCATCCAGTCGAACAATGATGCGTCCGCGCTGATTCATGGGGAAACGAAGTACAGCAAAAACATCCGGCTTCAGACACAGCGCCTGAACGCGCTGATGACCAATCTTCTGACACTTGCCAGGCTGGATGAGGACAGGAAGCTTCCCATGGAGAAGGTGGATATCAGTGAGCTGGTGGGAGAAATGCTGCCGGCTTACGAGGAGCTTGCGGCTCAGAAGCAGATTTCTCTGTCAGCAAAGCTCTTGCCCCATACGTTCATGCAGATCAATAGAGACATTTTTTCTCAGATGATTTCCGTTTTGCTGGACAATGCGGTGAAGTATACGCCAGAGGGCGGAAGCATTGCGTTTTTTGTGACAAAAGACAACGGTCACATCAGGATCACAGAAGAAAACACCTGCGAGATGCAGGCGCATTCAGACGCGGAGCAGCTGTTTGAGCGTTTTTACCGGGGAGACAGTGCCAGAACACAGAAAAGCACAGTTTCCGGATATGGCATCGGACTTTCGGCGGCCCGCGCCATCGCGGAAACCTTTGGCGGCAGACTGACAGCGGAGTATGCGGAAAATAAAACAATTCGTTTTACAGCGCGCTTTTGATTTCAACTTTATACAATTTCACAGGATTTTCACAGACCTTCCCTCAAGTGTTCACAAGTGGGAAGGTTTTTCTAATGTTGGTCTTAGGTTCGTTCTCTATAATGGGGAAAGAGAAAGGAGGAATGCTGCTTGCAGTTCAGACATGAGGTAAAGCACAGAATCAGCAATCTGGATATGCTGGTTTTGCGGCAAAGGCTAAGAGCGGTCATGAAACCGGACGGCAATGGGAAAAATGGGCAGTATGAGGTTCGCAGCCTGTATTTTGACAATCTGGAGGATAAAGCCCTTCGGGAAAAGCTGGATGGCGTGAATATACGGGAAAAATACAGAATTCGTCTGTATAATAACGAATTTTCGGTGATTCATCTGGAAAGAAAGTTCAAGCAGGGCGGACTGGGTTATAAGGAGCTTGCCCCGCTGACCCCGGAACAGGCGCAGCGGCTTGCCAGGGGAGAGATTCTCTGGATGAGAGAAAGCACAGACAAAGTACTTCTCGGTTTTTATGCCAAAATACAGAGCGAGGGTTTGGCCGCAAAAGTAATCGTGGATTATACGAGAGAAGCGTTTGTATTTCAGCCGGGGAATGTCCGTGTGACGCTGGATTACAATATCCGAACGGCGCTTCGCTGCACTGATTTTTTAAATCCGGACTGCGTCACGGTTCCGGTACCGGATTCGCCCTGCATTTTGGAAGTGAAATGGGATGCTTATCTGCCGGATGTCATTCGCGATATGGTGCAGCTCGGAAACCGACAGAGCGCTGCGTATTCCAAATATGCAGCCTGCCGGATGTACGATTAAAAATTTGAAATATAAGGAGAAAACAGACTATGACCTTTAGCGACATCTTCAAATCCAGTTTTCTGGAAAATGTATATTCTATCAGCGTTTTGGATATGTTTCTGACGATCCTGCTGTCCTTTGGCATCGGGTTGTTTATTTTTTTGATCTATAAGAAAACCTATCGCGGCATTATGTACTCTGCCGGTTTCGGAACTACGCTGATCGCGCTGACCATGATTACGGCAATCGTTATCCTGGCAGTAACCTCGAATGTGGTACTGTCTCTCGGTATGGTGGGCGCATTGTCCATTGTCCGTTTCCGCACAGCGATCAAAGACCCTCTGGATATTGCGTTTTTTGTTCTGGTCCATCGGTGCGGGCATTATCCTGGCGGCAGGTATGATTCCGCTGGCGGTCATCGGCAGTGTTTGTATCGGCATCATTTTGCTTGTGTTTGTGAACCGGGATTCCAATACGCATCCGTATATGGTGGTGCTGAGCTGTGCTGACCACGATGCGGAAGTAAGAGCGAAGGAATTTCTTCAGAAAAATGTCACCAGGACAACAATAAAAAGCAAAACCGCTGTTAAAGGGGCGACGGAGCTGAATATCGAGGTTCGGCTGAAAGATGAGGATACGGATTTTATCAATATCCTCTCGGAAATGCCGGGGATCGGCAATGCGGTGCTTGTATCTTATAACGGCGATTATATGGGGTAAGCATATGTCAGGAAATAAATATTTTGACCGAATTGCAGGGGCGGTTACCGGAGTGATGCTGGTATTGAGTATTTTGTTTATGAACGGCGGCGCTTTCGGTATTCAGACAATGGCCCGTACCATGGGCTATGAAAACCGGTTATTTGACAAGACGAAGGTTCACACGGTTGACATTGTGATGGAGGACTGGGAGGAATTTATTGCTGACGCTGCCAGTGAGGAATATGAGGCGGCAGAGATTGTGATCGACGGTGAGGCCTACAAAAATGTGGGGCTCCGTGCAAAGGGAAACACTTCTCTTTCCACGGTAGCTTCCCTTGACAGCGAGCGATACAGCTTCAAGATTGAATTTGACCATTATGACAGCGCAAAATCCTATTATGGGCTGGATAAGATCAGCCTGAACAATCTGATACAGGATTCTACGATGATGAAGGATTATCTGTCCTATACCATGATGAATGAATTTGGCGTCAATTCCCCCCTGTGCAGCTATGTCTATATTACCGTCAATGGAGAGGATTGGGGCCTGTATCTGGCTGTAGAGGGTGTGGAGGAGGCGTTTTTGGAGCGCAATTACGGCTCTGATTACGGGGAACTCTACAAGCCTGACAGCATGAGCTTTGGGGGCGGCCGGGGAAACGGCATGGATTTTGACATGGAAGAGATGGATTTTTCAAAGCTTCCGGAAGCATCCGATCAGACGGCAATGTTTGGAGGCGGAGGAGAAAACGGCGGGTTCAGCTTCGGCGGAGGCATGGGTTCTTCAGATGTGAAGCTGCAATATGTGGATGATGACCTCGACAGCTATTCTAACATCTGGGACAATGCCAAGACCGACATTACCCGGACGGATCAGGAGCGTCTGGTGGAATCCTTGAAAAAGCTGTCAGACAATGAGGACATTGCATCGGTTGTGGACATCGAACAGGTGCTCCGCTATTTTGTAGTTCACAATTATATCTGCAATGACGACAGCTACACCGGCATGATGGTTCATAACTATTATCTTTATGAGAAAGACGGGAAGCTTTCCATGCTGCCCTGGGATTACAATCTGGGGTTTGGAACCTTTGGAGGCGGAAATGCAACAAGCACAGTGAATACGCCGATTGATTCTCCGGTATCGGGCGGCTCTTCCGACAGACCTATGCTGAACTGGATTTTTGAAAACGAGGAGTATACCGAGCAGTATCATCAGTATTTTGGGGAGTTTCTGGGCGAGGTGGATATCCAGGGGATCATCAACCAGGCATATGAGCTGATCAGACCCTATGTGGAAAAAGATCCCACTGCGTTTTTCACTTATGAAGAATTTGAACAGGGCATGGATACGCTTCGCCGTTTCTGCGAGCTGCGCAGTGAAAGCATTTCCATACAGCTGGAAAATGGAGAGACAACAGAAAACGGGAATTATGTGGATGCTTCGGATATCACGCTCTCCGATATGGGCTCTATGGCAGGCGGAGGATTTGACGGCGGGATGCCGGAGAGTGTGCCCGGCCAGATGCCGGAGGGGATGTCGGATCAGATGTCGGAAGATATGCCCGGCCAGATTCCGGATAGAGAGTTTTCTTTCGGCAGAAGCGGGGAAAACGCGCCTGCTTCAGAGCTTACCGGGTGGATTTGGATTGCGGTATCGGCGGGCATTTTAATGACAGGGCTGATCGTGGCGAAAAAATATAAGAGCTGATCACAGCCTGGATGTGATATAAAGTGCATAAAAAACCCCCTCTAAAACCAAAATCTTCCCCTCTTTTGCACAAAAGAATTTCTCTGTATAATAAAAGCATATCAGGAATGAACATACATCTGTAAACATTCCGAAATATGCAGGAAAGGAAGGAAAGCATATGAATGAAGTCATTGTCTCCATGAAGGACATCAGCAAAAGCTTCCCAGGAGTAAAGGCTCTGGATCATGTACAGTTTGAGCTGCGTTCCGGCGAGGTTATGGCGCTTCTGGGAGAGAACGGCGCCGGAAAATCCACTCTGATGAAGATTCTGAGCGGTGTTTATACCAGAGACGAAGGAACCGTGGAGATTTTCGGAAAACAGTATGACGACCTGACGCCGAAGCAGGCACAGGAAGTCGGCGTGGCCATTATCCACCAGGAGCTGAATATGTGCCGTCATCTGTCTGTCACAGAAAACATGTTTCTGGGCAGGGAGGTAAAGGGAAAGGTTTCTCTGAACAACGCGGCCATGCAGAAAGAGGCGAAAAGGATCCTGGATGATCTGAACATGGATATTGACCCGAACCAGATGGTGGGGGACCTTCCGGTATCCAAGCAGCAGATGGTGGAGATCGCAAAAGCGCTTTCCATTCACGCAAAGGTGCTGATTATGGACGAACCGACTTCTTCTCTGACCGCAAAAGAAATCGAGGATCTGTTCCGCATTATCCGTAAGCTTAAGGCAGACGGCTGCGGCATTGTGTATATTTCCCACAGACTGGAGGAGCTGGCGCATATTGTGGACCGCGTGACGATCATGCGGGACGGCCAGTATATCACCAGCGGAAATTTTGCGGATATGACCATGGACAACATCATTACCAACATGGTTGGCCGTGAGATCAAGGAGAAATTCCCCCGTGTGGAATGTCCCAAGGGCAAGAAGATATTTGAGGTAAAAAATTTAAATGCAGGCCGCATGGTACGAAACATCAATTTCTCTGTATATGAAGGCGAAATCGTAGGCTTCGCAGGTCTTATGGGCGCCGGAAGAACAGAGACCACCCGGGCGATCTTCGGAGTGGATGAAAAAGAGAGCGGCGAAATTTATGTGGACGGCAAGCAGGTGAAGATCAACTGTCCCATGGATGCAATCCGAAACGGAGTTGTTCTGGCTCCGGAGGACAGAAAGAAGGACGGTCTGTGCACGAAGCTGAGCATCCGTCAGAATCTGGCGCTGCCGAATCTGGATCTGGTATGCAACAGCCTGGGCGTGATCAACAGCAAAAAAGAAGAAGCGCTTTGCGAGAAGGCAGTAAAGGATCTGCTCATTAAAACGCCGAATGTGGAAATTGATTCCGGCAATTTGTCCGGCGGAAACCAGCAGAAGGTGGTTGTGGGAAAATGGCTGGCCCGCAATTCCAGAGTTGTTATTTTTGACGAGCCCACCAGAGGAATTGACGTTGGAGCGAAGGTTGAAATCTACAACCTGATGAACCAGCTGAAAAAACAGGGCATTGCAGTGATGTTTGTCTCCTCGGAGATGCCGGAGGTCATGGGGATTGCCGACAGGATCATCGTCATGTGCGACGGGCGCATTACCGGCGAGGTTATGGCGAAAGAGACCACGCAGAACGAGATTCTGACGTACGCAACTGCATTTGAAAACAAAAATATTCAGACCAGCTGATGGGAGGAGAAAGAACATGAACAATAATCAGAAGAGCCCATTGAAAAAGCTTTTGGCTGTCAGGGGCATGGGGGCAGCCCTCACCGCTTTTGTAGGACTGATCATTATTTACATCGCATTTGGTATTATCAATACCGCGGTATTTTCCGGACAGAATATCCTGAACCTGCTTCGTTCCATGTCAAAATACCTGCTGATCGGTATTGCGCAGAGCTATGTACTGATCACCGGAAACATTGACCTGTCTATCGGTTCCGTAGTCGGCATGAGCGCAATGATCACAGCAACGCTCATGGTTGGCGGAATGAATCCGGTCCTGGCGATTTTGATCACGCTGGTATGCTGCCTGGCAGTTGGAGTGGTAAACGGATATCTGGTAGGAAAGTTTAAGCTTCCGCCTTTCATTGCAACTCTGGGAACCATGTTTGTGGCAAGAGGTATTGCGTACATGGTAAACGGAAACCGCAACACAGACGCGATTGCGACCGGTGTGGGCAAAGAAACCGGCGACGCCTTCCAGAATTTCTTTTACTATGGAAAAACCCTTGGTGTGTATAACACCTTCTGGATCGCGGTGATCGTGTTTATTATTTTCTTCTTCCTGCTTTCCAAGACAAGAACCGGCCGTCACATTTACGCCATTGGCTCCAATGTGGACGCAGCGAAGCTCTCCGGCGTCAATGTAGTGGCAACCACGATCAAGACCTATCTGGTCAGCGCGGTATGTGCCTGCCTGGTTGGCTGGATCCTCTGCGCACAGGCTGGTATGGGAAACATGGAAGCCGGAAACATGTATGAGATGTACGGCGTAGCAGCAGGCGTTATCGGCGGCGTATCTCCCCTTGGAGGAACCGGTATTCTTCTGGGAACCTTTGCCGGTGCGGCAGTATGGCAGACACTGGAAAATGGTCTGAACATGATCGGCGCGCAGGTTGGTATCCAGCGTGTCGTGATCGGTGTCATCGTAGTTGCAGCTGTTCTGCTGGATGTGGTTGTAAGAAACGGCCAGTTCGGCAAACGCAAAAAGAACAAATAAGATTACAGGATTGTGAGAGCACGAAGTGCGGAACAATCCGTGTAATCTGAAAACCACATAACCTACGAACTAACCCGTAGCTTCTACGGATAGTTATAAAAAAACTATATAATTTCAAGGAGGATTTTAAAATGAAGAGAAAGATGTTAGCAGCAATCTGCGCACTGTCTATGGTGGCATCCATGGGTGCGGCAACAACTGTATTTGCAGAGGCAGAAGTAAAGGCAACCGGCGATGAGAAGATCGCGCTGATCACCATGGACTCCATCGACCAGCACTGGATCACCCTGAACGAGGGAGCCCAGGCAGAGGCAAAAGAGCTTGGCGTGACGGTAGACTTCATGTCCCCGAACACCAAAGACGACGCACAGCAGATCGAGTGTGTAAACAACGCGGTAGCCGGCGGCTATGATGCGATCATGGTTGCGGCAAACGGCCCGGATGCAATTTCCTCCGCGCTGCAGGAAGCAGCAGACGCAGGCGTTAAGATCGTATACGTAGACTCTCCGGCAAACGTTGAGGCAGAGGCTACCTTCTCCACAGACAACAAGGCAGCAGGAAAAACCGCCGGCGAAGAGATGATCAAGGCGCTTGAGGAAAAAGGCGTTACTTCCGGTAAGATCGGTATCATCAATGTAAACGCAGCAACTGACTCCACGGTAAACCGTGAGGAAGGCTTCCGCGAAGCGTTTGAAGGAACCGAATTTGAGATTATGGAAACCCAGTACGGCGAAGGCGATGCGGCAAAATCCCAGAGCATTGCTGAGAACTACATTACCCAGGGCGTTGTCGGTATCTTTGGCTGCAACGAAGGTTCCACGACCGGAGCAGGAAACGCAATCAAGGCATCCGGAAATGCAGACATTATCGGCGCAGGCTTTGACAAATCCGATGCGATCCTGAACCTCATCGAGGACGGATACCTTTACTGCACAATGGCTCAGAATCCGGACGTAATGGGCTCTGAAGGCGTAAAAGCAGCAGTTCAGGCAATCGGCGGCGAGGATCTTGGCGGCGAAGTGACCGATACCGGCGTATCTGTGATCACAAAAGGAGCAATGCCGGAAGCAGAATAAACCGGAGCAAACAAAAAGCTGTTTTGAGCAAATGGAAAACCGTCGGATTTACCGGCGGTTTTCTTGAAGTTTTGCGAAAATTATGGTAAAAATATAAAAGAAACAGTCTGTGATTTTGAAGGAAACGGGAAAGGAAAACAGGCATGCAGAAAGTTGTGATTGCAGATGACGAGGAGAGGATCTGCCGGTTAATAGAAGCCCTGGTGGACTGGGAGGGCATCGGCCTTGCGCTGGCGGCTGTGGCCCATAACGGGGTGGAGGCCTGCGAGGTGATCGACAGGGAAAAGCCGGACATTCTCATTACGGATATCCGAATGCCGGGATGCAGCGGACTGGAGCTGATCGAGCAGGTAAAAAAGAGCCTTCCGGAGCTGGAAATCATTATTATCAGCGGTTATGCGCATTTTGAGTACGCGCAGCAGGCCATCAAATTCGGGGTGGGCGACTATCTGCTGAAGCCTGTAAATAAGGCGGAACTCAATTCCACCTTGGAAAAACTGAAAAATCGCGTTGCCAGGCGGCGGGAGTCCGAGCAGGACAAGGAGGAGCTTCTCCGCAAGGCCCGCCAGGATGACCGGCAGCTTCGCCAGAGCTTTGTGGCAGATCTTATGGACAAAGAAGGGCTTGTGCTGTCCGGAAAGATACTTTCGGAGCGCTATCATCTGGAAGTGAAAACGGGACAGATCCGGGCGCTGATCCTCAAAATGGATTCGGGGGCAAGTGCCTTGAGCGAAGCCTCCGCAGGGATCATGCTGGAAAAAGCTAGGGAGCTTCTGACAAGAAATCTGAAAGATAAATGCCTGGAATTTGTCCTGACGGTCCGGGGCAGTCAGGTGCTGGGCATCGTGAACTACGAGAACGGCCGTTGGGAGGAGATTCGCAGAATCCTCAAAAACTGCCTGAATACGTTGGAAATGCAGAAGAATCTTTTTCAGCCGGTCGCTTTTTCCATGGCGGCAGGGGCTGCGGCAGACGACTGCGCGGAGATCCGGGACTCTCTGAAAGAAGCGCAGCTGCTCATCTGGGAGCGCCTGACCAAAGGGACGGGAAGGTTTTTCGAAAGGCTGTCGCCGCCGTCTGCTCTTGCGGAGAAAAATCTGCTGGACGGATATCTGCGGGATGCAACCAGAGCTGTGGAGGTCTTAAGCCCGCAGCTTGCGGAAAAAGGCGCAGACCGGCTTCTTCAGGAGATGAGGACCGTGCCCGGGGTTCGCGGCTGCGAGATCAAAGAGCTTGTTTTTTCCGCGGCAGATGTGTTTGCAGCGCGGGTTTCGCCCCATAACAGAAATACAAGTCTGGAAAACTTCCGCAGGCAGTGCGAGTCTTTGAGTACAGCAGAGCAGCTGTTTGACTGTCTGAAGCTGTTTCAGAAGGAGCACCTTGAGGAGCTCATTGACAGCCATGAGAACGAGACCGTGCGGCCGGTGAGAAAGGCGAAGCAGTACATACAGAATCATTTCAGCGAGCAGATCACGCTTGAGGAGGTCAGCGACGCGGTGGGCCTGAGTCCGGCGTATTTCAGCACCCTGTTTAAAAAGACAGAGGGAGAGGGATTTGCGAAGTATCTCATTCATGTGCGCATGGAGCAGGCCAAAATCCTTTTTCGCGAAACCAATCTTGCCGCGTCGGAAATCTGCCGGAAAGTTGGGTATAATGATCTGAAGCATTTTACCCATACCTTTGAAAAAACAACGGGCGTAAAACCGTCCACCTACAGAAAACTTTACGGATAGGAGCGGGTTGGAGTGAAGGTCAGAGAGAAGCTTAAGTATATTTCCAATCGGGTACTGATCCTTATGGGCGCGGCCTGGATCCTCCTGCTGTTCACAGCGCTTGCACAGGTTGTGGAGGCGGTGAGATCAGGCGGGAGTCTGTGGCCGGCAGTGGTCACGGCAGCACTTGCGCTTGCGTTTCTTCCGGTGGGGTGGTTTTGGGTGATCGTGCCGTATCTGAAATCCGAAAAAATGGTACAGCACTTTATGGAAGGCTATATTTTTTCAGAAAACGGAGATTTGGGGACGGCGATCCTCACACCTTCCCTGCATCAGCAGATGAAGTCGGTGGAAAAGCTTCTGCGGTCTCCCCAGCGGATCGATCTGAACAAAAGACAGGCGCAGTATCTGGCGCTTCAGAATCAGATCAATCCTCATTTTCTCTACAATACCCTGGAGAGCATCCGGGGCGAGGCTCTGATTGCCGGGCTTGACAGCGTGGCGGATATGACGGAGGCGCTGGCAAAATTTTTCCGCTATACCATTACCAAGGTGGAAAATTTGGTGTCAGTGGAGGAGGAGCTGGACAACTGCGAGACCTATTTCGGAATCCAGAAATATCGGTTTGGGGACCGGCTCAACCTCCATGTGGAGTATGACGCGGAAGACCAGGATATTATCATGAACTGCCGGATTCCGAAGCTGACGCTGCAGCCCATTCTGGAAAACAGCATCATACACGGAACAGAGCTGAAGATCGGCGCGGGAAATCTCCTGATTCGGTTTGAATGTACGAAGGATCGGCTTCTCATTCGGATTTCCGACGACGGTGTGGGTATGGATGAGCAGACGCTTGCCCGCCTGAACCATAAGCTGGGAAAAAGCCTGGAGGCATTCAGCTCTCCGGAGGAAACCAAGGGAGGCATTGCCCTGGAAAATGTGAATAATCGGATTCACCTGCTGTTTGGAGATGAGTATGGGATGCATGTGTATTCTGTGCAGGGGCGAGGTACGGATGTGGAGATCACTCTGCCCATTGCCACCAACGACAGGCAGGTGAGGAATCGGAGCGTGCTTGCATGAAACAGGAAATCTTTCGCATGGAGCGTGTGACCTACCAGGAGCACGGCGTGGTGCTTTTGCAGGACTTTCAGCTCCAGATCTATCAGGGAGAGATCATGGGTATGATCCCGATCAACAACCATGGACTGGGAGCTCTTTTGAAGCTTCTTCCGGCCAATCTGCCCCTGAATGACGGATATATTTATTACTGTTCAGAAAAAGTGAATTCCTGGAAAGGGCCGTTGAGGAGCACGAACCGTATCAGTGTCATTTCAGCCAAAAGCTCCCTGGTGGAGGGAATGACGGTGGCGGACAATATTTTTGTGCTGCGCCAGGGGTTCCACCAGGAGCTGATCCGTTCCCGCCTTCTGAAAGCGCAGATGCAGCCTTTTTTGGAGGACATCAAAATGAACATTCCCGGAGACCGGTATGTGGAAGAGCTGACAGTCTTTGAGCGGGTGGTTGTGGAGCTTTTAAGAGGCGTGATCCTTGGAAATCATCTGATCGTGCTCTGTGAGATCGGGGCGCTTATCAGCTATGAGGAGCTGGATAAGCTGCACGGGATCATCCGCCATTATGCGGACCGAGGATTTTCTTTTTTGTATGTGTGCCCTCATTTTGAGGAGCTTTCCCGCATCTGTGACCGGGTAGCCCGTATGTCCAACGGGAGGATTCAGAAAATTGTCTCCCGGGAGGAGATGGATGAGGAAATTGTGAGGATCTGTCCGGATGAGTATAAAAATATGGTGCAGTATCACAGAGAAAACAGCCTGAGAGTCTTGAAAGGAGAGCCGGTGCTCACCTGGGAACAGGAAGGGGACGAGACGTTTGGCGGATTTTCTTTTCAGGTTTTGCGGGGAGAATGTCTGGTTCTGCAGGTGGTGGAAAACCGGCAGTTTCAGAAGATTTCCCAGATGCTCACCGGAAAACAGCCGGCTGAGCACACGCGTGTTCTGATGGGACGGGAGCCGATCTCACTGCCTGCAGACCGCCGGATCGCAGTGGTGCAGGAGCTTGCGGCCAGAACCATGATCTTTCCGGGACTTTCCTATATGGAAAATCTGTGCATGGCATTGGCGCAGCGTATGCCGTTTCTCTGGGCAAACCGCAAAATCCGCAGCAACATCCGCAGGGAATACAGCAGCATTCTGGGCGAAGAGGTTTTTGAGACAGCCGTGGAGGATTTAAGTGAAAAACAGAAATATCAGCTGATTTACACCAGGATCCTTCTTCAGAAGCCGAAGGTGGTGTTTTGTATCCATCCCTTTCAGGGGGCAGATGTAGCGCACCGGATGTTCATCTGGCAGATGCTGGAAATGCTTCTGGAAGAAGGGATCGCGGTGGTGATCGTCTCCGTAAGCCTTTCGGATTCTCTGGCAATGGCAGATCGGCTGCTGGTTGTGGACGAAGGCGGGGAGATAAAAGAAATCGAACGGGAAAAATTTGACACAATTTCAGCGAAGGTTCCCTGGACACACCTTTATAATAACCAGGTAAAAATAAGAGAAACTTAAGAAATGGAGTGAAAGCATGAACGCAAAATACCAAATCGACACAGAAGAAAATCGTGAATTTCTCAAAGAAATAAGAGAAGGATTGTTTTCCTTCGGGCATCAGTTTCCCTCTCCGGGAGGAAGCGCATACTATCTGGGGGATGATGGTACCCCCTGGAAAGAGCGGAATCGGGAGGCCTATGTGACCTGCCGTATGGCGCATGTGTACAGCATGGCTTCTTTTTTGGGACATGAAGGCAGTGAAACGCTTATTGACGAAGCGCTGCGGGGCCTACTGGGAGAACTGAAAGACAAAGAAAACGGCGGCTGGTATGCCGGACTTACCAGTGACAATGAGCCGCTTCCCATGAAACAGTGCTATGCCCACGCTTTTGTGATCCTTGCGGCAACCTCCGGCCTTCTGGCGGGAAGAGAAGGAGCGAAGGAGCTTCTTGAGGACGCCATTGCCACCTATGATAAATATTTCTGGAAAGAGGAGGAAGGGCTTTCCAGCGATACCTGGAATACTGAGTTTACAGTGGAGGATGATTACCGGGGACTCAATGCCAACATGCACACCGTGGAGGCGTTTCTTGCAGCGGCAGATGTGACAAAGGATGAGAAATACCGTGTGAGATGCGGACGCATTATCGACCATGTGATCGGCTGGGCAAAGGACAACAGCTGGCGGATTCCGGAACATTTTACCAGGGACTGGAAGCCGGATCTTGCCTGCAATAAGGAACGTCCGGACGACCAGTTCAAGCCCTACGGCGCAACGCCGGGACATGGTCTGGAGTGGGGACGCCTCATTACCCAGTGGGCGCTTTCCACCTATCATGACGACCCGGCGGGGGCGCCCTATATTGAGGCTGCCGAAAACCTTTACAACCGTGCGGTTGCCGATGCCTGGAACGCGGACGGCGCGCCCGGGATCGTGTACACCACGGACTGGGACGGAACTCCGGTGGTTCATGACCGTATGCACTGGACGCTGGCGGAAGGGATCAACACTGCGGCTGTGCTTTACCGTGTGACCGGCAAACAGAAATATGCAGATGATTACGCGGCGTTTATGGAATATCTGGATGAAAAGGTTCTGGACCATGTGAACGGCTCCTGGTTCCACCAGTTAGACCGTGAGAACAAGGTTGTGGGAACCGTATGGCCGGGAAAAGCAGATCTGTACCATGCAGCACAGGCCACGCTGATTCCCTACTATGCGGCGGATACCTCCATTGCGGTGGCTGTAAAAGAAGGTATGACAGTTTAGGAGTACAGGCAAAATTAACACTCCGTCGGTACCATTGCCGGTGTTTCCCACAGAGAGTCGTGTTTCACAATACTCTCTGTCGGGAAATCACACGGCAAATCCAACGGAGCTGTATTTTGGTGTCAGTCCTCCTCGATCACCTGGATCTCCAGGTAATCGAAATCTATCTGTTCCATAAAATTATCCTGATAGAATCTTGTGCGGGCGTGTTTCTGAAATTCCCGGACGGTCTTGTCCAGCCAGATCGGATTGCCAAGATCCATTTCGTAGCAGATTTTTTCCAGTGCCCCGAATACTTTATGGGTTCGGGTGTCATTCTCGTCATTGCATATCACGGTATCTTTGATCAAATGGTTATCTTTCCAGATTTTTCCCCACAGTCGGAACATGAATGTGTCCTCCTTACTTTTTTTATCATATAAAAATAACTTGGTATCAATATCAGATCCGCCCCGGCCCAGGCCAAGATCTCCGCAAAGAGAATCCCGTTTTCTCCGAACATGGCCGGAAGCAGGAATGCGGCTGCGGTTCGCATGACGAACTCCGCTATGCCGGAAACCATGGGCAAAAGTGTGTTTCCCAGTCCCTGAATGCAGCTTCTGGTGACGTGGAGCACATAGAGAATGGGCAGGAATACCGACATAATGGCAAGGTAGCGGTAGCCGATGTCAAGGGCAGCCATGCTCTCCGCTGCATCCATGGAAATGAAGCAGGAGAGGATGAGACGGCCGAATACCAGCATAACCAGAGCAATGAGAAGGGAGGTTATGGTGGAGATCATCAGTGCTGCCCGAAGCCCTTTGGAAATGCGGGGAAGCTTTCCGGCGCCGAGATTTTGGCCGGTGTAAGTGACCATGGCATAGCCGTAGGAGGTGGCAGCCACCTCCAGAAGTCCATAAAGCCGGTTCGTTGCCGTAAGTCCCGCGATAAAGGCGACACCGAAGCCGTTGACGATCATCTGCACGATCATGCCGCCAACGGCAATGACAGAGTTCTGAAAGGCCATGGGAAGCCCCAGCCCCATCAAGTGCAGACAGAGCGGTTTTTCGATTGTCCAGTCCTCCCGGGAAAGTTTCAGAATCTGGATTTTTCGCAGATGGAAAAAGCAGTACACCGCGGACAGACATTGTGCAATCAGGGTGGCAATGGCCGCTCCCTCTACGCCCCAGCCAAAACCCATGACAAAGAGAAAATCAAGGCCAATGTTGGTAAAGGCAGCCACAACCATGGCGAGAAGGGGCGTTTTGCCGTCGCCAAGTGCCCGGAGGACTGAGGCTGCCAGATTGTAGGCCATGACAATGGGGATACCGCCGAACATGATGCGGAGATAAGCGACAGCCATGGGGCGGATCTCGCCGGGAACCCGCAGAAGCTCTGTGGCGGTGCCGATCAGCCCTTCACAGCAGAATGTGAGTGCAATGGCGCAGAGGACGGACAAAAACAGAGAATTGGTAACAACCCGCCGAAGCCCCTTGTAATCCTGCGCGCCGAAGCGCTGCGCCATGAGGATACAAAAGCCCTGTGTGAAGCCCTGGATCATGCCCAGAGCCAGCCAGTTCAGCCATTCCACCGTGCCGAGGGCGGCCAGGGCGTTTACGCCCAGAACCTTTCCCACCACTGCAGTATCCACTACCGTATACAGCTGCTGAAAAATATTCCCCATCATCAGGGGCAGTGAAAAGAAGAGCAGAAGCCGTGAAGGGCTGCCCTCCGTGAGATTTTTGGTGTTCATGATGCGGTCCTCTTTCCTTATTATCCGAGAAAATTTTACTATATCTGCGGGAAAATTGTCAATGAGGAGAAGGAATGATATACTGGAGAAAAGGAGTGTGATACAGTGAAGATATGGACATTAATGGAAAATACAGCAGCAGAGGAAACCTTCTGCGCGGAACATGGATTGAGCTTTTACATGGAAACGAAGAAGCACAAAATTCTTTTTGATGCCGGGCAGACGGACGCGTTTGCAGAAAATGCAAAAAAACTGGGGATCGATTTGAGTCAGGTGGACGTGGCGGTGCTTTCCCATGGGCATTATGACCATGGCGGAGGACTTCTGAAGTTTTTGGAGCTGAATGAAAAAGCGCCGGTGTACGTAAGTCCCGGGGCTTTTGGCGCGCATTACAACGGCACGGAAAAATACATCGGGCTTTCAGACAAACTGGCGGACAATCCCCGCATCATTGCGGCACACATGCAGGGAGAAAAAGGGACGGGCAAAGGGCATAGCCTTCGCCTTGACGAGGAACTGACCCTGTACTCCTGCAATGAAAGACCAAGAACCTTTCCGACGGACAGTGCCGGGCTGAAAATAAAACAAAACGGTGTTTTTCGCGCGGACGATTTTCTCCATGAGCAGTATCTTCTGGTGGAGGAAGAGGGGAAACGGGTGCTGTTCAGCGGCTGCTCCCACAAGGGGATTCTCAATATTGCAGACTGGTTCCGGCCGGATGTGCTCATAGGCGGCTTTCATTTTATGAAACTGGATGTGGCAAAGGACGCAGAGCTTCTTGCGGAAGCGGCAAACCGGCTGTTGTCCTATCCTACCCGGTATTTTACCGGCCACTGTACCGGTCTTGCGCAGTACGAATTTCTCAGAGAAAAAATGGGCGACCGGATTTCGTATCTGTCCGCGGGAAGCTGCCTGGAAATCTGAGGCAGCCTGGCCGGAAAATTATTTACTTTCCGGGGCAGCGGGCGATTTTGGCGGGGCAGCCGGCCGGGTGAGCGCCAAAAGTGCGCCGGGGATCAGAAACAGCGCGTGGTATTTGTAGGCAAAGGACAGAACCGGCCAGGTGAGCGTGGAAATCCAGTTGAGAAAGAAATTTTCGTCCAGAGGAAACGGGCGGTTGAAAAGGATTCGGAAGGAACTGTCAAGCAAGGGACAGATATTCAACACCAGGAGCACAAAAACCAGGGCTGTGAGAAGCGCAAGAAGCCTGTGCCAGATTTTGATATACTTTCCGGAAAAGGGCTTTGCGCCGCAAAAAAGAAACAGGGCAGACAGGAGACCGAAGCCCCAGAGCAGCCAGGCAGCCGGCAGCAGGAGTCCGCGGAGCAGGAAGGAAAAGCCGGCGCTGTAGGTGGTCTGCCTCCAGCGGTCTGCATAAGGCAGCAGCAAAAAGGACGCAAGAGTGAGCGCCAGGGCAATGCCAAGAAGTACGCAGAGCCGGCGGATTTTCTCCGTTTTGTTGGCGGGGGCCGGCGGACCGTAGATCAGCGTATTTACGTCTGTTTCAAAAATTTCGGCCAGTTTGGTGAGCGTGTCAATATCCGGATTGGATTTTCCTGTTTCGTAATTGGAGACCGTCTGACGGCTGACAAAAAGCCTTTCGGCCAGAGTATCCTGTGTCATATGACAGTCCGTGCGAAGTCGTCTGATATTCTTTCCTATAGTGTTCGCCATAGTGCGTCCTCCTTTTGGTTTGTCTGCCAAAGGGCAGCGGGATTTTCTTAATCTTATTATGCCTCAGGGACGCTTTTTTGTCACGCAAAGTATCTTTGCGCAGGGGTTTTTCTTGATTATTCCGTCAAAATAAACTATAATTAACTTCAATTTAGTTGCACTTCATAAACCAATGAGATTCTGTATGAAACGGAGGATATTTGAATATGAAACTGTATGATACAGGCGTTTATTTGCAAAATGGCCGGGATATTATTCCGGAGGCGGAAGCTGCTTTTCCGGTGTCAAAGGCGGAAGCGGCAAAGAATACCATTGCTTACGGTATTCTTGAGGCGCACAATACATCCGGAAACATGGAAAAGCTGCAGATTAAATTTGATAAACTGACTTCCCATGACATTACCTTTGTGGGGATCATCCAGACGGCCAGGGCTTCCGGCCTCACAAAATTCCCGGTGCCCTATGTGCTGACCAACTGCCACAATTCTCTCTGCGCGGTGGGAGGAACCATCAACGAGGATGACCACATGTTTGGTCTGACCTGCGCAAAAAAATATGGCGGCGTTTACGTTCCGCCCCATCAGGCAGTAATCCATCAGTATGCCCGGGAGATGCTGGCGGCAGGGGGAGCCATGATCCTCGGATCTGACTCTCATACCCGTTACGGCGCGCTGGGTACCATGGCTATGGGCGAGGGCGGTCCCGAGCTGGTAAAACAGCTTCTTTCCCAGACCTATGACATTAACATGCCGGGCGTGGTGGCAATCTATCTCAAGGGAGAACCCCGTCCGGGTGTTGGTCCGCAGGACGTGGCGCTTGCAATCATCGGCGAGGTCTTTGCCAACGGCTATGTGAAAAACAAGGTGATGGAGTTTGTGGGACCGGGCGTGGCAGCTCTGAGCGCCGACTTCCGTATCGGTGTGGATGTGATGACAACAGAGACGACCTGTCTTTCCTCCATCTGGCAGACGGATGAGAAAATTGAGGAATTCTACGAAATCCACGGAAGAGCAGGCGATTATAAAGAGCTGAAGCCGGGCCAGGTGGCTTACTACGACGGCTGTGTGGAAATTGATTTAAGCGAGATCAAACCGATGATCGCCATGCCCTTCCACCCCAGCAACACCTATACCATTGATGAGCTCAAGGCGAATCTTGATGATATTCTGGCAGATGTGGAGAAGAAAGCCCAGGTGAGCCTGGACGGCAAGATCCCTTTCACCCTGCGCGACAAGGTGGTTGACGGAAAGCTTTATGTGGAGCAGGGAATCATTGCCGGCTGCGCGGGCGGCGGCTTTGAAAACATCTGCGCAGCAGCGGACATTCTCCGCGGAACCAGCATCGGCGCGGATGCCTTTACCTTAAGCGTTTATCCGGCAAGTACACCGATTTATATGGAGCTGGCGAAAAACGGCGTTCTGGCAGATCTGCTGGCAACCGGCGCTGTGGTGAAAACGGCGTTCTGCGGACCCTGCTTCGGCGCAGGGGACACACCGGCGCACAATGCGTTCAGTATCCGCCACACCACCAGAAACTTCCCCAACCGTGAGGGCTCCAAGATCCAGAACGGCCAGATTTCCTCCGTGGCGCTTATGGATGCGCGCTCTATTGCGGCAACTGCGGCAAACAAGGGCTTTTTGACCTCTGCGGAAGAATATACGGGAGAATACCGCGGCCAGAAATACTTCTTTGACAAAACCATTTATGAAAACCGTGTCTTTGACAGCAAGGGCGTTGCGGACGACAGCGTGGAGATCCAGTTTGGCCCCAACATCAAGGACTGGCCGAAGATGTCTGCACTTCCGGAGAATCTGGTGCTCCAGGTGGTATCCGAGATCCACGACCCGGTAACCACCACGGATGAGCTGATTCCCTCTGGAGAAACTTCTTCCTTCCGTTCCAATCCGCTGGGACTGGCCGAGTTTACTCTCTCCAGAAAAGATCCGGCCTATGTAGGGCGGGCAAAAGAAATCCAGAAAGCGCAGAAGGCGGTGGAAAACGGGGATTGTCCGGCAGAGGCGGTTCCGGAGCTGAAAGACGTCATGGAAACGATCCGGAAAACCTTTGAAAATGCAGACAAGAGCAATACCGGATTTGGAAGCACGATCTTTGCTGTGAAGCCGGGCGACGGCTCTGCCAGAGAACAGGCGGCTTCCTGTCAGAAGGTTCTGGGCGGCTGGGCAAATATTGCCAACGAGTATGCAACCAAACGTTACCGCTCCAACCTCATCAACTGGGGAATGCTTCCATTTCTTATTGAAAACGGAGAGCTTCCCTTTGCAAACGGCGATTACCTCTTCTTCCCGGGCATCCGCAAAGCGGTAGAGGATAAAGACGAGGTGATCAAAGGCTACACGGTAAAAGACGGAAATCTTCAGGCCTTTGATGTGACTTTGGGCGAGCTGACGGATGATGAGCGAGAGATTATTTTGAAAGGCTGCCTGATCAACTACAATCGAATATAAGAAAGACTAACTATTAAAAGTCAAGTCTAAAACGAAAGTTTTTTGAATGAATT
>CALBGI010000045.1 GCA_937893675.1 uncultured Blautia sp.
TGGAGAGTGCTAATAAAATGAAATTAACGTATACAAATGTAAATGGATATCTGATCCCAAATCTCACCTATAAATCCGGTGAGCAGATGGTGCAGCTTGGCAAATATGGATTCTTACGCAGAGATTATCTGAAGAACCATCGAAATTCAACGTATCAGGTGATGCTTTTACAGGACACCATTGGAGAGCATCTTCTGGAAGTAGACAAGGCAGCCAGAGAACGGGAAGAGGTAATACTGAAACAGTTAGAAGAAAAAGAACCATTGCCGGATAAAGAGAAAGATCAGATTGCCTGGGTAAGATCTGCTAATCAACACAAAGCAATTGCAGAAGAGATTATTCTCAAGGAATTGATTTATGTTTAAATGAAGGTGATGAGGTCGTGGATTGCGACCTCATTATTGTATGAAAAATAGCAGTAGGCAGAATGAGAAAAATAGGGTAAAATGGGAACATGGATTTTGGGAACTCATAAGAAATGATTGTGCGGTAAAGTAACTTGAAATGCCAGTTTGGCATTTCAAGTTATAGAGGAGATGGAATGGCGGATCAGAAAGTAAGAGAAATGGAACCAGTGGAAACACAAATAGTTGAAATCATGCCACCGGATGTTGAAAATCTGATTTATGTAGTAAGAAACAAACAAGTCATGGTGGATAGTGATCTGGCAATGCTTTATCAGGTAGAAACGGGAGCGTTAAACAGAGCCGTTAAAAGAAATATTGCCAGATTTCCAGAAGATTTTCGATTTCAGCTTACAAAAGATGAATATGAAAACTTGAAATGCCAATTTGGCACCTCAAATGGCAGTGGAACAGAAAATGGTTATGGTGGCAGACGTACATTACCGTATGTATTTACAGAGCAGGGAATATCCATGCTTGCAAGTGTATTGCATAGCGAGGTGGCAATTAATGTAAGTATAGGTATTATGCGTGCATTTGTAGAAATGCGACGGTTTATAGCCAACAATGCACTTTTGTTTGAAAGGATTAGTAACGTTGAGCTAAAACAACTGGAATATCAGAAAAAGACAGATGAAAAACTGGAGCAGATTTTTGAGTACATATCAGATCATGAGGAGTCTAATCAAAAGATATTTTTTGATGGTCAGATATATGATGCATTCAGCTTATTGATAGGACTGATTCAGAAAGCAGAAATGGAAATTGTTCTGGTAGATGGATATGTGGATGTAGGAACATTAAATATTTTGTCAAAGAAGAAAGAAAATGTGGCGGTGACAGTTTATACACAGCAACGGACAAAATTATCTCAAACAGATGTAGATAACTTTAATGCACAGTATCCTAAACTGGATGTGAAGTACACAAGAGCATTTCACGATCGTTTTTTAATTCTTGATAAAACGAAAGCATATCATGTGGGTGCGTCTTTGAAGGATGCAGGTAAAAAATGTTTTGGAATTAATCTGATTGAAGATGCAGGTATTGTAAGAGATATTTTACAGAGATTGGAATTGGAAACAGAAGAATAGAAAAGTAAGTTATGCAGAAAGGCGTGAGTCATAAGAATATGGCTTGCGTCTTTTTCTGTCTGGAAAGGAAGTGGGGAGCATGGCACAGATTTTTCGTGTAGAGAGAACTAAGAATTTTACGGTAATGAGTAATCACCATTTCAAGAATAAGAATCTGACATTGAAAGCGAAAGGTCTATTATCGCTGATGTTAAGTTTGCCAGATGACTGGAATTACAATATGCAAGGACTGGCAACATTGAGCAGAGATGGGATTGATTCTGTTCGTTCTGCAATTAAGGAATTAGAGCATCATGGATATGTGGAACGTCATAGATTGCGTAATGAGTATGGCTTTTATGGCGATACCGAATATATTATCCGGGAAGTTCCATTAGGAGAAGAAAATGATTAAGTGGAGCAGAGAAGTGCCTAAGGGTGGATAGTCCAATTTTGGACAATCAGGTCATAGGAAATTTCTATCTCCGGACATCAGAAAATAGGAAAACCAGATATGGTAAATCCCATACTGGACAAACCGTTGCTATTAATAATCCATGTTATTAAATATGAATTATGCTTGGTTTGCAGAGTAATGTTGAGATCGGTGGACGTAGTGGATTCATCTTCAATACAAAACATGGGCGTCCGATCATGCCGGCGGGAGTGAACAGTTTTCTGAAAAACATTGTCAATGCCTATAATAAGAAAGAAAGCAAACTGGCAGAAGAAGAGAAGCGAGAGCCGGAGCTGATGCCGCCTATTTCATCGCATACCCTTCGTCATACGGGATGTACCAGACTGGGTGAGAACAATGTCAATCCTAAAGTTATGCAGTATGTCATGGGCCATTCGGATGCACAGATCACAATGAATGTCTACAATCATATTGCAGAAAAGTCTCATGTGGAGAACGAGATGTCTAAAATGAACCTGCCAGAAACCGTACCTGCTGTGGTATAAACCATAAGTCGTTGTCGTAAAATGTGGTAAGAAAATCAGACGAATATATTTTTCCAAGAATTTGTGGTAAAAATGTGGTCAAACCAAGAAAATTGAGTGCGAAAGTAAGTGAAAAATCCCTGTGAAGCCCGTAAAATCAAGGCTTCACAAATTCTTCACAAAATAATTAGCACTCACTACTTGACAGTGCTAACAATACGTGCTATATTACGTATAGAACAAAAGAAAAGAAACACTCACATAGAACAAGTAAAAACAGGAGGAATGCGTTATGTTGATGCCCAGTATTTTTGGAGAAGATTTATTTGATGATTTTATGAGATTTCCCATGGAGCACGAGATGAGAACCCGCGGTGCGCAGGCGAATAAGGAACTGATGAGAACGGATATCCGCGAGGTTGACGGCAATTACGAGTTGGATATTGATCTTCCGGGATACAAAAAAGAGGATATGAAACTGCAGCTGAAGGACGGTTATCTGACCATCCAGGCTTCCCGAAGCGAGGACAAGGAAGAAAAAGACAGCAAAGGCAGATATATCCGCAGAGAGCGCTTCAACGGACATTGCTCCAGAAGCTTCTTCGTTGGACGCTCCATCAGCCAGGAGGATGTACATGCCAGGTATGAGGACGGTATCCTGAAGCTGAGTTTCCCGAAGGAAGATACCAAGAAAGAAATGGAAGAAAAGAAATATATCGCCATTGAAGGCTAAGACGTTTATCACAAGTATTTGTTTTTCATACACCTTCCCTCATTTTCCCCGCCGGATTTCCGGCGGGGTTTTTATTTTGGACGGATTCGGCCGGCGGGTTAAGGTAGCCAAAAAAGGAGGAGCTGTGCTATACTTATACTATAAGGCTGATTCGGCTCGATTGATATTGTAATGGAGAGTGTCTGTGCCGGAAAAAGGAGATTGGAAGAATATGAAAATGACAAAGCTTTCGGAGAATTTATCCATTTCATCCATTGCGCAGGGCTTCTGGAGACTGGCGGGCTGGAAGTGGAGCACAGGGGAACTGGTGGATTTTATGAATGCCTGTATCGACAGAGGTGTGACGACCTTTGACACAGCGGAGGTCTATTCCGGCGGTTTGTGTGAAACCTTAATGGGAGAAGCGTTTGCCAGGGATCCTTCCATTCGCAAGAAGATACAGCTTGTCTCCAAAACCGGGATTTTTAAAGAGATCATAGACGGGAAGCCGTTTGGATACTATAACACCACCTATGACAGGGTGGTGGCTTCCTGCAAGGAAAGCCTGGGAAGACTTCATACAGATTATCTGGATCTCTATCTGATCCATCGGGAAGACCCCTGTTTTGATCCATGGGAAACCGGAAGAGCGCTGCAGGATCTGAAAAAAGAAGGTCTGATCCGGGAAGCGGGCGTATCGAATTTTGATCCTTTTAAGTTTGACGCTCTGAACCAGGCAATGGGCGGAACCCTGGTGACCAATCAGATCGAATGGAATCCGGTGTGTTTTGAGCATTTTGACAGTGGGATGATGGACTATCTGACAGTTCGGAGAATCCACCCCATGATCTGGTCGCCCTTGGCGGGAGGACGGCTTTTTAAGGAGGAAGATCCGCAATGCGCAAAGGCGCTGGCAAAGATCCGGGAAATTGCCAAGCGGCACGAAACGGAGCCGGCAGTGATCTTGTACGCATGGATCCTGTATCATCCTGTGGGAGCGGTTCCGCTTTCCGGCAGCAATAAGCTTTCCCGTCTGGATCAGGCCATAGCGGCATTGGAAGTAACGCTTGCGCATCATGAATGGTATGAAATATATGTGGCAAGCGGGCAGCAGGTGCTGCGGTGAAACAAAGGGGGAGGCATTTTCTTTACAGGTTTTTCTCCCTCTGCTATACTGTAAAAAAACACAGCTACGGAGGAATCACCCATGGAAAAAAGAAAAATTATCATAGACTGTGACCCGGGAGTGGATGATGCGCTGGCGCTCGCTTACGCAGCAGCCAACCTCCAGGCCTTTGAGCTGCTGGCCGTGACGACGGTAAGCGGCAATCAGACCGTGGAGAAGGTAACCAGAAATGCATTGAACCTTACGGAATTTTATGGTTTGGAGGTGCCGGTGGCGAAAGGTGCGTCTGAGCCGATCACCCGCAAGGCGGTATACGCGCCGGAGGTGCACGGAAATACAGGGCTTGGGTACTGCACGCTTCCCACAGCGAAGAAACAGCTGGCAAGCGGGAATGCGGTGACGTTTCTCCGGGAGGTGATCATGGCGCAGCCGGAGGGAGAGCAGGTGACACTGGTTCCCGTAGGGCCCATGACAAATATTGCGCTGCTGCTGAAGACCTTTCCGGAGGTGAAGAGCCGCATCCGCGAAATTATTTTTATGGGCGGTGCAGCCAGAGGCGGGAATACCACGCCTGCGGCGGAGTTTAACATTTATGTTGATCCGGAGGCGGCGAGCGTTGTTTTCCATTCCGGAATTCCCATGGTAATGTGCGGGCTGGACGCCACACAGAAATGCGCGCTTTCCAAAAATCAGATCATGAAGTTCTGCCAGTCCGGCAATGAGGTGGCAAAGGCCTGCGGAGACATGGTGGGCTTTACGCTGGACACCTATAACAAATATCGGGGAGAGGCCAGCATCCACGATGTGGTTCCGCTGATGTATATGCTGCATCCGGAGATTTTTAAAGCAGAGAAGGCCGTGCTTGACGTAGACTGCTCTCAGGGAGTTTCCAGAGGCTCTACCCTCTGCGACCTGCGCTGGTGGAATTATGATGCAGAGGATCTGAAGGACGTTGTGCTTCTGGACGCGGACAAGGAAAAATTCCAGGAATATCTTATCACGGCGATTTATGAGCTGGGAGAAGCGCTGGAAGGAAGCAAAGGAAAGTAAATTTTATGAATTATATTGTTTTTGATCTGGAGTGGAACCAGAGTCCCGGCGGGAAGAAGTTTTCGGAAAGCCGCCTGCCTTTTGAGATTATTGAAATCGGGGCAGTGAAGCTCAACGAACAAAAGGAAATCGTGGACACGTTCCACAGACTGATCAGGCCAAAGGTGTATAAGTGGATCCACAGCAGTGTCCATGAAGTCATTCATGTGGATTACAAGGAGCTGGAGAAGGGACAGGCCTTTGAGGATGCTGTCCGGGAGTTCCTGGAATGGTGCGGCGCTTCTTGGTATTTTTTTACCTGGGGCAATCAGGACGTCATGGAGCTGCAGCGGAACATGAAATATTACGGGCTTCTTGAACGGCTCCCGGGGCCGGTGACCTACTATGATGTGCAGAAGCTGTTTGCCATTCGCTATGAGGACGGCAAAAGCCGCCGGAGCCTGGAGTATGCCATTGATATGCTGGAGATCGAGAAAAAGCAGGATTTTCACCGGGCGCTGGCGGATGCCTATTATACGGCGGCTGTCCTGAAAAATATTGAGACGGAGTATATTCTGCCCAATTCCTCCATTGATGTGTATCAGAATCCAAAATCCAAAAAAGAAGAGATCTATATTTCTTATCCGACCTATGACAAATATGTTTCCAGGGAGTTTTCCACCAGGGAGCGGATGATGAAGGATAAGGAGGCGACCAGCACCCGCTGTCCGGTCTGCCACTGCAGTGCAAAGCGTAAGATCCGCTGGTTTGCGGGAAGCCCAAAGGCGTATTACAGCGTGTCTGTGTGTCAGGAGCACGGGCTCATAAAGGGCAAGCTTCGGGTGCGCAGAACAGACGAGGGCGCCTATTATGGAGTAAAGACGCTGAAATGCATAGATACAGAAGAGGCGGAGAAGATTCGCCAGAAAAGGGAATCTCTCCGCCGGAAACGTCAGTCGAAACGAGGCTCAGTTTAAGAGATCTGAGAGAATGTTTCGCTGATATTCATATCCGCTTCCTACAAACTGATCTCCATAGTAGTAGGAGGTCTCAAGCCGCGGCGCGCCCGCGGCATTTTGCTGCAGTTCTTTTTTGGAGGTAAGGGAATCAAGAGTCACACCTGCGGGAACTGTAGCGTAATACTGTCTGGTTGCATGGTAGGGATAAGTGTTTCCCCCATCCTTGAGAATGTATTTTTCGCTTGGCGGCATTACAACCGGAACCGGATCCGTGGAGAAGCCCAGGCTGATTTCCTGGAAGCTTCCGAAGGCATAGTCCAGAAGCGCCGCTGTGTCGGAGTAGCCGCCGTCAACTGTGTTCAGGACAACCACAACAACAGCCATGCCGTTTTTCTTGGCAAAGGTGACAAGGGTGCTTCCGGCGGCGGTAGTGTAGCCGGTCTTTCCGCCAAGCACACCCTCGTAGGCCCTCTCTCGGCCGGCCATCATTTTGTGGTGGTTCAGAAGATAACGGGTTTCCGGCTGTTTGTTGGTAGGCGGGATTTCGTACAGGTCTTTTGTGGTAAAGGTGCGGAAATACGGATTATACCAGGCCGCCCGGGCGATCTTGGCCATATCGTTGGCCGTGGTATAATGGGTCTCGTCCGGAAGTCCGTTGGGATTGTTGAAATGCGTGTTGGTGCAGCCAAGCTGGCGTGCACGTTCATTCATTTTTTCCACGAACTTTTTGGAGGAACCGCAGGTCTCCTCTGCAATGGCAACAGAAACCTCGTTGGCGGATTCCAGCATGACTGCCATAAGAGCCTGTTTTACATAAAATACCTCGTCCATATCCGCGTAGATACTGGAGCTTCCGGGTTCGTTGCTGAAAGCCGCGAATTCGGACACCGTCATTTGTGCATTCATATCCAGGTTCTCGCAGGCGAGAAGCGTGGTCATGATCTTGGTGATACTGGCCGGATACTGCTGTGCGTCTGCGTTTTTGGAGTAGAGAATGGCACCGGAATAAAGGTCCATGACTACCGCAGAGCCGGCTTCCACATTGGGGCCGGCAGGCCAGCCCTCGTAAGAGTTGGACTCAGGAGCCTGGTAATAGGCCTGCGTGTGGGGATCCGGTGTAGGAGTAGGCTGGGCGGCCGCGGTGTTTTCCTGGGCGCCGTAAATCATGTCTGGCTGAGGAAGGACAAAGCTCAAACACATCAGCCCCAGCAGAAGTCCGCGCAGTTTCTGTTTTGAATTTGACATAGATTTTACCCTTCATTATTAAAAAACACTTGACATAAGGATTTCCCAGTCATTATAATATATCAGTATACAAAAATCAAGCGAAAGACTGTGATGGAGAGAGTATGCTGTACCAAAAGCAGCAGCGAGCCGGGGAGGGTGGAAGCCCGGTGCGAGTTAAGTTCAGCAGAAGATCACTCCGGAGTTTTATTTCCGAAAAACCGGCCTTTGGCGGAAGTAGGAAACGACGGCTTTCCCCCGTTACAGGGAACATGTATCGGCAGCAGTGCCCGTACAGCGTAACAGGTGGTACAGCGAATGACTTCGTCCTTTTACGGATGGGGTCTTTTTTTGTTATAAAAGTCCCGGACATTGGACGGGCAGACCCGCAGGCGCAGGAAGGGGCAAAACCCCGTAGTGGGAATGTGGGCGGTGATCGCGGGAGCGACCAGCTTTTATAACGTAAATTTAGATGTAGACAAAATCAAAACAAGGAGGAAAAAGCAGTGTACCAGAAAGTAGATACGAACTTAAATTTTGTAGACCGTGAGAAAAAAGTAGAACAGTTCTGGAAGGAAAACCGTATCTTTGAAAAGAGCATGGAAAGCCGTAAGGAAGGCCCGACCTATACTTTTTATGACGGTCCGCCCACCGCAAACGGCAAACCTCACATCGGGCATGTGCTGACCCGTGTGATCAAGGATATGATTCCCCGCTACCGCACCATGAAGGGAGCCATGGTTCCCCGAAAAGCAGGATGGGATACCCATGGACTGCCGGTTGAGCTGGAAGTGGAGAAGAAGCTGGGACTGGACGGCAAGGAGCAGATCGAGGAATACGGCATGGAGCCCTTCATCCGCCAGTGCAAAGAAAGTGTGTGGAAATACAAAGGGATGTGGGAGGATTTCTCCTCAACCGTGGGCTTCTGGGCCGATATGGACAATCCCTATGTCACCTATGAGGATGATTATATTGAGTCGGAATGGTGGGCGCTGAAAGAAATCTGGAACAAGAATCTTCTTTATAAGGGATTCAAGATCGTTCCCTATTGCCCGCGCTGCGGCACGCCGCTTTCCGCGCAGGAGGTTTCTCAGGGCTATAAGTCCGTAAAGGAGCGCTCCGCGATCGTGCGCTTTAAGGTGATCGGGGAGGACGCGTATTTCCTGGCATGGACAACCACGCCCTGGACCCTGCCCTCCAACACTGCGCTGTGTGTAAACCCGGGGGAGACCTACTGCAAGGTAAAAGCGGCAGACGGCTATGTATATTATATGGCAGAAGCGCTGCTTGATACCGTTTTGGGCCGTCTTGGAACAGAAGAAACCCCGGCTTACGAGGTTCTTGAGAAATTTACAGGAAAAGATCTGGAATACAAGGAATACGAGCCGCTCTGGGAGTGTACGAAAGAGGCGGCAGAGAAGCAGAAGAAAAAAGGCCACTTCGTCGTTTGCGACAATTACGTTACCATGAGCGACGGTACCGGTATCGTTCACATTGCACCTGCGTTTGGTGAGGACGATAACCGCGTGGGACGCGACTATAACCTGCCGTTTGTACAGTTTGTAGACGGACAGGGCAATATGACAGAGGAAACTCCTTACGGAGGCATCTTTGTGAAAAAGGCGGACCCGGTGATCCTCACGGATCTGGACAAAGAGGGCAAGCTTTACGACGCGCCCAAATTTGAACATGATTATCCCCACTGTTGGAGATGCGACACCCCGCTTATCTATTATGCGCGTGAGTCCTGGTTTATCAAAATGACCGCAGTGAGAGACGATCTGATCCGCAATAACAATACCATCAACTGGATTCCGGAGAGCATCGGCAAGGGCCGTTTCGGCGACTGGCTGGAAAATGTTCAGGACTGGGGCATCAGCCGTAACCGCTACTGGGGAACTCCTCTCAATATCTGGGAGTGCTCCTGCGGACATATGCACTCTGTGGGAAGCCGTCAGGAGCTCTATGAGATGAGCGGAAACGAGGCGGCGAAGACCGTGGAGCTTCACCGTCCCTACATTGATGAGATCACTCTCAAATGTCCGGAATGCGGCGGAACCATGCATCGAGTACCGGAAGTGATCGACTGCTGGTTTGACTCCGGGGCAATGCCCTTTGCACAGCATCACTATCCCTTTGAGAACAAAGATCTGTTTGAACAGCAGTTCCCGGCAGACTTTATCTCCGAGGCAGTGGATCAGACAAGAGGATGGTTCTATTCTCTCCTGGCAGAATCTACACTTCTGTTTAACAAGGCTCCTTACAAGAACGTTATCGTTCTGGGGCATGTGCAGGACGAAAACGGCCAGAAGATGAGCAAATCCAAGGGAAATGCCGTAGACCCCTTTGACGCGCTGGAAAAATACGGCGCAGACGCGATCCGTTGGTATTTCTATATCAACAGCGCGCCCTGGCTGCCGAACCGTTTCCACGGCAAGGCCGTTGTGGAAGGACAGCGCAAATTTATGAGCACGCTGTGGAACACCTATGCGTTCTTCGTGCTCTACGCGAACATTGATAATTTTGACGCCACAAAATATACCCTGGATTACGAGAAGCTTTCCGTTATGGACAAATGGCTTTTGAGCAAGCTGAACACCCTGATCCAGACGGTGGACGACAACCTGGCAAATTACCGGATCCCCGAGAGCGCAAGAGCGCTTCAGGAGTTTGTGGATGAGATGAGCAACTGGTATGTGCGCAGAAGCCGTGAGCGTTTTTGGGCAAAGGGCATGGAGCAGGATAAGATCAATGCCTATATGACCCTTTATACCGCGCTGGTAACGGTTTCCAAGGTGGCAGCGCCCATGATCCCCTTTATGACAGAGGACATTTACCAGAATCTGGTGAGAAGCATTGACAAAAACGCTCCGGAGAGCATTCACCTCTGTGACTTCCCGGCAGCAGACGAAGCACTCATGGACAAAGAGTTGGAAGCCAACATGGAAGAGCTCCTCAAGGTGGTCGTTCTGGGACGCGCCTGCAGAAATACAGCAAACATCAAGAACCGTCAGCCTATCGGAACCATGTATATAAAGGCGGAGAAGAAGATGGACAGCTTCTTTACGGATATCATCGCGGACGAGCTGAATGTAAAAGAAGTGAAGTTTGCAGATGATGTGGAGGCATTTATTTCCTACAGCTTCAAGCCGCAGCTTCGCACGGTTGGACCGAAATACGGCAAGCTCCTGGGCGGAATCCGTCAGGCGCTCACCGACATTGACGGAACAAAGGCCATGAATGCCCTTCGCGCAGAAGGCGCTCTGAAGCTTGACATCAATGGAAATGAGGTTGTGCTTTCCGAGGAGGATCTGCTCATTGAGACCGCGCAGACAGAAGGCTTTGTCACGGAGACAGAGGGAGAGGTTTCGGTTGTCCTTGACACGAACCTGACACCGGAGCTTCTGGAGGAAGGCTTTGTCCGGGAGATCATCAGCAAAATTCAGACCATGCGCAAGGAAGCAGACTTTGAGGTTATGGATAAAATCTGCGTTTACGTACAGGATAATGATAAAATCCAGGATATCATGAAAGCTCACGAAGAGGAGATTCAGGGCGAGGTTCTTGCAGAACAGCTCGTCTTTGGTGAGACAGACGGATATGTGAAGGAATGGAACATCAATAAGGAAAGGGTCACATTGGGTGTAAAAAAGCTGTAGAGCTTTGGACATTCCAAGTGCAGGAGGGAAAGAATGATTGATAAGCAGTTTAAAAAAGAAGCTTTCAAAAAAAGCGTAGAGGATAACGTAAAATTTCTTTACCGCAAAAAACTGGAAGAAGCAACGCAGCAGCAGATTTTCCAGGCAGTGAGCTACACGGTAAAGGATGTTATCATTGACAACTGGCTGGAGACCCAGAATGCGTATGATGAACAGGATCCCAAGGTCGTGTATTACATGTCCATGGAGTTTCTCATGGGCCGCGCTCTCGGCAACAATCTGATGAACCTGTGCGCTTATGATGAAGTAAAAGAGGCGCTGGAGGAATTGGGCCTTGATTTGAACTGTATCGAAGACCAGGAGCCGGACCCGGCTCTTGGAAACGGTGGTCTTGGAAGACTTGCGGCATGCTTCCTGGATTCTCTGGCAACGCTCAACTACTGTGCTTACGGCTGCGGAATCCGTTACCGCTACGGCATGTTCAAGCAGGAGATCAAGGACGGCTTCCAGCTTGAGGTGCCGGACAACTGGCTGAAGGACGGCTATCCCTTTGAGCTTCGCCGTCCGGAGTATGCGAAGGAAGTAAAATTCGGCGGCTATGTGCGCGTAGAATACGACCATGCAAAGGGCGAAAACAAATTTATTCACGAGGGATATCAGTCCGTGCGTGCGGTTCCCTTCGATATGCCCATTGTCGGCTACAACAACAAGATCGTAAACACCCTTCGGATCTGGGACGCAGAGCCGGTCATCGACTTCGGTCTGGATTCCTTTGACAAGGGCGATTACAAAAAAGCAGTGGAGCAGGAAAACCTGGCCCGCAATATCGTGGAGGTGCTTTACCCCAACGACAACCACATGGCAGGAAAAGAGTTGCGTCTGAAACAGCAGTATTTCTTCGTATCCGCCTCTCTGCAGGCTGCCATTGACAAATACAAAAAGAAACACAGCGATATCCATAAGCTTTACGAGAAGGTTGTGTTCCAGATGAACGACACGCACCCGACCGTAGCTGTGGCAGAGCTGATGCGTATCCTCATGGATGAGGAAGGCCTTGGCTGGAACGAGGCGTGGGAGATCACCACAAAATGCTGCGCATACACCAACCACACCATTATGGCGGAAGCCCTTGAGAAATGGCCCATCGAGCTGTTCTCCAGACTGCTTCCCCGTGTATACCAGATCATTGAGGAGATCAACCGCCGCTTCATCATTGAGATCCAGCAGAAATATCCGGGCAACTACGAAAAGATCAAAAAAATGGCGGTCATCTATGACGGCCAGGTAAAAATGGCACATCTGGCCATTGTGGCAGGCTTTTCCGTAAACGGCGTTGCAAGACTTCACACAGAAATCCTGAAGAATCAGGAGCTGCGTGATTTTTATGAGATGATGCCGGAAAAATTCAACAACAAGACAAACGGCATTACCCAGAGACGGTTCCTGCTTCACGGAAATCAGCTTCTGGCAAACTGGATCACCGACCATATCGGACCGGAATGGATCACCGACCTTTCTCAGCTTTCCAAGCTGAAGGTTTATGCGGACGATGAAAAAGCGCTTCAGGAGTTCATGAACATCAAGTACCAGAACAAGGTTCGTCTGGCAAAATATATTCTGGAGCACAATGGCGTTGAGGTTGACCCGCGCTCTATCTTTGATGTGCAGGTAAAACGTCTCCACGAGTACAAGCGTCAGCTTCTGAACATCCTGCATGTGATCTATCTGTACGACCAGATCAAGCTGCATCCGGAGATGGATTTCTATCCCAGAACCTTTATCTTCGGAGCAAAGGCTTCCGCCGGCTATCACACCGCGAAGAAGATCATCAAGCTCATCAACGCGGTTGCGGATGTGGTGAACAACGATGCTTCCATTAACGGCAAGCTGAAGGTGGTATTTATCGAAAACTACCGCGTATCCAATGCGGAGATGATTTTTGCGGCAGCGGATGTTTCCGAACAGATTTCTACAGCGAGCAAGGAGGCTTCCGGTACCGGAAACATGAAGTTTATGCTCAACGGTGCCCCCACGCTGGGAACCATGGACGGCGCGAACGTGGAGATCGTGGAAGAGGTTGGAGAGGAAAATGCCTTTATCTTCGGCCTTTCCTCCGATGAGGTTATCAATTACGAGAACCATGGCGGCTATGATCCCAATGTGATCTACAATACCGACGGCGAAATCCGCCAGGTGCTCATGGAGCTGATCAACGGCAAATTCTCCAGTGACACAGAGCTGTTCCGCGATCTGTATGATTCTCTGCTGACCAGAAAGAACACAGACCGTCCGGACAGATACTTTATCCTGGCAGACTTCCGCTCCTATGCAGAAGCGCAGAAGAGAGTGGAGGAGGCTTACCGCGATGAGAAGAGATGGGCGAAAATGGCGCTTCTCAACACCGCATGCAGCGGAAAGTTCTCTTCTGACAGAACCATTGAGGAGTATGTGAGAGATATCTGGAAGCTGGAGAAGGTTTTCATTTCTAAGAAATAAGGAAAGAACGAGGGGAAACGCAGGGTGCGAGGGGAAACGCTCAAAGTTTCGAAGCCCGCTTCCCCTCGCGCTCCCCTTCGGGCACGAAAGAAGTTCCAGGGGATACAGGGCGAGAGTGTGCTGACCTAACAAAACAATAAAATAAAAAAGAAGCTGCCTTATGGTGTCCAAGAGCGGACATCGTAGGGCAGCTTCTTTTCGTTATGATAAGAAAAAATTATTTAATGAAATGCAGCGGCCTTGGATACCCATAGGACTTGAACAGAAGCTCCATTTCCGTCTGGGCAGAGGCCAGCGCCTGTTCCACAGAGCGGTTGTTCTGCAGGATATCTTTGAGGACGCTGCAGAGGATTCGCTCGATTTTGTTCTGGGGAATACACAGGGATTTGCTGCGGTAGGGCATGCTGCGCTTTCTGGTATAGCGGAAGCTTTCTTCTGTGTATTCCAGCCAGGGATAGAGCTTGATCAGCTCGTGGCTGTGATAGGGCGCAATGACGGGAGACTGACCGTTTAGGATAGTCATATAATAGCTGGTCTCAGTCTTGCAGAGCCACTGGAAATAGCGGAAGGCCTCCTCTGTACGGGGCGTAAAGGGATTGAGGCCGAAGTTCCAGCCGATGCTGGCCGGAGAGCTTCCGGGCAAGGTGCGGTATCCCACGCGGCCAATGGTGTTTTTGTGGACGTAGGTACTGATTTCCGAAGCATATTCCGTGTAGGTCACAAGCATTGCTGTTTTGCCGGAGGCAAAATCGGAGACCGTCTGCTGGATGTCTGTCTCAAAGGGGGAGCCGGGAGTATAGTTGAGCGTGTCCAGGATTGTGCGGAAGGCTTTGGCGTTTTCCGGTGTGTTGAGGCAGACGTTGAAATGCTTGTCCCAGATTTTTCCGCCGTTGGACCACAGACGGATGAGCAGCTCCGGCGCCAGCTCTTCGTCCATGCTGCCGGCCAGGGAGGTCCCGAATTCCGTTGGGGAATCGGGATTGTATTTCCGCGTGAAAAACTGAGCGATGCCGTTGAATTCCGTCCAGGTCTTGGGGGGACGGAGGGAAATCTGGTACTGATTCTTGAAGGCTTTGGCAATGTCTCTGTTTTCAAATAAATCCTGACGGTAAAACATGATCTGCGCTCCGCCGATAATGGGAATGCCGTAATAGGCCTGCCCGTGGCGGCAGTTTTCCAGGTTCTCTGCAAAGACATTTTCGGAGTGGAAGCTTCCGCTCTGGA
Organism: uncultured Blautia sp.; assembly: GCA_937893675.1. Lineage (GTDB taxonomy): Bacteria > Bacillota > Clostridia > Lachnospirales > Lachnospiraceae > Blautia_A. Next base: position 14,849 of record CALBGI010000045.1, read on the forward strand.
CAAAATCTGTGATATCCAGCAAAAAACCGTTCTGTATCAGGTAGTCCAGCCAGGGAACGTCGTACATGTAAATGTCAAAATAGTTCTCGGAGCGGTCCACATCCTGGGAAATCCGCTTCAGAAGCTCGCTCTGGCGAACAAATTCGAATTCAATGGGAATGCCGGTTTCTCTGGTAAAGCTGGTGGAGAGAAGCTTTGTGGAGTGGCTGGTGGCCAGGTCCACCATGAGGATCCGAAGCCCCTCTTTGGCGGAAAGGGCGCCTCCGGTCTGCTCAGGGGCGGCATGCACGGGCGGCGCGGAGGCTATTTTGGGAACCTGATCTGCAAGCAGACAGGTCTTTTTCTCAAAAAGGGAGGGATTTTTGATATTCTCTTCCAGAAGCTCGGCAGCCTTTTTTCCCAGGGTAAAAGCGGTCCTTGAGGTGTGGAGCATGCCGGGATATTTGGTGGAGGCGTTCCAGGATTCCTCGCTCAGGGTGATGAGCTGTACATCCTCCGGGATCTTGCGGCCCAGGACATGGAGGGTTTCCAGAACCCCGAAGGCAATGTTTTCGGAGGTGGCGGCAATGGCATCCACCGGACGGCCGCACAGACTGGACATGGAAACCTTGAAAGCATCCTCTTTGGACATGTTCGTCTCGCATACCAGGGAAGGATCCACGGAAAGGCCGAAGTGGCGAAACGCATCCTCATAGCCGCGGATGCAGTCGCTTTCGCTGGAAAAGGCAGGATTGCCGGTGAACAGCGCAATCTGCCGGTTCCCGTTTTCCAGGAGCGTTTTTGTGATGGAATATATGGTGCGGTAATTGTCAAAACCGAGGAAATTCACATCCATGTTGTCGGGGCGCCGTTCCAGAAAAACGGTGGGAATTCCGAAGTTTCGGATGCGGTTTACAAAAAAGTCCGTGTTCTGCGGCTGACAGGTGATGAGGATCAGTCCGGAAACATTCTGGCTGATGAAATCTTCGATTTTTTCGCGCTCAATATCCGGAAGGCTGTTGGAAAAGGCAACGTTGATGGTGTAGCCCTTTCTCTGCAGGCTCGCAGAGATTCCTTTGAAAATCTCCGTGTGGTAGATGTTGTCAATGTCTGTAAGCACCACGCCGATCCGGTTGGTGCTTGTGGAGCGCAGATCCCTGGCAGAAGCATTGGGGATGTATTTCAGTTTTTCAATGGAATCCATAATTTTGGAGCGGGTTTCCGGCTTTACATAGCGGGAACCGCTGAGGCAGCAGGAGACGGTCGCGATGGAGACGCCGGCGTCTTTTGCCACATCCTTGAGAGTTGCCATAGTTAGCTCCTTTCCCGGCGGGGCCGGTAAAATACGTATGTTTCTTTTGATTTTTAATGTAGCATAAGAAAAACTGCTTGTCAAATATTAATCTAAACGTTTAGATTAATATTTTGCAAAGCGTATTGAAATTGAACTGTCCATACACGATAATACAATATAAGAAATATCTGTTTCGCAGAAAGGAGAAGAATCATGACTTCAAGAGAACGTGTAATGGCAGCAATCAATCATAAAGAACCGGATTATGTTCCGCTGGATCTGGGCAGTACACCAAGCTCCGGAATATCCGCGATTGCATATAATAATTTGAAAAAGGAGCTGGGCATGACCGGCGGGCAGACCAGGATTTTTGATGTAGTGCAGCAGGTAGCGCAGCCGGAAATGGAAATTCTGGACAGATTCGGCGTGGATGTTCTGGACATCGGACGTACCTTTAATGAAAAGGATGAGGACTGGCATGAAACCGTGCTGGCAGACGGCTCTATCGGACATTATCCCAACTGGTTCCATCCGGAAAAACAGCCAAACGGAGACTATCTGGTTCATGACAAAGAGGGAACCCTCATTGCGAGAATGCCGGTAGGAGCTACCTTCTTCGATCAGACCTACTTCCCCTATCAGGAGGACTATCCCGATGATTTCAGCGATCTGGACCATCAGATGGGCAAGGTTCTGTGGAGCGCGCTGGTGCACAGCCCCTGGGATCACGCAAATGACCCGGATTTCTATAAGACACTCCGCGAGAAAACCCTGAAGCTTCGTGCAAGCACGGACAAAGCGCTGATGATCACCTGCGGCTGCAACCTGTTTGAGTGGGGAACCTTCCTCAGAAGGATCGACAATTTCCTCATGGACACCTATGCGGACGAGGAAAACGTGGAAGCGCTTGTGGAGCAGCTGATGATCCGTCATCTGGCAACGCTGGAAAAGGTCTGCGAGTCCGTCGGAGATATTGTGGATATCCTGAGATTCGGGGATGACCTTGGCATGGACACCGGAATGTTCATGTCCAGAGAAAAATACCAGACCTTGTTTAAACCGTATCATACAAAGCTGAACGAATATGTACATACCCACAGCAAGATGAAAACCTTCCTGCATTCCTGCGGTTCTCTGTATCCCATTATCCCGGATCTGATCGAAGCAGGATACGATGTGCTGAATCCGGTTCAGACCACAGCATACCAGATGGATCCGGAGGTTCTGAAACGTGAATTTGGAAAGGACATTACCTTCTGGGGCGGCGGCTGCAATACCAGAACCGTTCTGAATCGCGCAACACCGAAGGAAGTGTACGAATATACAAGACGCATGATCGACATTTTCAACCATGGCGGAGGGTTTGTGTTCAACCAGGAGCACAATATCATGCCTGACGTACCGGCGGCCAATATCCTTGCCATGTATCAGGCAGTTGCGGATTCCAGAAAATAACACGGAGACAGGGGCGTTTAAAGTTTAAATGAAAGAAAAGAATTTAAACGTTTAAAACTTAAAAACAGTTATCGTTGAAAATTACCAATAGGTTGTGTAAAATAGTACTTAAATTAGAGAGAAATCACAACAAATAAAAATGCTTTATGAAATTTTTTGATGAATTTTTCGTAAAAGCTAATGAAAAATGCAGATTTGTAGGTGCGAAATATGAGTCAGAAAAGAAAAAAGAAAAAGGTAAGTTCAAAAGTGATAATTGCAGAGGCTGTAGCGGTCGCTGCGCTGGCACTGGGAGGCTGGGGCTACTTTACATGGAAGAACGCACAGGAATATGTGAATGAGCAGGATGCGATCCAGATCGATGGAGAACAGTACTCTGTCTCGGATGTGAACTATTTCTTCTATACCTATTATGATACCTTCCGTCAGCAGAATGCAGAATATATTTCTTATATGATCGACGACAGCAAGCCGCTGAAGGAACAGGAGTATGAGGACGGACGATCCTGGTTCGACTATCTTCTGGACGAGAGCGTGGACTCCATGGTACATGTGGTGTCTGTGGCAAAAGAGGCGGAAAAAGAAGGGTTTGTTCTGGATGAACAGAGCCAGGCGGAAATAAAAGAGTATCTGGACGGAGTTACGGCGCTTGCCGAGAACAACGACCTGTCAGCAGATCAGTATATGGCCGGAATTTATGGCCGGGATATGAGTCTTGAGCGGTATGAAGAGCTGATGACCATGTCCTTCATGGCAAGAGAGTATTCCCTGTACAAGCAGGAAGAACCCGAGTTTTCGGAAGAAGAGCTGAACCGGGAATTTGAAGAAAACAGAGAGCAGTACGAATTTGTCAGCTACGAGCGCCTGTACTTTAAGGCGGCGGGCAAAGACGAGGACGCAAGCGAGTCAAAGATGGCGCAGGCGAAAGCGCAGGCAGAGGAAGCTCTTAAGCGTGTTCAGGACGGAGAAGATCTGGAGAAGCTCTCCGACGAGTATGAAGGCTCTGTATACTACGAATCAGAGGAAGCCTATTACAGCTCCGGATATGCTTACGGCGACTGGCTGTTTTCCCAGGAGAGAAAGGCCGGGGACAGCGCGGTGCTGGAGGATGAAAAAGGCTATTATGTCATGATCTTTCGGGACAGATTCCGACATGAATATCCCACCGTGGCGATTCGGGATATTTCCTTCCCTGTCAGTCCGGCAGCGGAAAATCTGGACCAGGAATACGAAGATTCCTGTGCGGCAGCGGAAGCCGTTTTGGAGGAATGGGAATCTGGAGACAGGACGGAAGAGCAGTTCGAGAAGCTCTATGAGGAACATTCCTCGGCAGGCGAAGAAAACAACGGTCTGTACGAAAATGTTCTGAAAGACCAGCTGGCTTCCCAGGTGGACAGCTGGAGTTTTGACGAGACCCGCAAGCCGGGCGACTGTGAGGTAATCTATGCGGATGAAGGGTTCCATGTACTTTATTTTGTGGGATTCCAGGAGCCGGCATGGGAAATAGAGGCAGAAAAAAATCTTCGGGAGGAAGCGCTTCAGGACATGCTTGACGGCATCATGGACGAAGTGGAAGTAGAACGCAGCGAAGAAGCTCTGCAGAGAGCGGCCTCAACATTAAATGAGTAGAAAAAAATAAAAGGAAAGGAGTAAAGTAATATGAGTAACCAACCGAAAAACACGGAATACGCTCTGGAAATGCGACAGGTTTCCAAACGCTTCCCGGGAACTCTGGCAGTTGACAAAGTTGATTTCCGTGTAAAGAGAGGAGAGGTTCATGCACTGATGGGGGAAAACGGTGCAGGAAAATCTACTCTGATGAAGATGCTGAACGGTCTGTTCAACGACTATACCGGCGACATCTACATCAATGGCGAAAAGAAACTGCTGCACACACCGAACCTGGCAAAAGAGGCCGGTATCGGAATGGTATACCAGGAGCTTTCCCTGGCGCGCAGAATTTCTATTTATGAAAATCTTCTGGTAGGCAGACTGCCGGTAAAAGGACTTTTTGTTGACAAGAAGAAAGCGATCGAGGAGGCAAAAAAACTTCTTGCCCGTGTGGGTCTTGACTATATCGACCCAACAATAGACGTTTCTGAGATCAGCCAGTGCGAGGCACAGCTGGTAGAGATAGCAAAGGTTCTTGGTTCGAATCCGCACATTATCGTTATGGACGAGCCCACCTCCGCACTTTCCAGTGAAGAGGTCAACCGCCTTTACGGAATTATCCGTCAGCTGAAGGCAGAGGGACTGGCGATCGTTTACATTTCGCATCACCTTGCTGAGATTTTTGAAATCGCAGACCATGTAACGGTTATGCGGGACGGCAAGCTGGTGGGAGACCTTCCGGTTACCGAGACCAATCCGGATCATCTGGTAGAAATGATGGTAGGAAGTCCGGTTAAGAACTTTTACGAAAACCATGTTTCCATGGTTCAGGACGAGGTTGTGCTGAAAGCGGAGGATTACACACGCTGGGGCTTCTTCCACCATGTAAACTTTGAACTGCACAAAGGCGAGGTTCTGGCCATCTGCGGACTTGCCGGAGCAGGAAGAACAGAGATCGCCCGCGCCCTCATCGGTGTGGACAAGGCCGACGGCGGCAAGGTCTTTATTCATGGAAAAGAAGTGCACTTCAAGAACTTCGGCGAAGCCATCAACGGCGGCCTGGGTTATCTGACAGAAGACCGTAAGGTAGTCGGACTTGCGCTGAACCAGACCGTTGCGGACAACGTAACTTCCTGTATTATTGACAAGTATTCCAAGGCAGGCTTTTTCAATGCGGCAAGCCTCAACAACCTGGTAGACGAAAAAATCAACGAAATGAGTGTTTATCCGGCGGACAGAAACCGTCTGGTGAACAGCTTCTCCGGCGGTAACCAGCAGAAAGTCCTCATGGCAAAATGGCTGGCTTCCGGCGTGGATATCCTGATCCTGGATGAGCCTACCCGTGGTGTAGACGTAAATGCAAAACAGGTGATCCACAATGTGGTAAAAGATTACGTGGCAAAAGGAAATTCAGTTATCCTGCTCTCCTCCGATCTTCCGGAGGTAGTCGGACTTGCAGACAGAGCAGTGATCCTTCGCGAGGGTCACACCATTGGCATGATCCAGAAGAAGGATATGACTGAGAACTCAATCTTGATTGCAGCTAACGGGGAGGGAGAATTCGTATCATGTCAGAAGTAAACAAAAATGAAAATGCTACCGCTCCAAAGGTGGATACAAGAAAAACAGAAATCAACAAATTCAGTCTCCTGTTTAACAGGCTGGGTATCTGGATCATTGTCGTAGGTCTGATGATCCTCGGTATGATCGTTTCCAAGGGGCAGTTTTTCGGCAAGAGCAACATCCAGTCGATCCTTGAGGCGGTTGCGCTGGTAGGTATGGTCTGCGCAGGTCTGTTCTACGTTACCTATTCCGGAAACATGACAGATATGTCTGTTCCCATCACCATGGCGTTTTCCGGTGTGATTGCCGTACAGTGCATTAACTTTGGCTTTGTGGGCTCCATCATCATGGGCCTTCTCGCAGGCGCGCTGATCGGTCTGATCAACGGTTTCATGATCGGTAAGATGAGGGCGAATGCCATTATCTGGACGCTGGCCGTGAACCTTTTGGTGTCCGGTGTCATCCGAGTGGTATGGCAGGGCAAAATGCTCTATGCGGAGGATATCGCGAACGAAAACATGCAGGATTCTGCAGAGATGTTCTATTCCATTTCCAGAACCTACATCGGCGGTGTGATTTCCTTAATGGCGATCGTAATGCTTATTATGTTTGTCATTTCCTGGGTGATCCATACAAAAACCTCTTTTGGCCAGAAGCTGAAAATCATCGGAACAAACTATGAGGTTGCGAAATTCTCCGGTATCAACTGCACAAAATCCATTATCATGGTTTATATCTTTAACGGACTTTGCAGTGCTACCGCAGGTATCTTCTATGCGGCCCTCAGAAAATGTGCTTCCTACGAAAACGGTACAGGCTATGACTTTGACGCGCTGACCGCGATCCTTTTGGGCGGCGTATCTCTGAACGGCGGCAAAGGAACGATTATTGGAACCTTCGGCGGAGTGCTTGCTTACGGTATGCTGAACAATATCCTTTCCTGGGTTGGTCTTGGCACCTATGAGAAGTATCTGGTACAGGGTATTGTATTTCTGTTCATCGTATGGTTGAACACAAATTCTAACAGAAAGTTGGGGAAAGCATAATGGAAAAAAAGAAATTTAAGCTGAATGCGGCGTTTATCAACAGAAACAGAGCTTTCTTCCTGCTTGCGATCGTGCTGTTATGCGGACTGTTTGTGGACAACTTCTATACTGCGTATAACATCCGTGCAGTTACAGGAAACGGAAGCCTTGTCATCTGGCTGGGTCTTGGATTTACCATTGTTCTGATCGCAGGACATATGGATATGACGGTAATGTACATGTCAACTTTCGCAGCCCTTCTTACATTGGGCCTTCGTGCGGATTTTGAGCTCCCCTGGGGCCTGTGCATCCTGGCCGGAGCGCTCATGGGCGTGGTGAACGGCCTGATCATGGGATTCCTTGTAACGAAGCTGAAGATACATGCGTTTATCGCAAGTATCGGTATGCAGCTGGTACTCAAAGGCGCAATGTACATTTACAGCGGCGGAAAAGAGCTCAGTATCGGAAGAGATTACGATCTGAATGAGGCGTTGAACGGACAGCTCCTGCCCTTCCTGCCATTGTCTACATATTTCATTATCACCACCATTTTTGTTGTGGTCGTAATGATCATTCTCACCAAGACCAGACTTGGAAGAAACATTCACATGGTGGGCGGCAATGCAGAGACAGCATGGCTGGCAGGTGTCAAGAGTGACCGCGCGGTTATCGCAGCGTTTGTGATCTCCGGTCTTGCAGCCGGCCTCGGCGGAGCTTTGAACGGAATCTACTCCGGAGCAGCCAACATCACCATGGGTGAGAAAGGTATCTCTCCCTTCTACATGGCTTTCACGGCCACGGTTATCGGCGGAACGGATATCTACGGAGGCAAGGGAAGCGTAGGCTGGACATACATCGCTCTTATTATGATCGCGTTCCTGAAATCCCTGTGCAAGTCTACAGAGCTTCAGGTGCTGGTGATCGGTGTTGCACTGATCCTGTGCCTGATATATGAGACGGTTGCAAAATACAACAAGGACAAGATTCTCGGCAGACGCCCGAATCTTCACATTGAACATCAGAAGGAAGTGGGAAGCGCAAAATAAGCTTCCCCTCAAATAAGAATTAAAAGCGCTTCGGCTTTTAATAAAAACTATATAATAATAGGAGGAAAAAAACATGATGAAAAAAAGCTTGGCAATCCTGTTATGCGGCGCAATGTTTTTCGGCTCTTCAGTGGTAACCTTCGCTGAAGAAGATGCTGCAACAGAAGAAGCAGCTGCGACAGAGGACGCGGCAGAAGAAGACGCTGAGGCAGAAGAGGGCGCAGAGGAAGAGGCTGCAGCAGAGGACGCGGAAGCAGAAGATGCAGCTGCAGAGGACGCGGAAGCAGAAGATGCAGCTGCAGAGGAAGCAGAAGTAGAGGTTCCGGAGGCTGCAAAAGCATCCTACGAAAAACTTCTCGAAGCAGAGAAGACCCTTATGACCACAGACAATCATCCCATGATGGATGCGCCTCTGAGCTTTGATGTTCCGGAAATTGACGGAGACGCTGAGTATTGTGAAGAAAATTATGAAGAAACCGAATCTGAGCACTGGCACTACAAAGAGTATCTTGACTGGGATGAATCTCTGGATGCAGAATTCCCGGAATCCCCGGCAGACGGCCAGGAAGGCAAAGAGATCGTACTTATCGTTCATGGCGCACATGCATGGACAACCTGCTACACAGAGGCTTTTGAGAAAGCTTGTGACGCAGTAGGCATGAAAGTTACAATCTATGACCCCAACTGGGATCAGGGTAACCAGGACAGCTATGTTGACCAGGCCATCAATGAGCAGCCGGATGCGATCGTTGTGATTCCGGTATCCGCTGACCATGCAACACAGCAGTTTAAGAAAATTACAGACGCTGGAATCCCGGCATTCTGTTCCAACACCACACCGGAAGCAGACGCTATGAACTTCATCATCGCTTACACCGGCCCGAACGACTGGTACCAGATGAGAACTCTTGCTGACATGCTTGGCGAGAAGCTTGGCGGAAAAGGTGGAGTTGCCTATATCACTCACAACGTAGGCGGATCTCCCTACTATGCACGCTGCTACGGCCCGATGACTCAGCTGGCTGAAAACTATCCGGACATTGAGACTCTGGATATCCAGTCTCCGGGATTCGAGGCTTCCAAAGTAAAACAGGTTGTTTCTGACTGGATCACTAAATTCGGCGATGACCTGAACGCAATCGTTCTTGCTGACGACTCTGACCAGGCAATCGGTGCTGTTGAGGCATGCGAGGCAGCCGGACGTGACGATATCGTGATCGTTGCAGCTGGTATCTCCAAACAGGGTCTTGAGCTTGTAAAATCCGGCGACCTTTACGGTATGTCCTACCAGACCTGCCAGGGTGATGCTGGTCTTGCAGTTCGTGTGATTTCCGAGTGGTTCTGCGGAATCGACATCAACCGTGTAAACTACCTGACCACAGACGTTGTTACTGCAGAAAACGCAGCAGACTTCGAGCCGTGCCAGTGGTAATCCTTAAGACTCATATTACTTTATAATATGATTTCCCAAAACACCGCCCTCTGGAGTACCAGGGGGCGGTGTTTTTGCAGTGTGCGGGAGACGCCTACTGCGCCAGCAGATGGATGACTTTTTTTTGCATGGCATTCAGGCATTCGGAGATTTCCTGGGGACCCTGGGGCATGGAACGAATCCCTTCGCAGAGAATCCCCTCGAACTCGTTGGGCGCCAGAAAACCGTGCTTCTTTTTTAAGGGATAGAGTCTGGAACGGCTTACCTGCACGGAGTCCGGGGAAAGGGAGAGCCAGGGATAGGTTTTCAGCAGCTCATGGTTTTTGTAGGGGAACTCCAGCGCAGAGGCGCCGCCCAGAATGGACATATAATAGGAAATATGCCGGCGGTACAGCCAGTGGAAAAACTGGAGCACAAAGGGAAGCCGGCGGCAGTTGTTGGAGACGCCCAGGTGCCAGCCTACGTTTGCCGGCGTGCGGCTGGGGATCATGCTGTAGCCGTTTTTGTACAGGTATTCCGAGTGTGTGCGCTGGATCTGCGTGGCATATTCGCTGAAGGTGATTACCATGGCGGCGTCCCCTTTTACAAATTCCATAAAAGCCTCCAGGTTGTTGGAAACGCTCTGGGGGGAGTAGCGGAAGGATTCCATAAAATTTGACATTGCGCTGATATTCTGCGGAGAATTCATGCAAAGGTGCCCATGGTGATCATAAAAGTTGCCCCCGTGTCCCCACATGCGGGCCTCAAATTCCAGCGCCAGCTCTTCATTGAGGTCAATGCCGATGGCCGTTCCGTACAAGGTGGGCGATTCCGGGTTGTATTCCCGCGTAAAAAAGCGGGCAATGGAGTTGAATTCCTTCCAGGTTTTCGGTGGGCGGAGGGAAAGATTGTGATCCTTCTGGTATTTCAGGCACAGATCCTGCCGGGAGAACAGATCCCGGCGGTAGATCAGAAACTGCGTGCCGCCCACAATGGGAAAGCCGTAGTATCGTCCGTCGCGGCAGCAGTTCGACAGAAATTTGGGCAGGAAATACTTGGTGCTCTCCGGCGAGGTATAAAAATCGTCTGTAATATCCTTCAGGCAGCCGCTCTGGAACAGATAGGAAAACCAGGAGGTATCGTAAAGATAAATATCATAGTCCGGCTGTTCCCGTCGGGAATCCTCCTGAATGAGAGTGAAGAGCTCGCGGAAGGTAAAAAAGTCAAAGTTCAGATGGATCCGGAATTCATTGAAAAATTCGTGGCTGATGGCTTTCAGCGCCTGCACGGTGGGCATGTCTGCAACGGCAACATTCAAGGTGCCGATGGCGTCTGCGGAAGGCACGAAGCCCCTCCTGCGGGGAGCCGGAAGCTGCAGCGGGTAACGGCTGATGGTGTCTTGGATCAAATGAAAGCGGTCTTCTGTTTTTTCCGGCTTTTCAATGGCCTCGATCAGCGCCTTGCAGCTTTCCTTGCCCAGGGAATAGGCCGGGCGGGAGGTACGGATGATATCCGGATAGAAGGAGGAACGGTTCCAGTTTTCCACGTCCAGGGTAATGATGCAGATATCCTGGGGAATGCGGTTCATGGTCAGATTGCAGGCCTCGATGACTCCCTGACAGAGCGCCTGGGAGGAGGTGATGATGGCCTGCGGGGGTGTGTTGACCCAGGAGTGAAGGAATGCGCTGAAGGCGCCTTCCTTGGTGGTGTCGGATGTGAGGATGCGGTTTTCGTCAATGGAGATCCCCGCAGTTTCCATGGCATCCTGAAAGCCGGAAATACATTCTGACTCGGAAAAATGCCGGCTTGAGCCGGTAAGCAGGGCGATGTCCTGGTAGCCGTTTTGGATGAGCTGCGTTGTGAGGTAATGCAGGGTTTTATAGTTGTCAAAACCGTAGTAAATGACATCCATTTTTTCCGGAAGGCGTTCCAGAAATACAATTTCGATGGGATGGTGCTGCTGGATATCCTGAAAAAACTCGGTATTCTGCGGCTGGCAGGTGACCAGAAAAATCCCGGCGTAATGCTTGCTGACCGCGTTTTTTATGAGCGCCTGTTCCTGGCTGATATCGTTGTAGGAGCAGGAAATGTTTATGGAATAGTGGCTGTTTTCGGCCTGTATCAGGATGCCCTTCAGAAATTCGTTATAGCAGAGGTTCTCCAAATCCGGAAAAATCGCGCAGAGCTCCCGGGACGCCTGGCGCTTCAGGTTGCGGGCCTGGGAATTCGGGATGTAGTTCAGCTCTTTGATCGCGTTTTGGATACGCGCCTTTGTTTCCGGATTCAGATTGTGGGTGCCGTTGATGCAGTAGGAGACAGCCGCGATGGAAACGCCTGCCCGCGCGGCCACATCTTTGAGTGTTGCCATGTAAGTTCCTCCATTCATAGAAAATGATCCACAATTTTTTTCATCATAGCAGGCAAAGGAGCGGTTGTCAATTAAACGTTTAAATATTTAGGGTTTTGCTATCTAGGCATTTTTATTCTGATGATTTATAATAAAATTACAAAAAGACCTGACAATAAAATAAGGAAAGGGGACGTTATTTTGACTGCATCGGAGATGGAAATTTCTCAATGGGAAGGGTATGAGCGCAGAGATTTCAAGCTGGACGGACATGAATGTATTCTGATCGTTCCGAAGGAGGCACATCCCGGAAATCCCTGGGTCTGGAGAGCGGAATTTTTCGGCGCATTTGATTATGCGGACAGGGCTCTTCTGGAAAAGGGCTGGCATATTGCCTATATGATGATCAGCGATATGTATGGCTGCCCGGAGGCCGTAGCGCTGATGGAAGGGTTTTACGGATATATGACAAAAACCTGCGGCCTCAGCGCGCAGGCAGATTTATTCGGGTTCAGCCGAGGCGGACTGTATTCTGTGAACTATACGGCAAAAAATCCGCAGACGGTTTCCACACTTTATCTGGACGCGCCGGTTCTGAACATCACAAGCTGGCCGGGAGGATATGGTGCTGCAGAGCGCTATCCAAAGGAGTGGGAGGAGTGCAAGGCAGTTTATCATCTCACAGACGAGACCGCGCTTTCCTTTCGGGGGAATCCCATTGACAAGGCGGATCAGCTTCTGAAGGAGCATGTGAAGATCATACTGGTTGCAGGAGCCGCGGACAGCGTTGTTCCCTATCAGGAAAACGGCGCGAAGCTGGCTGCCTATTATCAGGAAAATAATGGGGAGATCCAGGTGATCGTGAAGCCGGACTGCGACCATCATCCGCACAGCCTGAAAAATCCGGACCCCATTGTAAGTTATATTGTACATAATTTTGAAAGCTTAAAATAAAAAGAAGATGAAAGGGAGAACATTATGAACAGTCTAGAACGTTTTTATGCAACCGTAAACAGAGAGCCGGTGGACAGACCGGCAGCATGGCTTGGAATGCCGGATATCTATGCGAGACCGGCGCTGTACAAGCACTATGGAATTCAGGAAGAAGGAGACGCAGGCTTCCACAAGCTGAAAATCGCAGTGGGCGATGATTTCTACGCAGTGGAGGTTCCCTATGAAGCGCCGACGGCTTCCGCGATATACGCAGCCTTTGACTGGTACAGAGACGGAAACGTGGATGCAGAAGAGCGGACTCTGACAACACCGGGCTGCTTTGCTGACTGCGAAGACCTGGAGGATGTGGAAGCCGTGAACTTCCAGTGGCCGGATCCGGCAGATTACATTGATCCGGAGGAGTGCAGAAAGCGTGTGGAAATGGCACCGGAGGGAAAGGTGACTCTGGGCATGATGTGGTCCGCGCATTTCCAGGATACCTGCGCGGCATTCGGAATGGAAAACGCGCTGATGAACATGGTGGCTGCACCGGAGGTATATGAGGCGGTTGACGCAAAGGTTATGGAGTTCTATCTCAAAGCCAATGAGATTTTTTATGAGGCAACCAAAGGGAAACTGAACGCAGTGCTGATCGGAAACGATATGGGAAGCCAGAGAGGCCTGATGCTCTCTCCGGAAATGGTTCGCCGTTTCATCATTCCGGGCTGCAAGAAGCTGGTAGAGCAGGCGCACTCCTACGGACTGAAAGTTATTTATCACTCCTGCGGTTCTATCCGTGACGTGATCCCGGATCTGATCGAGGCAGGCGTTGACATCATCCACCCGATTCAGGCGCTGGCGGCAGGTATGGATCCCCAGGAGCTTCACGATGAATTTGGGGATAAGGTTGCATTCTGCGGAGGAGTGGATACCCAGGAGCTTCTGGTAAATGGCACCGCAGAAGAGGTTCAGGCAAAGGTAAAAGAGCTGCGCACGATTTTCCCGACAGGCCTGATCATCTCTCCGAGCCACGAGGCGATTCTGCCGGATATTCCGCCGGCAAACATTCAGGCGCTGTTTGATGAGGCAACAAAAATTTATTAGGATATGATTCTGTGAAATACCGTGCCTGTTGTAAAAAGCGGGCACGGTAAAAATATAGAAAAAGGAGAATGGGGCAATGGCAGTAAGAAGATTTGGGGAAATGATCAAGGTAAAGGATTTGGAGGCTTACGCGAAATGGCACGCAAATCCCATGCCGGGGGTAAACGAGATGATCAAGGAATGTCATCTGAAAAATTATTCGATCTACAGTCTGGGAGATTATCTTTTCTCTTATTATGAGTATGACGGAGATGATTTTGAGGCAGATATGGCAAAAATGGCGGCAGATCCCAACACCCAGGCGTGGTGGGATGTGGTAAAACCGCTCATGCAGCCTCTGGAGGACCGTAAGGAAGGCGAATTCTGGTCCGGAATGAAAGAAATCTATCATCTGGATTAAGGGAGAGCCCGGGAGCAAAAGCTATGAAAAAACGGATTTTATGTTTTGGGGATTCCAACACCTGGGGCGCGGTTCCGGGGGAATCCACCCGCTATGAGGATGACGTCCGCTGGACGGGAGTCCTGCAGAAGGTATTGGGAGCAGAGTATCAGGTGATTGAGGAAGGCTATAACGGACGGACCACAGTATTTGACGATGCGGTGGAAAACCGGCTGAGCGGCATCAAATATTTTGAAACCTGCTGTGATTCCCAGTCCCCTCTGGATCTGGTGATCGTGATGCTGGGAACCAACGATCTGAAGCAGCGCTTCGGTGTGGATGCCAGAACCATTGCCTATGGGTTTGCACGGTATCTCAACACGCTGGAGACGGCGCCCATGGCAGGAGAGAAGCCACAGGTTCTGCTGGTTTCACCGATCCTTATTTCGCCCGCATACAAAAATCATGCGCTGTTTCATGATATGTTCGGAGAGCATGCGGTTGAGCGGTCCGAAAAGTTTGCGGAAGCATATAGAGAATTTGCAGAGGAACATGGGATCGCATGTTTGAATGCTGCGGAATATGGAGTAGCAAGCCCGAAGGATGGGATTCATATGGATGTGGAATCGCACCGCCGTCTTGGTGAGGCGATCGCACAGAAAGTAAAAGAGCTGCTGTAAAAAACGAGCCCCGCCGGTACGGATCCGACGGGGCTGCTTTTTTTACGCTTTGTACTGTTTTCCGGCCTCATAGAGGGCGCAGATGTTTTCCGGGGGAACATCTCCCTCAAAATCCTGACTGCCGCAGAGGATATAGCCGCCGGATTTTCCGTCCTGATGAAGCGCGCGGATGACGCGGGTCGTCTCATCAAAAACCTCCTGAGCCGTTCCGTGGGGAAGAATATGCTGGGTGTCAATGCCGCCCTGGAAACAAATATCTTTTCCAAATTCCTGTTTCAGCTCATCGGCATCCATGCCAACAACCTTTTGCAGCGGTTCCAAAGCGTCAATTTTGCAGTTGACCAGATTGGGAATGATGTTGCGGACAGCGCCGCAGGAATGCTGCATGTAGTATGCGCCGTGGCGGTGCGCCTGCTCTACGAACATTTTTGTGTTTTTGGCAAAAAATTCATCCCACATGCCGGGACTGAACAGGGTGCTGATCTGGGTTCCGTAGTCATCGCAGCAGCGGATCAGGTCGATCTTGTTGTTGGCTGCCTCGTACATTCTCTCATAAATCTCATAGCTCGCCTGGCAGTAACGGTCCAGCATGGCTTTGATAAGCTCCGGTTCCTCGTACATGTTCACGTAAAACTCTTCTGTGTTGTACATGAGGGTAAAGATCTGATACGGGCCCGGCCAGCCGATGCGGATGGCCTTGTCTTCGTGCTTTTTGACAAATTCCGTAACTGCATTGTAGTCAAAATGATCCGGGTTAAACCAGCCGTCAAACCGCTCAAAATCCTCAAAGGTTTTCATGACATCATAGGGAGTGGTAATAATACAGGAATTGTATTCCACGCCGTTCCATTTGTTGATGTACTGATACCCGAAAGGATGCGTGTAAACAGTATCACCGTCTTCATTGACAAAGGGTTTTGCTTCCGGGCCGATGTAAGGCGGAAGATCCATGATGCGGGTGTCGATGTCAAAGTACTGCAGGACTTCCTCTTCGGTTTCCACGTTCAGATATTTTTTCAGGTTGTCCCACGCAGTTTCCACACACTGCATGGTAGTGGGAACTCTGTCCACTTCTTTGTGTGCAAGGGCTGCACGGATTCGCTCTTTTGGTGTCATAGGCGGCCTCCTTTACGTGTCTTTGGAATATCTTCAGTATAGGTGTTTTTGGGGGACGGAGCAATAGACAGGAATTCTGAAAAACAGTACCAGAATCTTCTCCAAAAAATTGACGGCGGCCGGTGACGGGCGTTATACTGAAAAGCAGGAGGAACCGTTATGGAATATATTTATGACGCGCCTTTTGCAGATAAATTTGTCTGCAATGGGGAGCTGGAATGGCATGATTTTTATTATATCAATCCCCACGGAACGGATGAGAACGCCTGTGTCTATCAGCTGAACCGCACGGGGATGGAATGGCAGTGTCCGCCGTTGTTTCAGGTGGAGCGTTCCGGGCGGACGCCCTGCTGCGAGATCTTCTGTATTCTTGCGGGGAGAGGAACCCTGTTTTACCGCGGGGAGACATATATTCTGCATAAGGATCAGGTGGTTTTTCTCAACAGTCACGAGCCGCACAGCTACACAAGCGACGCGCAGGAACCGCTGGGGACAAGTTGGATAGAGTTTCTGGGGTCTGACAGCCGCAGGATTATGGAACGTCTGATAGAGCGGTATTCCCCGGTTGCCATGGGGGAGGTTTTTCAGAAAGTATCCCAGGAAATCGGATTTTTGCAGCAGCATCTGATGAGTACGCCCGGGTATGAGCCGTTGGTGGATATTTACCGCCTGCTTGTAGAGCTTCTGCAGATTCCGGAGGGGGCAGCGCAGAAAAACGGCTCTGATTCCGCCATACCGTGGAAGCTGGCGGAAAGTTATATACAGACCCATTTAAAAGAAACGATCCGAAACACAGATCTGGCGGAGGTCTGCGGCGTCAGTCTGTCGTATTTTATGAAATGCTTTCGGGGGAGGTATCAGCTGACACCGCAGCAATATATTCAAAAGCAGCGCATTTTGAAATCCAGGTATCTTCTGACGCGGACAATGCTGAGCGTCAGCGAGATCACCGAGCAGCTGGGGTTCTGCAACGACAGCCATTTTATCCGGGTGTTCCGGAAAAGCGAGGGTATGACGCCCCATTGCTACCGGAAGCTTTACAGCGCACCGAAAAAAATTCCTTTTGGCGTTTAACATACAAAAAAATTACCAAGAACAAATAGAAAATTATAGAAATTATTTTCGGGAATTTCTATAATGAGGTCAACAAAGAGCACAGGAGATATCCAAACAACAGGAGGGATTTTTTATGAAACGAAATATGAAGCAGTGGTTGGCAGACTACATCAACGCACCGGTAAAAAAGGCAATGCCGGTACTTTCTTTCCCGGGAGTGCAGATCATCGGTCATACCGTGGATGAGCTGGTAAAAAGCGGAGAACTGCAGGCGCAGTGCATGAAAGCCATCGCAGACAGATTTGACACAGGCGTGGCGTTCAGTCTTATGGATCTGTCCGTGGAGGCCGAGGCCTTTGGCGCGCCGGTACACTACAGCGAGGATGATGTGCCCACCGTACATGATACGCTGATCCATGACGAGGATGAGGCCGAGGCCCTTCAGGTTCCCAAGGTGGGCGACGGAAGAACCGGAGAGTGTGTGGAAGGTATCCGCCGTGCCTGTGAGCTGATCACAGACAGACCGGTTCTGGCAGGCATCATTGGCCCGTACTCCCTGGCAGGCAGACTTCTGGACATGACCGAGATCATGATCCTCTGCTACGAGGAGCCGGAAATGGTGGAGACCGTCCTGGAAAAAGCAACCGAATTCCTGATCGAATATGCGAAGGCATTCAAAGCGGCCGGAGCAAACGGCGTATGTATGGCAGAGCCGGCAGCAGGACTGCTTTCCCCGAACCTGATCGACGAGTTCTCTTCTCCCTACGTGCAGAAGGTACGTGAGGCAGTGGAGGATGAAAACTTCGTGGTAATGTACCACAACTGCGGCAATATCATTCCGCTTCTGAACAATGTAAAATCTCTGGATGCCAGCGCATACAGCTTTGGAAACGCCATTGATATTGAAGAGGCTCTGAAAGTGATCGAGCCGGACAAAATGGTCATCGGAAATATTGACCCGGCAGGAACCATCCGCAACGGCAATCCGGAAAGCATCCGCAAGGAGACTCTGGAGCTTATGGAGCGCTGCTGCAAATATCCGAACTTCGTGATCGCCAGCGGCTGCGACATCCCGCCCATGTCTCCCCTTGAGAACATTCAGGCCTTCTTTGATGCAGTGAACGAGTTCTACAGCAGATAAAAGACAGCGCAGAGAAATCCGGAATTATAACCATAACACATAAAAAACAGTATCGCCAGGGCTTCCTAGCGGTACTGTTTTGGCGTTAAGCCGGTATATTTTTTGAATACTTTGGAAAAGTAGCTCTGGTCCATGAAGCCCACGGCCATGGAAATGTCAATGATCGAGTTTTCCGTGTTGGATAAAAGCCGTTTGCTTTCTTCTATCCGGACCATGTTCAGGTATTCCTTGAAGGAAGATCCGGTAGACTGTTTGAACAGGGTGGAAAAATAGGCGGGGTTCAGATGAACATGCTCAGCTACATCGTCCAGAGTGAGGTTGGAGGTAAAATTTTTTGAGATGTAGCGGATGGCCTTTTTGATGATCTCGTTGTTTTTGGTGGGGATGTAGTTGAACATACAGTTCGCAAATACTTCAACCGATTCCTGCAGTTTGTAGCAGAGGTCGTCCATGGTCTGGATGTTCTGCAGAGACATGAGGAACTGATTGTTGATTTTCAGCACACTGTCGCTGGTGGCGCCGCCCTCGATGGCTGCCCTTGACAAAAGAGAGCAGAGCTCCAGGGCCCGGGCCTTGACAATTCCAAGATTGCTGCCCTCCGCAAAAAACACATAGCCCAGCAGATCGTTGAGAAGAGCCTTGGCTTTTTCGGTATCTCCGGTTTTCAGCTTGGTGATCAGGGCCTTTTCTTTCTCGTAAGGATAGGTCCGCTGGTTTACATTGGCGGAAGCCTTGTAGGTCTGGATGGATTCGTTGATCTCTGACTGCTGAAGGAATTTGTTGTGGTTCAGTACGAACTGGTTTCGCCCGTCCGTGACCAGGCCGGAGCACATGTAGTACAGAAGGCGGCTGATGTAGGTGACGCGGGCCGGCTCGATGATGGGAAGCGTATCCGCTTCTTCGTACAGATCCAGAAGAACCGCTGTGGGAATATCGTATTTTTTGCCGATGCCGGTGAGGATCAGGGAGTCCGGTTTATCCATGAGAAAGGGGCCGACCAAGATGGAGCCCAGCAGCACATTGTTGTTGGAAAGGGGAAACACAATGTGATTGAGGCTGGAGTGGCAGGAAAAGATATAGGCCTCGCCGAGGCTCATGGCCAGCTTGCTGGCATTGGCGTGAAGGCGCGCGCAGCTCTCTTCCGGCGGAAGATGTTTTTTGAAAATGCGGCAGTAAGCATGGACCTGACCGAAGCTGTCCAGAACCTCGCCTTCCTCGTTGAGGATCTGAATGGGAAGTCCGATGCAGTGGTAAAAGGTCTCCAGCATTTTGTGCAGATGCTGCTTGTCTATGATGTCGTATAATGGCGGCTGCATAAAATTATCTCCCTAAATCTAAAATAATTACAAAAAAGTGTTTTTATGGCTTAATTATAGCCCAAATAACTAAAAAAATATATATGTTTTCTAAAAAAAACAAGAAAAAACATTGGTAAAAAACTATATAATAATGCCATAACAAACAAGCGGACTCCGAAGGAAATGCGGAATCCTGTCGGAGCAGACAAAACAGGAGGTAGAAGAAATGGCAGCAGCAATTGTAGAGGAAATCAGCGAGTTTTTACAGAAAGGACGCGCAAAAAACGTTAAGAAACTGGTAGAGGAAGCTCTGGAGCAGGGGGTTGACCCGAAAGAGATCCTCAATGACGGACTTCTGGCCGGCATGATGATCATCGGCGGCAAGTTCAAACGCAACGAGGTTTTCGTACCGGAGGTTCTGGTGGCAGCAAGAGCTATGAACGCAGGCGTTACGATCCTTGAGCCGAAGCTGATCGAAATCGGAAACGAGCCTATTGGAAAAGCTGTAATCGGAACAGTTAAAGGCGACCTTCATGATATCGGAAAGAACCTGGTAGTTATGATGATGAAAGGTGCTGGTTTTGAGATCGTTGACCTTGGAACCGACGTACCGGCAGAGACATTTGTAGAAAAAGCAGAAGAGATCGGCGCAGATGTGATCGGAATGTCCGCTCTGCTTACCACAACCATGCCCAACATGAAGGATGTTATTGACGTCCTTAACGAAAAGGGTCTGAGAGACAAATATGTGGTTATGATCGGAGGCGCGCCTGTAAACGAAGCCTTCGCACAGCAGATCGGCGCTGACTACTACACAGCAGACGCAACCAGCGCAGCAGAGGCTGCAAGAGATGCGGTTCTCAGCAAAAAATAAAGAATGAAACAGAATCCATAAAAAGGAGGATGTTATGGAAATGGCAGCGGCCTTTTTGTAACATCCTTTTTTATTTAAGTTTATTTCATGGAACAGGGGATAAAAGTATGGACTATTGTGTATTGGAAAATCTTCACTGGAAGATGGAAATGGAGCCGGTCTTAAAGACCATGGACTGTTATGAGGACAGCCCGGTTTACGAGGAGGTTGTGGAAGAGTACGAAGAAAATATAGAGGAGATGAAGCGTCTGGTGGAGCCGGTGGGCATCCTGGGAATGGGGAAACTCTCAGAGGCCATTGCCACAGAGAAATACAAGGCCGGAACACCGGTGATTTTTGCGGTCCTCAGCGTGGGAAACGGGCTGAAGGAGGAGAGCACCAGGGCGTTTCAGGAAGGAAACTATGTGAAGGGAATGCTGGTGGATGCCATGGCAGATGCGGCGCTTTTTTCCCTGGAAAACGATATGATCACTGCGCTTCGGCAGTTTTGTGCAGAGCATAAGGTGGGGATTGAAAAGCGCCTGGAAGCGCCGCACGACATTTCCATGGAATCGCAGAAGGTGGCCTGGGAAACCCTGGAGCTGGAAAAACATTTCGGGATCAAAATCAGCAGCGGCTTTATGTTCGACCCGGTAAAAACCTCCTGCCAGGTGTTCATCCTGTCCGAAAATGAGCAGAATTTCAAGGCCCAGCACGATTGCAGAAACTGCAATAACTTTACCTGCAAGATGCGCAATGTGCCGCCCTGTGAGGTGACGGTCTGCAAGGACGGCAAAGAAAATATCTTTTTACTGAAGGACGGACAGTCGCTCATGGAGGGACTGATCAAGAATGGATATCGGTTCAGCGCAGCCTGCGGAGGAAAGGGCCGATGCGGCAAGTGCCGCGTACAGCTTCTGGAAGGAATGGTTCCTGCCACCGCGGAGGATGAGAGTGTATTTTCGGAGAAAGAGCTGGAAGAAGGCTGGCGTCTTTCCTGCCGCATGTATCCCAGGGAGGATATCAAGGTGCGTTTTGCCCTGAATGACGAATCCCGCTTTGAGGTGCTTGGCGGAGAAAGCGCGGTGGAGCAGAGTGGAGAAACCGAATCTGCCTATGAGGTTGCTGTGGATATCGGAACCACCACCATTGCCATGGAGCTGATCGGATGCGACAGCGGTCAGGTTCAGGGAACAGCGGCGTTTATCAACAGCCAGCGCCTGTACGGCGCAGACGTGATCACCAGAATGAAGGCATCCATGGACGGCAAAAAAGAAGAGCTTCAAAAGCATATCCGGCAGGATCTGTGCAGAGGATTGAAAGAGCTTGTTGAAAAAGCGGGTATCCGTCTTGCGGATATCCGGAAGGTGATCATCAGCGGAAATACCACCATGGGGCATCTGCTCATGGGATATGACTGTGATTCTCTGGGAGTTTTTCCCTTTACGCCGGTGAATATTGATTTTATCCGGGGAGATGCAGAAGGGATCCTGGGCGCTGCGGGGACAAAAGCGGAGGTTGTGCTTTTGCCGGGAATTTCCACCTATGTGGGCGGAGACATTGTTTCCGGTCTTTATGCCTGCGGCTTTGACAGAGAAGAGGATATCTGCATGCTGATCGACCTTGGGACCAACGGCGAGATGGCCATTGGAAACCGGGAAAAAATGCTGGTGACCTCCACTGCGGCGGGCCCGGCCTTTGAAGGCGGAAACATCAGCTGGGGCGCAGGCAGCGTGGCCGGCGCGATCTGCTCCGTAAAAATCAACGGAACCGATGTGGAGTACAAAACCATTCAGAACGAGGCTCCCATGGGAATCTGCGGAACCGGTGTGGTGGAGACGGTTGCAGAGCTTGTAAAAGAAGAGCTGGTGGATGAAATGGGAAGTCTTGACGAGGATTATTTTGACGACGGATTTCCTCTTGCAAAAACACCGGACGGACGGGAGATCGTGTTCACGCAGCAGGATGTGCGGGAGATCCAGCTTGCGAAGGCGGCGATCCGCGCAGGGGTGGAGACGCTGGTGCTGCGTTATGGAATCACCAAAGAGCAGGTGAAGAAGGTGTATGTTGCCGGTGGCTTTGGTTACAAGCTTGACAAGGAAAAGGCCATTGCCATCGGAATGCTGCCGGAGGAATTTGCAGATAAAATCGAAACGGTGGGCAACAGCTCTCTCGCCGGAGCAAGACAGTATCTGAGAGACGGGGAAGGAGAAGCCCGCCTGGGAGAGATCGTGGAGAAGTCCGAGGAGATCGGGCTGTCTACGGACAAGGATTTTAATGAATTCTATATGGATGGGATGATGTTTGGGGAGGAATGATATGCGAGGGGACGCTGCCCGCTTCCCCTCGCGCACCCCTTGGGGAAAGACAGGAGTTCTTCGGGCTGCAGGGCGAGAGTGTATGAACTTAACAAGGAAAAGATGAAGAGAAGTTGTCTTATAGGGACGGAAGTGTGAAGGGATACTATAAGACAACTTTTTACTGCCTTCATTCAGAGAGAACGGGAATAATAACCGGACGGAAGATTTCATAGAGTATAGGGAAAGGGAATTTTTGAGGTGGAATATGACATATCTCTGGGCAGGGATGCTCCTTGTGGGGATTGTGTATGGGGCAATGACGGGAAGAATGGAGGCGGTGACGGAGTCGGTCATCTCTTCTTCACGGGAAGCGGTGAATCTTTGTATCACCATGGCGGGAATTACCGCTATGTGGACAGGGATCATGAAAATTGCCGAAAGGACCGGACTGGTGGACCGGCTTTCCGGAGGAATGCGGCCGGTGCTTAAATTTTTGTTCCCGGGGATCGGGCCGGATTCTTTGGCGGGAAAATATATTTCCCTGAATTTTCTCTCCAATCTTCTGGGACTTGGCTGGGCCAGCACAGCCTCCGGGCTTTCGGCCTTTAAAGAGCTGGAAAAGCTGAACGACAGGGAGTGCGAAACTCTTTCTCCGGGGCAGAAGAAAAAGAGAGGAAAGCACATTGCCAGTCCGGCCATGTGCACATTTTTGATCATCAATGTGTCTTCGCTGCAGCTGATTCCCATGAATATGATCGCCTATCGGGTGCAGTACGGAAGTGCAAACCCCGCCGCGATCGTGGGGCCGGCCATATTTGCGACGGGAGTCAGTACGCTGGCGGCCGTGGTGTTCTGCAAGATTATGATAACAAGAAGGCGGGGTGGATAAAAGCCCTGGCAGCTTTTTAACTACCAGAGCTTCTCTCCGCTACTCATTATATTTATTTTTCGCAATAATGTGGGATTACTTCCACATCAATCTCTTTATTATTTTCCAGATTCATATACGGAGTTCTCACAACCTTAACTCGGATTGGCAACTGTGGTTTTCCGGGTGTTCCCCAAATTACTGTATATTCTTTTCCTTCTATTGCATACTCTTTATCAATAAATCCAAGAGAAATCATCCTCTGATAATATACAGAATTCAGACGACCTGTCGATGTTCCAATCATCTTATCTCCATCCATGACTTTATCTGCATGATATACGAATCCGTTTGCACAGTCTTTATAGTACATATCCATTGGACGGTCATCCATACTATCATATGGAGTTACCTCACGTCCTCTAAATTGTGAAGCAAATACTTCGCCCAGATCATCCGCATTCCATTCCAGCGTTACAAGCTGAGTTTTTGGATTCTTTGCAATTTCCTGTAATGCAGCTTTACCGATAAAGTCATGATTAAAATTAACAAGAAATCCCCAGTCAACATCATACGGTGTTTTAAATCTAATTTCCAAATCATCACCCACACTACCGATCAGCTGGCGATTCCAGTTAAAAAATCCTTCCATTGGATTCTTTGCAAGATATGCTGCAAGTCCCTCATCTTCAAACCATGGAAGGGGATAGTGCATGTTGATATTTGGAAAGCCAGCTTCTGTATGGTTCATACAATAAGCAACCCGCCCCAGTTTTTTGGCTCCATATTTTTCAGCCACAGCCCATACTGTCTCATAAACCCTGTCACATTCTGACATATCTCCATGAAACTCATATGCCAATGTTCCAGCCATACCAAGTCGCAAAATTCGACAGTCAACACCTGCAATTTTTACAACTCGATGTTTTGCAAACTTAATATCATGAAGATCGCATTTAGCCGCATTTTCAAGAATCTCCAATGATTTTGGACCTGCAATCTGGAAAAAGAATTCTTTTCCGGTTAAATTTTCTCCCTGAATCTCCATGTCACTGATGGAAGCAAGATAATCAATAACAGGCATTAACCAATATGTACGAAAATGGTTATCACCGATCATCATAACAACGCCATCTGTCATGATTTGCCCTTTTTCGTTACACATAATTGCATGACGAATGCTTCCTTCTTTCATTTTTGTAAAATCGTTAACACACACAGAGGATAAGAATTTTGCAGCTTCTGGACCTTTGATATCGAAAATCGGAGATTCATTTAATCCTGTTCCAAGATAAGCTGTAGATTTCGACGCAAGAATTTCTTCTTTATAGCCTGTATATTCATACGGAGCCATAAATCCACCTGCATTAAATAATGTAAATACTCCTTCGTTAATTTTTTCAAACATATCTGTTCCTCCTTATTATTTATAATTAACTATCTGTTGATGTTCTTGTACCAATCAAATGATTTTCCATATCTTCAAATATTTCTCGAACAGTAATCGGTTTCTGTCCTGTCAGCTTTTCAAAATCATCTGTAAATGTGTTCATTTGATTCAAGCGAATTGCACGTCCAAAAGAAACCATGCCATCTGAACAAAATGGAAAATTTTTTGCTGTATCCGCCCACATTTCCTCTGTTGTTCTTGGAACTCCAAGTGAGTCAAAGAATATATACATTTCTTCATCATTAATGTACTTATATTCTACTCTTTTTCCTGTAACTTCAGAAGCAATCTTGAGATATTCCGCAATTGTCAAAAGTTCTGCCCCATTAATATCTACAATACGGTCCTCCCAATCTGACATTGCCGCACAAGCTGCAGCAAGTGCACAGTCATCTCGGGATACAAAAGCCATTTGGCCCTCCCCCATATTATTTTTCACAATACCATTTGTATTTTCAATCGCTTCCACAAAGGTGGATACCATTGCTTCTGCATATTGTGAATCTCTGAGAAACAAATAATGGATTGGCTGTTTCTTAATATATTGTTCTGTCCAGATATGATCATTTACTTCATAAGTATCGATATTATCATGCCCTGCTCCGACAATTGAAGTATATACTAATTTCTTTACGCCGGCTGCCACTGCTGCATCAATAGCAACTTTATGAGCAGCACGTCTTTTAGGACCAACAAACGGCATAGATATTAAAATTACCGTATCCACATCTTTAAATGCTTCTACTAATCTGTCAGCATTATTAAAGTCTGCAATCCGTACTTCAACACCCATTTCTGCATATTTTTCCAGTCCCTTTTGGGTCGGTGCCGTAAAAACCAAACCTTCCTTAGGATATCTTTCCAGAAGTACACTTGCAGATCGACTTCCGAAGTTTCCATCCACTCCATTTAATAAAATCTTTTTCATAAAATCTGTCCTTTCTTTATATTAATTTTCATTTTTTTATTTTTCTATGTTTGGATTTCTAAACTCCGGAATCAGAAAGCTCACCACAAACATTATCAGCATGCATATAGCTGCCAATGAAAACATCATATTGTAATTATTTCCTGCAACCGGTGTTAAAATGCATGTCGGAATCAATACAGCTCCCAATAACTGCAGTGTAGAGATTACACCGGAAGCACTTCCTGCAAAATTAATACCAATCCCCTCTAATAAAATCGGCGCTGATATAAATATCGGTATTGCTGATCCCAATGCTGTCCCAGCAAACAGCGTCAAAATGTATAGCAAAGGTACGGAATTAAAACGCCAACAAATAAAAACTCCAATAAAACTCAGAACAGCCATTAACGGAACAAATAATTTAATCTTTTTTATTTTGGAGTACAATATCGGTCCAGTAATAGAACCAACACAATTACCCAAAGTTACCATGGATGCGATCGTTCCACACAGAGCCCGGTCAATTCCGTACATATCATTTAACGCAATCGGAAGAAACGTCGATAATGTTACATTACAGCCAAGAATCATCATCATACATACAGAAATACTCCATATCCCTTTATTGGTTAACACTACTTTTAAAGATTTCGTAATTGATACGCTTTCCGAAGCAATATTTTCTATCTCATACTGTGCTATTGCTTTATTTGGCCTGTCTTTTCCAAAAAGAATCCAAAGAATAAAAACTATGACTGTAAATACTGCCGCAGCGATAAATGCAACTGTCATATTGTCAAATAGTATTGCCGTTGTACCTGTGGCAAACGCACCTGGCAACTGTCCGCAGAGTGAAAATATTCCCATAAGTATTCCCATTTGTTTGGGCTGAAACCAGCTTCCTGTGATTTTGGATGCGTTAATATTAACAAACATTTGTGAAAAGCCAGTCATAGACATGCAAAGAAAAAACGGCACATAACTCTTCGCAAATATCTTTCCTACCACACCTATAATCGCAATAATAAAAGAAATATTGATTACTTTTTTGGAACCCACTTTATCAGAGATCATCCCACCTATTAAACTGAGAAAAATCGCAATAATCATCGGTGAAGTAAACACAGATGAAAATTGAGATGTACTTAATCCATATACACTCATAAGTTCAGGTGCATATACAGAGAGCTGATACTGCGCATAGCCCCCTGGCATATATGCCAGACACAGAACTCCAAATACCACCCATTTATAGGGTATTTTTCCCATATTCCCACCTCATTTAATTGTTTATGCCTGTCAGGCACGCCGCCTATGCTTGTGATATTTTTATTATAAGCTATTCATCTTTTCTTCTCATCGGTCATATCACTCATTTCAAAATTCAATCTTCGTCAAAAATGACTGAAAAAGCAGGTCATATCTTAAGACTTAAAATCAGCCTAAGATATGCCTGCTTTATTTAACAAATTTTTATATATGCTAGTTCAGTCCCTCAGCAATGTAACAGGATAAAAGCAATCCTATAATCTCATCATCTGTCAGATATTCAAAATGGACTTCCAGAATTTCCTCGAGACGTTCCAATCGGTAAATCAAAGTATTTCGATGTATATTTAATGCCTGCGCCGTATGAGAAATGCTTCGTCCATTGGAGAGATACGATTTCAGGCATGAGATTAAAATCTGATCCGATTTTTTAGAACTATTATGCAACATAAGAATAGCTGGATGACAGAATTTGCCTACTTCATCTATTTTCCACATCATATTCGTAATCTGCTTCATTTGTACATCTTTATATTCTAATACCCGTATTGTTCCTTCCGAAGATTCTATCGACTGAGAAGCAGCAAGCGCTGCAAAACTACTCTGCTCACAAAAAAGTCGACAATTTTCAAAATTTTTAAATGAATAACTAATTCCACAATATAAATCATATTGAACAAGAAATCTCTTTAATATGTCTTTTTGCCTTTTATCACGCAGATTATAATCTTCTTTTCGTACAACTACTATAATCTGCTTATTCCGAAGACCAGTCATAGATTTGGGAAATTGCATATGAATCAAATTCAGCTGAGAAGTAAGTTCTATTTCCGAGCGGTATGTATCCAGATATTCAAAGGCCAACAGATAGAAAACGTCATCTGTTTTCCAATGTCTTTTATTTAAAGACTTTCTGACAGCACCGATATCATAATCACCATTAATAAGCCTGTTAAATGAAGTCGTAATAATTTTCCCTGAACCTACCGCATCGTATTCTGTGCTAAAATATACCTCAAGCATATCACGTATCATTTCCATAACTGCAATTTCAGCATCTGTAAAAGAACCATTAATATCAATCGCACCTATAGAGCCAAGCATATTCCCATTATCAAATAAACTTATTGTATAATATGTATGCTGTACATCTCTCTCTGGACAAAACAAAATATGTCTCCGTCCTGCTGCATTTATCTGCTCACGGATATTCTTCCACTCTTTGGGCGAATAAAAATCATATAGATTCAGATAGTTTCCTTTCAGTGTATCCCATATTGTTCCACCCGGAATACAATTATATCCTTTCGAGCGTGCAAGAATAAAACCATTATCATCGAGAAGAGCAAACGGATTACTTACTTTCTTTCCCATGTAATCAATAATAGAGGGCATGTCTTCCTTTTTGAGCATTTTAAGCAAGATCTCTTCTCTCCAAAGCAAAAATTCTGTAATAATGCTTCCAACTATCCGGATCACTTTTTCCCTCTCACCATTTTCATTACTACAGTGAACACAACAGAATCCCTCTTTCGCATCTGTTGTTTTAAGAATATCCAGCAAATGGTTATTGTTTTCGTCAAACACCCACACTGTTGAATCAATTCTTTCGGGATTGAATTCCTCAGCGTTATTTGCATATACTGCATCTTGAATAAATACATCCGTTTTCTGTGTGTTTTCAACTATAAATCCTTCTGTCTGCAATTTTTCAATAATAATTGAAAGCCTTAATTTCATACAACTTCTCCATTTTCACTTTCCCATCCAGGTCAGATATGCTTTTGTATATAGAACCTAATTTTGTTTAACTGATATTGGCATAAAAATGCCGACTACTTTTATCAGGTAAAGTGTATCATAGAAATCTATGAATTGCCACTACACTTATATGTAAATAACACTGACCTAAAATGAAATTTTAAATTCCACCGCCTGCTTATGCGGTGGAATTTACCTCCGCACAGTTGATATTTACTCTTTCATACAGAA
>CALBGI010000046.1 GCA_937893675.1 uncultured Blautia sp.
AAAGTGGAATTTAATCTTGCAAAGCGGAATTTACTTTTTCAATTCACCTTTTTTCGTAACAGTTCAGCCATGCACAAAGTCACAAAAATCTGAGTTCAAACTTGTTTGAAAACGAAGATTTTTTGTGTACTTTGTATATGGCGTTCTGCCATAAGCGAGGATTTAGCCACGTATGTGGCGATATAAGCTGCGCAGCAGCTAATCCGAGCTGTTATGGCTGAACTGTTACAATTTTTCATTCCTCCCTTTTCCTTTTTCCCTATTCAGGCTATAATAGACATCAGAATAATTTTCACATGAGGATAAGACTATGAATGTATTTGATATTTTGGGACCCGTCATGATAGGTCCCTCCAGCTCCCACACTGCGGGAGCCGCCAGAATCGGGCTCATCACCCGTTCTCTCCTTGGCGCACCTGCGGCAAAGGCCGAAATTGTGCTCCACGGATCCTTCGCCAAAACCTATAAGGGACACGGTACAGACCGCGCGATCGTGGCCGGGATCCTCGGCATGAAAACCGATGATGTCTGCCTTCGTTTTTCTCTGGAAACAGCAAAAGAACAGGGCCTTTCGGTGACGATCCTCACCCGCGAGCTTGAAGGCGCGCATCCCAACACCGCGGAGATCACCCTCACAGACACGGCCGGCAAAACGGTCTCCCTCCGCGGGTGCAGTATTGGCGGCGGCAACATCCTCATCACCCGCATCAACGGTATGGAGGTCTGTCTCACCGGCCAATACACCTCGCTTATTGTGCTGCACAGGGACGCGCCCGGAACCATTGCTTCCGTCACCGAAATCATGGCGCAGCGCGGGGTCAATATCTGCAACTTCCGCCTGGCTCGCCAGACCAAAGGCGGGCAGGCCATTATGACGATTGAGCTTGACGGAGAATTCGGGCCGGAGCTGAACGAAGAGATCCAAAAGCTCCCCAACGTATTTTCCAGCACCATGCTCGCCCCCATTTAACAATGCCCATTTTTCAGGAGGAAAAACATATGCATCTTAACTATTCTTCTGTCGCTGCTCTTTTGGAGGCTGCTGCTGAAAACAGCTGTCCTGTTTCCCGCCTGGTTCTGGCGCAGCAGGCAGAACAGCTGGAGACAACCCAGGACGAGGTTTACAGACGCATGCTGGAAAACTATCAGGTCATGAAAGCCTGCATTGAACCGGGCTGCAGTCCCACGCTCAAAAGCGCCAGCGGACTCACAGGCGGAGATGCCTTCCGCATGAAATCCGCTGTGGAAAAAAAGACAAATCTCACAGGCTCACTTATCGGCGGTGCCCTGTACCGGGCTTTAGCAGTCTCCGAGCTCAACGCTTCCATGGGACGGATCGTGGCAGCTCCCACAGCAGGGAGCTGCGGCATTCTTCCCGCCGCTGTCCTCACCCTTCAGGAGGAAAAAAATCTTCCGGAAGAAAGCTGTGTGATGTCGCTCTTCACCGCCTCTGCCATCGGTATGGTAATTGCCGCAAACGCCTGTCTCGCAGGTGCCCAGGGCGGCTGTCAGGCAGAGTGCGGTTCTGCCTCCGCCATGGCTGCCGCCGCAATCGTAGAGCTTTGCGGCGGTTCTCCGGATATGATAGACGCCGCGGTATCCATTGCGCTCAAAAACATCCTGGGTCTGGTATGCGACCCGGTTGCCGGTCTTGTGGAGATTCCCTGCATTAAACGAAACGCCTCCGGCGTTGCCGGCGCTTTTGTGGCCGCAGAAATGGCCCTTGCAGGCATCAAAAGTGCCATTCCAGCAGACGAAGTGATTCTTACCATGAAACGGGTGGGAGATACCATGCCTTCCGCTCTGAAAGAAACAGCCGAAGGCGGGCTGGCTGCCACTCCTACGGGACGGAAGCTCTATGAACAGGTATTCGGTAGTCAAACATCAGAATAAAAAACGGGGCTTTTGCAGAAGTAACGCTCCGTCGGTACCCTTGCCGGTGTTTCCCGCAGAGAGTCGGCGCTGAGACCGTTTCAAGTTTTGTGTAAATTCAAAAAACTGATATAAGATATGTCATTA
>CALBGI010000047.1 GCA_937893675.1 uncultured Blautia sp.
AGAAAAAGAACCTCTATTTTTCCGTGGCTTAATAGGGGTTCTTTGACAGTCTGGGCAGAGGAAGTAACCTCTGCCCTTTGGTGTAATAGGGTTAGAAACCGCATCCGCAGCCGTTGTTGCCCAGAAGCAGAATGAGGATGATCAGCCAGCAGCAGTCGCCGCCGCCAAACCCGTTTCCGCATCCGCATCCGCAGCTGCCGTTCTGGCCGCCGCAGGCGCACATCAGAATGAGAATCCAAAGCAGACAGCTGCAGGAGTCGTTGCCAAAGCACATACTTCTGCCGCATCCGTTGTTCTCACAGCCACAGCTGTTTCTCTCTTCTCCACAACCACAATGTGTAGCAGCTAAATCACTCATGTTAAAATCCTCCAAATTTTGTTTACACTTCATCATATGCAAATGGAGGGGAAGCGTGACAAAATGGTTGACAGCAAAAAAATGTTTATGTATAATTACATTAATGTAACAAAAATGTAAATATTAAAAAACTTTTGCAACATTTTTGGGAAACGAGGAAGAATATGAAGAGAACAAATTACAGCAGATGGTGTAAAGCGCTTGCAGCGGTATGCTTTTTCTTTGGGCTTTGCATCTGGATGACTGTGGGGGCCGCGGAAGTAAAGGCGGTACCTTCCGATGGTTTTCAGGTGATCAATGGAAAATCCTATTACTATAAGGACGGTGAGCCGGTGAAAGGCTGGCTGACCATTGGAACAAAGAAATATTATTTTAATTCCAGGACCGGAGTACAGCTCAAGGGCTGGGCGAAGAACCAGAAGGGGCAGTACCGCTACTTTAACAGAGGCGACGGCGCCATGATGACCGGCTGGGTGCAGAATCAGCAGAAAGAAAAACGCTATTTCACCAAGGGCAGCGGGATCATGCTCACCGGCTGGGCAGAGAATTCCAAAAATCAGAAGCGTTATTTTAACAAAGGAACCGGGATCATGTCCACCGGCTGGCTCAAGAACAAGAAAGGACAGCTCCGCTATTTTACCAAGGGAGCGGGAGTCATGTCCACCGGCTGGCTGGAAAGCAAGGAAGGCAACCGCCGCTACTTCTTCAGCGGTTCCGGCGTTATGGCCACGGGCTGGCTTCAGGACAGCAAGGGACGCAGGCGGTACTTTGACGCAGACAGCGGCATCATGCGGCGTGACGAGATTGCGACCATTGGTTCCGTTACATATGTGTTTGACGATGACGGTGTTTCCAGGAAGCTTGCAAATGGAGATTATCAGTACGATGAGAGCAAAGGCAAGGTTCTTGTATATGACAGCAAGCATAAGCGGAACTTTTATCTTGCGAAGGAGTATCTGACGCATCCGGGAATTGCGGATAACCGTGTGTCAGACCGGGATCTGCTGGCGGCGATCTGTGACGCGGAGGCCAACGACCAGGGCGTGATCGGAATGCAGGCAGTTGCCATGTGTATTCTGAACCGGACCCTTGAGAAGGATTTTCCGTCCAGTGTGCGCTGGGTGATTTATGACAACACCTATGGCTCTTATCCGCAGTATTCTCCGGTGCGGGACGGCGCGCTTCTGAAGCGTCTGAACGGAGAGGTGTTCCACGCGAAGGCGGAGGCATATCAGGCCGTAGACAATGCCCTCAAGATGTTCAATGCCTATGTGAAGAACGGCACAAAACGTAAAATGCCGGGCTTTGCCAAGGATGACTTTGATTATCTGTACTTTATGACCCATCAGGCATTTGCGAATCAGGGACTGGATCCCCAAAAGGTTGGGGCAGTCCGCTACGGCGACCACACCTTCTTTGAGGACTGGATCGTATAAATCTAATAATAAAACAAAAGAGAGAATCTTTTCCGTTGCGGGGGGATTCTCTTTTTGGACAGGAGGAGTATGAACCCATATCTGACCGTTTTGTTCTGGGCGGTGCTTGTAGTTCTGGTTTCCATAGTGCTGATCTTAAGGGAGGATCACAGGCGAAAAACATGTGCGCTGAGAAAAGTCCGCCGTACTTATGGAAAGGTGCCGGAACGGGAGTATGAGATCGGAGACATCGAGCAGATTTCCCGCTATTTCCGCCGGAAAAAAGAAAAAGACTTTGTCATTGATGACATTACCTGGAATGACCTGGATATGGACCACATTTATATGCTGGTCAATCAGACCATGTCCTCGCCGGGGGAGGATATGCTCTATGCCATGATGCGCACGCCCTTTTTTGACAGAGAGGAGCAGAGGCGGCGCGATGCACTGGTTGATTTTTTTGCCTCCCATCCGGAGGAGCGGGAGAAGGTGCAGGTCATGCTGTCTTCCGTGGGAAAAACGAGCCGGGGTTCTCTGTCAGACACGGTTCTGTCTCTGAATGAAGCGCCAAAGGCCTCTCCGCTGCCCCATGGGATCATGGCGGTGCTCCTGGTACTTGTTTTGCTGGTGCTTCTGCCGATTTCGCCCCTGCACGGGTTTTTGGCCTTTTTTGTGCTCAGCATGATAAATATCGGATATTATTTTGCATGCAGCGACAGAAAGCTGGTGGAGGCCTATCTGGTCTGCTTCGGAAGCCTTCTCCGGATGCTCTCTGCCGCAGATGAGCTGGAGACGGCAAAATGGCCGGAGACCAGGAAGCAGATGGATGCCATAGGGGAGGGGAAAAAAGCCTTTTCTTCTTTCCGCAAAAAGGCGGTATTTCTCACCAGCAAAAACGAGATGTCAGGAGACCCGCTGCAGATTGTGATGGAATATGTGCGCATGGTGTTTCATGTGGATATTCTCACCTATAATTCCGTGCTTCGCGAAGTGCGGGACAAGACAGACAAGATCATGGATATGCTGGACAACATCGGGGAGCTGGATGCGGCCATATCCATTGCCTCTTTCCGGGAAATGCTGAGCCTGACCTGCCGGCCGGAGTTTGTGCTCTATGAAGGCGGGCCTGTTGAAATGGAGGTGACAGACCTCTATCATCCGCTGATACGCGAGCCGGTGGCGAACAGCATTTCGGCAAAAGGAGGGATCCTGGTGACAGGCTCCAACGCCTCTGGAAAATCCACATTCCTCAAAAATATCGCGATCAATGCCATTCTGGCGCAGACCATTGGCACCTGCGTGTGCTCTTCCTACCGGGCGCCTTTTCTAAGAGTGCTGACCTCCATGGCCCTCCGGGATGATCTGAGTGAGGGAGACAGCTATTTTATTGTGGAGATCAAATCCATGAAGCGGATCCTGGACGAAAGCCGGAAAAATCTTCCCATGCTGTGCATCATCGACGAGGTGCTCCGGGGGACCAATACCATTGAGCGGATCGCGGCCTCTTCCCGGATCCTCGGGGCGCTGGTGAAAGACCATGTGCTGGCTTTTGCGGCCACGCATGACATAGAACTGACGTACATTCTGGACGGCATTTATACGAACTATCATTTTGAGGAGGAAGTGAGAGAGCACGAGGTGGTGTTCAACTATCTTCTGCAGGAGGGAAGGGCAAAAAGCCGCAACGCCATCCGCCTTCTTGCGATGCTTGCATACGATGAAAAACTGGTAGAAGAGGCGCAGAAAGCGGCCGGAGATTTTGAAAAAACAGGTGTCTGGGAGCGGCTTTCGGAAAGGAAGAAAGAAGGATGTTAGTAAAGATTTATACAGACGGCGCGGCCAGAGGAAACCCGGACGGGCCGGGCGGATATGGAACGGTTTTGCATTATACAGACGGCCGGGGACAGCTTCACACCCGGGAGTTTTCCCAGGGCTATGTGCGCACGACCAATAACCGCATGGAGCTTATGGCGGCCATCGCGGGCCTGGAAGCGCTGACGCGGCCCTGCGAGGTGGAACTTTATTCGGACTCCAAATATCTGGTGGATGCGTTTAATCAGCACTGGATAGACGGCTGGATCAGGAAAAACTGGAAACGGGGAAAAAATGAGCCTGTAAAAAACGTGGATCTGTGGAAACGGCTTCTCGCGGCAAAGGAGCCGCATCAGGTGCGGTTTTACTGGGTGAAAGGCCATGACGGACATGCGGAAAATGAGAGATGCGATTTTCTGGCGACATCAGCGGCAGACGGAGACGGTCTTATCGTGGACGAAGGACTGAATCCTTGAGATTTTATCACTTTAAGTTATTGAAGTTTCCGGGAATTTCCTTGACAAATAAATAGTGGGTTTGTATACTTTTGGATAGTATGTTTAAGGCCTGGCTCTCGTCCTAAAGGGACAGGAACCGGGCCTTTTCAGATTCATAGGATTATATAAAAACAGGAGGAACAAAAATGACAGTCTGGGAAGAACTGAAAGCCCGTGGCCTGATCGCTCAGGTGACCGACGAAGAAGAGATCAAAGAAATGGTAAACAACGGTAAGGCCACTTTTTATATTGGCTTTGACCCCACAGCGGACAGCCTTCATGTGGGACATTTTATGGCGCTTTGTCTGATGAAGCGTCTGCAGATGGCGGGGAACCGTCCCATCGCCCTGCTTGGCGGCGGAACCGGTATGATCGGCGATCCGTCCGGAAGAACGGACATGCGTCAGATGATGACAAAAGAGACGATCCAGCACAACATCGACTGCTTCAAAAAACAGATGGAGCGTTTTATCGACTTTTCCGAGGGAAAAGCCCTCATGGTGAACAATGCGGACTGGCTGCTGGGACTGAACTATGTAGAGCTTCTCCGTGAAGTGGGAGCGCATTTCTCCGTAAACCGCATGCTGACTGCAGAGTGCTACAAGCAGCGTATGGAGAGGGGACTGAGCTTTCTGGAGTTCAACTACATGATCATGCAGAGCTATGATTTCTACATGCTGTACCAGAAATACGGCTGCAACATGCAGTTCGGAGGGGACGACCAGTGGAGCAACATGCTGGGCGGTACAGAGCTGATCCGCCGCAAGCTGGGCAAGGACGCTTACGCGATGACGATCACCCTGCTTCTGAACTCCGAGGGCAAAAAAATGGGCAAAACCCAGTCCGGCGCCGTATGGCTTGACCCAAATAAGACCTCTCCGTTTGACTTCTATCAGTACTGGAGAAATGTGGATGACGCGGATGTGATCAAATGCATGCGGCTTCTCACCTTCCTGCCCATTGAAGAAATCGAGGAAATGGCAAAATGGGAGGGCAGCCAGCTGAACAAGGCAAAAGAGGTTCTGGCTTATGAGCTGACCAACCTGGTGCACGGGGAGGAAGAGGCGAAGAAAGCCCAGGAGGGCGCAAGAGCGCTGTTTGCAGGCGGAGCCAACACAGACAACATGCCGACCACAGAGCTTACAGACGAGGATTTTGCCGAGGACGGAACCATTGACCTGATCTCCATGCTGGTAAAGGCAGAGCTGGTTCCCACCCGCTCCGAGGGACGCCGTGCCATTGAGCAGGGCGGCGTGTCCATTGACGGCGAGAAGATCACCGATGTGAAGCACACAGTGGCAAAGGATGCGATTTCTGCAGACGGCCTGGTGCTGAAACGCGGCAAGAAAAAATTCAACAAGATTTGTGTGAAATAAACCGCAGGAGGAAATAGACAATGAAAAAGTACGGAGTAAACGAGCTTCGGCAGATGTTCCTGGATTTTATGGAGAGTAAGGGACATCTTGTAATGAAAAGCTTTTCCCTGGTTCCCCAGGGAGACAAGAGTCTTTTGCTCATCAACGCAGGCATGGCGCCTTTGAAGCCGTATTTTACCGGCGCAGAGATCCCGCCCCGCACACGCGTGGCGACCTGCCAGAAGTGCATTCGTACCGGAGATATTGAAAACGTGGGAAAAACTGCCCGTCACGGCACCTTCTTTGAAATGCTCGGCAACTTTTCCTTCGGGGATTACTTCAAGCATGAGGCCATTGCGTGGTCCTGGGAGTTTTTGACCGAGGTTGTGGGCCTTGACCCGGAGCGTCTCTATCCGTCTGTGTACCAGGAGGATGATGAGGCGTTTGAGATCTGGAACAAGGAAGTGGGAATCCCGGCGGAGCGCATTTTCCGTTTCGGCAAGGAGGACAACTTCTGGGAGCACGGAGCAGGTCCCTGCGGCCCCTGTTCCGAGATCTATTATGACAGAGGCGAAAAATACGGCTGCGGCAAAGAGGGCTGTACCGTGGGCTGTGACTGCGACCGCTATATGGAGGTGTGGAACAACGTATTCACACAGTTTGAGAACGATGGAAACGGCAATTATGAGACTCTGAAAAACAAAAACATTGATACCGGTATGGGACTGGAGCGTCTGGCAGTGGTCGTTCAGGATGTGGATTCCATTTTTGACGTGGATACCATCTGCTCCCTCAGAAATCTGGTATGCAAGATTGCAGGCAAGGAATATGGCAGAGAGTACAGCGACGATGTTTCCATCCGCCTGATCACTGACCATATCCGTTCCGCAACCTTTATGATCTCCGACGGCGTGATGCCCACCAACGAGGGCAGAGGCTACGTGCTCCGCCGTCTCATCCGCCGTGCCGCAAGACATGGCCGTCTCCTTGGCATTGAGGGAACCTTCCTTGCAAAATTGAGCGAGGAAGTCATCAGCGGTTCCAAGGACGGTTATCCGGAGCTGGAAGAGAAGAAGGAGTTTATTTTCAAGGTACTCACCAACGAAGAAAACCAGTTCAACAAGACCATTGACCAGGGACTTCGCATCCTCTCTGATATGGAAGAGGAGATGAAGGCAGCCGGCGGGAAAACGCTTTCCGGGGAGAACGCCTTCAAGCTTTACGACACCTACGGCTTCCCCCTGGATCTCACAGAGGAAATCCTGGAGGAAAAGGGCTACGGCATTGACAAGGAAGGCTTTGCCTCTGCCATGGAGGAGCAGCGCACCAAGGCCCGCGAGGCCCGCGAGGTGACCAACTACATGGGCGCGGACGCTACCGTGTACGACGAGATTGATACGGCTGTCACAACCGAGTTTGTGGGCTATGAGCATCTGACCTTTGATTCCGAAGTGACGGTTCTGACAACAGAGACAGAGATCGTAAACGCGCTGACAGAGGGACAGAAAGGAACGATCTTCACGAAAGAGACTCCCTTCTATGCCACCATGGGCGGCCAGGAAGGCGATACCGGCGTCATTGAGACTGCAAACGGAAGATTTGCGGTGGAGGATACCATTAAGCTGCGCGGGGGCAAATTCGGCCATGTGGGTCATATGGAGTCCGGCATGATCTCTGCCGGTGAGACAGTTTCTCTTAAAGTGAACGTATCTGCAAGAAGAGATACCGAGAAGAACCACAGTGCGACCCATCTTCTCCAGAAAGCGCTGAAAACCGTTCTCGGTTCCCACGTAGAACAGAAAGGTTCTCTGGTCACCCCGGACAGACTCCGCTTTGACTTTGCGCATTTCCAGGCAATGACAGCAGAGGAGATCGCAGAGGTGGAGGCGCTGGTGCAGGAGCAGATCCAGAATGGTCTTGCGGTCCGCACCGATGTCATGGATATTGAGGAAGCGAAGAAATCCGGAGCCATGGCTCTGTTTGGCGAAAAATATGAGCAGAAGGTGCGCGTGGTTTCCATGGGAGACTTCTCGAAGGAGCTTTGCGGCGGTACCCATGTGGCAAACACCGCTTCCATTATGCTCTTCAAGATCGTATCCGAGGCAGGAATCGCTGCAGGTGTGCGCCGTATCGAAGCGCTTACCGGCAAAGGCGTTCTGGAGTATTACAGAAAACAGGAGGAGCTTTTGATGGCTGCCGCAAAGGCGCTGAAGGCAAATCCTGGGGAGATCACAGAGAAGATCGCCCACCTGCAGGGAGAAGTAAAGACCCTTCAGAGCGAGAATGAAGCCCTGAAGAGCAAGCTCGCAAAGGGTGCGCTGGGCGACGTGATGGATAAGGTCGTGGAGGTAAAAGGCGTGAAGCTTCTCGCGGCTTCCGTGGAAGGCGTTGACATGAACGGCCTTCGGGATCTGGGCGACCAGCTGAAAGAAAAGCTTGGCGAAGGCGTGGTCGTTCTGGCGGCAGTAAACGGCGGAAAAGTCAACCTGCTCGCCATGGCGACAGAAGAAGCACAGAAGAAGGGCGCGCATGCGGGCAACCTCATCAAAGCGGCTGCAGCGATCGTAGGCGGTGGCGGCGGCGGCCGTCCCAATATGGCGCAGGCCGGCGGAAAGAATCCGGAAAAAGTGGAGGAAGCCGTAAAAGCAGCTGCGGAAATTTTGGAACAGCAGATAAAATAAGTTTTTTTGCAAAAATAGCCAAAATCTGTTGACGAAAATGCAGGTAGGCTATATAATAACAGTTGTGCAAGAAAAATACCCAGACAGTTGTATTTTAGCACAATCTACAACTGGAGGGAGGTTAGGTGTGAGTCTATGTCAAACGTTATCGTAAAAGAGAACGAGACTTTAGATAGCGCTCTTCGCAGATTCAAGAGAAGCTGTGCAAAAGCAGGTATCCAGCAGGAAATCCGCAAGAGAGAGCATTACGAGAAACCAAGCGTTCGTCGTAAGAAAAAATCTGAAGCCGCAAGAAAACGTAAATATAATTAATTGTGCGCAAAAATCCCTGGCTGCTGCAGTCAGGGATTTTTAAAACAGAAAGAAACACAGGATGGGGAAGGAATGGACTTAAAGAGCAAAAAGAACAACATTTTCCAGCTGATCATGAAATTTCTGAATACGGTGATAAAAATTCTGTTCAACCGTATTTTTTATGTGGCGCTTGCCCTGATCGTGCAGCTTGTGTGGATTTTTCTGATTGTGTGGCGCCTGGTCGGATATTCCAGCTATATTTCCTGGGGCTTA
The DNA here is from genome assembly GCA_937893675.1 of uncultured Blautia sp. Taxonomy (GTDB): domain Bacteria; phylum Bacillota; class Clostridia; order Lachnospirales; family Lachnospiraceae; genus Blautia_A. Next base: position 8,686 of record CALBGI010000047.1, read on the forward strand.
AGTCTTGTGAGCATCTTTGTGGTGCTGTGGATCGTCAACCGCAAGATCAATCCCTCATACAAGCTGGCCTGGACGATCCTGATCCTGGCGGTTCCCATTTTCGGGACCGTGCTTTATCTGCTGTTCGGACAGTCCCGGATCGCAGCCGTCATGCAGGAAAAGTTTGAGCTTGCCTTGCGCGAGAGCAGCGACTACCTGGTGCAGAAGGAAGACACGACGCAGCATCTGAAAGAGGCGGATATGTCGGCAGCGGTGCAGTCAGCCTATATCCGCAGGAATTCCGGATATCCGGTGCACGAAAACACCACTGCAGAATATTTTCAGGTGGGAGACGACATGTTTCCGGTGCTGGTGCGGGAGCTGGAGCAGGCAGAGCATTATATTTTTATTGAATATTTTATTATGAATGACGGTGTGATGCTTCGCACCATTTTGGATATTTTGGAGAGAAAGGCAGCCCAGGGACTGGATGTGAGGATCATCTATGATGATTTTGGGTGTCTCACCACATTGCCGCACAAATATTACAATGTGCTTCGCAAAAAGGGAATCAAGGCGGAGGTGTTCAACTCCTTTAAGCCCATCCTGAATATTATCCAGAATAACCGCGATCATCGGAAATTCTGTATCATTGACGGATACATCGGTTTTACCGGCGGAATTAATCTGGCAGATGAGTATATCAACCAGCGGGAGCGTTTCGGCCACTGGAAAGATACGGCCATCATGCTGAAGGGCGAGGCTGTCTGGAACATGACGCTCATGTTCCTGCATATGTGGTCTGTGGTCAGCAGAAGCACGGAAACCATTTCTTATGAGAAATATCTTCCGCACACCTACCATCCGGAGGCGTTTGCCAGCAGCGGCTTTGTGCAGCCCTTCTGCGATACGCCTCTGGACCAGGAGGTTGTGGGAGAAAATGTGTATCTGAATATCATCAACAAGGCAAAGCACTACGTATATATCTGCACGCCGTATCTGATCATAGACAATGAGATGATGACAGCGCTCTGCTTGGCTGCCAAGGGCGGAGTGGACGTTCGCATTATGACGCCGGGGATTCCGGACAAAAAAATGGTGTTTCTTCTCACACAGTCCTACTATCAGCAGCTTCTGGAGGCCGGGGTCAGGATTTATGAATATCAGCCGGGTTTCCTTCACGCAAAATCCTTTGTGTGCGACGATGAGATCGCGGTGGTGGGAACCATTAATCTGGACTACCGGAGTCTGTACCTGCATTTTGAGGATGGCGTATGGATGTATCAAAACGCGGCGATCGAGGCGATCAAGAAGGACTTTGATGAAACCCTGTTTTACTGCAAGCCTGTGACGCTGGAGTTCTGTAACGGGCGGAATATTGCGGTGCGGGCGATGCAGAGTATCCTGCGGCTGTTTGCGCCGATGCTGTAAATAGAATATCGCATTTACATGAGACTGCTGCAAAGACGAAAGAGATTTTGTTTTTGCAGCAGTCTTCTTTTTGTGGCTCTTTGTCAAGAGTTGGGGTGGGATTCTTAGGAATCCTGCCCT
>CALBGI010000048.1 GCA_937893675.1 uncultured Blautia sp.
TAGAATTTGCCAAGCGTTTTACCAAAGGCAATCATGCCTTTGTGGTCTGCACTCATATAGATAAGTCGCATATTCACAATCACATTATCTGGTCATCAGTCAGCTTAGAATATGACCGGAAATTCCGAAACTTTTGGGGCAGCACCAAAGCAGTCCGACAGTTAAGTGACACCATCTGCGTCGAAAACGGACTGTCCATTGTGGAGAATCCGAAACCTCACGGAAAGAGCTATAACAAATGGCTGGGCGATCAGGCAAAGCCCTCTCACCGTGAGCTGCTTCGTGTGGCGATTGACAGCGCATTATCACAAAGTCCTGCTAATTTTGAGGAGCTGCTGAAGCTGCTGCAAGAGTCCGGCTGTGAAGTATCAAAGCGCGGAAAATCGTATCGCTTGAAGCTCCCCGGTTGGGAGAAAGCCGCCCGCATGGACAACCTGGGAGAAGGATATGGATTGGAAGATTTGCAGGCGGTTCTCTCTGGGAAGAAAGCGCATACCCCACGAAAGAAAATGATCACACAGGCAGAGCCTCCCAAGGTCAATCTGCTGGTGGAGATTCAGGCAAAATTACAGGCTGGGAAAGGCGCTGGGTATGCGCGCTGGGCTAAGGTTTTCAATCTGAAACAAATGGCACAGACCATGAATTACCTGTCAGAGAACAATCTGCTGGAGTATGCGGTTTTGGAAGAAAAGGCTGCGGCTGCCACGGCACATCACAATGAGCTTTCGGCGCAGATCAAAGCGGCTGAAAAGCGCATGGCAGAGATTGCTGTTCTGCGTACTCACATCGTAAATTATGCCAAGACCCGTGAGGTCTATGTGGCATACCGCAAGGCAGGCTACTCTAAGAAATTCCGGGAGGAACATGAGGAAGAAATTCTGCTCCACCAGGCTGCCAAGAATGCCTTTGATGAGATGGGAGTCAAGAAGCTGCCCAAGGTCAAAGAGTTGCAGACAGAGTACGCGAAATTGCTGGAAGAAAAGAAAAAGACCTATGCCGAGTACCGGCGTTCCCGTGAGGAAATGCGGGAGCTTTTAACGGCAAAGGCCAATGTAGATCGAGTGCTGAAAATGGAGGTAGAACAGGATGTTGAAAAAGAAAAAGACCACGGCCAGCGGTAAGCTGGTCCTGGTCAAAAGCGTTCGCAGAACGCGCAGCCACAGAATGAAATTCTGTGTTCAAAGGGGCTTGGGGGCGTTGCCCTCAACAAGCAAGCGGAGAGGAAAATCACGGAGGGATTTTGCACTCTGCGGGTCGGTGTGTATTAACACCGGCATTGCTTGCCCCTTTTTACCCGGAAATGAAAGGAGCCAGTGAGGAAACAGTCAAATTTCACTCACCGGCTCAATTCGTTTCAAATTTCTCGGATAGTTCTGTTAGTTCTTTTGCGGTCTCCTGTGTGTGGTGCAAGAGGGTTTCACGCATTTTTGACGGACAGCTGCAATAAAGCATCTTCATCTGACTGGCTCCCTCATCTTCTGGAGAAACATCTGGATTGATCAGATTGTCCAGAGAGAGTGGCAGCACCTTTGCCAATGCCTTCAAAATCAAATAGGATGGATTCATCTTTCCCTTTTCGATGTTTGCAATCTGTTTTACAGATACATGACTCAGATCCGCAAGCTCCTGCTGTGTCAGGTCTTTTTTCTTTCGGGCTTCCCGCATTTTTTTCCCTAAAGTAGTCAAATCATCAATCGGCATAATCATTCACCTCAAGTATATTGTATCGTTCCGATTTACACAAAGGAATAACCTTATTATGCCGGTAGATAGGAATGATTATACTGATTTTTTGGTGAGACTGAAACGCCATCCTTGTATCACTAACTGAATCAACTTATAATATAGATGGAAACTTTTTTGAAAAATCTGTTCGCTGTAACATTTCGCGGACATTTGCCTGTTATACTATCTGCAAAAAGCAAAGGAAGTGAGGATATGAAGCGGATTTTAATTGTCGAGGACGACAGTTTTTTGAATAAGATGTTGGTCTACAACCTGACCGCAGACGGCTACGGCGTGATTTCTTCCCTAAATGCCAGAACCGCAGCCGACGCCATCCGCCAGCGGGAATTTGATTTGGTGCTGCTGGACATCAACCTGCCGGACGGGAACGGTTTTGAGCTGTGCAAGCTGATAAAGCCCCAGCACCCGGACACCATTGTAATTTTCCTGACCGCCAACGATCAGGAGAGCGACCAGATACGGGGCTATGAGGTGGGCGCGGTGGACTACATCACAAAGCCCTTTGTGATCGGGGCCTTGCAGCGGAAAATCAAAGCTATGTTTGCCATGCTGGAACACCACAAACCGGCCAAGGACATTTATGACGACGGGCGCCTGTTTCTGGACTTCTCGGAGCAGACAGCTTCCTTAAACGGCAAGCCTCTGACCCTATCCCCGATGGAGTATAAAATGTTGAACCTGTTCCGCAAAAATCCCCGGCAAGTGCTGACCCGTGGGCAGCTTTTGGAAAAGCTGTGGGATATAGACGAGAGGTTTGTGGATGAACACACCCTGACAACCTCCATCAGCCGGATTCGCAGCAAGATCGAATCCGACGGCGGCGCACCCTATATCAAAACTGTTTATGGCATGGGCTATCAATGGACGGGAGGCGAGGCAAAATGAAGTTTCAAAACCTCTCGGTAAAGCGGCTGTTTGGCCGGGTGGCAATAGGGCTTGTTCTCTCCATGTCCGGGATCACAATAGCCTTGTTTCTTGTGACAAAACAGACGGCGGTGCTGCTGACGGGCGGGGCGCTGCTGCTGTGCGCCCTTGTGGGGATTTTTGTACTGACGCAGGTTTTTGGAAAGCGGCTGTCGCAGTTTACCACTGACCTGTGCCAGACTTTAGACCACATGATCGCCGGGAATGAAGCGCCCCAGCGCCCAGAGGACAGCGAAACCCAGCTTGCCAGAATCGGACACCGGATGGCAAGGCTTTACCAGATCATGCAGGAGAACCGCCGCCGGGTGGACGAGGAACGGCAGGAGTTACAGACCCTTGTATCGGATATTTCCCATCAGGTAAAAACGCCGGTAAGCAATCTGAAAATGGCGACGGACACCCTGCTGGAAAAGCCTATGACGGAGGCGGAGCGCACCGACTTTATCCGGGGAATCCGCAGCCAGACGGATAAGCTGGACTTTCTATTTCAAGCCCTTGTGAAAACCTCCCGTCTGGAAACAGGCGTGATCCAGTTGGATAAGAAGCCGGGCCGCCTCTTTGATACCGTGGCGCAGGCCATGAGTGGAATCGTGTATGCAGCGGAGAAAAAGGAAATCACCGTGTCCGTGGACTGCCCGGAGGATTTGACTGTTTCCCATGACAGCAAGTGGACATCGGAAGCCCTCTTTAACCTGCTGGACAATGCGGTGAAGTACACCCCGGCAGGCGGGAAAATCGCTGTGTCGGTGATGCTGTGGGAAATGTATGTGGAGATCAAAGTGACCGACACCGGCAAGGGCATTTCCGAAAGCAATCAGGCCGCTATCTTCCGGCGCTTCTATCGTGAGGAAGAAGTACACGAACAGCAGGGCGTGGGCATTGGCCTGTATCTGGCCCGCGAGATCGTAACGCGGCAGGGCGGTTATATCAAAGTGGTTTCGGAGCCGGGCAAGGGTTCAGAATTTTCCATTATGCTGCCGACTAAATAAAGCACACTTATAACAGGAGAAAACACCATGAAAAAAATCAATTTTTGCAAAGCAACAACAATCATCTTAATAATCAATGTTATTTTATCTATTGTTTTATTTTTCGTTGTTCCTGATAATATAGCAATTCAATGGGTAGGTACAACCCCCAGCAATGCAGTAGATTCTTACTATATATTTTTGGTGCCGATATTGTCAGTACTCTTTGCTTTTGCTGGAAAACCTATTTTTACAATGTTCCTGCTTAGATTGTGGAATAGAACTAACGAGCATTTAGTGACATACTTAAATTTGTGTCTGCAAGTTGTATTTCTTACTTGTGAAATCTATATCGGATTATATAACCTATGTAATTTTAATTTTGCCATTAGTATAATTCTCATTGTGGAACTTATGATAGATGTGGTGATTGGATTGAAATTATTTCACAATCAATCTATCTAAAAGATCGTGTAGTATGTTTCGGCGGACGGCCATTTCCGGCTGCCCGCCGTAAATTTTTTTGAAATGTCCGAGCGTTGTAACATTTCACCCCGATTTTCAATGAAATTTTTTGGCCGCTGTAACATTTCGCGGACATTTGGGTTTTACAATAGTCTTATCAACAGGCAGAAAGCCTTGAAAGGAGTTTTGAGTATGAGCGTTTTGCAGACGATTGATCTGAAAAAGTATTACGGCACAGAGCCGAATATCACCCGCGCCCTTGACGGCGTGAACTTCTCCGTGGAGGACGGCGAGTTTGTGGCCGTTGTGGGAACCTCCGGCAGCGGCAAGTCCACCCTGCTTCACATGATGGGCGGGCTGGACACCCCTACTTCCGGCAATGTGATTGTCCGGGACAAAGAGCTGTCGAAAATGAACGATGAACAGCTTACCATCTTCCGCCGCCGCAACATCGGCTTTATCTTCCAGAACTATAACCTTGTTCCCATCCTGAATGTGTATGAGAACATTGTCCTGCCGGTGGAGCTGGACGGGGACACGGTGGATCAGAGGTTTTTGGACGAGATCGTTCACCTGCTGGGGCTGGAAGATAAACTGAAAAATATGCCGAACAATCTTTCCGGCGGCCAACAGCAGCGTGTGGCGATTGCCCGCGCCCTGATTACCAAACCGGCTATCGTGCTGGCCGACGAGCCGACCGGCAACCTTGACAGCAAGACAAGCGCCGAGGTGCTGGGGCTTATCAAGCGTACCAGTGCGGAGTTCCGGCAAACCGTTGTAATGATTACCCACAACAACGACATTGCCCGCCTTGCAGATCGGATTGTCCGCATTGAGGACGGAAAGATCGTGGAATAAGGAGGTGACAGGCTATGACATGGCCTTTTGAAAATGATACCAGCGGCATAGTAAAGCGCATATCAAATCGCAGTATATCGGCAAATCGAAAAAGAAATATCTTTATTGTTTTGACGATTGTACTTGCCAGTGCATTGCTATCTGCTATTGTCCTCTATGGCTTTGGGGTTATGCAGGAAACGCAAAATCGCAACCAGAAAACAGCACAGATTATGTATCATGCGATTTCGGAGCAACAGGGACAGGAACTATACAAGCAGGAAGAAATTGCGTGGGTTGGGGAATTTTTTAGCGCATTTTCTGAACAGGTAAACCATTCAACCGTGAATTTTACTTATGCAAATGCTGATATGCTAAAATCCCAAAGTATGCCCTATTCGGGAGATTTACCAACTTCGGAAAATGAAATTGTGGTACAGGAATCCTTTTTGGATAGTTTGGGCTATTCAAATGAATTGGGGCAGATAATTCAAATTCCCTTTTCTGATGGTACTACCCATGATTTCAAATTGACAGGAATCTTAGAGGTGAAAACCGGCGATATTGGGCGCTATACAGCCATTATATCGAAAGAATTAGTAAGACAGCAGTATGGCGACGGGGGCATGATTGACTACTACATTGGGCTGAAAGACGCTCAAAATGTGAGTGAGGAAGAAGCCACCAGCTATGCAAACACTCTGGCACAGCAATTAGAAATTTCCGATGATAATGTGATTGTCCGTTCCACCTATTTTAACTTAAAGGACAAAAATCACGGAAGTGATATGCTGTTTTATTTCTTGATCGGTTTTATAACTTTCATTGGTTCCGGCATTGTGATCTATTCGATTTTTTATATTTCAGTAGCAAGCAGTATCCGTAACTATGGACAGCTTCGCACCATCGGAACTACAAAAAGACAGATCAAAAAGATGGTTTACCGCGAGGGAAAATTACTTGCTGCCATTGCTATCCCGATTGGTCTGGTTATTGGAAATGTGATTGGGTACTTTCTGGTTCCTGCCGGTTGGTACTGGCTGACTACTTTATGTGTGACGGTGGGTGTTGGCTTTTTTGCATTTATGATTGTGATGATTGCTATTCATACTCCTGTAAAAAGAGCTGCGGCAGTATCTCCGCTGGAAGCATTGCGATATTCCGATTATCAAGGGAAGATGAAAGAAAGTTCCGTGTTGCAGCGTAAAATAACGCCTGCTTCACTTGCTAAAATGAATCTGTCCAGACAAAAGGCAAAGTCCACTTTAACAATACTTTCTCTTTCACTCGGAGGAGTATTGGTTGTATTGATTTCGACAATGTTAGTTTCCTATGATGGCGTTGCAGAGGCAAGAGGCAAGGCTTTCCCTGTCGGTGAATTTAACATCCAGCTCAATGCAAATCAATCGTGGGACACTGCCGGTATTTCTTTATCTGGATTACAGCAAAAGAATTTTCTAAATGCCGATTTTGTAAATGCAGTAGAATCTATTGATGGCGTTACAGGAATCAAGCACTGGTACTACACGGATGCAGAATATCGTGTAAATGGCAATTCTGGAAAATGGATTCAGGGCTTTTGCCGAGATGAGCAACAGAATTTGGAAAAAGAGCGAATTTCGGGAACGACTGATTATGATGAACTGGTGGCAGGAAATGGAATTGTCTTGCTTCAAGAGCGTGCCGATCTCTATGATATTGAGGCTGCGTTGGGTGATACCGTCGAAGTGGACTATAAAACCGAATCCGGCCAAATTTGCACAAAGACCTATACCGTCATGGGCATTGTAAACGAATATTCTTACTCCGGCTTCTCAAAATGCTTTGCGCTTCCAGAGCAGTTTATGAATGAAGCGACCGGGATAGATTGCACCGGTACGATTTCCGTAATTACCGATATGGAAAAATTTGATACGGTTGAAGCTGCATTAAATCAACTGATAGACGGAAATAGCGATTTGGTTATGGAAACCATAAAAGAAAGTATCACTTATTATAGCGGACTTCAACAGCTTTCTTTCGGGGTATTGTTGATCGTGGCTGTTATTGTTGTGTGCTTTTCTTTAATCAACCTTGTCAATACGACAATCACAAACTTTCTGTCCCGCAGGCAGGAAATTGGAATGTTACAGGCGATTGGTTTGAGTAAAAAGCAGCTTATAAAAATGCTGTGCTATGAGGGGTTGATGTATTCAGTTTTTGCTACGCTGGTAACATTGGTTTTGGGGACTGGACTGGGCTTTCTATCCGTACAGGTAGTTGTGAAAACGATGAATCCATACTTTTACTATTCATTTCCGTGGCTGATCGTATTGATATATTTAGCAATTCTGCTGATTGTGCAATTCACCTTGATTTCTTACACAACTGGAAATCTGAAAAAGCAATCTCTTGTTGAGCAAATCAGGACGATGGAATAACCGTATGGGATTGGCGGGGCGGCGTGTGCTGCCCCGCTTTTTTCGCCATTTCTCAAAAAATTTTTGAAATGTCCGAGCTTTGTAACAATTCAGCCTGTTTTTCTGTCGAAATCAAAGGCACCTCGGACATTTGTGTAACATTTGTAGTTTATGCTTGTGGTAAATCAATATTGGGGGTGAGGACACATAAGATACTGTTGATCGACGACAGCGACACCTATATATGGAATCTGAGAAAGTATTTACAGCGCCGGGGCTATCCAGTGAAAACGGCTTCCACTTTGAATGAAGCGCGGGCCGCCATCCAAGAGGAAATGCCGCTGGTGGTCTGCTGTGATCTTGACCTGCCGGACAGTTCCGGCATGGACTTTCTGGACGAGGTGCGGGCCGCAGACAAGGAGCTGCCTTTTATTCTGGCGTCCTGCCATGACAAGGACGACTACGAACAAGAGGCTATGCGCCGGGGCGCGACGCTGTGCATGGACAAAATGAAAGGGCTGCTGCTGCAAGATAAGCTGGTGGAATACGCCTACCGGCAGTTATCCGGCGAAAAGGCCCCGACTTTTCACAAGCTGCTCTTTGTCCATACGGAAGATACCAACGCCGAAGTGCTGCGGGCTGCTATGCTGCAAAAGGGCTTTGACCTGATTTTGGTTTCCTCGATTGAGGAGGCCAAGCGCCGTATTTTTGAGGATAAGGAAATTGAACTGATCTTGTGCGATCTGGAACTGCCGGATGGCACAGCAATGGAGCTGTTTCATACTCTGCGGCGGGTGGCTGGGATGTTCCAAATGAAGAATCCCCCTGTCCGGCTTCTGCCGTTATTTATCCTCACCGAGAATAACGACCTTGCCACGGAATATGAATATCGGCATGAGGGCGTGAACGACTATATCACCGCCCCGGTGAATATCCCGGAGCTGATCCGGCGGGTTCTGTTCTTTGTGGAATGAAAACATTATACATATAAAAATATGTCTTTATGTCTTTGTAGTGGACAGGATAGACGCTTTTTTATGAGAAATTGGTCAGGACAGTAAATTTATTGTCCCGACCAATTTTTGCTATTATGAACTTTTCTTAAACTATACTGCTTTTTGAAACTATGTGTGTTATGCTGTTATACACAACAGCATAACAGTTAAAACACACGGAGGATGCAGTGATGAAATTGATTATTTCAAATGTATCTGGCGTCCCCATATACGAGCAGATTAAACAGCAGATCAAGGTGGCTATTCTATCTGGCGAACTTCAAGCCGAAGAAACTTTGCCTTCCCTTAGAACACTTGCCAAAGACTTAAAGATCAGCGTCTTAACAGTGACAAAGGCATATACAGAATTAGAGCAAGAGGGCTTTGTTAAAAATGTGCAGGGGCGCGGATGTTTCGTAATGGGGTCTGGTTCAGAACTGATTAAGGAGCAGCTTATTTGCAAAGTAGAAAACAATCTCACCGAAGCAATAAAAGCTGCAAGAATGGCAAATCTATCCACAGAGGAATTACATCGCCTTTTGGACATTTTAACGGAGGTAAAAACAGATGACTAATTATTTAGAGGTAACGAACCTTTCAAAATCTTTTGATTCTTTCCAGCTTCACAATATCAGCTTTACTTTGCCAAAGGGATATATTATGGGCTTGATCGGCCCGAATGGTTCTGGCAAAACCACGACAATCAAACTGATTTTGAATATGCTCAAGCGCACCGGCGGCACGGTCAAGGTGATGGGGCTGGATAATATCACAGAAGAACAAAAAGTAAAATCAGAGCTGGGCGTTGTTTTCGATACAAATTATTTCAGTGATGATTGGAAAGTGTCACAGGTTGAAAAATCCATTTCGGTATTTTATCAAAACTGGAACAGCCAGAAATTCGCAGATATGTTACGGAAATTTCACATTGCACCAACCAAAAAGGTAAAAGAACTTTCCAAAGGTATGCAGATGAAGTTAATGCTTGCCTGTGCGTTTTCATACGACGCCAAACTGCTGATCCTCGACGAGCCGACCAGTGGACTTGATCCGGTTTCCAGAGATGAACTTTTGAAAATTTTTTCAGAGTATATTGAAGATGGCGAGCATAGTGTTTTGTTCTCCACCCATATCACAGGCGATTTGGAGCGTGCAGCCGATTGTATTACCTACATCAGTTATGGCGAGTTGTTCTTTAATGGCAGCAAAGATGATTTTGTAGATATGTTCCGCATTGTAAAAGGTGGAATTGAGGAACTGTCCGATGATCTGAAAAATAAGGCGGCTGGTATTCGTACATTCCCTACGGGATTTGAGGCACTGATGAAAACCGAAGATATTAACGGTTTCTCCAACCTGACTATTGAGCCTGCCACCATTGATGAAATTGTAGTGTTTACAAGCAAGAAAGGTGACGATTATGAGTAATATTTTGAAATCCACAAAATTAGATATTGCATTGGTAAAACCATATTTTAAGACAATTTGCTTTACCCTGTTTCTGCCGATTGTGTTTGCCGCAATCAATCGTTCTTTACTGACAGGGGTATCATTTGCCATGTGCTTTATTGCCATGACGACAGGATATACCTTTTCCATCACAGAGAAAAACAGCATGGATCGGCTGTTTGGTATTTTACCTGTTCGTAAAAGCGAGCTTGTGATCGGACGCTATGTTTTCGTCCTTGCAATGGGACTTCTTTCCCTGATTATTTCTTTGATTGCACAGCCGCTTGTCTTGAAAGTGCTGGGTGAAACAGTTGGCGTATTTGACATTGTACCTGCCGCTATTGCAGGAGTATTCTTATTTGCACTCTATACCGTGTTCCAGATTCCAGGATATTACAAGTACGGCTCAATCAAAGGACGGGTATTTATGTATATTCCAGTGGCCGGTTTTTTGGTGACTTTACTTCTTCTCTCGAAAATGCCAGCTATCGGGAACTCAATTATTTCAAGCGTTGAATCTTCTCCGATACTTCCTGTTTTGATTGTGGTTTTTTCTATTGTCGCGATGTATGCGGTTTCTATCATCTTGTCCATTCGAATTATGAAGAAGAAAGAAATGTGAGGTGATTGTATGGATTTCACAATTTTGGCAGTTGTGCTTTTGATTGGTGTTGGCGTTCCTATCCGTAATAAACTCATACGGAAATATCGGGATAAGAAGCAAGATGAAAAGAAAAATATGCCAGAGTAATTTATAAATAGCAGCACCGGAGAGTGGAGTTAGTATTTCCTTTCCGGTGCTGATTTTACATTTAGGACAATTCTGAAACATTTTTTTATACTGGAGGTAACAAGTCGTTATATCATAAGGCTTGGAGTTCTGTTATGTTTTGGATCGTTATTGACTTCTATTACGGTTAGTGATATATTTATTACAGTAACCGTAATAAGGAGGCAGATGTTATGCGAGACAATTCGAAAGGTGGTGCGCTCACAGAGGTGACATTCTTTATTTTGCTCTCCCTTTATACCCCGAAACATGGATACGCTGTCATGCAATTTATTGAAGATAGTACAAAAGGGCGGCTCACGCTGGGAGCAGGTACTTTATATGGTGCGTTGAACTCGTTGCAGGATAAAGGCTGGATTGCACCTTTTGGAGATAGTGCGGGACGGAAAAAAGAATATCTCATTACAACACAAGGAAAAGAAATTGCAGAAAAGGAACTGATAAGGCTCAATGAACTTGTAGGCGTGGCTAATGAAATTATTGGAGGTGCAGTATGAGCAAAAAGTATTATCGTTTCTTTGGCGGTTTGTTGACTGCCCAGGAACATTGGCTGAATAAAATGTCTGAAAAGGGCTATCGTCTGATTCGGACGGAAAAAATGTTGTATGAATTTGAGGCGTGTAAACCAGACCAGGTAAAATACTGTGTGGAGTTTATCGGGCAAAAATCGAAGGCCAACGCGTCCGATTATCATGAGTTTTTAGAGGGGATGGGTTACAAAGTATTTTATAAAAACATCAACCTGAATTACTCTGTTGGTAAAGTGCGCTTACGGCCATGGGCTGAAAAGGGTGGACGCATAGCAACAAATGCCACGACCTTTAACCGGGAACTGTTGATCGTAGAAAAAGACAATGACGGTAAGCCGTTTGAACTTCATACTTCTTATAAGGACAAGGAAAACTATTACAGAAATCTGCGTAATCCGTGGCTACTGATCCTGCTCATGTTCACAATATTTGCGGTTGTAAATCGCTCGGCAGTTTTTGGTGTGCTTGCCCTGGTTTCTCTGATTCCTGTTCTCGTATATCAAACCCAGGTTGAGCAAAACAAACGCGAAGGCAAGACAAAAGAATGGTGAGGTGTTTATATCATGAATGAACGAGAAAAAACAATCCGGCTATGGTTTGATATGTGGCTCAATCAGCAGGATATGGGCATTGATGATATTTTTACAGAAGATGTGATCTATACAGAAAGCTGGAGTCCCCAGTATAACAACCGAAAAACAGTAAAGCATTGGTTTCAGGAATGGAATACCCGTGGCAAGGTGGTCATTTGGGAAATCAAGCAATTTTTTCATAAGGGAGATCAAACGATTGTGGAGTGGTATTTCAAAAATGAAATGAACAATGGAAGTATAGAGGAATTTGATGGAATCTCGCTGGTTGAATGGACAGAGGATAATAAAATAAAGGCATTAAAAGAATTTGGGTGTAATCGCAATACCTATAATCCATACCAGGAAGGCGATACCCCTCAGTTCAGAGTAGAAAAAGCGAATTGGTTTTGATGGAGTGCTTATAATGTTAGCGGCTGTGGTTTCATAGAAAGTTGAGGGATTTTTGAGATTTACCATATATCATATAAAGAATGGAGGTGCATG
>CALBGI010000049.1 GCA_937893675.1 uncultured Blautia sp.
TAAGTCTATCTTACATCAGTTTGAAGGTTTACACAAACTTTGGGATACTCCCTGATCTGTTGTCTGATATCATAGCCGGTTAACTACCATCTGCTGAACGGCGAGAATTAAATTTGCGAAAAAATCTTGACACTATCTGAATTTGCGAAGTTAATTATACGTTATCTAAAAAAGGCTCCAGACACAGTAACAGGGCAGGATTCATAAGAATCCCACCCCAAAACTTGACACAGAGCCCTAATATCTTATATACACGTTCTTCATAGGCTAATCATTTAATTTAAAGGAACTTTGGCATAACCATAAATCGGATAAGTAGCATCATCCATTTGAATATCTCTAATCAACATAATACCTTCCTGTTCAGAAGCCTCCACCATCTGATTTTTCCCCAAATAGAGACCAACATGATGCACTTCATCCACATGATCACACTCTACATCCTCACAACCTGGTTTTTGCCAGAATACCAAATCTCCCGGTTCTAAAATATCATCTAAATTATCTCCTTTGGAAGGCTCAATAAACCAACCATTTTCTTTACATTTCAACATCTGTTCAAATGATTCAAGATTATTCAAGTCATTCATTCCAGCCATACTATATGCATATGATACTAAAGAACTACAAACCAATTGATCTTCGCCAGTTCCGTATGAAACACCAACCTTCTGCAATGCATAATACAAAGCAGTTGCCCTTCCAGAATCGTTCAAAATGCTAAATGATAATCTCCCTTGCGCATCCGCCTGAATATTTAAGCCAATATATGTATCTTCTATACTTGCATTTACAAGCATCTGACCATTATCTCGATCAAAATAATACGCGTCCCGACCAACTGACCAATATCCAAATCTCATCACTCCGGTTTCTTCATCAAGAAAATACGTTGCATCATTGAATTTAGCCATTCCCAACAATACACCCTGTTCTGATGCAGGATCAAACACATATGATAGCCCCGTGCTTTTCACCTTAACAGGACCTGTGACTGCCTCTCCCGTATTATCATCAAAATAATACTTCTTGTTATCAATCACCATCATTGCACCACGTACAAGTTCACCCTTGCCGGTATTAAAATAGTACAACTTATCATCAATGGTTTTGAAACCTCTGAATACTCCTCCATCTTCCTCAAAATAAAATGTATATTTTCCATCAGAAAGTTGAACATCAATCATTCCTGTGCGCATTTCACCAGTAACAGTATCAAAATAATACGGCACATTATTAATTTCAACATAGCCGGTCCTCATAATACCGCTGCCCGGATTAAAATAATATGTCTTTCCATCAATCGTCTTTAAGCCACTATATACACCTCCATTTTCTTCAAAATAATACGTATATTTTCCGTTTGATAACTCAACTTCAATCATTCCGGTCTTCATTTCTCCGCTCGTTTTATCAAAGTAATATGGCTTGTCATTAATCTTAACATAGCCAGTGCGCATAATTCCACTATTGTTATCAAAATAATACGTTTTTCCATCTACGACTTTTAATCCTTTATAAACGCCTCCTGTTTCCTCAAAATAATAAGTAAATACTCCACTAGTTAAATTAACAGTAATAATACCTGTTTGCATTTCGCCAGTAGTTTGATCGAAATAATAAGGTTTATTATTTATCTTTATATAGCCTGTCTGCATAACGCCACTGCTCGGATTAAAATAATATGTCTTTCCATCTACGGTTTGAAGCCCTGTGAGTACCCCTCCCCCCTCAAGAAAATAGTATGTGTAACCATTGCTTTTAACAGTTTGAAGGCCTAATAACATTTTTCCTGTAACTTCATCAAAGTAGGCTTTTCCTATATCACTATAATTTGAAAATCCTTTTCTCAATGTACCATTTGACAAATAATAGTAGTAATCACCATCAATCAACGTTAATCCCGACAGCTTCTCTGAAGAAACCGGTTTTGCATAAACATAGGCTGTTGATGGCCCTAATTTACGAACTCCATCAATTGTTTTAAATGGATACACTCTATAAAAATAGAATATATCTGTCTGCAAGTTTTTATCTGTATAATTTAAAGCTCCCGTTGTCATATACAAATAAGAAAATTTTTCTTCCGTAGCCTTCTTTCTGTAAATAATATATCCATCCGCTCCCTTAACATCACTCCAGGAAACCACAATCCCTCTCGTGGAATTTGCCTTGGCCGACAAACTAGAAACAGATTCCAAAACCGGATATACATATGTTCCTGATTGCCCCAACACTCTTTTTCCATCGACCGTTATAAATGGATATACTCTATAAAAATTATACTGACCTTTCACCATCGCTTTATCTGTATATGTCGTTCCTCTTGTTGTCATGGATAAATATGAAAATTTATCTTCATTTCCTGCTTTGCGATATATAATATACCCCTCGGCACCATTCACCACATCCCAAGATAAAGCTGCACTTGTGTCCGAAATATACTCAGCTTTTAAATTTGCAGATATTCCAACTACATTTTTACAATAAACATATTGTCCAGATTTTCCCAAAACTCTCTGTCCATTCACCATTTTATAGGGATATACCCGATAAAAATTAAATTCTGTAAAACTTGCCGTTTTATCAGTATATACTGTCCCCTTTGTAGTCATTGACAGATAAGAAAATGCAGATTCACTAGCTAATTTACGATAAATAATATATCCATCTGCACCAGGCATCTCATCCCATGTCAGCTCGACTCCTATACCTGCAGTCGCCTGCGCCTGCAAATTAGAAGACGTGCCAACGCTTGCCTTAGCATACGCATATTGCCCGGAATCCCCCAATACTCGGTTCCCATCCACATTTTTATACGGATAAACTCTGTAAAAATTATAATCAGTAAAACTTGCTGACGAATCAGTAAAAAATGTGTTCTGCGTTGTCATCGACAAGTATGAAAAACTGCCGTCACTTCCAACACGACGATAAATAATATAACCTTCTGCTTCCGGCACAGCATTCCAAGATAAAAATACTCCTTGTTTATCATCTGCGACAGCAGTAACACCTGTCGTTACCATCAAAGGCATAGCACTGACATTTGCTGGCGAAATCTCGCTCGATTTCTCAATGGGTGTGCCTTCCGGCTCTGATGTGAACATAGCTTCCAGTTCAAGTGTTGTAGTGGTTGTCTCAGTTGACTCCCATGTTTCGTTTGTTGGCTCTGTTGTTAATAGTTCTGTGGATTCATTGGCAGCTGTCGGTTCTGATGTGAACATAACTTCCGGCTCAGGTGTTGTAGTGGTTGTCTCAGTTGACTCCCATGTTTCGTTTGTTGGCTCTGTTGTTAATGTTTCTGTAGGATCAGCAGTAGTCGTTGAAGCACCATCCGTCTCCATCTCCGCTGGTACCTCATCCACCACTGTCTCTGTTATATCCTCCCCCAGGAAGTTCTGGCTTTCTTCCGCCAATACGGTAAAGCCAGTCTGAGAAAAGAGCAACGCCATACTCAGCATAACAGGTATGAGTTGTTTGTTTTTGCTATACTTTTTCATTACTTTTCCCTCCCCTATAATCAGGGATTTTTATTATTTTTGTAAAATCATTTACCAAGCTTCTTATAAATTTGTCAATTATAACTATCTAACTTTTTTTCTATTTTTCATACACTTTCCATATTTGGTATCCATCAATTTCTTTGTACAGCTCAGCCTTTGCCTCCGGATAATAATGCTCACGCAAAAAATCCACTTTTAAATCTACACCTTTGTTATCTACCAAATAAACATTTTCTGCAGTCAACGACTTTAGCTGATTCGAATACCCTCTTTCTTTTAATATTTTATTTACATCAGGAAAATTAGTTGTAATTCCTCCCAAATATAAAACATTATTATAGTATCCTGTCGGTAATGTCTCCCACGGACACCACTCGAAATACAAAGTTTGAATCGTTGTATTAAAATCTAGGAAATAAAAATTCTGTGGATTTTCTTCTATTTCCTTAAGCAAACCATTTTCTGGTTTTAACCGGTTCACAACTTTCCTGAGTTTTCCGTTCCCGTAATTCCAAGATGTATAAAAATTATTATCAATATATTCTTTTCTATTTTGAGAATTTATATATTTATATTCTCTATCCGGAATATACAAAATCATACCGGCAATACCCAGAATAATTAAGACGCTTTTTCCAATTTTATAAATGTATTGCTTATCTATATCGTTTTCTTTTAAAGAATTTTTTTGATTTTCCCAAAAGTACAAGCCTCCTATAAAAGCAGCTGCAAAAACAGACCATTCAACCCGATACACGCTTCTTCCCGTATAGCTGAAATAAAACAATAAAATTCCTGCGCTTCCCAGACACCAGAGCATTGTCCACCATCTTTTATGGTTCAAAAAAATCCCAAAGACAAGTAACAGCAGACAAGCAAAACAAGCCGGATACTTTAAAAATTCTCTGTTTTGAATATTGTTAAGAGTATCTGTTACCCCTCCTCGAAGTTCATCGGCTTTTTCTTCTACAATCTCTCCGATTTGCTTCATTCTTTCCAAACTAAAAATCTCATTATCTGCAAAACTCCAGGTAGTAATCATATAAAAATCATTTTCTGAAATTCCTAGTTTCTGCAGTTCTTCGGCATACACGTTGTAATCTTCTACTGCATAATCAACAATCTGGGATCGTGCAGAATTATATTCCTTAAAATAGCGATACGCATCATCATTTTTATATACATAACTGTTCACCCAACGTCCCGCATAAGCAGATAATATCAGTACGCTACCAATTAGAAATACTTTTGCCAGATATACCCATGTTTCCTTTCTAAACTTTTCTTTTTTAAGCAACTTTACAATTTCATAAGAGAGTATCGATAAAATAAAAATACCAGCGACATAAATTGTCATAAAACGAAGCCAAACACCTATAATACATAGGACTGCTCCCCACAAAATCTTCCCAGTACCTTTTTTTTGAAACAACGCCCAAACAAATAACACTGCACCCGCCATTATAGCGAATACTGCCGTCTTAGTAAATTGCACCAAGATATAGGCTTCACCAGTAAAAATCACAATAAAAAGTATTGACAAAACCTTTGCACTCATACGTTCTGACCATTCAAACAATAAATAGGTAATAGTCACCGATGATAAAAATATCACAAAAATCTGAAAAACATAATACCAACTAATCTGGGGGAACAGATAATAGAACGGCATAAGAAGATACCCCAAAATTACATTCACAAAAATCATATGCGGATTCGGTCCATCTCCATATGCCCCGGACAAAATTGAAGCCATCACAAAATCATCGGATACTTCATATTTTGAATCACAAAAAACAAAAACCAATACCATAAAACAAATATTTATGAGCAATGCCATGCCCAAACTCGACTGCGCAATTTTTTGACGGCAGGTTTTATATAAATTATCAATTTTTTCTCTCATAATATAAGTTGCTTTCTGCTTGTAATCATTCCTTCGAATATATCTAATATATTTTATCACACGACTCTACAAAAATTTATAAAATCGCGGCTATTCCGCTTCCAAATCTTTCTACCCAACCGTACTCTCCCCATAAATCTCCGTCTGCAGTCTCTGGATTGTTGCCTCAAAATCCGGTACCAGCATACCGCCGGAAGAGGTAAACAGATCATCATAGGGCACACGACTCTGTACAATTTCATACCCCAGAAGCGTCGGTGCCTGCGTCAGCAGAGAAAGCAGTGTTGTCTCTTCCACATTGTGAGTTACCTCCGGAAGCATTTCATTCACCATATTGTTCAGCTCACTAATGCTCAGCCCTTTTACTGCCTCTACAATCTTTCCAATAACAATTCTCTGACGCTCTGTTCTTTCATAATCTGCATTTCCAATATTACGGATTCTTGCGTAGGCAACTGCTTGATACCCATCCATATGAATGGTCCCGCCGCCGCTGAAATAATGAAGATTTGGGTCTTCTCCGGACAAGCTGCACATTTCCATGATACTCTCGTTCGCAGAATATGCTTCTTCGTCTGAAATATCCAAAGTAATGCCGCCCACCAGATCCACAATATCAATCATGGCCGAAAAATCCACGCTTGCATAATTGTCAATATGGATCTTATAATTTTCCTCAATGGTCTGCACCAGCAGCGGGCCTCCGCCGTATGCATTAGCTGCATTCAGTTTCTGCACGCCAAGTCCTGGAATGTCCGCATAAAGGTCGCGCATAAAAGAGGTCATATGAATCTGCTTTTGATCTTTATTGATCGATACCAGAATCATGGAGTCTGAATTTCCGTACCAGCTGTCATCTCTTCTGTCCACACCGATCAGCAGAATATTATATACGCTTTCCGAATTTGGAAGCTCAATTCCAAAAATTGCCTCGGACACCTTCTGTTTCAGAGCCGCTGCCTCTTCTGCCAGCAAGCCTGTGTCTTCCAGATTCAGCCCTTCTGCCAGCTTAACGTCACTGTCCTTCACAAAATTGCTTCTTCCATAATAGCTCTGGAGAAGTCCGTAACCTCCCATTGCAACCAACAGCAGAATGGAAAAAACAATGGCCAACGCCAGTATCGCTTTTTTTGCACCACTCATCTTTTTTCTGCGTTTTTTCTTTTTGCTCATGTCAGCTCCTCTTCTCTTCCATGGTTATTTGTATACAACCTTTTCTTTTGGGTTTTCCTTTGTGACAACAGTTATGGAGGCTTTTTCCAGATTCAATTCTTTTTTGTCTACCGCTGCCGCGAAACTTCCGTCTTCCTGCTTTCTTAAATCGAAGACCTTGCCGTTCATTTCAAGATATGCGTATTGCGAATCATTGATTCCTGCTGCATAAACAGTTGCAAGTGTATTTCCTTCTTCCACCCAAAGCATATCCTCTGCGAGTTTCTTTTCTGTTTGCGGAAGTACATCAAAAGAGGACAATGCCGGGTTCAGTTCCATCGCTTTCATGGTATCAAAGCTGAAATAATCGTCCAGCATTGCATACTCTGCCACCTCAAAAACCACGCAGTCCGGCTGGAAAATGTTGAAATAATAACCCAGGTTCATCACGTTCTGATAATCATGCACTGCGATATATTCTGCAAAACTGTTTTCCAGAAATTTAGCACCATACACATTCATGTAGCTGCCCTGAAAGATCAGTGCCTTCGGCGCTCCTTCGTTTTTCCGTGCAGGATTTACTGTATATTCAAAATAAGGATACTGTGAATTTCTGGCTACTTCTGCACCATATTGTTCTGTAAGATCTTCCACTTCCTGTTTTCTCGTAAAAACAGGGACTTCATCATGAATTTTGAATTCCGACTGCGGAAGCACTGTCATTACTTCCGTTCCTGTTTCAAACTCATCCCTTGTATTTACATGAACGCCCTCCTGAATTTTACTCAGAGCCTCCAGTATATGATTGGTACCATAAAAGGCTCCCAGATCGTTCCAGTGTCCAGCATCATATTGTTTATTAAATACCATTTCCCCGGACGCCGTCTTTTCATACAATAAATCGGTATTGTCTATATAGTTCACACCCAGACGTTCAAGTTCTTCTTCAAGCTTTGGAAGCCAGCTGTTATCATAGCAGATCCCAT
The DNA here is from genome assembly GCA_937893675.1 of uncultured Blautia sp. GTDB lineage: Bacteria > Bacillota > Clostridia > Lachnospirales > Lachnospiraceae > Blautia_A. The sequence goes on from CALBGI010000049.1 coordinate 7,551, forward strand.
CTGCAAGCTTATCCTGCAAAACAGTCATTTTGGCCGGCTCCACGACAAAGAAAAACGGTACGCCTCTCTCCTCACAATAGTCCTGCACCTTCTTCACCATCTGGGCAAATACCAGATGATATTCCTGGAAATCCAGCTTATCCCCCGGATGGAAGAACACATACCTATCCTTCCCCCAGGTATACGAGGGATGTACCATCTCATGGAACAGGACTTCATTGATATTCATGTAAGCGGTGATCATTTCGCTTCTCAAGCCAATTCTGTCCTGCGCATAATCTTCCAGATTGTTTGTCACATCCACTTTACCCTCTTCATCCACAGCCTCAAACGGATTTTCCATCAGCTTTCGGTTGTCGATCTCCGATATGACATCCTTTTCCCTGTTGAAAGTGGCAACCGGAACAGCAAGCAAAACAAAAAATAAAGCAATAAAAACCATTCGTATCTTCTTCATCTCATCACCCTCTCCTTTAATATTGGAAATAAATAAACGGGCTGTAAGATGAATTCACCATACAGATAACCGCAAAAACCATAAGCAACAGCAAAACTGTCTCCTGCACCGCCAAGCCTGCCTTTGTGGCATTCAGACGCTGTTTTATCCTCTGGAACCACTCCATACGAAGCAACGTTGCCCCAAGAACTGCCACAATCATGTAGATAACAATTTTTCTGCTGAGGAAGTAGGCCCAGGTAAAATTGATATCCGTGAACACCAGACTTCCGAACATAACCTTCATGAACGTTGTAAAATCTTCCATGAGGGGAAAACGGAACAGCTGCCAGCTGAAAAATACAATCACCATAGTGGCAATCCACTTAATCGCATTGGGAACTTTCTTATAGAGAGTCTTATCCTTGGAAAGACGCTCTATGATCATAAAGAAACCATTCAATGCTCCCCACCAGATATAATTCCATCCGGCTCCATGCCAGATACCGGTTGTCAAAAACACAATTCCCAGATTCACAAGCGTGCGCCCCTTGCCTTTACGGTTTCCCCCAAGCGGAATATAGAGGTACTCCCGGAACCAGGTACCCAGGGATATATGCCATCTCCGCCAAAACTCCGTGATCGACAGAGAGGTGTATGGAAAGTTGAAATTCTCTTTAAAGCGAAAGCCAAACATTGCCGAAATTCCAATGGCAATATCAGAGTAACCAGAAAAATCATAATAAATCTGAAGCATGTAGGCAAATGCACAGATCCAGCTTGTAGGACCATCAATTCCACGTACAGACAACTGCCCTTGTATATCATTGACCAGAAGTCCAAAGGTATCTGCAAGAATCACTTTTTTTGCAAAACCAACCATCATCCGGTTAAGGCCATACAAAAACTGTGCGTCATCTATCGCTCTTTTTCCCACCTGCGGCTGAAAGTCTTTCCACAGGACAATGGGGCCAGAAATCACTTTTGGAAAAAAGCTCAGATACAGGAGCACATCCAGAAGATTTCCCCTGGGTGCCTGTCCGCGGTATACATCCATCAAATAGGATATCGCAGAAAAGGTAATAAAAGAAATTCCAGCCGGAACAATAATATCCCTGGCCTCAAATCCCAATCTCCATACTCCCGGAACACTGGTGACGACAAAATTGTAGTATTTATAGTAAAACAGCACAGCCGTCACAAGCACAAGGCTCACCGCCAGTACCCCACGGGCTTTCCTGCTTTTTTGTGCTGACACTGATACCAGATATCCCAGAAGATAGATCAGGATCATGTAAAACAGAAAATAGAAAACGCCGTCCAGCCGGCTCCAGGCATAAAACCCAAGGCTTAATAAAACCAAGACAACATTGCCCAGCCATTCTGTGGAGCATTTAACTTTCTTTTCAAAAAACCGTGCCAGAAAATACCCCAGTATACTGATTGGAAAAAACGCAAATAAAAAGATGATGTTTGTAAAACTCACGCGCTTGCTACTCCTTCCTGGTGCTGTTTCTTTGTCACTCCATAAATAAACATGCCCGCAAATATTACACAAAGTGCCCCTATCAATACCGTATACAGCACAGCTGCTCCCATCATTCCATAGGCTGCAACAACCTTATTGGAACATGCATATGCCAAAATTGATACAATGCCATATCCCCACATCAATTTTTTCTGTTCCCGCATAATGGTAACAACTGCATTTAGAAGTCCTGATAGCCCCAGGAAACCACCGCCTAAAAGCAATATGAGAAGTTCTGTCTTATATGGTGCTAAATCTGTATTATAAAGCCATGATAAAACCGGAATACCCAAAAGATATGCTCCCAAAATACATACGCCGGTAATAATTCCTACAATTCCCACCTGGCATGCTGTTCGAATAACAAATTCTTTTTTCTTTCCCTCTTCCCATAATATAGACATACGGAATAATATCGGATTAAAAATAAAATTATTCAGTAAACCTACTACAAACACAGGCATGGCAATAAATCCATAGCACGCCTGCAATTCATCCGTAAGCATCGCATCGATAGCATATTTCGGTGCATTTCCAATATAAAACGACAGAAATGCTCCTGCAAACAGCGGAAAGCACACTTTCAGAAGCATAGATACTTTTTTCCATTCTGCTTTTTCCGGTTTTATATCAAAAAATCCATATGTACATTTTATAAAAAATACCAGAAGTAATGTTGTCACTACTGTGGAAATAACCAACGCCAGCAGTAAATCTTTCAGAATGACCACTCCTACGCCAAATACAATTAATGTAATCACTTGGCGCAGCGTCATAATCTTTGCTCCAATATCCAGACGATTCTTACTCTGATACAGTGCACAATAGACATCCTCTATTACATCAACAACTCTGAATAAACACATCCACAAAATGATCTGTGTCTTTTCTACTGTATAGTCGTTATTTATCGCTGTATATATTACATATATGAAAGAAACTGCTACCATTGCTATAGCAGTAACGATCCTTGAAGCTTTATATTCAGCAAAGCTAAACTGCGCTTTAACATCTGACACTTGGAAATTCCGCATGCCATATTTTCCTATATTTTGAAACAAATTAGCATTAGCATATGCTATCGTAAGAATACCAGCTTCTATCAGCCCCAGAACTCGAGTGAGTATCATCAACATAATTACAGACTGGAATGCCAATAACATACTGCCTGCCATATTCCATATATAACTATTTTTTGAAATATCTCTGTCATCCAAAATAAATTTACTAATTCTATTATTCATATTACCCTTTCATAATGTACAAGCGTTTTCTTTCAAGCAAAACTCATTCATAAATTAATTTGTAAATATTAATATTTCCTCTGGTAGTTTCAATTATCTTCTCATTCTCCAATGTTACCTGCTGGCCAATACTCTTCGAAATGCTATTAATCATATACTGTAGGGAATTATTTTCCAAGTTCAAAATCCTAACCGCCTGATTTTCAACAAAATCTTCTGGTATAGATACAACATCCCATAAATCCAATTGCTGTTTTGTCAAAGGACTATTACATGCCCATCCCCCGGTTCTAAGAAACGTCCCATTATCGTTATTTACAATTTCAAATTTATCTGTGTAAATCCCGAAAGTATTTGTAGGAATTAAATACAATTTTTCATTATATTTGCTCATATATTCTTGAATTTGATACCAGGGTTCATAATCTTTATCTATCTGACTGCTTTTCATATCCGCTTTCAAATATACCGTTATCATCATGAAACAGCTTACAACTGTAAGTATGTTTAGAAATCGGTGAACTCGTATTGGATTTTTTATTTTATCGATTAAAATATTACTTTTTTCCAGTAATATAAACAACTCATATAACCCAATAAGAAACATCATATATACAATATGATCCGGCATTCTTCCTCTTATCAAAAGATATATATTCGCCATAATCCATAGCATGGCAGAAAGCCCACAGACATATCTGTATGCACCTTTCTTCCTACAAGAATTGATAGAAATTACTATTACAAGTCCACATAATATTATTTCCATATAAATATATTTATAATCAGATATTATTTCCCATACTAACCGAAGTCTATTTCCTTGTAATAATTCTTCTTTTGACTGCTTTTCCTTTTGAAATTCTACTAGTTCATTTAATGTTTCTATATTAATGTTTGGATCATAAATAAATGCATATTTGCATAAATTATCATATGTTTCTTTACTAATCCCTTTATCTTTATAAAATTCTTGATTCGCACTATAATCAGGTATCCCATAATAGTCATATAGCTCAGATCTAACCTGATTAAACTGTTCATAATTTCTCCACTGTTCACTTTTATAAGCTTGCCTATGGATATATTCAGTGGCTCCTACTCCTAAGAAGAGAATAGTATATAATACTAAACTTACCCCTATCCACTTCTTCCTACTATTTCTGTATTGAATAAATATTACGTACAAAACTATAGGAAAACTCAATATTGTAAATAGCCAAAATACATTTCTCCGAATCATATATCCTAAAAGCCAAAGGGTTAAACAAATTCCATATCGACCGTACAACTTTCTTTTGTCATTTTTCTCAACTGAGTTCAAAGCAAGCAAGGAAATAACGCAACAATATGTCGCACAAATTGTCCATTGCAGCATAAAAATATGCACACAGCTAAACAATATATTTGCTACTATAGCTAAACTTTTACATCGTAAATCTTTAGTACACAAATCGATATAATAGCACCCAAGAGCAAAACATATTGCCATAACAGACAGCAAAAATAACCCATACCAATCAATATTCTTGTTTAACCACAAATAACATCTGCTTATGATCCAGCCCAACGGATATCTAATAAATACTAAATGTCCATCCGGAACACCACTTCGAATCCCTGAGGCAATTTCCCTCATAGCCAAGTCGTCATTAACTGCGTAATGGATTCCTCCAAAATTATATATGACGCCTATATATATAGCACAGAATATCCCCCAAAATATTCTCCTTTTATTTTTTCTCATATCTCTTATTATTCTAATCATAAAGCTTTTCTAAAACGATTTTCATTGGATATCCTGTGCTTTTCAGACCTTTTAAATAATATGTTCCACCTTAATTTGCTCTTTCATATCTCGCAAAGCAGATTCAACATCATATGCCGCACAAAATCCAAGTTCCCGTTTTGCCTTTTCTACATTCATATAATGACGAACTACATTTTCCTGTTTTTCCAGCAGAAGCTCATATCCCGCTGGATTTTCAAATGCACTACAATAAAATCCAGCCAGCTCACGGTTTGTGGTCAAAATCCCACTCCCAATATTGTATACTCCTTCCTTCTGGCTGTTTTGATATGCACACTTAATTGCAGTTATCACATCTTTCACATATATATATTCCTTGCCCCCAATTCCCTGACCATATACAGAAAGTTTTTCTCCCTTTAAACATTTCTCTAAAAATATAGTTGGCATATATCCTGGTCGTTCACCAACTCCCAGCACCTGTGCAAGGCGTAGACTTTTTATTTTCATTTTTTTTCTCACATTATATAAATGCGCAATATTCTCTATTACCAATTTTGCAGCACCGTAATAACTCAATGGAGCTGTTTTTCCATCTTCACAAAATGGCATAGATACAGATGCATCGTATACTGCTGTTGAAGAAATATTAACGATATTACAAATTCCTAAATCTGCTGCTGCTTGAAAAAGCTCTTCTGACACTTGAATATTAACTAAATAATTTTTAAATTCTTTCTCTGCATCCGGGTTGGAACGTACAGCTCCCAAATGGACAATTGCGTCACATTCTTTAAAAATATCCAAAAAACTTTCATAGGTATACTTTCCTGTTACATATGTTATATAAGGACTTTTTATCCACGAATCGGATGTCTCTCTCGAAGTTAATACAACAAATTGATTATGCTCATCTGCTTCTCGTAATAAATATTGTCCAATAAAACCAGTTCCACCCGTTACGCCTATTTTCATAGTAACTCTCCTTCTCTAAATCTACTTTTTATTTTTGCACGTTACTATATACACTGAAATAATCATTTTCAAATACCAGTGAAAGCCCTTGCTCCATAATCATTTGATTTACAATGTCTTTTTTTCCGCCATATGTTACTGACTCATCTTTTTTTCTTAATTCTTCATAATCTTCTTCCTCAAAGCCTAAATACATATCTGTTTTCGTAAATACTACAATAGGCGGCTGAGAATGTACCTCTTTCGCAGTCGCAAGGTCTGCTTGTAAATCTTCTACTGAATATGTGGATCCAGTAATCCAAGGTCTCACATATGCATCCAGTTCCGTTAAAGAATACAGCATCAAGCCGTTCCCATAAACTAAAAGCATATCGTCTTTTCCCGTTTTGCATGAATTAATCGCATTTACTACTTCTTCTACTGCTTCTGCCCTTCTTGGAGTTGTTTTTAGCATTTTGAGTTTTGGATGGTCTATGCCTGTATTCATTTCCCATCTTTTTGTTGTATCAAAATTATTTGTTATTGCAGCAAAATGTATCAACTCAACACTAAATGCCATACACATAATAACTGTTGCAATTTTTACCTGTTTTCCCGGAATTTCTAAATTTAAATTCTTTATTTTCAAAGAAAACATTGGTAAAAAAATTTTAGAAATCAAATATATAAACATTGGCATAAATATCCACAAGCCCAGGATACAATGCTTTAATCTAGTATTAGCCCCAACAAACACCAAATACATTAAATCTGTCGCCAAAAGAGCAATTAAGCCAAAATGCTTTGCTTCCTCTTCTTTTGATAGCATTCCACGAATAATCAAAACAATTCCTGGCAACAAACATATACCATAGGTAAACCAATGAAACTTTCTCAGCTGTGCAAAATTCGGAATAGAAATCACATAATAATTTGCCAGCAACATTCCTACAAATGCTGCAATTCCTGCTAAAGCATAAAGAACATTTCTCAATATGGAATTTTTAATATATTTCTGTAATACAACGCCTAAAAACATCACTGCAATTGTACAGCCAAAGAAAAGCAACGCAGCCACAGACGTATGAACTGTATCTTTGATAAGGTTTGTAATCATCCCATCTACAGCATAAACTCCGGAAGAATTTCCAACCGCGTTCAGTCTAAAAATGTCATTGATTACCCGCTCAAGCACACCTAACTTTTTTAAAACCGCAAGTATGCAACCAAGTGATACGACAAATCCAGCAATAAAAGAAACTGTGATTTTCCAAAAATCTTTAACATTTTTTTGAATAAATATTGCCCAATAAATGATGCATAAAACACTTAAGAGTGTCAACACACTGGGCATTCTTGTCGCTATCGCCAAACCTCCACATATCCCGGACAACAACGCCCATTTACATTGATTATTTCTTAATGCATTGTATAAAAAACATATCAAAGAGACGCATAAAAGCATACTCAACTGATGAAAATTAAAAATGTTAACATACGTATTTATATATACGATGCAAACCGATAATCCAAGTAAAGTTTGCCATCTTCCAAATACTTTCCGGAACGTTATGAACACCACCGCACAGGTGATATATTCCAAAATAACTTCCAGAAAATTCAATCCCCATAGCCCTAGTCCAGGAAAGAGTCTAAGCCACGTACCTCCTATTAGAGTTGCTAAATATGTTGAATATGGAATATTATCCATTCTAGGATGTTCATATTGATATACATAATAGCCCGTATCTCCCAAATCTATTCCAAAAAATGAGTTCAAAAGGGGCCAGGCAATAATAAAGGCCCCTATTATTAAACATACTATATTCTCTCTCTTTTTCAGTGACGTTTTCATTATAAACTCCGTTTCTCTTCTATGGATAACAATACAGATTAATTATAACGTATAATTTGATACCCGCATTTTTCCATAAATCCATTCATTTTTTTAACAATATCCCCGTTTTTATAATACCAGGTTATATACTCATTCTCACCGATTACATATTCATCTCTATTAAAGACCGTTCCTGGTTTTGCGCACATAAACGCCAATTTCATTTTTTCGTCTACTGGCTGTGCTTCCGGAATCTCAACTTTTCCGTTGAAAAGATATGTAAATGTAATGTCAAGCAAATTTACCTTGCAATAATGATTAATCAAATTCCACATATGACATCCATCCAATCTTGGTGTTAATTCAACAATGAACGGATGATTATTTTCTACTTTAATTTGAAAATATACTGGCCCATCTGTAATATTCAACTTTTCACATGCTCTATTAACCATCTGCAATGTTTCCTCTTTTGATGTATCATCTGTAAAAGTTGATGGGAGCAAATGTTCTTTGATAATTCCTCCTGGCAAATTCTCAAAAACTATTCTATCTGAAACGAGAGCAAACGCCATCTTTCCTTTCATCATAAAAGCATTTACAGAAATCTCAGGACCTTCAATAAATTTCTCAATAATTACACTTTTATTGACAGAATACCCTAATGAATTCTCAAAATGTTCTTGAATATCTTTCTTAGATTCAACTCTATAGCATCCTCTCTGTCCCTGGGAATCTGTTGGTTTCATCATAGCGGGGAAATCTTCAAACATCAGAGCTTCTTCTAATGTACTGCATTCAATAAATGGAATATTTCCTACAAAATCACTTCCCAAGGTTTTTCTCATTAAACTCTTGGATTTACATGCCATGGCTGTCTCATAAGATACAAAATGCTTCATTCCTAACTCTTCGCAAACTTTCATAACTGTTGGCATTGCCATATCAGATCCTACGGAATAAACATACTTGATTTCATTGTCCAAAACATATTTCTTTATAGCTTCAACATCTTTTATATCAATCTGAATAAATTTATCAAGAAATGGAATTCCTGTATCATTATTTGTGTAACTGCATCCATGAACTTCCAATCCATGATCCTTGCAATAATTTATAGCATCAATTTGAGCATTTCCTGCCCCCAATATCAAAATTTTATCCTTTGCCATTTTACTTTTCCTCCTACATATTTAACATTTTCTTCATATCCTGCAATCCTTGTTCAAGACTATATATAGTCTCATAACCTAATTCTCTTTTCGCTTTTTCAACATTCATATAATAGCGAGTAACTATTTCCGGTTTATCCACCAAAAGTTCATATCCCTGTGGATTATCAAAAACTCTACAATAGGTTTCAGCCAATTCTCTATTTGTTGTAAGAATTCCCGTTCCTATATTATATATCCCATTCAAATCTTTTTTCTCTATAGCAGTTAAAATTGCCCTTACAATATCTTTCACATATACATATTCTTTACCTGCCTGTCCCTTGCCATATACTGAAAGTTTTTCATGTCTTAAACATTTTTCAAGAAAAACCATCGGTATATATCCTGGCCTATCGCCCAGTCCAAATACCGGCCCCAATCTTAAGCTTTTTATTTTCATTCCATATTTGTGATTAAATATACGTGCCGTGTCTTCCACTGCAAGCTTTGCAGCACCATAATAGTTTAACGGAGCTGTTGGCCCGTCTTCACTATATGGCACAGGAATCGTGTCATCATAAACCGATCTAGAAGATATATTTATTATATTATATATTCCATTATCGCGAGCAGCTTCAAAAAGCTGTTTTGAAGACTCAATACTCGGAAAATAATTCGTAAAACTTTTTTCCGCTTCTGGAAATGGACGCATCGCCCCTAAATGGACAATCGCATCATACCCCCCCCCCTAGTAAAATTCAGAAAATTTTCATAATTATATTCACCCCTAACATATGTTACATAAGGGTTTTTTATCCATTCTTTCCTTGGCTCTCTTGCAGTTAGCGCCACAAATTCATGTTCCTCATCTGCCCTACGCAATAGATATTGGCCAATAAACCCCGTTCCCCCAGTTACTGCTATTTTCATACACCTATTCTCCTTCCTGCGTTTTTTCAACTATCTCTCGTACTACATACTGAGGCGCTTCATTGACACTCAAAAAAATACGCCCTACATATTCACCGACAAGTCCCATACCAAGTATGGAAACTCCTGAAAAGAAACATAAACATGAGATTATAGAAGCCCAGCCAGCAAGCATTTGTGGATTCAATAACTTACTAATAATCACAGCTATTCCGCCTAAAAAGCCCAATACAGCAAATACCAAGCCAAGTATTGTAACTAATCGCAACGGTACAATTGAAAAGCCTATAATACTCGCCCAAATTCCAAACAGTTTCTTAATCGTATATCCTGATGTCCCAACAGATCTCTCGAAATGTTCAATGGGAACATTAGAAATATTGGATGTGGAACGTAAAATAAGTCCCTGCATATACGTAAAAGAATGTTTATATTGAATAACATAATCTCTTACATATTTTCGCATAACCCAATAACTGGATGTTTTTAACCATTTCGGCTTTCCAATGAGCACCCGGACAGACCAGTCATTAAGTTTACTTACAATTCTACGCATAAAGCTATGTTTTTTATCCGGATAATATCCATACACCATATCATAGCCTTTATCCAATTCGTCAAACAATTTATGCAGCTGTGATGGATGTGTTTGCATATCGTCATCCATACTTACTAAAATTTCTCCTCGTGCATAATTGAGTCCTGCCATTAATGCATTATGCTGCCCTGCATTTTTAGCTAAATTAATTGACCGTACATATGGATATTCTTCCGCCAGTTTTTTTAATTCACGCCATGTTTCTCCTTCATCAGGAGAGCAATCATTGACCAAAATAAACTCATACGAATCAATGCCTAATTTTTGTAATTCTTCAGCTGTCAAAGTAACGACTTCACGAATTGTCTTGCTGGATTTATAACATGGGATAATTATTGAATGCATGTCACCATCTACCTCTCCATCAATATCTTACAAATTATAAAAGAATTCTGCGTACCTCATCTGCAACTCTAACCGCATCTTCTGTTGTCATGCCTGCATGCAAAGGAAGTCTTAAACAACGTTTCCCATAATCTTCTGTAATCGGACAATCTTCAGCCTTATATCCCAATTTCTGTCCCATCGGTGAAGAATGAAGCGGAACGTAGCAAATGTATGCCATAATATCCTTTTTCTTCAGTTCTGTTACAAGATTTGTTCGAATTTCATCTGTCGGAAGCAGTATATTATACATATGAGCATTATGCTCCACATAATCCGGAACATATTGACGAACAAGCAGCCCTTTTTCTTCCAAATCTTTTAAATTTTCATGATAGATGTTCCATACATTATGTCTCTTCGCATAAATTTCATCATAGCGGTCTAGCTGCGCCATTAACATTGCTGCCAGGATATCAGACGGAAGGAAAGAAGAGCCGATATCATACCATGTGTATTTATCTACCCAGCCTTTTAATACATGTCTGCGATTCGTTCCTTTTTCGCGAATAATTTCTGCACGATCTAAATATTTTTCCTGATTCAATACAATGGCTCCGCCTTCGCCCATTGCAAGGTTTTTGGTCTCATGAAAACTGTAACAACCAAATTCCGCCAGAGTTCCGGCCCATCTACCTTTGTAAGTTGAGCCTACAGACTGTGCTGCATCTTCGATCACAAACAATCCATGCTTGTCTGCAATCGCATTAATCTCATCCATTGCACATGGAATTCCGGCATAATCAACTGCATAAATAGCTTTTGTCTTATCTGTGATCAACTCTTCAATCTTTGTTTCGTCAATATTCATTGTGTCTTTTCGAATATCACAAAATACAGGACGCGCACCTCTCAGCAGAAATGCATTAACTGTAGATGAAAAAGTAAAGGATGGGGTAATAACCTCATCTCCTGCTTCTAAATCGATTAGCAGAGAGGCCATTTCCAATGCAGTTGTCCCTGATGTTGTCAACAACATATTCTGTATATCATACTTTTTCTTAAACCACTCGTATACTTTCATTGTATACTTTCCATCACCACTTAAAATACTGGTATCCAGGCAGTCGTTGATATACTCCTTCTCCAAATTTGAAATGCTTGACTTATTAAATCTTATCATTTTTTTACCTCTTTCCTTTTGTTTAATTCGTATAGTAAATTATTAAAAATAATTGCTTACTTTACATAGAACAAATGTGTTTCGCTATTTGGGCACAGGAATCTGTATATCCGTCTAAATTCTGCATCTGCAAAGTATCCATTCTTTTTAATACCTCTGGCATTTTCTTTAAATTTTCAAACCCAATCTCAACAGCACATTTTTTCTCATGAATCTCTTTCATTGCTGCAATATCCTCTGAATTCTCGCCTCTTGGAATGACCGCAGCACGCTTCCTGTTCAAAAATATTTCGCCCAATGTGGACCAGCCAGACTTTACAATACAGTAATCACTGGCAGAAATATAATCCTGCGTATTGATCATGTCCGCCGGCAGCTGTACCACATTCCCCCCCTGCAGCTGAACGCCCGCGGTTATAAGAAATGTAGCCTTAACATCAGAGACATCGTAAGCCTCCGGCATTTCAATGGACTTCCCTACACTGCAAAAGACAATGGGGTGAGCGTAATTCCTTCGGATTTTTTCAGCTTCCTCCGGATTCTTTTTTCGTGCTATCATAGATATCTGTTCTGTATCGGTATCAAAATTTAAAATCGTTTTTCTCCCTAATGCGTAAAGAAAAATTTTATCCGCACTGCTGTATGCTTCATAATATTTCTCACAAAGCTCTTGCGGTAAAAAATCTTTATACATTTCATACCAGGTAAAATTGCACAAAAGCACGGAGGGGATTCTCTGCTCTCTGGCCGCCAGAAGTACCCATGGAAGAATATCGCTGACAATGCCATTGATTTCGTATTTTTTCAAAAAAGCGGTTTCTTTTTGAATATAGGAATCCCAACACGCCAATTCCCTGCATACTTCGCTTTCAAGCGCAGCTGCATCTACCTGTAAGGTATCCGGATTCAATATCAGCCCTACATCTGTGTAGCCGGAATAATAAACGATTTTTTCTCCCAGTTCCTCTAAATTCCGCTTTAAAAACCGAATACGCTCTTCATCTGTTTTCACATGGATTACAATATTCTCGTCCATTTCAAACATTTTCTTGATAATAGCTACATTTCTGGACGCATGCCCATAGCCATGATTGGTAATATAGAAAACATACTGTTTTTTCATGAAGCTACGGCTCCTACACAATATCAATAATACTCAGCAGATTGCGAAGCTGAATATTCAGGCAGTTATTTATCTGCACAAGACCATTCAGGCTGCTGTAACTCATCCAGAAATATCCCTTTGGCAATTTTTCCGGAGGAATGTAGTCAGTCATCAAGATTACATTGCGGTTTTGTTCATGATAGAATCTGCCGCCCTCTTCCGAAAACAGTCCGTCATTTATGACACCTTCGCCTTTATTCATCTGATCAAAGAACATCTCTGTAATATAATCAGATTTTTCCATATTAACAGCTTCCATAAAGATCGTCGGTCCTATTTCCACACTGTCAAAGGCTCCTATTTCTGTTTTTATGGAGACCAGGAATTTTGTCACTCCCTCATGCCGGCAGACAAACAAACCAAAGGTTCCGATACCTCTTGCACACAACAACGGCTGTTTCCAGTTTCTGACCTCCCGTCCGGAAATCTCAATATCAAAATATTCTACGTCAAAACAAGCTTCTTTTCGGCAATGAACTCCTGTCTCGTCAACATTCCAGTCTTTCAAAGCGGTCAATGGAACCAGCTTTGCTTTTGTATCCAGAAACATTTTCACATCGTTCAAATGATTATATACCGACACAATATCATCCTGGATGTTTGTCTGGAAAATGGAGGCGAAAAGCTCCTTTTTCCCAAAGCATTCCTCAATCTCCTTCAGCTCTTTCTCATCGTAATGATACGTAGACAGCGGAATACAGGACAGAACTGTTCTGGTATCCATATTCACAAGATTGTCAATCTTCATCAGTTCCTTAATCTGGCCAAGTGTCATCCACCGAAACGCCGGAAGAACCTCTATGTCCTCATCCACACGAATCATGATATTACGATTTCGTTTTTTATAGAATCTCGTTCCCTGCTCAGATTGCACCTGATCAAAAATAATCGTATGTTCCTTGGAATTCTGGAAATAAGAAAAATAATTTGGTACATTTCCTCCATGTGCCTGTTCAAAATTGCTTTTTGTAGCCTGAATTGTAGGCGAAATCTGCACGCAGTTTACATTTCCCGGTTCAACTTTGGCCTGCATCAAAAAATGCATCACTCCGTCAAATTCTTTACAGATAATCCCAAGAAATCCTATTTCCATCTGATATATGATGGGCTGCTCCGCAAGCACTTCTCCCTTTCTTTTGTACTGCAAACCGCGAATGGAGAAAAAGCGTTTATTCCGGTTCTCAATAATCCCTTTATCCGGATTATAAAACCAGTACTCAGCCGGCTTCATGATGGAGCGAGTTATATTCACCACATTTGTATCGTTTAATTCTTTAATCCATGCAAGCAAAGACTCTGTGGAATTCAGCTTACTGTCTTTTTCTCTCCAGGATTTCAATATTTGTATAATATCCTTTTTCATTTTATCCTCCGAAGTCTCTTTCCTTATAATAGATTCTTTTCTGTGATAAATACATCATAATTTTCATAATAATCATCTGCGCAATATGCTTCACTGGCCAACGTGAGCAAAATCGCATCTGACGAAAAATCATAAATTTTCATCCAGGTCTTTTTCGGCAAAAACAGACCTTTATCCGAAGAATCAAACTTGTATGTCTTCTTTTCCCTTCCATCATCTGTCTCTATCTTGAGGGATCCTCGCAGACAGATATAGAAAAAGTCTGTACTTTTACTTGCATGTTCTCCTCTGACCTCTCCCTCCGGAACATCGGAAATACAGAATATTCTTTTTATCAGAAACGGAACTTCTTTCATTGCCTCTGCAATCACAATACTTCCGTCCTTCTCCCGGATCGCTTTCAAGTCAATCTCTTTCACGCTGCTCATTTCATTCCCGCCTTATCCATAAAGGAATCTACCAAATCTGCCTGTTTCTGAATATTTCCATATGCTTCTTTCCGAACTTCTTCGGATTCCACACATTTTGCAAAATATTGCAGAGATTTCAGGAAGGTATCATCTGCCGGAAGAGCACATTCTTTTTGTTCCATGCCCGTAATCAGTTTATAAGAAGGCTCAAACCCAGCCGGAGCTGTAAGGATACGTCCGGTTACCAAACGCCCTTTGCTTCCCCATATTTCCAAATCACATTTATAGGCGTTATCCATGCCAAACGCAATCTGTACTGTCTCGCCTTTCGGATTGGACATGGTCGCTGAACCATAAAGATCTACATCAAATTCATCTGTATAATTTGCTTTTGCGCAATCGAGCGTTGCTCCCTCTCCCAAGAGAATAGAGGCATATTTCAGAGTGTAGCCGCCGCAATCCAGCAATGCGCCCCCACCCAGTGCTTTCATATAACGAAAATCTCCCTGTGCACGCCTCGGAAATCCAAAATCCAGCCGGTACATGCGCACATCTCCCAGAACACCGCTTTCCACTACCTTTTTGATTTCACTAAGCTGCTCATGGAACACAAACATATAATTTTCGTGAACTGCCAGCTCTTTCTCCTTGGCACAGGCAAGCAGCTCTTCCGTATTGCTTCTGTCAATAGTTGACGGTTTTTCCACAAATATGTGCTTTCCGTACTCTAATGCCTTCTTCGCCCAACGGAAATGCAGAGCCGGAGGAAGCGGAAGGTATACCGCATCAACTTCGTCGCTGGAAATCAGATCCATATAGCTGGAAAAGATTTTACCGCCAAAATTCTTCTGGAAGTTCTCTGCCTTTTCCATTTCACCATTTCTCACCGCATCCCGTCGGCTGGCATCCACATTCTGAAAATCATCGCCAAACCACTCTTTTGCGTCTGCCACAGCAACTCCCATATATTCATAGTCGCTGCTTTGTTCCAATGCCGGAAGAAACCGCCGAAACGCAATCTCTGATGGACAAATAATCCCAATTCTTATCATATGTTCTCCTCCATATAACCTTTTCTATTCCAAATTATTTTTAACGCACTTATCCTTTTATCATAATACCATAAATTCCGCCAAAAGCATAGCTTTGCCGCCTATTTCCAACATTTTCTCCGCACAAAATTCCATCCCATATCCCAGAACTCCCGCACGAATTTTTCTTTTACCAGAACAAGTGTCAGGAAGAAAATCCCGAAAAATACCACTGCTGAAATCAGAAGCTCCGCAAATTCTCCGGTATGTACATAAATCTGCAGAAGTACTGCCGACGCCGACGCCAGGGCAAGGCCCAGGGCAATCTTCCAGAACTGGATTTTTTGGAGAATGCTCCCCAGCTCCCTCCGCAGATAAAAGCTCTGCACCAGGATTACCAGGAATTCTGCCATCAGCGTAGAAACAGCCGCCCCTGCTGCCCCGTACTTTGGGATCAGCAGAAGATTAAACACAAAGTCCAGCACAGCTCCCGCTGCTACGGAGTACACCACCTTCGTCTCTTCGCCCTGGGGGGTGAGAATCTGCATCCCCGTAATATTGGAAAGCCCAATGAGAAGGACCGTCGGCATAAGGATCACCATGGATACCACCGCCGGAAGAAACTCTTTTCCGCAGAGAAACAAAATCGACTCTTTTGCATAAACCATAAAATAAACCATAACAGAGGTCGCGATCAAAAGCACAAACTCAAAGGCCTTGGCAATGGTTCTCTGAAACTCTGCCTTCTCCTTTTTCTGGATATAGTAGGAAAGTCTGGGAAGCAGCACTGTTCCCAGGGAGGTAACTCCCGTCACCAGCACATTCTTCACTTTGATAGCCGCATTGTAATAGCCAACCTCTGTATCATTTTTCATAAAGCCCAGCATAACGATATCCAGATTCAGATACACACTGGTTGCCGCTGAAAGAAGGAAAAACAACAGCGTTCCCCGGAAATGCTCTCTCAGCGCATACGTTCCCTGCTTCCGGAAGGTGATAAATTTTCGCAGGCGCAGAAAATTCAGCACATAGGCGCCAAAGTTTCCGACCACGTAAATCACGCCGTACACAATATAGTCTTCCGGATTCTTCACAAAAAGAACCATCAGGACCAGGCCGGCCAGTTTGAATACAATGGAACAGACGGTAATGTAGGAATACTGCTCCAGCGCATTGTAAAACCACTGAACGCCTATGGTCGTAAGACCGATGCTCACTCCGACGACCATCAGAAGCTCTTTCTGCGCCGCAAACTTTGGTACACAAAAAAGCATCGCAAAAAATACAGCATATGTGATCACCGTGGTAATCCCACTGATGATCAGCAACTCCTGTACTGTCTGCGATAACTTTTCCCTGTCGTCCCTGACTCTTGCACAGGCACGGATTCCATATGTAGGCACTCCCAGAGTGGCAAACATGGTAAAATAGGTGATAACGGAAGTGGCAAACGCCACAGTTCCGCTGCCCTCCACCCGCAATACCCTGGAAATGTAAGGAAAGGTTATCAAAGGAAACAGCACCTGCGAGACCGTCAGAATTGCATTCATAATAAAATTGAATTTAATAGATCTTGTCTTTAACGTATTATCTCCCAACTTTTTCCATGGTCTCCTTTAACATCTCTCCATTTCTGAGTTTTTCTGCAATCTCAGAAACATTTGCCCGAAGAAGCTGATACTGTTCTTCTGTCATGTTTGCCATTTTTTCCGGTATCTCTTTCAGGGAATCCACTGCGATACCTGCCTGATATTTTTTCACAAAATCTGCCACTGCCGCTTCTTTCCACACGATCACCGGAAGGCCGCAGGCCAGATACAGGGAGGCTTTGTGCGGATTATTATACTTCACATATTCGCCAAACTCACCGCCGCAGCCGTCCAGGCTGTCGCCGTCCCACACAAGACCGAACCTTCCCTCCAGAATTTGCGGAAGCTTATCCGGCGGAAAAGAGCCCTTATAATCCATGTTTTCGCCAAGCTTCTCTTTCTGTACGTTTGGCCCATACAGCCGAAAATGTGCATTGACATCACCCAGCTGATATACATACCCCGCTTTTTCCGGCGAAAGATTGCCCGCAATGACAATTCCTTTTGCCGCATCCTTTTTGTCCCCGGTCAGCACATCGCTGTCAACCAGATAGTCAAAAAGCCCCAAAGAATAAATAGGCTGCATCATTTTGCAGGATTTCAGATAAGCTGTCATTTTTTCATTGTGGGAAATGATATAATCTGCCTGAGACAGAAATTTTTCCTCTGCCCCCTGATACCATGCCCGCTCTTCCGGATTCTGGTTCCGGAGACTGTCCAGATCGTGGATCAGCATGCCAATACGGACGTTTTTCTGTTTCAGCTTCTGAATCTGACGAAGCGCCAGCATGGAAACCTTTGGGTACATATCCAATGGATACTGTATCAGAAGCTCGTCTCCCCTTTGAAGGGTTTTCTCCACCCGTCTCCAGTCTTTCCAAAAGACAAGCGCCATACGGATACGCTCCGGATAGCTTACATTGACCCGCACTTTTATGGGATGGACCGGGCAGGCTTCCCAGCCCAGTCTGATCAGGGTGTCCGCCACATCCCGCCTTGCTTTGGAACCAGCATGCTGTTCCAACAATCCGTTTTCTACAATACAATATTTTTTCATAATACTCCTACTTCGTCTCTGCCTTTACTTCTTTGTTCAGCATAAACACCAGATATCCCAGGAACATCCAGAACATATTCGCATCCGGAGAGTTCTGGTAAAACATGGTCGCCTGGAACATTGCGCTTACACAGAGCATTACAATGCACAAAAGCAGCACCGATGCCCGCCAAAAATCCTTCTGCCCCAGTTTCCATATTCTGGAAAACACGAATTTCACCGCGCATACCACAAGCACGATCAGGATGATCAGTCCCGGGAAGCCCTGGGAAACAAACACATTCAGCACCTCATTGTCCATGGTACTGTAGTCCCAGTGGTCATTGTTCACAATGTAGGTTTCCGGAAGATTCTCTTTTGCGTAAGGAACGATCCCCGAAAAAGAGGTTCCTGTTATGGGGCGGCTCAGAGCCACCTCCACAGCGCTCTTCCAGATATCAAATCTCCGGTTGCTGATGTCTCCCTCCATACTGTAATTACGCTCCACCTTCTCCGCCGGTTTCTTTGGCTTTGGTGTCGGGGTAACCGCAGCTTTTTTTGTAGTATCTGTATTTTTCTCAGCAGTATCCTTCTGAACAGCGTCTTTTTCCACCGCCGCTTCTGTTTCCTTCTTGACCGTTTCTTCCTGTTCTTTCTGCTGTTCTTTCTGCTGTGCCTGGCTTACAACTGCATTGTAGGAATATTTGATTCCCTGCGGCGCAAGAAAGCACACAACGCCAACCGCCAACGCCGCAGCAAGATGCAGCCACTGCTTTTTCCAGCTTCGCTCCTTATAAAACAGCTGAAAAAATACAAAAGCAGTCATTCCGATCCCCAGGCTCAGAAGCCCGTTTCTGGAATCTGAAAAACCAATATAGATAACAAACAGAAGAATGAAAAGACTCAGAAGCGCTTTCAACCATTTTCGGGAGGTCTGCATAAGGAAGTAAATAGACAGAGCAATGGCTGTACAGCAGACAATCGCTCCAAGATTCGGATCCTGAAAAGCTCCCCATAAGCGTCCATAGCAAAAACCGGAAACAACTTCGTAGTTGCCGTTGTTTGTATCAATGTAGCTGGAAGAATAGCCAACAGCCATCATTCCAAGACTGGTCAGCGTCATGAGCAGCGCATAACCAATATGTACCACAGCCATAAGGGTAAACTCTTTTTTTACACGTCCGGTATCGTCCCCGGTTCTCACAGGATAAAGAAGTCCGAAATAGAAAAGCCAGAACACCATGGTCACGAGCCCTTTATGGGATTCATACTGAAGGTTGGTAGCCATAGTAAACAGATAGCTTGCAAACATCAAAATCAGGATCCACAGAAGCGGCATTCTGATATAGTCCTTGATCCGGATAAACCTCGCCAGCACGAGCACTGCACCCAGCACAAGCATAGGCCACATGCACCAGGATACAATATGAGTACCATAGGTAAAATTGCACGTGGATAAAATTACATAAAGATAAAACCACAGTTTAAATACAAGCTCCGCGCCTTCCTGTATTTTTTGTATGTTTTGTTTGCTGCTCTTTTCCATTCTTTTATCCTCACATCAGTATTTGCATCAGCCGGCTGATATTTTCTTTCTGATATTCCATATCATAGCCCGCCTTGATCATTTCCTGCCGTTTTTTCTTCCTGTTCTGCGGCTGCACAGACAAAATTGCCTCTGCCCACTGCTCCGGTCTGTCAATGGGAAGAAAACGGGCGTCCTCCGTAAGCTTTGTCTCTGTGCTGATTTTGTCCGACAGCAGACAGGGAAGTCCCGACGCCTGCGCTTCCACCGCCACGATAGGCAGTCCCTCATACACGGACGGAAGAATAAAACAGTCTGCCGCCTGCATGATCCTGTCCACATCTCCCCGCACGCCCAGAAACTGCACATGCGGCGAAAGTCCTTTTTCTTCTGCGTAGGCCTTTGTCTCAGCCTCCATATCTCCCGTTCCCACGGACAGAAGCACACAGTCCGGATTGCGCTTCACGCACGCTTCCAGTATATCAATGACGCCCTTGGGGTTTTTCTGGTATACGATCCGCCCCACATGGCAGAGGACCAGCTTGTCTTCCACGCCCAAAGCGCGGCGCATTTCCTCCCGCACGTCTTCCTTGTATTCGTATTTTGCCGCATCAATGGCGTTCGGCATAAGAAAAACCTGATTTTTTCTCATGCGCTTTTCGCCAAACATAAATTCTCCTGCCAGACCGGAACAGGCCACATACCTGTCTGTCATGGCATTCATAAAAGGTCTGCAGAGCTTATGCATGGCGGTATTGTCCGCAGACGCGTTGTGGCTGTGAACCACGATTTTTCTCCGGTAAAGCCAGGGGATCAGCATGGTAAATACACAGCCCGCGTTCAGAACATTAAAATATACTGTCTGGTATTCCGGATGCGCTTTCAGAATCGCCGCAAATTCCCGCCACTGTCTCAGCAGCCCTTTGCTTTTGGCCGATATCCGGAATATTTGTCCACCTTTTTGCTCCAGTATTTCTCTATACGCAATTTGTGGGAAATCTGTTACGAAATCCCACACTACATCTTCGTTTTCTGTGTTTTTTACAAGATTCAAAAGATATGTCTCGATCCCGCCGGGATTATCCGACATACCATAAACCAGAATCCGCCTTCCCGGCAGGTTCTTATTTTTATTCATATTGCGTTCTCTCCAAATCGTCTGCCTATCTTCCGGATTTTACCCTGGAAAACAACACGGGCAGTTTTGTTTTTACCAGATAGATCATCCTTGCGAAAGCCAGATTGCAGGTAACATTTTTTGTCTTCATGACTGCCAGGGCAATTTTGAGCGCTGTACTGTCCGACGCCTTTCCGTAAGTCACCAGCTCTTCAAACAAGGGATCCGCAAAAATATCCCTGCAGAATTTCCGCCGTTCTTTCCCCGTCATTTCTGATTTTTTGTCGCAGTTTCTGGTAAGGGCCGACAGAATATATCGGCTGTACAGGCTTCCCAGCACGCTTCGCGTCTCCGGAGAATCCTGATCCCAGTATTTCTGCTGCTTCCACAAAGCCTCAATTCTCCTTCTGTGGAGAACATAATAATCTTTTACAAATTCATTTGTCAGACTTTCATTGCTTCTTTTCGCATAATGATACGGCGTTATGGGAAGCAGGTGCAGAGAATCAATATCCATGCAGTATTCGATATTAAACAGGATATCCTCCACAAACTTGTTTTCCCGGTAGTCGAGGAATTTGAGTCCAAGCTTGCGAAGATATGACAGATCATAAATCTTATTCCAGGGATATCCGTAAAGCGTCTGCTGCTCCAGACCCAAAAATTCTTTTCGCACCAGCGCCTGCTCTGTGAGATGCGCCTCTTTCGGTGCCCGGGGATTAGTGTACTCAAGCCGCCCCTCCCCGGAATAATATTCTTCCAGCAGCCCGAAAATGACCATCTGCGCCGGCTGCTGCTCCAGCGTTTTCCACACTGTTTCAAGAAGCGTTTTGTCCGCTTCGTCATCCGCATCCACAAACCAGAGATACCTGCCCTTCGCTTCCTGAAGTCCCCGGTTGCGCGCCTCGCTGACGCCTCTGTTCTCCGGCTGATAGATCACACGGATCCTCGCATCCTCTCTGGCATGTTCTTCAGCAATCACCGGGGTTGCATCCTTTGAGCAGTCATTCACAATGAGGAGTTCCCAGTCCCGAAAGGTCTGCCCCTGAATCCCCTCTATGGCTCTGCACAGATACTGCTCTGCCTGGTACGCCGGCATGACAATGCTGAAATACGGCTGTTTTACAGAATCCTTCATATGGTTTCCTTTTCCTGATCTTTACTGAAATGTTGCCTGATTTTTGTAGTTTACGGCAATGTAGCTCTTGCCGCGGTTGATTTTCAGCTCATTTCCATTCATATCATAGAAATGCATTCTGGACTGCTCGTTGTTCTCCAGCTTTTCCCAGGTGATCTTCTGCATTCCGCCATTGGAAATATAGTATCCGATCGCTCCGTCTCTGCCATCCCAGTCTACATCCTTGTGACCGACTTCATCTCTCACGCTGATATCTGTTTCCAGCACAAATACATTGGTAAAGGCAAGCTGTTCATTGGTGTTTCCGTCTACCTGGGCATGTCCGTTGATCTGCTTCAGATAGGTGCCGGTTGCCTCGTCATAAGTAAGGGTCGCAGTTGCCTGTCCAAAATCAATATTCACCGTCTTGCAGTCTTTCTCTGCCGGTTTTACCTTTTCATCCACACCTGCAAAGAGGAAGGCCGCATCCTTTTTGTCTGCCTCAATATCGGTTCTCATTCCCAGCGCTTCCGCAGTTGCCGGCAGGCTCGGACCGTCAAAATATCCGGTATGCTCCAGAGAGTATCCTGCATCCAGACGGCTCTGATTACGGCCGAACAGACCTCCTGTGTTTTCCATTCCTTCAAACTGATCAAGATCCAGAAGTCCCAGATAATATCCAATATTGTCATCAATTCCCCAGTTTACATAAAAAGCGTCAAAGCCTTCGGACAGCGCCGGGAAATAATCACGGCAGCTTCGCACGGAGCAAACCTGCGGAACAGCGGTATAATCTCCGTAAAGTGCCATAAAGCGGGTGAGGTCTCCCTCCACAGGAATCTCAAAAATAATATCTGCTTCTCCGATGCCAAGCTGCGGCAGGGCATCCTCCACATTGTTCACCATAACTGCCACCGGACGTTTGCCGATCGCGCCATCGCTCAGATCTGCGATACCGGTCAGAAGGTTCTCATTGGGAGCGCTTAAGGTTCCGTGCTCAGGCGCCTGAGCAGTCTGCATTTTTACCACGTTCTTGTCTTCCTCCGCCGCGCTGACACTTGCTGTCATCACAAGAGACATTGCCATGGCTGCTGCAATTGCGTAGGTTACAACTCTTTTTTTCATAACTTTTCCTCCTCATGTAGATGATTTATTTTTCTGTAAGTTCCTCTATCAACTCCCGAATCCTCTGATAGGACTTCGGCCGGTCGAACTGTTCCTCCGCGATCTGTCTGGCTTTTTTGCCCATGCTCTCGCAAAGCGCCGGATCGTTTGCGAACTTCTCAATGGCGTCCGCCAGAATCTTCACATCCTCTGCCTCAATGTTAACGCCGAAGCCGTCCGCGTCCACCTTGGCGCGGAATTCCGGACTGGAGCAGGTGTTGATCATGGGCTTGCCCGCTGCCAGGTAATCACCTATTTTGGTCACAATACTCTGCGGCGCTTTTTTTACAAAGGAATTTACCAAAACATTGCAGGAAGTCAGGTACGCCGCCATCATATCGTATGGAGCATATCCCACAAATTCCACATTGTCAATGTGTTTCTGGCGTGCAAGTTCTTCCAGTTTTTCTTTGGTGGGGCCGCCGCCCAGGATCTTGATCCGGATATGGTCTCTGCCGCGGCGCGCGAGCTCTTCGCCCGCCAGCACCATGGTCTCGATATCATAGCTGGTTCCGATGGTTCCCGCGTAACCGACCCAGAATTCGCCTTCGTTTTTATTCACCTCCGGCTTCTTCTGCGCTGCGCCGGCATCAAACTGGGAAATCTCATTTCCCACATACACGGTGATCCTTGGGATATCCCGGTTCTGCCGCGCAAAAGGCCGGTCTCTGTACTCGTCCGAGGTTCCCACCACGCCGGAAACCAGGCCGTAAACCTTTTCCGCATCCCGCAGAAGCGGGTGAAACAAAATATCACTGACAACGGGAATATCCAGCACCATACGCATGGCTTCCGGCCACAGGTCGTTGACATCCGCCACAAAAGGAATTCCTTTTGCCTTGGCAAACTCTGCCGCCGCCAGCGCTACGTCATTGGGCGGGATTTCCGCGTAAAGCAGGTCGTAATCCCCTTCCGTCTCCAGAAGTTTTTTGAGATTCTCCGCCGCAATGCGGTGACTGCGGACACGTCTCAGATCCACATTCCTCTTATAGCCCGGCTCGTAGATAAATTTCAGGCCAAAGGGGTAATCCTCTTTTTTGATCTCATTCAGATTTCTCTGGACTTTTTCCCAGTGCTGGAACGTGGTGGTGATCAGATCCACCTGATATCCTGCCGCAGTGAGAAATTCTGCCAGATAACGGAATCTGGTATATCCCTTTTCTCCGTTCAGTTTTACACCCATGGTGATAATCGCAATTTTTTTCATGTTTTACCTCAACACAGCCAGCGCTGTTTCTATCATAATCCGCAGATCCTTCCACACACTGAATTTTTTGATATAATCCAGATTGTACTTCATCTTTTCGGGAAGAATATGCTTTACGTAAATTTCGTCCGTATCCTCGCCGGTCTCTCCCTGATATTTCTCGATGATCTCGTCCTCGTCCTTGTAGCGTATACTCGTCTCCGAGGTCACGCCCGCCGGAAGAAGAAGCGTTGCTTTCATTTCATCACTGTACCGGTTTACATATTTCTGTACCTCCGGTCTCGTGCCCACAAAACTCATATCACCGG
This sequence comes from uncultured Blautia sp., assembly GCA_937893675.1. GTDB lineage: Bacteria > Bacillota > Clostridia > Lachnospirales > Lachnospiraceae > Blautia_A. Next base: position 32,521 of record CALBGI010000049.1, read on the forward strand.
CAAGGATATTGAATATCTGAGGCAGCTCATCCAGACGGAGCTTCCGAAGCTTCGCTCCGGCCCTGGTGATCCTGGCATCCTCTTTCTGCGTCACAAGAGGACCCTTTTTGTCCGCGCCCACAACCATGGTGCGGAACTTGCAGATGCGGAACACCCTTCCGTACTGCGTCACCCGTTCCTGCCGGTACAACACCGGCCCCTTGCTGTCGATTTTTATCCAAATCGCGAGGACAGCCAGCACAGGCGATAAAAGTATCGTCAGAATGCCGGCTCCCAGGATGTCGATCACCCGTTTCATTACAAGTGATACTCTTTTTTTCTTGAGCATCTGGTAATAGGGACGGACAGCTTCTGTCTTCATATTGGCCGGCAGATCTTCCCAGCTTTTCAACATAATCCACATTCCTTCAGCACATTTTTGTAAGTTTCTGCCACATATTCCATCTCCTCGTCCGTAAGGCAGGTATGGAGCGGCAGGGTAATTTCCGTTGCGAATTTTGCGTACGCATTGGGATAGTCCGCAATGGAAAAGCCCAGGTTCTTATACGCAGTCAGCATCGGCAGGGGCTTGTAATGCACATTTGTTGCAACGCCCGCCTCCGCCATTTTTGTGATGATCTCGTTGCATTTCTCCCGGGACGCCCCTTTGATATTGGTCAAATAGAGATGTCCGCTGGAAGAGAAATCCTCCCCATAGTGACAAAGATGCTCTACCGGATATCCCGCAAAGGCATCATTATAATAGGAAATGATCTGTCTCCGGCGCGCAAGGATCCCCGGATAACGCTGAAGCTGGATCAGTCCCAGCGCCGCCGTGATGTCCGTCATATTGCATTTATAGTAGGGAGCCACAATGTCATACTCCCAGGCTCCCGGCTGGTTCTTCGCCAGCGCGTCCTTGGACTGTCCGTGGAGAGACAGAAGCATGTAGTCCTTGTAGACCTCTTCCGCATCAAAAGGAAGCCTCCACACTGCCGCTCCGCCCTCAGCGGTCGTCAGGTTCTTCACTGCGTGGAAGGAAAAACAGGTGATATCCGCAATTTCACCGCAGGCCTTGCCGCCGCGCGCAGCCCCAAAGGCATGCGCCGCATCGGCCATGACAAGCACGCGTCCCAGTGCTCTCTGACGCTCGTTTGCCGGGCGAAACAGAGATTTCTTCTCCTCAGCGATCTCAAAGATCTCATCGTAGTGACCATAGACGATCCCGGCCAGATCCACGCAAATAACGGCCTTCGTCCTCTCGGTAAAGGCAGCCCGCACCTTCTCCGGATCCATCTCAAAGGAATCCGGCAGCGTATCCACCAGAACCGGAGTCGCTCCGGTATGACAGATACAGCTGGCTGTAGCCGTGTAGGTATACGCCGTAGTAATAACTTCGTCGCCCTCTCCGATTCCCATAACGCGCAGAGACAGCTCCATAGCAGCTGTAGCCGAATTAAGCGCCGCTGCTTTTTCTGTATGGCAATACGCCGCTATGCGGCGTTCAAATTCTTTTGTTCTCGGGCCAGTGGTGATCCAACCGCTCCGAAGCGCGTCCGCCACTTCCTGAACTTCTGCTTCTGTGATATCCGGTGGTGAAAATTTAATTTGCATATGCATTTACTCCAATCATCTCAGATTACACTTCTCCTTATTTTACACTTATACAGAACTCTTTTCAACCCCCCCCCCATAGAAAAAAAGTTAGTTATCCACATAAATTAATATAGTTTTAACAATTTTTATTTTAAATAATGAGAAATCATTTGCGAGGGGAGAGCTCAAAGTTGCGAAGGCCGCACTCCCCTCGCGCTCCCCTGTTGGCCGCCGCTAAAACCCGGAAACTTGTTCTCTTGTTTTTAAGCGTTGCCCAGGAAGGGAGATTGTGAGGGGAACCTTCGGGCTTCGAGATGGTCCCCCTCACGTTTTTCTTTCATTTTTTTCCCAAAAACAGCAGCGGACATTTCTCTGCCCGCTGCCATTTTTACAACTCAATCATGTTTATTCCTGCGCGGCCCGCAGCCGTTCCACCACTGTCCCGTCATTGAAGAAATGGAGCACAAGCAGCGGGATCACTGCCGCCAGGATCAGATACAGAACACCGATGACCGCCGCCGGAGCCAGGGTGAATTTCAGGGTGAAGAACCACATGGACGGCGAATTCAGAGCATTTTTCAGAACCGTCAGCGCCAGCGCTGCCGCAGCCAGACCGCCGATCACGTCCGCCCCTACGGCATAATACACACCCTCATAGACCACCAGGCGGCGAAGCTGCCGTTTCGTCATGCCGATGCTCTGCAGGGTGGCAAACTCATGGCGCCGGGTAATCATATTGGTGATGATCATATTTGTAAAGTTGATCAGTCCCGCAAACGCCATGATGCAGCCGATCACACTGCCCACAACAAGAATCATATTGCGGATGGAATCCGCCTGCGCCTTGATCAGCTTCGTGGACGTATAAGCAACGGAGGAATCACTTTCCACATAGTCACTGAGCGCCTGTTCCATCTGCTGCTTTTGCGCTTCTTCTGTATTAAATCCATAGCTCAGCAGCGTGGGAGTTTCATAAAGCTCCTGAAATGCTTTGTCCGATAGGAAGACAAAGGGCGCGTCCCCGCCAATATTTCCTCGCGCTGTGGTGGTTGTGGGCGTTTCCTGTTCCGTCCCCACCAGGGTCGCCTTGGCAAGAATCGTACAGGTTTTCACAATCTCCCCGTCTTTATAAAAAGAAATTTGATTCCCCACCTTCAGCGCTTCCGTGGTCGGGTCCTTTTGCGGCGCCCCAGTCAGATTATCCATGTCGCAGCCTACAATCACATAGTCTCCGGTCAGCATTTTCTGCTTCAGGAGCTCTTTGTCCTTTTCTCCCTCGAAAATCGCCATATCTTCCCAGAAATTCTCCGAAGCTCCCATCACGTTTCCGTAGCAGCGGCCTTCCTCGTCCGCTCTCAGGTACAAAGGATAGCCATTCGTATTTTCGCACACCAGATTCCCGTATTCGTTCAGGGTCAGCTCCAGCTCCTCAAAGCCATAATCCACCTGCACGTTTCTGTCATCCATGGTATTCCGGTAGAGATACCGTTCGTCTTTTACGCCGGGCTGTTCCCGGATCATATCGATCACGCCCTGGGGTACGCCGTCCGTTCTGTGTCCGAAGCCCTTTTCCACATTGAAGGCAATGGAATTGTACACCGTGAACTCTGCTTTTGTGCGGCGGCTGATGAATTTTTGTTCATCTATGCTTTGAGTGACAACGACAACCGAGTTGAACATCACAATGCACAGCAGCATGGAAAGAATGATAAATACCGAGCGCCGACGGTTTCGTCCCAGATTTGCAAGGGCCATCCGCGGCAGACTTACGCCCCGGCTGCGCCTTTTGGATTTCCCACAGGTATTCTTCTCTGTGTAACGAACTGCCTCCAAGGGCGATACCCGCGCCGCCTTCCTGGCCGGCTTCCGTGTGCTGACAAACACCGTCAGTACGGTAAACAACGCTGCGATAACAAAAATCAGCGGCGACGTAGAGATCTGTGTGCCGGACACACCCCGTTCCAGATTTACAATCTTCATTGCCACAGGCAGCATCCCCCAGCCGGCAAAAAAGCCCAGAATCAGCCCCACCGGAAGACCGGCAAGCGTCAACCATACCGCCTGGCGGTTGACAATACTTTTTATCTGCCGCGACGAAGCTCCAATGGTGCGCAGCAAGCCGTACTGGCGCACATCCTGCATCACCGAAATGTCAAAGATATTGTAAATCAGCAGGTAGCCGCACACGACAAACATCAGGATAAACACCGCCGCGAACAGAATCGTTTCCGGCTGCACCATTCCCTGGGCCATCTGATTGGGCGTACTGAGGATAAAATTATCCGCGCTCATGTCCCTGGGATCTCCGCCCACAGAATAAACAAAATTGTCCAGCTGCTCGTCTATATTTTTCTTGTCCTTCAGGACCACCTCGGAAAAGGTCACGCCGGACAGCGTATGATCTTCACGGTAGGTATTCCGGAACACATCCGGGTTCTCCTGCACAAACGCCTCCGACACAATGGCAACGCTGAGAGTATCGTTGCTCGCCTCCCACCAGCCGGAAAGCACCATATCGTAATGGTACGCTTTTCCCCGGATTTCAAATTCCAGAGGCACCGACGCGCCCACCTTCGGTTCCACACCCAGCGCCTTCAGCGCCTTCTCTGTGGTTGCGATCTCATTTGCCTTTTTGGGCGCTGTCCCATGAGTCGGCTCACAAAATGTCAGCTCCTGCTGAACGCTGTCCGCATAATTGATCTCAATGGAATGGCTGGGCGCATTGGTGGCATAAGCGACCACACGGCGATGTCCTGCCTTTTCCACAAAATCGCTGTCCAAAAGCTTTTCAAACTCCTCCTCTGTCATATAGCCCAGAGTGCCGTCCGCCTTGCTTCCTTTTTGCATCTGCATGGAAAGCTGCATGGACGAAACCATGTGAAACGCCAGGGAAGTAATGGAAGAAAACAAAAAAGCAGTAAGCATGATCGCCAGCATCGCAGCCAGATTGCGCACCTTGTTTTTCCTGAAATACTGCTTTGCCAGGCGTTTTACTGCTCCCTTTTTTCTCGAAGAATACGACTGCTTCATCTCTTTCACCCCCTACTGTATCATTCTGCCATCCTCGATGCAGACAATTCGGTCTGCCATCTGGGCAATTTCCATATTATGCGTGATCATCACAAGGGTCTGATGAAACTTTTCGCTGGTCACCTTCAAAAGCTCCATGACATCGCTGCTGGTACGGCTGTCCAGATTCCCCGTGGGTTCGTCTGCCAGGATAATGGCCGGCTTGGAAACCAGGGCCCGGGCAATGGCTACTCTCTGCTGCTGGCCGCCGGACAAATTTCCCGGCAGATCATTCAGCTTTTCTTCCAGAGACAGGACCTTTATCACCTCTTTCAGAAAATCCTCATCCACCTTTCCTCCGTCCAGCCCCACCGGCAGCACAATATTTTCATACACATTGAGGACCGGTATCAGATTATAGTTCTGAAAGATGAAACCAATGTTTCTCCTGCGGAACATGGTAAGATCCTCCTCCTTCATATCCAGCAAATTTCTCCCCCGGATCATCACGCTCCCGGAGGTGGGGCGGTCAAGCCCTCCGATCATATTGAGGAGCGTGGATTTTCCGCTGCCGGACGTACCGACAACTGCCACAAATTCACCTTTTTCCACCGTAAAGGACACGCCGTCCAGGGCGCGGACCTGATTTTCCCCGGCTCCGTATATCTTTCGCAAATCTTTTGTTTCCAGTATTTTCATAACGAAAACCTCCCGCTTCTTTTTTATGCTTTCAGCTTAGCAGGTACTTCTTACAATCTTCTTACAATTGCCGGAGAAAATTTATCTCCCCTATGCTATAATAGATTTTTGTAATGAGATTGTAAGAAGTGTCCGCTATACTGAGACTACCAAGACAAAAACACATCGGGAGGTTATGGCTATGACAATCTTACAAACAGAAAATCTGAAAAAAATATATGGAAGCGGCGAAAGCGAGGTGCGCGCCCTGGACGGCGTATCGATCACTGTAGAGGAGGGCGAATTCGTGGCTGTGGTAGGTACGTCCGGCAGCGGAAAATCCACGCTGTTGAATATGATTGGCGGCCTCGACCGCCCAACTGCCGGAACTGTCACCATCCGCGGCAAAAACCTTCTGAAAATGAAAGACGAAGCCCTGACTGTTTTCCGAAGAAGAAATATCGGCTTTGTCTTTCAAAACTACAACCTTCTTCCTGTCCTCAACGTATACGAAAACATTGTATATCCCATTGAAATAGACGGCGGAAAAACAGATACCGCCTTTGTAAAGGAAATCATCCGCACACTGGGACTGGAAAAGAAGCTGAAAAATATGCCCAACACCCTGTCCGGAGGGCAGCAACAGCGAGTGGCCATTGCCCGGGCTCTCGCAACAAAGCCGGCCATCATCCTGGCAGACGAGCCTACCGGAAATCTGGATTCCAAGACAGGCACCGACGTCCTCCTGCTGATGCGCTCTATCAGCAGGCAATTTCACCAGACAACCATGATGATTACCCACAATGAGGAAATCGCCCAGATGGCTGACCGTATTATCCGCATTGAGGACGGAAAGGTCGTTTCGGGAGGTGACCGGCATGCATGCTAACCGAAACAAAAACGCTCTGAAGCGCGTGGAAAAGGGAATGATGCAGGCCAACCGCACCCGAAACCTTTTTGCCATACTGGCCGTCATCCTCACCACCTTCATGATCACCACGGTTTTCAGCCTGGGCATCAACTACTCTCAAAACGCAAAGCTCATGCAGATCCGCATGGCAGGCACCACGGCCAACGCAGCGCTGTCCATGCCTACTGCTGCACAGAAAGAAAAAATCCAATCTCTTGACTATGTCAGATCCGTTGGCGTTCAGTACCCCATAGGGGAGGTTTCCGAAACGAACGCAGAAGGGCGGAAGCTTTCTGTCGCGCTCTCCTGTTATGATGCATCCGAATGGGACAATCATTATGAGAAGACGATCAGCAAAATAAACGGCGCTTATCCCACCAGAGAAAACGAGATCATGCTCTCGGAAGATGCCCTAGCGCAGCTTGGCATCAAAACTCCGGAGCTTCACATGGAGCTTTTGCTCTCCTACACAGACAAAAACGGCCCTCAGCAAAAAACCTTCTCTCTAAGCGGATGGTTCCGCTCCTACACCGGCGCCGGCACTGGCTTCTTGTCGGAAGCCTACTGCAAAAACGCAGGTTATACGCTGGAAACGGACGGGATTTTGTCTCTGACCCTGAAAAAAACACCGCAGGATTTCCAGCGTTTGAAGCAGGATGTACCCTTAAGCGAAAATCAAACACTGGAGAGCAACTTTGAGTTGGATTCCCAGGGCGGTTCTGTCATTGCCATGCTCATTTTGCTGGTGTTCTTTATCATCGGCAGCGGATATCTTCTGATTTACAATATCCTCTACATTTCCATTGCAAAGGACACCCGTTTTTACGGCCTGATCAAAACTCTGGGCACTACGCAGACGCAGATAAAAGCTCTGGTAAAAAGCCAGGCGCTTCGTTTTGCCTGCATCGGTATTCCCGTTGGCATTCTGGCGGCGACAGCAGTTTCCTTTGTGCTGGCTCCCTTTGTGCTGAAAAGAGCCTTTGACGAGGGTTTTTCCTCCATGGATATCGTGGTGTTTTTCCACCCGTCTATCTATGTGCTTTCCGTCCTCTTTTCTGCGGCAACCGTATTTTTTGCCTGCAATGCCCCCGCAAAGGCCGCTGCAAAAATTTCTCCGGTGGAGGCATTAAAATTTCAGAGCTTCTCCCCCCAAAGGAAAAAAGACCGGAATTCTACCAACGGCGGAAAACTCCATGTTATGGCATTTCACAATGTTTTCCGGGACAAAAAACGCGCGCTCCTTGTGTTTCTGTCTTTATTTATGGGAATCACCATGATTTTGGGCGTAAACGGAATCGTCAAAAGCTTTAAGGTGGAAAATTTCATCAAAGAGGATATGGATTACCATTTTGAGTATCAGGACGTTCAGTTCACCCAGCCCGAACAGTCCGAAAAAGAGACACCTCAGTTTGACCGTCATTTCGTAGAGCAGCTAAAACAGCTTGACGGGATAAAAACAGTGGATATACGAAACGCCGTCTGGGCTGCCATTGATTTTGACAGGGAAGCGCTGGGAGATTTTATGCGTGCCCAGTATCCGGACACCCGCTATTATTCCCAGGGAAAATCCCTGGAGGAAATGATTTCAGATATGGAAGCATTCGCCGCAGAAGGACAATACGGCTGCTATATTCTGACCCTTGACGATGAATCTGTTCTGGAAGCCTACAACCAGACACACGATATCCCCATAGATATTGAGGCCTACCTGCGCGGTGAGGTTGCCGTTTCCGGCACGGACAACGACTATTTTACCCCAAATGCAGCGCTGGTGGGACAAACGCTCACTCTGACTGCCAACAGCGCAGACGGAACTGCACAGGAGTTCTATATCGGCGGCGCCTTTGATTATGAGGATTACAAAAGCACCGCGGCCAACGCTATGGGACGGCACACCTTCCTGGACGCGGCGCCAAGCATTATCTATGTCAGCGAAGCGGGGATGGAGCGTCTGACAAAAGCCCCTCTCATCGCCCACATCGGCGTGGATATCGAAGACCTTTCCCGGCTGGAAACCATTGACAGCCAGCTGCAGGAGATCAACAGCACCCTGACCGCCTCAGAATGGAGTTTTAAAAGCGCAGTCGAACGAGTGCAGCTTTTTGAGCAGACAAACTACGCTCTGAATCTCCTGGGCAACGGCATCGCTGTCCTCCTCATTATTATCGGACTGGTAAACTTCATCAATGTAATGCTCACCAGCGTCGTTTCCCGAAAAAATGAGTTTGCGATCATGGAGAGCATCGGAACAACAAAGAAACAGATCCAACGGATCCTTACCCTAGAAGGCGGCATTTATGCCCTCATTTCCACCGGACTCATCATGACTCTCGGAAATGCATTCCTCCTCCTTGTGGCGGACGCTGTCCCGCATATTGCAAACTATGCGGAATTTACCTATCCCTTCGGTCTTGTGGCCGGCCTCATCGGAGCGATCTTTGTCATCTGTCTGAGCGTTCCGGGGATCGTCTACCGGGCAATTTCCAGAGAAACCGTCATTGAACGGCTCCACAATTTTGAAAACTGATTTCCACAAATCCAAAAAGGGAGGGCTTATTTCATGGCAAATATCTTTCTGCTGGAGGATGACACCATTTTGAGCAAGGGAATTTCCATTGCTCTCAAAAAAGACGGCCATACCGTTACCGCGGTCTACGGCTTTTGGGAGGCTCTGCGCCAGTACGACGGACATTCCTATGACCTGCTCCTTCTGGACATCAATCTTCCGGACGGCAGCGGTCTTGGCTTCTGCAAAAAGGTCCGGGAGACCTCTGAAACCCCGGTTCTCTTTCTGACTGCCAACGATACGGAGGAAGATATGCTGGAAGGATTTTCTGCCGGATGCGACGACTATATCTCCAAACCCTTTTCTCTGGAAGTGCTTCGCAAAAAGGTTCTGGCGATCCTGAAACGGACAGTCAAGGACAGCGCCCGCATACGATACAGGGATTTGGAGGTGGATACCGACAAATGTCAGGTATTGCTGAAGGGCGCGGAAATTCACCTCACCTCCACGGAATACCGGCTGCTCACTTATCTGATGCAAAACCGGGGCATGGTGGTAACCAAGGCCATGCTCCAGGAAAATCTGTGGGATATTGACGGAAATTTCATTGATGATAACACTGTGCGCGTAAATATCAAGCGTCTGCGGCAGAAGCTAAAAGACGAAAAACAGGAATACATTGTCACTGTTTTCGGTATGGGCTATACCTTTGGAGAATAACTATGAGACATTTCAAAATTTACAGAAAACTGATATTGGTGCTTGCGGTTTATACGGCCATTCTGGCCGCTGTTGCCGCGCTGTTCTGGAAAAGCAGTTCTGTCTTTCCGGTTCTTCTTGGCATCGCTCCGATTTTGCTGTGCTGCCTTTTGTTTTTGCTGGATTTTCTGCACAACCGCTACGACGATGACCTTCTGGAAAAGATCACGCTGCTCATTGAAGCCCTGACAGAGCAGCAGGAGCCTCATGTGTTTCCCGAAGACGAAGACACCCTGACCGCAAGGCTGCAGCACCAGCTCCTGAAGCTCCGCAATATCCTGATTGCCCAGAATCAAATGCTGGCGCAGGAAAAAGAGCAGATCAAGACACTGATATCCGACATCTCCCACCAGATCAAAACACCGGTTGCCGCGGCCAACACCTTTGCCCAGCTGCTGGGAGACCATACCCTTCCCCCGGAAGAGCAGGCCGAGTATATCGCCACACTGCAGACCGCCCTGGAGAAGCTTACCTTTCTCACAAACAGCCTTATCAAAATGTCCCGCCTGGAAAGCGGTCTCATCCGATTGCGGCCGTCCAAAAACAGCCTGAACGAAATTGTGCTGCAGTCGGTAAAAACCGTGTACGCCAGGGCAAAGGAGAAAAACACCACGATCACTTTTGACTGTCCCCAGAACTTTGAGGCTGTGCTCGACTTCAACTGGACAGCCGAGGCCATCACAAACGTCCTGGACAACGCGGTCAAATACACGCCCTGCGGCGGTCTCATCCGCGTATGCATCACGGAATACCCCTCCTACCTGCGCCTTGACATTGCTGACAACGGTCCCGGCATTCCAGAGGAGGAACAGGCCAAAATCTTCAGCCGGTTTTACCGCGGAAAACAGTCCGCCGGTGTGGACGGCGTCGGAATCGGCCTTTATCTCACCCGGGATATTGTCAATAAACAAAACGGATATGTGAAGGTTTCATCAGATGAAACGGGAAGTATGTTCTCGCTGTTTTTGAAGAAGGGACAGGGTTAGAGCAGCCGGAAAACCTGTTCTGCCGTCAGCACCATGTTTCTTTTGGCATTCTCTGGAATCATGGCCTCTTCCAGTGTGCTCACCCCCGATATGATAGAAAAGAAAGCATCAATTCCGTTTTCATTACATTTTCCAGCCCCTTCGCCCACACTGCCGGTGAATGCCAAAACCTTTTTTCCATGTTTTTTCGCTAATCTGGCCACTCCTATAGGAGCTTTCCCCATAGCCGTCTGTGCATCCAGACGCCCTTCGCCAGTCACAACCACATCTGCTTCTTTAATATCTGCTTCAAGAGCCACTGCCTGCAGCACAATATCAATTCCCGGTTTCAATTCTGCATTGGGGAAATAGCTAAAAAAGGCAAAACCCAAACCACCAGCAGCTCCTGCACCTTCTCTGTTCCGGTTATCCCGTCCCACAAAAGCGGCCGTTTTATCTGCATAATGGCACATTTTTTGTTCTAATCCCTGCTTTTCTTCCTCTTTTACGCCTTTCTGGGCACCAAAAATATAAACCGCTCCATTTTCCCCACATAAGGGATTTTTCACATCACAGGCTACTTGAAAATGGCAATTTAAAATTTCCTCTGACACCTGTTCGCTACTGATTTCTGCAATTTTGTCCAGGTTCCGAATACCTCTTCCTATAGAGTTTCCATTTTTGTCTGTAAACCAAAAACCCAAGGCTTGAAGCAGCCCAACGCCCCCATCTACAGTAGCGCTTCCGCCGATGCCCACAATAAATTCTCGACACCCTCTTTCAGCAGCATCTAAAATCATTTCTCCCACCCCATAGGTGGTAGCATCTAAAGGATTTCGTTCTTCCTCCGGCACCAAAGTAAGCCCTGCAGCTTCGGCCATCTCCACAACCGCTGTTTTTCCGTCAGCCAAAATCCCATATCTTGCCTGCACCGGTTTGCCCAGCGGCCCGGTAACTGTCACGGAAACATATTTTCCTCCCAGTCCCTCTACCAGTGCCTGGGTAGTTCCCTCTCCTCCGTCAGCCAACGGTTTCACCAAAACCTCTGCCGCCGGCTTTGCCCTCAGAATTCCTTTCAGAACAGCCTGTCCAGCCTCCATGGAAGTCAGGCTCCCCTTAAACGAATCAATCGCTGCAACAACCTTCATATACACCCTCGCTCTCTCTATATCGTTCTCACAGACTTAATGTAAAATGATAGTCCCCGGAGCCCAATTCCAGTGTGACTTCGTTTTCGCTAATCCGACAAGGCTGATCTGATTTCAGCACTTCTTTTCCCTGGAGCCTTACCTCAGCCGTTGTATTGACCGGCACTGTAATATGATATTCCACCTGGTCTGCCTCCCTTTTCCAGCCGCTGACAATTTTCCCATACATACTCTCAAAGGAAAACTCTGCAAAATCAAGCTCCTTGCCAAGTTTTGGACAAATTCGGAACTTCCGATAGCCCGGCTCTTCTTCACAGAGCTTCAATCCGGCAATATCCCGGTAAATCCATTCTGCCACAGAGCCATATGCATAATGATTAAAAGAATTCATTCGGGGATTCCACAAAGTTCCATCCGGCCGTATTCCATCCAGATGCTCCCACACGGTAGTCGCCCCCTGGGTCACCTGGTATAGCCAAGATGGATACTCCCGTTTAAACAACAATTTGTAGGCAGCCTCTGTCTGCCCGTATTTAGTAAGAGCATGACAAATATACGGTGTTCCCACAAAACCAGTAATCAAATCATAATTCGTATCTGCCAGCCAGTCTGCCAGTTTTTTCATGTAGCTTTCTGCCAGTTCCTCTGATACCAGCTGAAATTCTGCCGCCAAAACCAAAGCTGTCTGTGTTTTTACTTTCAGTGTTCCATCATTTTCTATGTATTTTTCCTGGAAAGCCTGCTTGATCTTTTCATGCAGTTCCCGATAGGCCTCATATTCTTTCTTTCTACCGAGCACCTTTGCACTCTTTGCAAGAATTTCCGCAGACTTAGCATAGTAAGCCGTTGCCACATAGTCTACATCTGTAGCGCCAACAAAACTTCCATATGGAGCATCTAGCGCAACCCAGTCGCCTAACTGATGACAGCCTTCCCAGGTATATTCACATGGACCTTGACTCCGAATAAACTCCACATACCCTTTCATACTGTCAAACTGCTCTTCCAATATCCGCTTATCCCCATATGCCTGATAAAGACTCCAAGGCACAACTGTTGCACAATCTCCCCAGGCAGCTGCTACCTTATCGCTCTGGCCTGTATACCCGGCCAGGTCATACGCATAGGTATCATCATAAACATCCGGCACCACCCAGGGAACTCCTCCATTTGGAAACTGTTCCGCTGCTACATCATGAAGCCACTTACGAAGAAAAAGCGGCGTTTCCATCTGCAGAGCTGCTGTTCCGCTGAAAATCTGAATATCACCGGTCCAACCCAGTCTTTCACATCTTTGAGGACAGTCTGTGGGAATATCTACAAAATTCCCTCGTTGTCCCCAGAGAATGTTTGAAGTAAGCTGCTGCAGATCCGGGTCTGAGCATCGAAAGCTTCCTGTCTGCGCAAGGTCTGAATACAACACGACCCCTTCAAAACAATCAACTTCAATTTCTCCTGGATACTCTTCTATTTTCACGTAGCGAAAGCCCTGATACGTGAAATGCGGCTCAAACACTACTTCCTTCTCATCCTTCAAAACATATTCTATTCTCTGTTTTGCGCCTTTTAAATTATCTGTATAAAAATTTCCATCGGTATCCAGAATTTCTCCATGCCACAAAACAACACGGTCTCCGGCTTTTCCTTTCACCCGAAAACGAACATGCCCCGTCATATTCTGCCCCATATCCAGAACCTGTTCTCCTTTTGGCGTCACCAGGAGCTGAATTGGATGAAGAATCAGTTTTTCCCGTACAGGCGGACATTCCTGCGCATGAAGAATTTCTTTTGATACAGCCCCCATAACTCTTACCTGAAACCAATCCTGAAACTCGCAGCCATACATGTCAAACCCGATTTCCTTTCTGGCGTCATAAGTCTCTCCATGATAAATCTCAGAATAAAGAATCGTTCCTCTGTAGGACGACTGCCAGGAGCCATCTGTCAGAATTTTTTCTGTAGTACCATCCTCATAAGTGAGGTGCAATTCCATAATAAGCGCTTCTCTGCCTCCGTAAAGATTCCGTCTGGAGCGCCAGCCCAATTCTCCTTTGTACCAGCCGCTTCCAATGGAAGCTCCCACTGCATTTCCGCCTTCCCGGATCATATCGGTCACATCATAAATCTGATATAAAGTTCGTTTATTATAAGAAGTCCAGCCCGGTGTCAGGAAGTCTCTTCCAACCTTTTCGCCATTCAGACGCAATTCGTATAGACCTTTAGCTGTCACATAAATTCTTGCTTTTTTTATCTTTTTTTCCACCCGAAATTCTTTGCGCAAAACAGGACAAGCTGTTTTCGGAGCTGTAAAGTCATATTCCGGAGTAATCCAGTCTGCCTCCCAGTCTTCCCAGCTCATCATTGCTGTCTCGAAGAAGCCGGTTTCACTCCACCCCGATTCTCTTCCGGCCTCATCCCACGCATTGGCTCTCCAATAGTATTCCGTAAAACTTGTAAGTGCCTCTCCCTGGTATTCTATCTGGATAGATTCTCCCGAATCAATTTTTCCCGTATCCCAAACCAGTTCCTTAAACATCCTGTCTTTTGAAACCTGAATTTGATATGCGCTTTGAAATGTATTTTGCTCTTTGCAAAACAGTTTCCAGGCAAACCTCGGCGTTTTGCTATCCAGACCGATCGGATTCTCCTGATATTCCACTGTCAAATTCTGTATTTCCATCCTTCTCCAACTCCTTTTCACTTATGCTTTATTCAAATCCTGCCAGATCACAATTTCCATCTCTGTCCATTCTCCGGGCTCGCTGCGAATAAAAAAACCAGCTCCGGCTCCATAGAGGATTTCCAGCCTTTCTCTGATATTGTCAATTCCTATTTCGTGACCCTTTCTCTCCTGTTCTCCTTTTGCCTGGCCGTTCATAATTCGATGAATCTTCTGTTGGCTCATCCCGCATCCATCATCTGTCACTCGGATATACAGAGCATCTGTCTTCTCCACCTGAATCGTAATCGTTCCTCGAATACTCCCATCTTCCTCATTTGCCAGACCATGGAAAAGGGCATTTTCTACCAGTGGCTGAATGATATTTTTCGGTATCTTTAAGCCTTTTACCTCTTCCTCGATATCCCATAATACCTCCAATTCACCGCCATACCGGTACTCCTGTATTGTCAAATACTGCTTTACTGTATCCGTCTCCTGCGCCACCGTATCATAAATTTGAAAATTCTTAATTCTAAGCCTATCTCTTAAGATATTGGCCAAAGCTGCAGAAACCACCTCTACATCCCTCGTTCTGCCCTGTTTTGCTAAATACTTAATCGTATTCAATGTATTACAGACAAAATGGGGGTTTATCTGGCTGATAAGAAGCCCAAATTTCATTTCCTGTTCTTCTTCCATTTTTTGTACCAGCTGGCTGAAATAATTCTGAAGCTCCTCACTCATACTGTTAAAGGTCTGACTCAAATAGCCGATTTCATCATCGCTTTCTACAGGAAGCTTAACTGCAAAATTCTCCGTGATAACCTGATCCATAGCCTCCGTGAGTTGATGTACCGGGCGGGTTACCCGTTTTACGATATAGACCACAATCAGCAGCGTAGCAATCAGAAGAATAATAGCCATGGACAAGACAATAAGGGTTGTACCCATAATCTTCTCAAAAACAGAGTGCCATGACACAAATGCAAGAGAACGATAGGAAGAGTTTCCCAGATTACTGGTAAGCAGCACACCTTTCAAATTTTTCTGAACATATTTTTCGTCCCCATCAAAATCGTCCAGGAGTTCATCTATCCCCTGCTGCTCTTCCTCAAAAAGAGCCACCCCATCCAATGTCGTCCAATATTGTTCTTCAAATTCACTGTGATAATGACTCATGATTCTGCCAAAAACATCTTCATACCGCAAGAAAACAGTCAAGGTAAACTTTCTGTTTTTCATCCGATAGCTTTTGCTGTAAGCAAGCAGCTTTACTGGATTTTCATTTTGAATAACAGTAATTCCCCTCGAAAATCCACCGCTATAACTTTTCTTCCGAATTCTCGCATACCATTCAGAATCAAGAAGCTCCTGCTCTTCTGCTTCCAGCTCCAAAATAGAGGTAACTCTGTCATATCCCTCTATATCCAGCACAACATCCTGAATCCCCTGTTTCAAATTTCTGTCGTTATAAAGCAGTGTCTCCAACTCAAAGCGAACCAGCGCATCCTCCGGCTGATACAGATAGGCGTTCAGCTTGTTCATAAAATCTTCTGAATAGGCAATATAATTCGTATATTCTTTTACAGCCCCCAGTGCCGAATCCACCTCGTCCAGAATATATTTGTTCTGGGCATTGTAATTCTCCACCGCATCCCCCTTTAACGGAGAGATTACCAAAAAGTAACTTAAGATCAGACTGACCGCCAAAACAGTCAGATAAATCTGTAGAACCAGTAAAATCGTTTTATTTTGCAGCTTTGACTCACTCATTCGTTCTGATTCCTATTCTTGTACTCTAAAGGAAAACATCCCACTTCTTTATAAAATACATTGCTTAGATACTGGCTGTTGTTATAGCCCACCATTTCTGCAATCTCATAAACCTTATATGATGATGTCTTCAATAGCTTTTTTGCTCTGTCAATTCGCACCGCCGTCAGATACTGTATCAAAGTCTTACCCGTCTCTGACTTAAAAAGCACACTGATACGACTCTCACTGATTTTTAAATGGCTGGCAATATCAGAAACTTTGAGACTTGAATCTCCATAGTGTTCCCGGATGTACACCATCGCACGCTCCACCTCCGGTCGGTACCGTTTTTCCTCAGTACCGTTTTCTGCCAGCTTTTCTATTTTTTGATAATACCGACACAGCCACCCTAAAACTTCCTGAAAATCATAGAGCTCTTCATTCATTGAAGCATTATCTGAAAAAGTAGCGGAATATTTCTTTTCCACCAAAACAAGCGCCTGATAAGCCTGCTTCATAATCTGCAGGAATACTTTATCCGTATCCTGTTTCAAATAGTAGCAATGATATATTTTCTTTATTTCATCGGGAAATGTTTTTTCCTGTATTGCCGCAGCCAATACATCTCTTGTAGGATTTTGATTCTCTGCGTCTTCGTTCTTCCACGGATTGATACCTAAACTATAGACTTTTCCGGTTCCAAGATATCTCTTTGCGGAAAGTATTCCTTTTTCCTGAACTACTTCCTCGTAAATTTCTGCAAATTTCATTGGGTAATCTGATATATAAACGGTGTATCTGCCTTTTCCCTCTGCATTCAACTCCCTTTTTATTTTTTCAGCCAAGTTAAGATTTTTTTGTTTTTCCTCATACTGACTTTTCCCCTGTTTTTCTAACACCAGCAAAATTCTATTTTGAGAAAGAATACTGTGAAGCTTCACCTTTCGCTTACAATCTGCTGCGATTTTCAAACATTGTTCCAAAAATTCCGGCAGATTTTGCTCTTTCCCTTTCATTTCCCATTTATCATCCAACACAATGGGCAGGTTTTGCTCAATCAACAAATAATCCTGTCTTCCATCCAAAAAATCCTGCAGTGCCTTTTCTTTGTAAAACTCCCGCACATATTGCTCTCCCATTCGAAAATAATCTAAAATCGCTTTTTGAAAAAGCATCTGGGAAATCCTTGCCTGGTCTAAAATCAGCCCTTTTAAGGCCTTTAATTTTTCCTCCATGTATGGAGTATCCACCTCATCCTTGATCAGGTAATAGTCCACGCCTATCTGGACTGCCTGTCTTGCATATTCAAACTCTCCATAAGCAGTCAGCAGCACTACCCGGATATCCTGGGAAATCTTTTTTATTTTTTCACTCAACTCAATACCGCTCATATGAGGCATACTGATATCTGTAATAACAAGATGCGGAGAGCACTTACCAATCAGATTCAATGCCTGCTTTCCATTGTAAGCAACCGCCACAATCTCATAGCCTAGATTTTCCCAGTCCACTATTTCTTTCATATAGGACACAGCCAACCGGTCATCATCTACAAGCATTACTCTGATTTTTTCCATAAGTACTCTCCGTCTTCGTCTCTCTATGCGATAGATTTCTTTCTTTTTAGTTTAGCAATCATTTCTCCAATACTTTCTGTATTTGTGGACAAAGATACCACAATTACCAGGAATACCCCCAGTGCAATGTCCTGTGCCGGCGCCGGAAAGCCAAGAGCTACCAGTCCCGAAAACAGTGTAGATATCATAAAAGCGCCGATAAATATTCCAACAGGAAGACCCACATAGTCCTGCAACTGAACTCCCACGATCATAGCCATCAGTGGCTTAAAAGACATGGAAAGGCTTTCCATACTCAGTTTTGCTGACATTGAGGTAGCATAACTCATCTGAATCACCGCTGCAATCCCAATAAACACACTGCCCACCACATAGGCTAAAAATTTGGTTCTGTCCACATTAATCCCATTATTCTTTGCGATAATTTCGTCTCCGCTGATTGCTCTCACATTGTAACAAAACTTTGTTTTATAGTAAATACAGTAGAAGAGCACGGTAGTAACAAGTACCACGATAAGATTATAAGGAATTCCGCCCAAAATTGCCAATTCTCTATCCAGCTTCAAAAAGCCCATTCCGCCCGTCACCTTTGCGCCGATAACTTCAAAAATCATGGCAATTACCAGCGAAACCACAATCGATGGAATTTTAAAATACCGAAATACTACACCGCAGATTCCTCCCAGCAAAACGCTTGAAAAAATCGTCACTGCAACAAAGCCAATAAGACCCATATGAAGATTCATAGCAACAATTCCGCCAATCATACTGGATGCAATAATTCTGGAGCCGATACTCAAATCCAGCATTCTCATAGATCTTCCAAACACCATTCCATACGCGCATAACAGCGGAATAAACGACTGGATTAAAATAGCTCTTAAAACGATAACTCCGGAAAACCGTTCCCGTGCCGTCACCAGAAACAAAAGATAAATCGCTACTGGAAAAAGTATGGAGCCTGCTATTCCTTTCCATTTTTTTCTGTTCATTTCTTCACCTGCCCCTCTTTTATCTCTTTCCTCTATTTTTCTACTAAATCTTTATGACGTTCCATCACACTGTCAATGGTGTAGTCTTCTGCCACTTTCAAGAAACTGTCCATAGTAACCTCTTCGTTCTCCCACTTAAAGAACATTTCTTTTGTCTCGTCCGGCGTATAGGTGGAAACTCCACTTTCACAATATTTAAAATAGTTTACCACATCTTCTTCGCTTTCCAAAATCATCTGGTTAATACGTACAGACTGCGGATCCTCAGACAGCGGCGTTCCCTTAATTTTATTTAATAGCATGGAGGTTGCAAACAGTGGATCGGTTACATTATGTCCTCCGCAGGCAGCCAGCATATAACCATCAGCAAATGCATCCTGAAGCCCCTGAGGGTAATCAATAATGGTAATTTTTACATCCTGTCTGTCATACTGTTCCAAAACACTTGTAATAGCCGGAAGAATGCCCGGTGTAATCGTTCCTGCCGCAATAAAAATCCCATCCACCTCCGGATGCGTAGTCAGTACACTTTCAATAGACTGCGCCGCATCAGAAGCCTGCGCCGTCGCACGGAACTCATTGATAACCGTCATTCCATATTCTTCACATGCCTGATTCATGCCTTCTTCTCGCTGGGCTCCTGTGGTATCTCCGAGAGCTGTAGAAAAGAGCACAATATTCTTGCAGCCAGCTTCTCCCATCTTGGCTGTGAGCTGATAGCCGGCCATAATTTCATCTTCATAGGTGTTTCCAAGATAATATTCCGAGGATTCAATGTCTGCCTTTATATCTTCATCCAAAATAGAACGATAATAGATAGACCAAGGAATCTCTGCTTCTTCACACATCTCTTTAATTCTTGGAAGAACAGAGTCTGCAGCGGGAAGTACTACCAAACCGTCTACTCCTGCAGCAATTAATCTTTCATACGCCTGAATATTTCCTTCTGGTGTCAGCGCTGTGTTCTCTACCAAAAGTTTTCCGCCTGCTGATTCTACAAGCTCCGTCATATTCTCCATGGTCTGCTGCTGCATCTGGTCAAGTGTCACCGGAAATCTCATTCCAATAGAAAACTCCTCATCTGCCTGTACGGGAACGCTTCCCATGCACCCTACTGTCATTGCTGCTGCCATCAAACATGCTGCTAATTTTTTCTTCATTTTTTCATTTCCTCCTTATTCTTGTTGTTTTTTCTTTTTTATAATTGAGGCTAAACCGCCTTTTTTTGTTTATACGATAGTTGCCAAATTTCTGCGGTCAAAAGAGATTGATACAGAAACCAGGAAAATAATTCCTCTTATCAACTGCTGCAGCACCGAATCCAGGCCCCACAGAATCATACCGTTTGATAAAATCGTCATAATCAGACTGCCAATGATCACACTGCGGAATCTGGCGCTGGAGCCTCCTGAAATCGGCATTCCGCCCAATAACATCGCAAGAAGCACGTCAAACTCAAAACCAGAGCCCGTATTGGCCGATGCTGAAGCGGCTCGTACCAAATAGAAGAATCCCACCAGACCTGCCACGGCTCCGGCCAGTATAAAACAGCCGATTTTGTATCTGTTCACCCTGATTCCGGATTGATAGGACGCCTCTTCTCTTGAGCCAATAGCCTTACAGTACTTTCCAATTCTCGTCTTGTTATAACAAATACCGCCTACCCCAAAGGCCACTGCCATAAGCGCTACCTTTAAAGACGTGTTTTCCAAAAACATCATACTGGATGGCAAACTTACTGCGCCGGAAGTAATCAAAGTTCCCTGTATTCCCCGAAAAATGAAGGCCGTAGATAAGGTTGTGATGATAGATGAAACCTTAAACTTCGCATGTATTACACCATTTAAAAGTCCGCACAAACCACCCACTCCGATTCCTACTATCAGAGAAAGAAACGGATTTTTCCAAGCTGCGAAGCCGGATAACGTTGCCGTCAAGCCCACAATTCCTCCCATAGAAAAATCTAGATTTCCCTGTGCCATCAGAAATGAAACGCCTGCCGCTCCCAGAGCAATCGAGAACATGGAGTTCAGCAATGCATCTATGTTCATTTTTGACAGCAGCCTGCCGTCACTTACAATCTCGAAGAAAATAATCAAGGCAACAAGTACAATCACCGGAACAGAGGTCAAGAGCATCTGTTTTCTTTCTTCTTCATTTTCTTTTAATGTGAGTATTTTTTCTTTCACATCCCCTCCTCCTTCCTAAATCATAACCTCAATTAATTTTTGTTCCGTGAATATTTCATCCCGTTTAAATTCGCCTGCATGAGCCCCGTCCTTGAGAACCAGAATCCGGTCACTCATTCCGAGTAATTCCGTCAGCTCTTCAGAAATCATTAAAATTGATTTTCCTTCTTTTTTCAGCCGCTCCATCAGACGGTATATAGCAGCCTTCACACCCACGTCAATTCCACGCGTAGGGCAATCCATAATAAAAATTTCCGTCTCATTCGCCAGCCATTTTGCAATAACTACCTTCTGTTTGTTGCCTCCGCTTAAACTATTGACTGTAGCCTTAACCGAAGACATCTTCGTATTCATCTCCCCTGCCCATTTCTCTGAAAATTCCTTTTCTGATTTAGAAGAGATAAATCCCTTTTTCTCAATTTTGTCATAACCGGAAATACAGATATTGTCCTGAATAGACATGGTTGTCAACAGAGCTTCCGTATCTCGATTTTTTGACAGATAACCGATATGTCTCTTGATCGCCTGGCTCGGACAGGTGATTACTTCTTTTCCTTTATATAAAATCCTTCCTCCGTCCGGTTTCATAACACCAAACATCAGTTTTCCAAGCTCATGCATTCCGCACTCCGTCAAACCGCCGATTCCTAAAATTTCTCCCTTATGTAACTCTACACTCACATCTTTCAACATTCCATAGGAAATATTTTCTGCCTTAAGAACCACCTCTTTTTCATAGGAACAGTCGTTGTCTACCCTATAGTAATCATTGCTGATTTCTCTGCCTACCATAAGATTTCTAATCTTGCTCTCCGAAAAATCTTTCTTATCCAGAGTAGCCGTCATAACCCCATCTTTCAACACGGTCACTGCATCGCTTTTGTCCATAACCTCATCGATATCATGCGAAATAAACAGTACAGAGCCTCCCTGCTTGCAGAGACGTTTCATCAATGTGTAAAGCAGCTCTCTTCCCTGTCTGGACAATGCCGTTGTGGTTTCGTCCACGATGAGAATCTTTGGCTTCATATAAAAAGCCCGCGCAATCTCAATGAGCTTCCTGTCCTCAAAACTTAAATATCGGGTCAGCTCTTTGGGACGAATATGGGTAATTCCCACATCATCCAACGCTTTCTGAGCCTCCTGCTCCATTTTCTTTCTGTCCACAATTCCGCCTTTGGAAAACATCTGCTCTTTGCCAATAAAAATATTTGCCGCAACAGAAATGGTTGTCACTGTACTCTGTTCCTGCACAATCATACAAATATGATGATTGTTCGCATCGAGAATATTCTCCGGGAGATATGTTTTTCCTTCATAAATCATTTCTCCCCGGTCTGCTTTCTGGATTCCGGAAATAATCGAGGATACCGTAGATTTACCAGAACCATTTTCTCCTATTAAGCCCCTGACCTCTCCGGCATATATCTGAAAGGATACATCTTTTAAAGCTTTTGTAATACCAAAAGATTTATCAATATGTTTCACTTCCAAAAGCATTTTCTTTTCCAAATCCAGCTCACCTCCTTTTTTATTTGCATTTCTTGTATGAATTTAAAATACAAAAAAAGGATGAAAAATGAAATAAAAAAAGCTTTTATTTTGTACAAGATTCTTTTATAAAAAATTTATATTCCCATAACAAAAAAGCCTATGGAATATACTCATTCCACAAGCTTTTAAATTCTTCCTTTCCCATGCCCGGATGCGGCTTCATAATGGCGCTTCTTCCCTAGTAGCTATATAGAAGTCATCATAATCGCTGGCATGACGTATTTCTTCAGCCCCAGCAATCTTTCTGCCCAAGCTCCTAGGGAAGATTTCTGTCTTAATATAATTTTGTTGAAATTTGCAAGAGCATCTTTGTGCCTCTTATATGCGTTGCCATCTAAAGCATGAATAGCTGAAACAGCATGGTAAATTCCATAATAAGCTCTATTATTTGCTCCCCGGCATTCTCCCGCATCTAAAAGAATTTTGGCTGATTTTATATCACTTTTAGCAACTTCCAGCCTATACAAAACTAAATCCCGCCTTGTACCTTTTTCATTATGCTGCGTCAAATAACTTCACCCCCTCACTTGCCACGTTGGAATAAAAAGGACACACTTCTACCCATTTATTAAAATGCGCCTGATTCTTTGCTATTGGCTTAATATCTACATCATAATCCATATTAAAATCATAAGTTATGCCGGCCAACTCATGACGATACCTTTTAATTTCCATATCACTTAAATCCAAAAGTATCATAATATCTATATCTGAGTCTTTTGTATAATCACCCCTTGCATAAGAGCCGTACAGAATAACTGATTTCAGATGTTTTCCGTATATTTTACAAAGCAACTCAACATATTGACTAATCACTTTTCTTGTTTTCATAGATATATCACCTCTTTTTCCAAAAGCATTTGCAGCATCTGTTTTCAGAATTTTTTTCAAAAAGTCAATCTTCTTATATTATAACCCATTTTCACTTCTTTTCCTATCTTTATTTGATGTCTTTTCATAGGTTTCTGTTTTTCTTCCGACCATAATAATATGATTCTTCTGGTGTGTAATCCGCCAAATAACGCAAACAGGCTCACGGAAAATGCATTCCATGAGCCTATCTGTTCATATCTCTTATAAATCGTTATTGTTACAAAACCATTCCGGCTTTTCCATCCTGATTAATACAACTTCGCCCCTGCCGGAATCCGGTCGTCCACCATCAGAAGATTCAGCCCCTCATGGCCATCTTCTTCGTGAACAGCGGAAATCAGCATACCGCAGGAATCAATTCCCATCATCGGTCTTGGCGGCAGATTGGTGATTGCGATACAAGTCTTGCCAACCAGCTCTTCCGGCTCGTAATACTCGTGAATACCGCTTAAAATCACTCTCTTCTCGTTTGTACCGTCATCCAGCACGAATTTCAGAAGCTTCTTGGATTTCGGTACTGCTTCACACTCAAGGACCTTTACTGCTCTGAAGTCAGACTTGCTGAAGGTGTCAAAATCAACGGTTTCTTCAAACAGCGGCTCGATTTTCACCTTGGAAAAATCAATTTTTGCAGCCTCTGCCGGAGCCGCTGCCTCAACCTTGGAAGCTTTCTTAGAGCTGTCTGCTCCGCCCAGTGTCTTCATGGTCGGGAACAGTAGCACATCACGGATTGCCGCGGAATCGGTGAGCAGCATACACATACGGTCGATACCGAAACCGATACCTCCGGTAGGCGGCATGCCGACCTCCAGCGCATTCAGGAAGTCCTCATCTGTGTGGTTGGCTTCCTCATCCCCCTGCGCAAACAGCTCTTCCTGCGCGCGGAAACGCTCTCTCTGGTCAATGGGGTCATTGAGCTCGGAATATGCGTTGGCCATTTCCCAGCCGTTCATAAAGAACTCAAAACGCTCGGTATAAGCGGGATCCTCCGGTTTCTTCTTGGTAAGCGGAGAAATCTCAATAGGATGATCCATAACAAAGGTCGGCTGAATGAGATGTTCTTCCACGAATTCCTCGAAGAACAGGCTCAGGATATCGCCCTTCTTGTGGCGTGCCTCATAGGCAACATGATGCTTGTCAGCAAGCGCCTTCGCTTCCTCGTCGCTGTGGATCTCGTTAAAGTCCACATTGGCATACTTCTTCACTGCATCTACCATGGTAATGCGTTCAAAAGGCTTGCCCAGATCCATTTCCACGCCATTGTAGGAAATCTTGGTCGTACCCAGCACCTCCTGCGCCACATAACGGTACAGATTCTCTGTCAGATCCATCATGCCGTGGTAATCGGTATATGCCTGGTAAAGCTCCATAAGGGTGAATTCCGGATTATGGCGGGTGTCCAGACCCTCGTTCCGGAATACACGTCCAATCTCATAAACGCGCTCCAGCCCGCCTACGATCAGTCTCTTCAGATAAAGCTCCAGGGAAATACGAAGCTTGAAATCCTCGTCCAGTGCATTGAAATGCGTCTCAAAAGGACGCGCTGCCGCGCCGCCTGCATTGGCAACCAGCATCGGAGTTTCCACTTCCATAAAGCCCTGTCCGTCCAGATATCTGCGGATTGCGCTGAGGATTTTGGAACGTTTAATGAAGGTATCCTTCACCTCCGGATTCATGATCAGATCCACATATCTCTGGCGATAACGGGTGTCTGTGTTGGTCAGGCCATGGAATTTCTCCGGAAGCACCTGCAGACTCTTGGAAAGCAGAGTGATCTCCGCCGCATGAATGGAGATTTCTCCTGTTTTTGTGCGGAAAACCTCTCCACGGATGCCGATGATATCACCCACATCCATACGTTTAAACTCTTTGTAAGCCTCTTCACCTACACTGTCACGGGCTACATAGGACTGGATGATCCCCTGCAGATCCTGCACCTTACAGAAAGATGCTTTTCCCATGACACGCTTCGTCATCATACGTCCTGCAATCGTAACGGTCTTGCCATCCAGCGCATCAAAGTTATCAATAACCTCCTGGCTGTGATGTGTTACGTCATATTTTACAATCTGAAACGGATCCTTGCCGTTTGCCTGCAGCTCTGCCAGCTTCTCCCGGCGTACCTTCAGGAGCTGGTTCAAATCCTGTTCCTGTTTCTTCTGCTCTGCCACTTCTGGGCCTCCTTCTCATCATTTCAACATTATACGTTGCGCTGTATTTTCAAAACCTTATATTCCATAACACCTGTGGGCATTTCAACCTCAACCACGTCACCGACATGGGCGCCAATGAGGGCTTTGCCTACCGGAGATTCGTTGGAAATCTTGCCTTCCAGACTGTTTGCCTCTGTGGAACCTACGATCTTCAGCTCAATGTCCTCTTCAAATTCAAAATCATGAACCGTCACTTTGCAGCCTACATTGATTTTGTCTAAATCGACCTCATCCTCCACAACAACCTCTGCGTTTTTGAGGATCTTTTCGATCTCCTCGATGCGGGCCTCGATATCTCTCTGCTCGTCCTTGGCTGCATCATATTCTGCATTCTCAGACAAGTCGCCCTGTTCTCTGGCTTCTTTGATCTTTTCAGCCACTTCTTTTCTTTTGACTACTTTTAAATCGTGAAGCTCGTCTTCCAGTTTCTTCAGTCCGGCATAAGTCAGCAAGTTTTTCTTTTCTTCCATTTCATTTACTTCCTTTCAAAGCCTATATTTTTCGTGGAATCGCCCTTCGTGATACATCATACCTGAAATCCCATGAAAATATGCCTTTTTTACATAGTTCATATATTATAGTGAAAAGTACTGCCATTGTCAAGATTTCACGCAAAACTCCTCAGCATTTTCTCAAGCTCTTCATAGGAGGAAATCAGGTTTGAGTCCCGGCGAAGCGCTGCGCTGTGGGGCATTCCGGCGGTATACCAGGCCACATGCTTGCGCATCTCCCGGATTCCCGTATATTCCCCCTTCAGACGGATCTGCTCCCTGGCATGCAGAAGGATCATGTCCCGCACTTCCCTGGCTGTGGGCTTTTCCATTTCCTCTCCAACAGAAAAATAGTGGTTCATCTCCCGGAAAATCCAGGGATTTCCCCGGCTTGCCCTGCCGATCATCACGCCGTCACATCCCGTTTCCTTTATCAATGCCTCCGCTTTTTTCGGAGAAGTCACATCCCCGTTGCCGATCACCGGAATAAAAACTGCCTCTTTCACCTTTCGGATAGGTTCCCAGTCTGCCTCACCGGAATAATACTGTTCCCTGGTACGGCCGTGTATGGCAATGGCTGCTGCTCCTGCATCCTCCACCCGCTTCGCAATCTCCACAATATCTGCCGGCTCACTGCCGATACCAATGCGAAGCTTTACTGTCAGCGGCTTTTTGATGGCTCCCGACACGCTTTTCACAATGCGTACGATCAAATCCGGATCTCTCAGAAGCGCCGAGCCTTCTCCATTGTTCACCACCTTGGGCACCGGACATCCCATATTGATATCCAGAATATCAAAGGGCCGCGGCTCAATGGTTTTTGCCACCTCCGCCATCAGCTCCGGCTCATGGCCGAAAATCTGCAGAGACACCGGATGTTCTCCCGGCGCAATTTCCATGAGCGCTTCCGTGTTTTTATTATGGAAAGAAATGGCCTTTGCGCTCACCATTTCCGTACAGACCAGCCCCGCGCCCTGTTCCTTGCACAGCATGCGAAAGGGCAGGTCCGTCACCCCGGCCATAGGCGCCAGCACAAAGGGATTTTCTATGGTTACGTTTCCAATCTTCCACGCCATTCTTATTCCTCCGGGGTATCGCCAAGGAAAAAGACTCTGTAGTACATCTCAAGGGAAGAGAGAAGCTCCTCCTTCTCCCGCTGAAGCTGTTTGATCCGCAGAGCGCTTCCGATATCGTCATACATGGCGTCCGATTCCAGCGCCTCTGTCTTAAACTGAAGCTCGCCTGCCTCGTTAAATTCCAAAGTTAAAATCCCGCCGATTTCTTCTGTATAAAGAACACACATCACCTGCAGCTCCTGCTTTACCGTTTCCGGCAGAGCCGCAAAATCCTGGTTAAAATAATACTTTTGTTCATATGCACTGGCTCCGCAGAGCACAACATTTTCCTGATACATGCTTTTCTCCTTTTATCCGCTGCCCGCCCTGTACGGCGGCTCCTGTCCGGCAAGCTTTTATTTCATACATACTCGTACAGGCCCCGCACAGAGACCTCTCCGGAATCCACGCGGGAGAGCTTCCCATCCTTCCGGCGCACCAGAAGCGCTCCTTGCTCATCAATTCCCAGGGCAATGCCCTCATAGAAATTGTCTTTTTCCAGAACCCGTACCGGCCGTTCAAAATTGGCAAGAATCGCTTCATACTCTGCCTTAAGCCCGGACAGATCGCAGGTTTTCTCAAATATCCCGTAATTTTTCTCGAACCGTTCCAGCACTTCGGCCACCACCTGGTTCCGGTCAAAAGAATGCCCCGCTTCCAGGCAAAGGCTGGTTGCCTTATCCTGAAGTTCCAGGGGAATGTCCGTCAGATTTACATTGATTCCCACACCGATGATCACATCGCCGATACCTGCACCGTCCAGATGCATTTCCGTGAGGATCCCGCAGATTTTTTTGCGGGAAAGAACCACATCATTGGGCCACTTGATCTCTCCCGCAAGTCCCAGATCCTGCACTGCCTGCGCCACAGAAAGTCCCATGACCAGCGTGAGCATCGGTGCCGCCTGCGGCGCAAAGGTCGGCCTCAAAAGCAGACTCATCATGACAGAGCTTCCCTTCGGCGCCTGCCAGCGTCTCTCAAACCGTCCCCGCCCTGCCGTCTGAAATTCAGTCACCACCAGCATTCCATGGGGCGCTCCGCCATCTGCCAGGCATTTTGCCAGCAGGTTGGTAGACTCTGTCTTTTCAACAAAATGAACGGTGTTACCCGTCCATTTTGTATGTATTGCATCTGAAATTGTTTTGGAATCAAACCCAGTCGCTGTCATTCTTCGGCTCTCCAAGCGTCGCCACCATTACTGCCTTGATCGTGTGCATACGGTTTTCCGCTTCGTCGAACACTTTGGAGCAGGGCGCTTCAAACACCTCGTCGGTCACTTCCATATCCTGGATGTTGAACCGCTCGCCCATCTCTTTTCCAATCTGTGTATTCCAGTCGTGGAATGCGGGCAGACAATGCAGGAAAATAGCCTTTTCCCCTGCATTTCGCATCACATCCATAGTCACCTTATACGGCGTCAGATCCTGTATTCTCTCTGCCCATACTCTGTCCGGCTCACCCATGGAAACCCACACGTCCGTGTACACCACGTCCGCGTCTCTGGTTCCCTCCATAACATCCTCTGTGAGCGTAATGGTAGCTCCGGATTCCTTTGCATATTCCTCACACTGTGCAACCAGATTCTGGTTGGGGAAATATTTGTGGCTGGTGCAGGCTACAAAATGCATTCCCAGCTTGCTGCAGGCAATCATGAGCGAATTGCCCATGTTGTATCTGGCGTCTCCCATGTACACCAGCCGAATCCCCTTGAGGGTTCCGAAATGCTCCCGAATGGTGAGCATGTCTGCCAGCATCTGCGTGGGATGATACTCATTGGTCAGACCGTTCCACACTGGAACCCCTGCATGACGCGCCAGCTCTTCCACGATTTCCTGCCCATATCCGCGGTATTCAATTCCGTCATACATGCGGCCAAGCACTCTCGCCGTGTCTTCAATGCTCTCTTTTTTTCCGATCTGGGATGCCTTCGGATCCAGATAGGTGCTTCCCATCCCCAGGTCGTGCGCCGCCACTTCAAAAGAGCAGCGGGTTCTGGTGCTGGTTTTTTCAAAGATCAGGGCAATATTTTTGCCCTTGTAGTACTCGTGAAGCTCCCCTGCCTTTTTCTTGGCCTTTAAATCAGCCGCCAGATCAAGAAGATACAGGATCTCCTCCGGTGTATAATCTTTCAGTGTAAGAAAATGTCTGCCTTTTAAATTCATCTGAATCACTCCTTGCCCCTTTTTTATTTCCTATTCCTCTGCGGGAACGTCCGTAATAACCTCTTTGAAGGTTGTCGCAAGACCTGCCAGCCCCTGCATCTGCGACGGAATAATGATCTTGGTCGCCTTGCCGTCTGCTGCCTTTGTAAATGCCTCCAGACTCTTCAGCGTCAGTACTGCCTGATCGGCGCCTGCGTCCTTGATCATACGGAGTCCCTCCGCGGTAGCGCTCTGCACCTTGAGGACCGCCTCAGCCTGACCTTCTGCCTCTTTGATCATACGCTCCTTCTGCGCCTCTGCCCGAAGGATCGCGGCTGCTTTCTCCGCCTCTGCGTCAAGGATCGCGGACTGCTTCTTTCCTTCTGCCACAAGAATGGTGGAACGTTTCTGTCCCTCTGCAATAAGAATCGCCTCACGGCGCTCACGCTCTGCCTTCATCTGCTTTTCCATGGCATCCTGAATCGCTGCCGGCGGGATGATATTTTTCAATTCCACACGATTGACCTTGATTCCCCAGGGATCCGTTGCCACATCCAGAGAAGCCCGCATTCTGGTATTGATCACCTCACGGGAAGTGAGCGTCTCATCCAGCTCCATGTCACCGATAATGTTACGAAGGGTCGTCGCGGAAAGATTCTCGATCGCCATAATGGGATTCTCTACCCCGTAAGCAAAAAGCTTGGGATCCGTGATCTGGAAAAACACAACCGTGTCGATCTGCATGGTTACGTTATCCTTGGTGATCACCGGCTGCGGCGGAAAATCCACCACCTGTTCTTTTAAGTTGACCTTGCGGGCCACGCGCTCAATAAACGGAAGCTTGAAATGAATGCCTGTCGCCCAGGTTGCCTGATATGCGCCCAGACGTTCCAGCACGAAAGCGTATGCCTGCGGAACAATGCGGATGCAGGATGAAAGGATCCACAGCACCAGCGCGATCACAATGATAAGAAAAACAATAGTCATAACTTAACCCTCCTTTACCTCTTCTACAATCAGTTTCACCCCGTGTACCTCTAAAATCTTCACCACTGCATCTTTCGGGATCATGCAGTCGTTATCTTTTGCCCTGGCCAGCCAGTCGATATCGTTTATCCGAACCTGCCCGGTCTGGGAAAGATTGCTGATTTCCTCTGTCACCACCGCGGTACAGCCGATCAGGCTTTCCACATTGGTCTTCGTAACGCCCCGGTTCATATACCGGACCGCCAGAGGTCTTGTAAAAATAAGCAGCACCACCGACACGGCAAAAAACAGGATGAGCTGTGTCACAAACCCGGCGTGGAACCAGGCTGCAACCGCCGCCGCAAGGGCTCCTCCCGCAAACCATATGGTGGTAAGGGCTGTGGTCGCCGCTTCAATCACCAGAAGAACCGCCACCAGGATCAGCCAAATTACAGGTGCCATAAAAATTCCCCCTTTCAGCCGCGGCGCTGGCGTGCCGCCTCATACATCAGAATCCCCGCCGCCATAGCGGCATTTAAGGATTCCACCTGCCCGCACATGGGAATCCGGATCAGACAGTCTGCCGCGGATGCCGCTTTCTCGGTAAGACCCTTGCCCTCATTTCCGATAAAAAAAGCGCTTCCTTTCTGATAATCTTCCCTGTCATACGAATTTTTACCCTGAAGATGTGCTGCAAATGTATGGATATTTTTCTGCTTCAATATATGCTTTAAGGATACCACATCTTCCACGTAGAGAAAAGGTATTCTGTAAATGGAACCCATGGTAGAACGAATCACTTTTGGATTTGTCACATCCACGGAGGTTTTTGTGAGAAAAATCCCGCTGACGCCGGCGCCCTCGCCGGTTCTGAAAATCGTCCCCGCATTGCCCGGATCCTGCAGGTCCTCCAGAATCACTACCAGAGGATTCTCGCCTTGCAGAATGTCTTCCATGGAATAGGATGGTTTTTTCAGAAGCGTCAGCACTCCCTGGGGGGTCTGGGTATCGCTCATCTGCCGAAATACATTGTCCGCCACGATTTCAAAAGGAAACTGTCTCGCCCGTTCCATGACGCGGGCATCTTTTGAAAGGCTCTCGCTTACATAAATCCGGGAAATCCAGTCTGCCGGGGCCTCCAGGAACATTTTGATCCCCTCTGCCGCAAAAAGCCCCTGCTCCCGTCTCGCCTTCGCCTTCTGGTTCAGCTGCATAACATTTTTAATCTGTGTATTTCCTGTGCTGGTAATCATAAGCTGTCCTACTCTCTTGGTGCAAATTCCGAATTCAAGTCTTTATTCTTGCCAATGGCAATAACTGTGCAGTTTTCCGGCAGAAGCTCGTCCGGCCTGATATCCACCCGGACCGTCTCTTCCAGCTTGATGCCGATAATATTAATATGATAGCGCTCCCGCACTTTCAGCTCCATGAGGCTTTTTCCGATCCAGTCTTCCGGAATTTTAAACTCCGCAATACTGAATTCAGAGGAAAGCTCAAACACATCCAGAAAACCGCTGGACATGAGATTTCTCGCCACGCGAAGCCCCATGGCCTGCTCCGGATAGATCACCTCATCCGCTCCGATCTTGCGCAGGATCCTGCCGTGAAGCCCGCTGATCGCCTTTGCCATCACAAAGGGAACCCCTAGCTCCTTTGCCTGCATGGTGGCGGTAATGCTGGCCTCCATGTTTTCGGAAACCGCAATGACAGCCACATCCACGTTCTGTACGCCAAGGGATTTCAAAATCCCCGGCTCACGTACATCCGCTCTCACCGCATAGGTTACCTTTTCCTCGATCTCCTGAATATTTTCTTCCTTAAAATCAACCGCCAGCACATCGCAGTTTGCCTCCGCAAGCGTTTCAGCCAGCGTTTTTCCAAACTGCCCGAGCCCGATCACAGCAAATGATTTGTCCCTCATAACCTCGTCCTCCTAATACATCAGCCAATCATAATGTCCCCTTCCGCAAGGCTTGCACTGCCGGAACGCTTCTGCTGCCGCACCAGCACCGCCGTTCCCAAGGTTGCCGGCCCGATCCTTCCCAGATACATGGTAAGGATCACAATCCATTTTGCGGCCGTAGGAAGCACAGGCGTTAAGCCTCTGGATAAACCTACGGTTCCGATCGCTGAAGTCAGTTCATAAATAATGTCTGTAAGCGGCGCACCCGGCATAATGGCGGAAGCCACAAGAATCATGGTGAGAAGGGTCATAAATCCGATCACTGTCACCACAATGGCCGAGCGGATATAGCTCTCCCGGATCTTGCGGTGGTGGATCTCCACATCCCGATAGCCTCTCAGGTTTGTAAAAACGCTGAGTATCAATATTAAAATCGTTGTGGTTTTGATACCGCCTGCCGTTCCCATGGGAGAACCCCCGATAAACATCAGAAACAGGCTCAGGCCCACGGATGCATCGGACAAAAGACTCTGGTCAATCGTAAAAAATCCTGCCGTACGGGTTGTCACCGACTGAAAAGCAGAGGCCAAAATCCTCGTCCCAAGAGGCATTCCCTGCATGGTATCCGGGTTTTGAAATTCAAAAACAAAAATCAGAAGGGCTCCTCCCAAAACCAGGATCAGGGTCATGTCGATCACAATCTTGCTGTGAAGCCGCAGGCTTTTGTAAAGTCGGCGAAGAGGAAGCTTCCGTTTCAGCACCCGGCGGATATTTTTCCCCAGATCCCACCACACGGTGAAGCCAAGGCCGGCTGCCACAATAAGACCCATGGTGGTAAGGTTTACCAGAGGGTCACCCACATATTCCGCCAGGCTGGTCTCGCCCAGCAGATCGATCCCCGCGTTGCAGAAGGCAGAAACCGAAGTAAATACAGACTGCCAGATGCCCTCCACTATTCCAAATCGTGGAATAAAGGCAAACGTGTAGCACACTGCTCCGATCGCCTCCGCGCCAAACACGCAGAAAACCACTCTTCGCACCAGCTTCACCAGGCCTTCCATTTTATCCCAGTTGTAGGATTCCTGTATCATTTTTCGGTTCCGCAGAGAAATCTTGCGGTGCAGGGTTATAAAAATAATGCTGGTAAGCGCAATGACTCCGATTCCGCCGATCTGTATAAGGATCAGTATGACGATCTTTCCTATCAACGTCCAGTGCGTCGCTGTCGTCACCGTCACCAGTCCCGTCACGCACACGCAGGTAGTCGCGGTAAATATGGCGTCTGTAAAAGAAGTCGTTTCTCCGGGAGCGGTACAAAAGGGCATCCACAAAATAAGTCCGCCTACAAAAATCACCCCCGCAAAGCCGAGGGTAATTATTTGTGCAGTATTCAGTTTTTTAAGTTTCTCCCGAAAATGCTGCATGCTCATATCAGATATATTTCTTCTCTTCTTTTCTGTTTTTGTCATAGTTGTGGGAAAGAGAATTACAGATTTCCCACATGTAGGGAGATACGTTTTTCTGCATGGCAAGAGCTTCGTTGATATCAAAGTCCACAAAATCGCCGTGGCGGTAGCCCACTACGCGGCAGCTTTTGCCCTGAAGCAGAAGATCCACTGCCATTGCTCCCATAACAGACGCATACACACGGTCCTTGCAGGTAGGGCTTCCGCCTCGCTGCATGTGACCCAGAATGGTAGCCCGTGTCTCAATTCCGGTTGCCGCCTCGATCCGTTTTGCCATGGCCTCAGAATGTCCGATACCTTCTGCGTTGATGATAATATGATGCTTTTTGCCTTTTTTGCGGCTGTCAATGACATTGTTGATCAGTCTCTGCTCATCATAATCATATTTCTCCGGAATCAGAATATCCTCCGCACCGTTGGCAATGCCGCACCATAAAGCCAGATAGCCTGCATGACGTCCCATAACCTCAATGATGCTGCATCGCTCATGAGAAGTTGATGTATCACGCACCTTGTCAATGGCCTCCATGGCTGTATTCACTGCTGTGTCAAAGCCGATGGTATATTCTGTGCAGGCAATATCAAGGTCAATGGTTCCCGGCACACCAATCGTGTTGATTCCCAGATTCGCAAGCTTCTGCGCTCCTGCGAAGGAACCGTCACCGCCGATGACAACCAGTCCGTCAATGCCGTGTTTGCGGCAGACTTCCGCGCCTTTTTTCTGTCCCTCTTCTGTACGGAACTCCGCACAGCGTGCCGTATACAGAACCGTACCTCCGCGCTCAATGGTATCCGACACATCTCTGGCAGTCATATCTTTAATTTCTTCATTCAAGAGGCCGTTATAGCCCTTATAAATTCCCTTTACGTTAAGTCCGCTGCTGAGACCTCTCCTCACTACGGCACGGATAGCCGCATTCATGCCCGGAGCATCTCCTCCGCTGGTCAGAACGCCTATGGTCTTAATCTTTTTTTCTGCCATATCATTGTCCTCCATCTCATCTATTCTATACTTCATTCTACACATATTCGCATATAGTTTATAGCATTTCTACAAGTTTTTCAATACTCTTTCCACAACTTTAACATTGGCAGAACCATATTTTTCATACATGGAAGAAAGCCAGGATTCATCAAGGTTTACCTGCCAGGATGCCGGAAGTTTTTTCATTGCCTTCACATCCTTCAAATACACCACAACGCTGCTGTTCCCCTTTGATCTCTGCAGATCCCTGAGAAGCTCCTGCTCCTTTGCGCTGTACTCGCCCTTGTCTGCAAACTGTACCCAGAGCTCTCTGGGAACGTCCTCAAAAGTGCGCACCTTTTCCAGGATCAGCTTGCTGGCCTTATCATCCTCCGCAGATACACGTCCCTGCACAAAAACCTTTGCCTCTTCCTCCATAAACTGCTGATACTTCTCATAATCCCTTGGAAATACCACAATCTCCACAGTTCCCACCAAATCCTCCACCGTGAGAAACGCCATGACTTTGTTATTCTTTGTATATTTGATGGTTTTATCCGTGATCATGCCGCCCACGATTACCTTCTGCCCATCATATACCCACGGCTGTCCGGTTTCCTCGTCCGGAAGAAAATCTGTGGTTTTTGCAGAAATCGTCCGTTCCAGAACAGAACGGTACCGTTCCAGAGGATGCCCGCTCAGGTAAATGCCCAGCACCTCTTTTTCAAAAGCGAGTATCATTTCCTTATCATACTCTGCAAGATCCGGCATACGGATTTCAAACTCATGCTTGTCCTCTTCGCTTACAATATCAAAAAAACTCAGCTGCCCGGCCATGGTATGTTTTTTGTCCTGGTTGATGCTGTCCACAATCTGCGCATAGATCATCATCTTCTGGCGCCGGTTGCCTTCCAGACAGTCCATGGCTCCGGATTTGATGAAGTTTTCTATGGCTCTCTTATTTACCTGCGTAATATTACGCTCAATGAAATCCTTGAGGGAGCGATACTCCCCCCGCTCTTCCCGCTCCTGCACCAGAGCCTCTATCACCGGACGCCCAACGCTTTTGATGGCAGAAAGTCCATACCGGATCGCTCCGTCATCCACGGAAAACCCATAGGTCCCGCGATTGATATCCGGAGGCAGGATGCGGATTCCCATCTGGCGGCACACAAGAATATACTCCGCCACCTTGTTCGGCATTTCAATGACCGAAGTCATCAGCGCCGCCATAAATTCCACCGGATAATAGTATTTCAGATACGCGGTCTGGTAGGAAACCACCGCATAGGCTGCCGCATGCGATTTGTTGAACGCATATTTGGCAAAGTCAATCATGTCATCATAGATTTTATTGGCCGTCTGTTCCGGAATCCCATTGGCAATACAGCCCGGAACACCTTCCGCCTCGTTGCCATAGACAAAATTCTGGCGTTCTTTTTCCATGACCGAAGCCTTTTTCTTGGACATGGCTCTTCGCACCAGATCGCTCCGGCCCAACGTATAGCCGGCCAGATTGCGCACGATCTGCATTACCTGCTCCTGATACACGATGCAGCCGTAGGTAGGCGCCAGAATGCTCTCCAGCTGCGGGCAGTCGTAGCGAATGGTATCCGGGCGGTTTTTCCCCCGGATATACTGGGGAATAAAATCCATCGGGCCGGGACGGTACAGGGAGATCCCCGCGATCACATCCTCCAGGCTCTGCGGCTTCAGCTCTTTCATGAAGTTCTTCATCCCCGCGCTTTCCAGCTGAAACACGCCGTCCGTGCGCCCGGTTCCCAGAGAATCCAGGACCTTCCTGTCATTATAGTCAATAGCTGCCATGTCCAGTTCCACGCCTGCGTTCTTCCTGACAAGGTTCACCGCATTCTGGATCACGGTCAGTGTGCGCAGTCCAAGAAAGTCCATTTTGAGAAGGCCCAGCTCTTCCAGGGTTGTCATGGTAAACTGGGTGGTGATAGAGCCGTCCTGCGCCCTGGAAAGAGGCACATACTCGTCCACATCCTTCTGACTGATCACCACGCCGGCCGCATGCATGGACGTGTGGCGGGGCAGTCCCTCCAGACGCCTCGCCATATCAATGAGATGATGGATTTCCTCCTGCTCCTCATAGGCCTTGCGAAGCTCCGGATTCATGGTAAGCGCCTTGTCTATGGTAATGTTCAGCTCCTGAGGGATCATCTTGGCAATGACGTCCACCTGCGCGTAGGGCATGTCAAGCACACGCCCCACATCCCGAATGACACCCCGGGCTGCCAGCGTACCAAAGGTGACGATCTGCACCACTCTGTCCTTGCCGTATTTCTCCACCACATAATCTATGACTTCCTGCCGCCGCTCAAAACAGAAGTCCACGTCAATATCCGGCATGGACACTCGTTCCGGATTGAGAAAGCGCTCAAAAAGCAGATCATACCGAATCGGGTCAAGCTGCGTAATGCCAAGGGTGTACGCCACCAGACTTCCCGCCGCGGAGCCTCGCCCCGGGCCAACCATAATGTCATTGTCTCTGGCATATTTGATAAAATCCCACACGATCAGGAAATAGTCCACATATCCCATGTTCCTGATCGTGGAAAGCTCGTACTCCAGACGCTGCCGCAGCTCCTTTGTCACCGGCTCATACAGCCGCTCCAGCCCTTCAAAGCAAAGCTTGTTCAGATATTCCCAGGAGGTATAGCCCTGGGGCACATCATATTTGGGGAGCTTTGTCACGCCGAACTCAATCTCCACATGACATCTCTGCGCGATCTTCCAGGTGTTTTCCAGCGCCTCCAGGGCGTAGGGAAACAGGGCCGCCATTTCTTCCGGGGATTTCACATAATATTGTCCGCCCTCATAACGCATACGGTTCTCGTCGGTCAGCTTTTTTCCCGTCTGAAGGCACAGCAGAATATCATGCGGATCCGCATCCGCCGCCGTAGTATAATGCACATCATTGGTCGCCACCAGATCGATCCCGGTTTCCCGGTGAAGCCTTAAAAGCTGCTGATTCACCGTCTGCTGCTCGGCAATTCCATGATCCTGAAGCTCCAGGAAAAAATTCCCTTCCCCGAAAATATTCTGATAGCGAAGCGCCGCTGCCTTGGCGTCTTCATACATGCCGCGGGCAAGATAGCGGGCCACCTCACCGGCCAGGCAGGCGCTCAAGGCAATGATCCCCTCATGATACTGTTCCAAAAGCTCCATATCTACACGGGGCTTATAATAGAAGCCTTCTACAAAGCCCTTGGACACGATCTTCATCAGATTGCTGTAGCCCTGATTGTTTTCC
Source organism: uncultured Blautia sp. (assembly GCA_937893675.1). Lineage (GTDB taxonomy): Bacteria > Bacillota > Clostridia > Lachnospirales > Lachnospiraceae > Blautia_A. Next base: position 70,209 of record CALBGI010000049.1, read on the forward strand.
GCCAGAAGCACCAGATGATAGTATCTGTCATCGCCGCTTCCCACCTCTCTGTCAAAACGGGAGCCCGGCGCCACATAGACCTCGCAGCCGAGAACCGGATTGATGCCGGATGCCTTGCAGGCCCGATAAAAATCGATTACCCCGTACATCACGCCATGGTCTGTAATGGCAGCGCTGTCCATGCCCAGCTCTTTTACTCTGGACACATACTCATTTATCTTGTTGGAACCGTCCAGCAGACTGTATTCTGTATGCACATGCAAATGTGTAAAATTCACGAAAGCTCTCCTCTGTTTCTGTAAAAATTTCTGTGCGGTATTTGTTATTTTTTATAAATGCGCCTGTCTTTCAGCTCCACCAGGCCCTCTTTCAGCAGGTGCCCTACTGCACGCTTAAACGCATTTTTGGAAAGACCGAATTCTCTTTTGATCACTTCCGGGGATGCCTTGTCATCAAAAGGCAGGACCCCGGCAAACTCATCGATCACGCCCAGCACCATTTCTGCATCCTCATGAAGCTGAATATAAGCCTCCTTGCGGTCACTGACCGTCAGTTTTCCGTCCGGCTTCACTTCCGTGACGCGAAGCTTCAAAACCTTGCCCGGACGGTATTTCCCCTGGGCCTCCCTGGCTGGGATCAGCGCAGAATACTTGTCGTCCACAGCCACAAATACACCAAAATTGTCGCTGATTTCGTACACCCGTCCCCGCACCTCATCGCCTGCTTTGTAGGGGGATTCTTTGGAAAGATATTTGTATACTTTCATCGTCGCACAAAGACGGCTACTTTTGTCCACATAGAGAGCCACCAGCACTTCCTCGCCCTCCCGCACCTTCAAAGTCTGCTCATGGTAAGGCAAAAGCAAATCTTTTTCCAGACCCCAATCCAAAAACGCGCCGATTCTTGTTACCTGCTGCACCTTAAGAAGCGCAGTCTCTCCCAGGGTAAGAAGCGGCTCCTTTGTGGTGGCAATCAGCCGATCACTGGAATCTTTATACAGAAAAACGCTCAGTCGATCTCCCTCTTTTGTCCCTTCCGGAACCTGTTTTGCCGGAAGCAGCACCCTGTCGCGGGCATCCGCATCCTTTTTTTCAGCCAGATAAACGCCGAACTCCACACGTTTTGCTACTGTCAGCACCTGCTTTTTTCCAAGCTCTATCATATCTTTTGTCTCTCCGTTCTGCCGCCGGGGCGGTTCTCTTTTTTGTTAATGTCTGTATAGTAACGCCATGATAACCTTTAGTATAACACACCCTGCAGAAAAATTGTCAATTTCTCCGAAAAAAAAGAATGTGTCACAGGAGCATTATGATATACACTCCCATGACACAAAAAGGCCGCGGATACATTCGCGTCCACGACCAGCAGATTTGTCTGCCACATTGCAATGTGCAATGACCTATTCTGTTCTGCGGCTACTGTGTTTCCAGCCGTTTCACCAATTCGCTGGCAAGTCCGCTGCACAGCACATCCATGATCTCATGATATATCTTCTCTTTCATCGCGCAGTCCTTTAAGCAGCTCGGTTCTTCCGGCTCTTTCTCCATTTCCTGCTGCATGCGAAAATACAATGTGTGCAGAAGATGGGAATTGGTTGTATTGGTCACGTCCAGATAATAATTGATATCTTCTTCAGCCCCATTGTCCAGCGCCTTCTCAAATGCATGGCGAATGGCACGTTCCACGCCGGAAGCTGTTGTGTTATGTTTCCTTGCAATTTCGCCATAAAGGGAACATATTTTTCCATCGTTATAATATGGGTCTTTGTCAAACAACTCAACCGCGTCACAGATATAGGTAATACCCTTTAGCCCGGCAGGCATACCCAATCTTAAAAGTACATCCATTGTAGAGTTTCTCATTTGTTAAACCTTCCTTTCTCATTTCTCTCCCCCTGTTATGTCTCATCTGTTGATAGCCTTCTTTCAGTCTACGTCAAAAGCCATTTATTGTCAACAATTTTCTTGTAATTCATATTGATTTTACAAGTTTTTTGTAGTATCATTTATGGTACCATATATAATCTGAAAGGGGATGCTTCTATGGAAATCGGTTCAAAGCTTCGAAGCCGCAGGGCAGAGCTTGGACTTTCCCGCAATCAGCTTGCCGAAAAGCTGCGTATCTCGCCCTCCGCTATCGCCAATTACGAAAATGGCATCAGCTATCCGAAACCGGAAATATTGATTTCCCTGATGGGTGCCCTGAACATAGACGCCAACTATCTTTTCCAGGATTCCATCACAAATCACAGGATAGAGTCTCTGTACGGCCAGGCACTGTCTCCCGAAGAACAGAGCGCCATCCAGAAATACAGAGAGCTCTCTGCTGAGAGCAAACGCCTGGTACGCGTCATCATCAGCGAAGAATATGAGCGCTGCCGCACCAGGGAGTGGGTGGAATTTTCCTGCATACAACCGGGCAGAAGGCGAATGCACTGCGGTTTTCTTCTTCGGGAAGGCGCGCCAACAGATAAAATACGTGTAAAAAAGAAGCATATGATTGAAGATATGGAATTCTGCTTTCAGATACACGCAGATCAATACAATCCGATTTTTAAAAAATACGACATTCTTGCTCTGAAAAAACATCCTGCCTCGCACAATGAAATCGGCATTTTTTGTCTCAACGGAGTATATTATGTCCGAACCCTTTACCAAATCGACGGCATTCGCCGTCTGAGAGCGCTCAATGTCATGGAACCGGATATCGAAATCAAAGAGTCCGACTCGCTTACCTGTATTGGAACTGTCCTCGGGCGTGTTTATGGCCCCTATGAGCTCTATCCCGAAAAAAAGGCTGGCGCAGAATAAAGCGCCAGCCTCGTGTACATAATGACAGATATTATTTACTATTTTAGTTTTTTACTACAAAATTGTCTGCGATATTCCTGCGGCGTGCAGGAATATTTACGTTTAAACACCCGGTTAAAATAATAACTGTTCTTATAACCACAACGTTCTGAAATTTCGTAAATTTTCCAACTGCTGCTCTTTAGTAACTCTGCTGCTTTCTGAAGACGGATGTTTTCCAAAAACTGTTTCATGGTGTAACCTGTCTGCCGTTTGAAAATATCACAAACATAACTATATCTGTATTGTGTAGTCTTTTCTATTTCTGCACTTGTAATCTCTCTTGCGTAATTCCGCTCCAGATAATCTTTCACAGTTTCTGCCAGAGTTCGATAGTACAATTCTACTACCCTTTCATAACACAGGTAATTCCCCATAATTTTCAACAGTTTCGCTCCTGCCTCCACCTCACTATAAGTCAACATTATCTGTTTATGAAACAGTTGATTTATCCGTTCCTGCGTCTCCTGTGGTATCTTATCTCGTTTCAGCATCCTCTGCATTTTGTGATAAGTCTCTTCTCGTTTATCATAATCTATAATCTGCCCAATTGTTAAATAAGAAACAATCTCTCCCCGAACAGAAACTGGAACGATAGCCTCCCAGAATCCCATATGACATTTGTAGATATAAATATCCTGACATTTTTTTGCATTTTCTTTCGCAGCTACATCACATTCCAAACAGCGCTCCTGATATTCTTCTACTTTTCGCAATTCCTCGCAGAAAGAACTAAGTTTTTGGTTGTTCCCGTACAAAATTCGATCCCCATAATCAAAAGTCGCACGTGTACCTGTAAACGTCGAGAAACAATCCAACACCTGCTGCATCAATTCCCGGTTTACTCTTAGTTCTCCTCCCGCCATTACGTTGCCTCCTTTACTGTCTCTGTCGTTCGAATCTCCACATACAGCTAAAATAGTCTTTCCCATTCCACGGAATATTCAATCCGACATTCATTAAAATATCGCCTCCGTAAGTGCACCCGTCTTCCAGACAAAGATACTCTTCCGACGGATTAAGCCCTGCAAGCTTCAGGCCATAATACGCCTGCTCGCACTCTGCAACTGGTCTAAAATACCATACAGCTGCCCTCGCGCCATCCGGTGACACCAACATCCAAGCGGTGTCTTCTCCTTCAAAAGGACTTTTTAGTCTGTAAAAATCGCCTGTTCGCACAAGTTCCTCCTGTGCTTTATACCGTTGTATAAATGCACGTGTATGCACTCTTTCTTCCTCAGATAAACTCATAAAATCCAATTCATAGCCCAAATTGAACCCCTCACAAACATGTTCCCTAAATTCTAACGATTCTGTTCTTCCAAGCTGGGCATTTGGCACACCCGAAATATGAGAAGTAACCGCAATATTGGGGTAACACAGGCTAGTCCCATATTGAATTTTTAATCTCGCACATCCGTCTGTATTATCACTTGCCCACGTTTGCGGGAAATAATACATCATTCCGGGATCAAACCGGCCACCTCCAGATGCACAATTCTCAAACAGAATATACGGAAAGCGGTTATGAAGAGTCTCCAGAATTTGATACACTCCCAGCATATATCTATGCCAAAATTCTTTCTGTCTTTCTTTTCCCAACCAAACAGAACCGCATTCTGTAAGCCTTCGGTTACAATCCCATTTCACATACGAAATTTCTGCACTTTTCAACAATGCTGTCAGTTTCGCAATCACATAATCCACAATCTCCGAACGCGACAAATCTAACACCAACTGATTTCTCCATTCTGTCCGCATGGTTCCCTCTGCATGTATACACCAATCAGGATGCTCATGGTAAAGCTTACTATTTGGAGAAATCATTTCCGGCTCTACCCATATACCAAGCCCCAACCCAAGGGCTTTCAGTTCCTCTGCAAGACGACTAAACCCTCCTGGAAATTTTCGAGTATTCACCTCCCAATCTCCAAGCGAAGTGAACTCATTGTTCCTTTCCCCGAACCATCCGTCATCCACAACTATAAGTTCAACACCCAGTTCTTTGGCTACTTCTGCATAGCGCATAACTGTAGCATAATCAATCTGAAAATATGCCGCTTCCCACGTATTTAATAAAATCGGCCGCGCCTTATCTCTGTAAATTCCCCGGCACAAACGTTCTCTATAGATGCGGTGAAATCGCCGAGACATTCCTCCTAATCCTTCATGAGAGTATATCATAACCACTTCTGGCGTAACAAAATGTTCTCCAGGTTGCAGTTCCCAACTAAAATTTTCTGGGTTCAATCCTATTTGCACACGCGCACTTCGATACATATCCAATTGCACACTGGCTGAAAAACTAGAACTGTACACTAAATTAATCCCATATACCTCTCCACTTTCCTCTGTAGTCTCCTCGTTTACCAAAGCAAGAAACGGATTTTGTTGGTGCGAAGATATTCCCCTTGTACTTTCAACAGATACTGTTCCCGGTTCCAATTTCCGACGTACAATATGACGCTCCCGCAAAGCCGTTCCCGAAAGCTGAACCATAAATTCAGGTGCCTGCTTAAAATCCACACTCATCGAATACGCAGACTCCAATATCTGTGCTGTCCCCCCCGCTTCAAACCTAGTATGACGTGTAATTACATCATATTCTTCAAACACATTATAAACCAATGTTACTTTCAAGCCTGTATACGAATCTATCATATCAATTTCCAGTGTTTGAACTGTATCCTCCGGTTCACAATAAACATGAGGAAGTCCCTCCAACTCCGGTTTTCCGGCTAAAATGCGGTGTGTTAAATAACATAAATCCGAAATTTCTCTCCCATTTTCTCCTTTTATTTGAAATGCGGGCTTGCGAAAATCCGATGTGCCATAGTAAGGATACTCAAACGGCCAATATTCTCTTGTAAACTGAGGAGTTCCTACTTTTGCTTCTGTAATTCGTTCTTTTCGACGATACGGTGACTCCACTCTCCAGCCAATGTTTCCATTGCGAATCTTGGTTCCCCAATATACATGCATAAGATACATACTCTGCCAGATTCGTATTACATAACTAGTATTTTTTGTTTGTAAATGAAAAATTTTATCATGTTCTGAAAATGTGATCATTCTTATACCGCCTATCCCTTAACTGCTCCCGCAGTAAGTCCTGCCGCCATATATTTTTGTGCAAATGTAAACATCGCCATTGTCGGTAAAATTGCTACGATTGTACCCGCAGCCATTTCTCCCCATTTAATATCGTATTTTAAAATCAAGGAATTCAATGCTACCGGAATTGTTCTATATGCATCTACATCCACAAACATCGTAGCCACAAATAACTCATTCCAGGAATTTACAAAGGCAAATATAAACGTTGAAGCAATCCCCGGCATGATAACCGGAAGAATCACCTTAAACAATGCCCTCATTCTTCCACACCCATCAATTTGCGCAGCTTCTTCCAGTTCCTTGGGAACTCCCTGGAAAAAGCCGCGCAACGTTACCAGGGAAAACGGAATGGTCATATTAATGTATAAAATACAGAGCCCCCATAGGTTATTGACCATATGCATTTCTGCCATCATTTCATACAGTGGTGCCAACATTACAAACATAGGAATCATCTGGGTAAATAAAAAGAAAAACAAAATACCTTTTTTTAACCTAAATTTAAATCGCGCAAGCACATATCCACCAAAAATACCGAAAATCACCGATACTGTTGCGGCACACGTAGATACGATAAAGGAATTTAAAAAATATTTGCCAAAATTCCCAACCTTAAAAATATTAATATAATTATCCAGGGAAGGAGTTTCAGGCCAATATATAATTGGAAATGCATAAATTTCAGCTTGACTTCCTTTGATCGAAGTTATAAACATCCATATAAATGGAAATAAAACAATCACCAAAAACATGGAAAGTACAAGAAATTTCACCGTACTGCCAAACATTTTTAATGGTGTTTTCTTTTTTATCGTACTCATGCCCCTATTCCTCCTCTTTGTCAAATTTTGTAATGCACAGATAAAAAATTGTATAAATGCTAAGAATCAGAATAACAACCACACCAATAGCTGACCCCTTCCCATAATCAAGCCCCTTTATCGTCTCCATCATATAAGACGTAATAATATGTGAAGAACCGCCGGGACCACCATTTGTCATAGAATAAATAAGCTCAGGGAAGTTAAAAATCCAAATAACACGAAGCAATACTGTAAGTATAAGTACCGGTTTGATACATGGAAGCGTTATCATAAAAAATTGTTTGAATGCCGAACCACCATCTACAGAAGCTGCTTCATATAATTCCTCCGGAACTCCTTGCAACGCAGCTGTCAGCATTATTGTAAAAAACGGAATTCCATACCATACATTAGCTACGATAACCGAATAAAGAGCGCTGGATGGCTCTGATAAAAAACCATACGGCTGACTCAAAATTCCAAGTTTCACCAAAATGTCATTTATCACACCTGAAGTCCCGTTAAACATCCACCTCCACATAATACCAATCATAAAGCCCGATACTGCCCAAGGAAAAAAAATTACACCTTGGTAAACTCCACTGCCACGGAATCTTCTTTTCAACATCATAGCCAGTGCAAATCCTATGGTAAACTGGAAAAACAAGGAGATTCCCACCCATTTTACGGTATTCCATAAAGTATTATAAAACATATTGCCCGGAGTCCTAGCAAATAACTCTTCAAAATTTTTCATCCCTACCCATTCAATATTACTGATATTAAAAAGATTGTAGTTCTGAAATGCCATTTTAATTCCCTTAAACATTGGATAATATGTAAATGTCAACACAATTGCAAGTGCCGGAAGCAACATTAATATGATAAATAAACGATTTTTGCTTTTTAACGACATCTTTCTCTTCAAACTCATTGTCTCCTTTCTCTATTTGAAAGCATAACACCCGCCCACACCCTAAAAGGATGTCGGCGGGTGTTATTTTACTCACTTACTTGTATGTCTACCAAAGCTGCCCCTCTTCTTCATACGCTTTTGTCCAGTATTCGTCCAAATATTTCAACAAATCATCCGCTGTTATCTGATCGTTATAATATTTCTGATATTCCTGATCAACAGTATTAAAAAACTCACCAAACGCTGTGTAGCTCTGAGGAGCTGCTCCAAAACAATAGGTTTCCGGTTTCTCTCCCATTTCAACAAATACGGAGAAGGGACCTTCCACAAAATAAGAATCGATTTCCGGAGCAGTTGTGTGAATCGGTATTGTAGAATACTCTTTTGCGAAATAAGTGTTATTTTCCTCATTAGAAAGATACAAAATAAACTCTGCTACAATATCCGGATGCTCTGTATAGGAAGTCATACCCCATCCAGCATAGCCATTTGGGAATACTGCTTGTCCGGATGGACCGGTCGGTAACACCTGGACACCCCAGGTTCCCTCTTCCATATTTTGCTGACAGGTAGGAATTACCTCCGGATCTTGAATAATCATAGCAGTTGTCCCACCGATAAATCCCTGAACCATCTCACTGAATCCCCATGCGATAGAATCTTTTGGGGACGCATCCTGATACAGTTTCTTATTCATCTCCAGAGCTTCTTTCGCCTCTGGTAAGGTAAAAATTGTCTCGCCTTCGGTATCTTTCAGAAAATATGCAGCTGTAGGATCTGCAAGCTTATCACTTCCAATCCATGCCCAATACATCATATCAACCATATTCATGCCGCCTTTACCGCCCCGGAATGACCAACCATATCTGTTTTCATCCGGATTAGTAAGCGCTACTGCAGCATCATAAATTTCCTGATAGGTTGTCGGAACTTCAAGTCCGGCCTCTTCAAACCAATCTGCACGATAGAAGAGAAGTCTCTGATAGAAACCATATGGCATCAGATAAATTTCATCTCCAATCTGAGATAATGCTGTTTGTGCAGCCGAAGTAAGCGTCTCTTTCCCTTCCCAGTTTCCCACATACTCATCCAAAGGCGCCAACCATTTGTTATTGATAAACTGCGCCGCTGTCTGTTCACGTACTTCTACTATATCCAACGGCTGCTCTGCCATTAGCATCTGAGAAATCTTCTGATCTGCACCTTCCAGCGGTGGAGAGATTATTTCAATCGTAACATTTTCATGCTCTGCTTCAAACTTGTCGGCAATGCTACGCAAAACCTCTGTACGCTCCGGACTAGTCAGAGATTCGATCATACGGATTGTAACCGGCTCTTCGGATTCTGCAGCTATTACCACTGTATTTCCGGCAAATACCATCGATGCTGCCAATACCATTGAACCGATTCTCTTAAAAGTTTTTCTCATAATCCTTTAACTCCTTTCAAATTCTCTTGCTTACATAACAAACTCCAATGCTTGCTCCAAATCTGCTGTCAAATGCTCCGCACCTTCCATACCGCAATGAATCCTCACAATACCTCTGGTACAACCGAGCCATTTCGCCTTTTCATCCGTACAGTTAAAACAAGGCATGGATACCAGACTCTCAAAGCCACCCCAGGAAACACCGATTTTAAATAGTTTCAGATGCTCTGCAAACCTCGCTGTCTCTTCCGGCGAAATCTTCAGCTCAAAACTCAAAAGACCGCAATTTCCTTTTTGCTGACGTTTTGCAAGTGCTCTTTGAGGATGACTTGCAATCCCAGGATAATAGACCTTTGATACAAGAGGATGACGTTCCAGGAATTCAGCCACTGCTACTGCTGTTTTCTCATGTACTGGTAATCTTGCCTCCATCGACCGAAGGCCTCTCATAACCAACCAAGCTTCCATTGGTCCTTGAATCCCCCCCAGAAACTCCCGCATCCGCGCGGCCTTATTCATCATAAAGTCTTTATCTCTGCTGATTAGAACTCCACCTATCAAATCGCTATGTCCCCCCATATATTTCGATGTGGTATGCATAACAAAATCGATTCCAAAATCTAAGGGATTTTGATAAATAGGGGTACAATATGTATTGTCAATATAGGTTTTTATCCCATGTCTCGATGCCAGTCTTGCTACTCCTTCAAGATCTTGAAGCGAAAATACTATAGATGATGGACTTTCCAAAATAATCAGCGCCGTTTCCGGAATAATCGCCTGTTCAAATTCACTCAGGTCATCGCCTCTCACATATGTAACGTGCATTCCCAGTACAGGCACACAATATTCGTCAAGAAAATCTCTCATCGGCCCGTAGCAACTTCTAATACAAATAATATGACTACCGGTTTTACATATAGACAATACCGCTGTTGTTGCAGCTGCCATACCAGAAGCAAAACATAGTGCCATTTCTCCATGCTCCATCGCCGCAATCTTGTCCTCTACAATGCGGACTGTCGGATTAGAAACCCTTCCATATGAAAAACTGCTTCGATCTTTACTATCAAAATGAAGATAAGAATTCATATCTGGAAATACATGCAGTGAGTTCATAAATATAGGAGGAACTACAGCCCCCATATATTTTGCATAGTCATCACCCAAATGTGTTGCAATCAGCCTGAAATCCTCCCACATTTCTTCCATAGCTCGCCTCCTCCCGTCAAAACCACCAATATTTCACATAAAAACAATTGTTTTTTGTTAATTACATCCTACCAATAACATTCCATGTCGTCAATGAAGCTACTTTCGATTTATAATATTATTTTTCGATGCAAAGAAATTATGTATTATATTTCTTTACTCTTCCTCCAACAATTTGGCGTTATACCCATAGCCTCCCGAAATACGCGGCTAAAATGAAACTGACTAGAAAAACCCATACTGTCAGAAATTTCTCCTATTGTTTTATTTGTATTTTTCAGCATAAAACATGCCATATCTAATTTAGTTGACATAATATATTTTTTAGGCGATTGTCCACAATACTGCCAAAATAATGTCCGCAATTCTCTTTCTCCCAACCCAATTTCCGCAGCTATTTTTCTCACAGTGATGGTCGATATCTCTCGTTGAATTAACTGACTTGCTTTCATAAATAAACATTGTTTTTCATCCATATTATTCATGTATTCTATTTGTCTAGATATTTCTGCTAAGATTCCACAAAAAATAGAAGATGCCAAAACCATTTGTCCTGCTTTGATCAAGTCTAAACAGTTCCTGCACTGCGTTTCAAAAAAAACATCCTGTTTCACTGAAAATATTTGTTCTCTCGCTAACAATAAATTCTCTGCCCGAAATTCAAACCACCAAAATTCCCATGTTTCTCCTTCAGTTCCATAAGAAAAAGCAGTTTGATCCGGTTGAAACAGCAAAACACTTCCTTGCTTAAGATGATATTCACTTTTTCCGTTTCTCAAAAATCCCCGCCCGTTTCTCACCCATACTAAAACGCAAAAGTTTTGAAACAATGGCTCATGTAAAACCTGGTATGAAGCATCCGCCTGTAAATAATAGACTGCTTTTAAACTGACAGAAATGCTTTTTCTCTCTTCTTCTCCAACTTCAAATTCTACAAACATTCTTTCCCTCCCGAAATATATATTTTTTTGTTCGTTTTTTCTATGGTTTTTGCCCTATTTTCGTTTTAATATATATAATCAATATAGTGCAGGAGGAAAGAAAAATGCAAGAAAAAGTCTCAAGGAATATAACCCCATCAGCCAAAAAAATACGCGATTTCTATGCCCTTCGTCCTGATGCCCCTATTTACCAGAAAGAATTTGGATATTATGTCCTTGACCGGTGGATTGATGAAGGATACTTAAAACCCCAAAATGAAGTAATCGACTATGATACTTATCTCCGCCAGATATTTGGATACGATGAACCAGCCGTAAATGAAGTATACGGACTCGGATGGTGTGAGGCCGGTTTCTTCCCACAGTTCGAGGAAAAAATTCTGGAAGATTTAGGTGAATATGAACTTGTTCAAGACTTTGCAGGTCGAGGCGTTCTTTATTTTAAAGGCCGCCGCAATGGTTTTATGCCCGAGTACAAAACACACCCTGTCAAAGACTGGAACACTTGGGAGCGGGATGTTAAATGGCGTATGAACCCGGATACTCCAGGCCGCATGAAAACAACGTATCAAGAAATACAGAAAGCCAAAGACGGTGCCAAACAGGGAAACGCTATCGTTCAATGTATGGTAGGCGGATATATGTATCTCCGTAGCCTTATCGGCCCCGAGGAACTACTTTATATGTTTTATGATGAACCCGAATTAGTCCACGACTGTATGAAAACCTGGTTTGAACTTGCAGATACAGTTATTGCCCGACATCAAAAAGAAGTGGTTTTTGATGAATTATTTCTCGGTGAAGATATTTGCTACAATCATGGAGCTCTTATTTCTCCTGATATGATGCGGGAATTTTTACTCCCATACTATCAGCAGCTCTATACAAATATGAAAAGACGAAATCTTGACTCCAGCCAAACACTTCATTTCCAAATTGATACCGATGGATATTGCGGTGATGTTATTGATATTTATAAAGAAATTGGTTGCGATTACATGAGTCCTTTTGAAGTAGCCTCTCACTGTGATGTCGTAAAAATCGGTCAAAAATACCCTGAACTACTTATGTCCGGCGGCATTGACAAACGTATCATTGCCAAAGGCGGAGATGCAATTAAACGCCATCTGGATTATATTATGCCTGCCATGCGCAAACGAGGAGGATATATTCCTACTTGCGATCACGGAGTACCTGAAGAGGTTTCTTTTGAAAACTATATGCTCTATCGAGAGCTAATGAACGATTATTGTAAATGACAGGCGTAAAACAGCCGGATACCTCACCAGGCATCCGGCTGTTTGCATCTCTATAACCAGAAATTATTTATATTTTTCACTATTTTCCCTGTCCATAATAAGCATTTGCCCCGTGCTTGCGGTAATAATGCTTATCCTGCAATTCCTGGGGCGCCGGTTTCACATCCGGATTGATCATCTCTGTCCGCGCCGCCATTTTTGCGCATTCCTCCAGAACAACTGCGTTATGCACTGCTTCATGTGCGTTCTTTCCCCAGGTAAAGGGGCCGTGGTTCTTGCAAAGCACCGCCGGAACCGCTTCATAATCCTTGTCCTTAAAATAATCTGCGATCAGAACGCCTGTGTTTTTCTCATAGGCTTCCTCAATTTCTTCCTTTGTCAGATTTCGTACGCATGGAACTTCTCCGTAAATATAGTCTGCATGAGTAGTTCCATAGCAGGGAATTCCTCTTCCCGCCTGCGCCCAGCTTGTTGCCCAGGAAGAATGTGTATGTACGATTCCCCCGATATTTGGAAACGCATTGTAAAGCTCCACATGAGTTGCCGTATCTGAGGACGGGTTATATTTTCCCTCCACCTTATTGCCTGCAAGATCAACAACCACCATATCGTCCGGTGTCAGCCTGTCATACTCCACTCCACTTGGTTTAATGACAAAAAGCCCCTTCTCACGGTCGATTCCGCTGACATTTCCCCAGGTAAATGTAACCAGTCCATATTTTGGAAGCTCCATGTTCGCTTTGTATACTTCTTCTTTTAACTTTTCCAGCATCCTATTCTCTCCTCTCATCGGCTGTGCTCGCATTCATTAAGTGTTTTTAAAAAATATTTGCGAGGGGAGAGCTCAAAGTTGCGAAGGCCGCACTCCCCTCGCGCTCCCCTGTTGGCCGCCGCCAAAACCCAAGAACTTCTTCTCTTGTTTTTAAACAGTGCCCAAAAGCTTCCCCTCTTGTCCTTAAGCGTGCCCAAGAAGGGAAATACCATACTAAGTGTTTCCATTATATCACTTGTACGTACCTATCACAACTTGTTCACTGCTGAAACTCCACAATCACATATGGTTTCTGGTTTTCGTCCTCAAGAACCACGGTAACTCTGCCTTCCCCGATGTTCACCTTAGGATAAAATACTTCCCCCAGTCTCCCCTGCATCTTGTACTCTGCACGCATCTGCCGCACGTAAAAATCGCCGGGCAGATAATCCTGTGCCATGGAAACGTACTGACAGTTATTCACATGATGATTGGTGTCCAGATGGTGCTTCTGCACTGTAAAGGGTTCCCTCTCCTGCCACTTCTCAGGCAGTTTTATTTTGCGCGGCGCATATTCCATCGAAAGCCTGGGCTCTATCTCATATCCTGCCGTATCCTCCGGCTCCAGCTTTGCCGGAAGGCCAGTCTCCACATTGAGATAACTCCAATAGGTATTTGCATAGGCCAGCCGCTCTCCATCCTTTGTATCCATATGAAAATTCCGCATTCCCATAAAGCCTTTAAAATCATAGGGAAACGTAGTTGTGATCACATGCTCGCCAAGAGCAGGATAGCGATTGACGACCACCTGCCAGGCTGACAGCACCCACACACGCTTTCGCGCCAGCACTCCCTTTACCCCTAATCCAATAGACTCAGAATGAAAGGTGCTGCTGTCCTGAAAATAATTTAAAATCCCCGGCAAAGACAGTTTTCCATTCTCCCCGATTTCACTGTAGCGTACTCTGCTTTCAAAACTGTAACTCATTGTCCGCCTCCAAATCTCTTCCCAGATGTCTCAATGCTCAGCGTTTCGGCACAACCTCCAGCCAATAGCCGTCCGGATCAGAGATAAAATAAATCCCCATAGCCGGATTTTCATAGCAGATACAGCCCATTTCTTTATGCTTTGCGTAAGCTTCCTCAAAATCCTCTGTCTCAAAAGCTAAATGGAACTCGCATTCTCCCAGATTATAGGGCTGCGGGTGTTCCTCAAGCCAGGTCAGCTCCAGCTCAAAATCAGCCTCCTCGTTTGCCACATAGACAATAATAAATCCGTCTCCGTTCTTACGGCGAACCTCCTTGAGTCCAAGCGCCTTTTCATAAAAATCCAGAGATTTCTCAAGATTCGATACATTGTAGTTTTCGTGAACCATTTTAAATTTCATGTCTCTTCTCCTTTGCTGTTGTCGTTTTATCTGCTTCTATTTTCTGTCAGCCTTCTTCGTGATCGGACAATGCTGCTGAATCCTCCACAAGATTGGTTACAAGCTGGCGAAAATTCTGGGCATTTTGGGCGGTTATCACTGGCCTGCCGGTTTCTGCCTCCAACGCCTGCCTCGCTATTCCGGCCACCCGGCCTCCACGGCGCGCCACTTCTTTATTTTCTTCCAACCCCTGCGGCCGGGTCGTCTGGGAAATGTCTTTTGTAGATGCCTCAGCCAGCATTGTTAGAACCAGTTCAAGATCGCTCATATTATCCCGCAGGTTCTCTTTTTTTAAACCTTTTAACTCCTTGTACTGTCTGGTTGACATTCCAGACCATGCGCGTGAAATCTCATCTGTCAAAACAGCATACTCTTTTCCTTTTTTTACGCCGCGCTTTCCCCACTCCTCAGTCAGTTCATTGCGAATACGGATTCCCATAAGCCGCTGATGCACCCATTCCTCAGAGTAACCTTTTTTCAGATAGGTCTCCAAAGCCCGGTCTATGGCCTGCTCCGGGTCTATGGTTTCCTCAATGCGCTCTCGCCCAGTCATTGCCAGCCAGGCTTTCAGCGGCTGTGCCTTAGGAGAAGGAACAGACTGGATAATGCGCAAAAGCTGTTCTGTGTCAGCCACATCCGTCAGACGTTTTTTGCCGTCAGATGCTGTCATTTTCAACTGCTTACAATTTGTAAGCAGTTCATCGGCTCCTTCTCCTTTCAAACGCTTTTTTAGAACCGCCCAATAAGTGCTGGCATTTCGCGCCGTTTGCTGTTCCGTCAAAACCGCAATTACATCCACAATAGAAAAATACCATTTTTCCTGCTCTGCATCCCATGCAGTTCTGATTTTCTTATCTTCAAAAAGCTGGATTGCCGTGCTCTCGTTCATTTCTCTCATCAGAAGTACCTCACTCTCTTTATTGCTTTGTTTTGCATTACGACTTTCCTGCTCTGCAGCTGCAGACGGCTTTCTCTTTCGTGCTGTACCTCTTTTTCTCATATGTTTTCTATGAAAATCAGGACTATGCAGCCTCTGCCAATTCCTCCTTATGCACCCGCCCTGCCTTTCACATTTTTACATATATTTCTCCACGATCCTCTGCATTTCCTCCCACTTATCCTCCATATCCTTCACCAGCTTAAACTGGGTCCGGCAGCGGTCACGGTTATGCCCCTCTCTGTGAACCTTGAAATACACATCCCCCTCCAGATAATCGGTGAGGAAGCGCATTCCGCATTCCAGAGTCATGACAATCGCACCAAGGGGCAGGGCTTTCAGCTCTTCCTGTGTCAGGCGTCCGTCACAGCCCTCCACAAATCCCTTGGTATAAATGTCAAACAGCTCCATGCTGCAGGAAATTTTGTCCAGATCCACCTCATCCTCTGCGCCGGTGCTGGCTCCGAATCGGATGGAATCCCCAAAATCGTTCACCGCAAGTCCGGGCATAACGGTATCCAGATCAATGACGCAGACTGCTTTGCCGCTTTCTGCATCCAGCATAACATTGTTAAGCTTCGTGTCGTTGTGTGTTACACGAAGCGGAAGCTCTCCGGATTCCTGCATTTTTCCAAGAATTTCTGTCAAATGCTGCCGCTCCTTGACGAACTGGATCTCCTCCTCCATCTCAGAGGCGCGCCCCATCTTATCTTCCTCCACCACCTGGCAGAAACGGTCAAACCTTGCCCTGGTATCGTGAAAGCCCGGTATCGTTTCGTGAAGCTGTTCTGCCGGAAAATCCGCCAGCATGCTCTGGAAATGTCCAAAAGCCACTGCGCTCTCATAAAAATCCCTGGGCTCGCGCACTTCATCGTAGCACACCGCCCGCTCAATTTTCTTGTTCATACGATAATAATTGCCATTTTCATCCTTATAATATGGCTTCCCGTCATCGGAGGGAATGACCACCAGCGTCTCCCGCTCACAGTCTCCTCCCGCCTCCGCGATCTTCCGGCGCAGATGAGAGGTCACATGAAGAATATTCTCCATGACCTCTTCCGGGTGCCTGAAAATCTCATGATTGATTCTCTGCAGAACCAGATTCTTCTGCCCTGCATTGTCCTCCACGGTCACTGCATATGTATCGTTAATGTGCCCTGTGCCAAAAGGCTGAATATCCAGTACCTGCTCCTCATTGACAAAATGATGCGCCGCCTGTCTGATCAAATCTAAATCTGACATTTCTGATTTCTCCATTTCTTTTGTTTCTTCTCCTTCCGCCCGGCATGAGCCTCCCGCCGTACCAGACAAAGATGCCGGATAAACGGTTCCGTACTTTGCGCACTCAGAACTCTGGCATCCACAGATATACTTAGTATAATATGGCATGATAATTTTGCAAGCCACTTTTTCCAAATCTTCAAAATTTCCCGTCTTTCCGCATTTTCCACGGAAACTTGGCTTGACAGAAAAATCTTCTGATAGTATGATTTTTACAGGATTATTTATCAAAGAGAGGACGAATTTCATGTCAAACACTCACGAAGAACAAATTCGAATCGTGCAGGAGACCGTAGCCGGCAAAGAAATCACCTTTGCCCACGTCATGGGCGGCCCTGCTCCTATCATATACCAGAAGCTTGGGCTCAATCCCCAGCTGGATTACAGCTCCTCCGCCATTGGCATCATGAATATGACGCCGCCGGAGTCCGCTGTCATCGCCTCTGACATTGCAGTAAAAAGCGGCAACGTCTATCTCGGCTTTGCCGACCGCTTCACCGGCACGCTGATCATCACCGGCGACATCTCCGATGTCATGTCCGCCATGACGGAAATCGTGGATTATTTCCGCGATTCTCTGGGATATGTTGTATGCAACATCACAAAAAGATAGGACGTGCAGTTATGGCTCAGATAACAAAGGAAGAACTGCTGGAAAAGCTGTTCCATGACGATTACAGACACCTGAAGGGCAAACGGCTCCGCCTCACCCGGGTGCGCGTACCTGGAAAAGAAGTCTGCCTGGCACATATCATCAATCCCTCACAGACCTGTATTTATCAGAATCTTGCGCTCCACATCGGCGTTCACGAGGGCGAGGACCACACCGGCGAGACCATTGGACTTATCCGTTTTACTCCCTGGGAGGCTGTTGTCGTGGCTGCCGATATTGCAGTGAAAAGCGCTGACGTACAGATTGGTTTTATGGATCGTTTCTGCGGTTCCCTCATTCTCACCGGAGGACTTTCCCAGGTAGAGACTGCTGTAGAAACTGTGGTAAAAGTGTTTGGGGAAGAATTGGGCTTTCAGACATGCCCCATTCACAAAAGCTGACAGGACAATAAGGTGACAAAATGAAAAAAATCTTTTTTATGGGCAGAAGCGAAGCCGGCAAAACCTCTCTGACACAGGCTTTAAAGGGCGAAGAGCTTCACTATATCAAAACACAATATACCAATACCGATGACGACACCATCGACTCGCCCGGAGAATATGCCGAATCCAAACGCTTCAGCGTCGGCCTGGCCTGTTTTTCCTTCGAGGCAGATGTGGTTGCCATTGTCCAGGCTGCCGATGAGCCTTTCAGCCTCTTTGGCCCCGGCGGACGCTCATTCATACTGCGCCCGCTCATTGGCATTATCACAAAAATCGACTCCCCCTACGCCAATGTCCCCATGGTGACGCAGTGGCTCCAAAACGCAGGCTGCGAGCGGATTTTTCTGGTCAACAACGTCACCCGCGAGGGGATTGACGAGCTTATAGAATATCTGCAGGAGGACCTGCCGCAGCTTACACTGGAACAGGCCAAATTTAAACAGAGTCTTGGCCTGAACGAGTGGGACGACCTGCCGGAGGGCACAGAGCTTCCCCCGGCATAGCTCCTATCTTTCCAGGGGGATCAGAATCCTCAGCTCAAACCAGCTGTCCCGCATCCCGGAGGTCACAGAACCTCCGTATTTTTTTACCGTGCTCTGAATACTTTTCATCCCAAATCCGTGAAACCGCTTGTCCTTTTTGGTCGTCTGGGGCATTCCGTTTCGAAAAGTCAGCTTTTCTTCACAGTAATTTTCGATCTTAATGCACAGAAAATTTTTCTGCTGCGCAACGTACAGGTGAATGAGCCGTTTCTCCGGTGCGTCCAGCTTTTCCACACTCTCAATGGCATTGTCCAGCACATTTCCAAAAAGCGCGCTGATATCCATTTCCGCAATAAAATTCAAAAGCGTTCCGTCCGCCACACAGGTCAGCCCGATTCCTTTGTTCTGGCAATACAGGCTTTTGCTTGTCAGCACCGCGTCCAGCACCTTATTTCCGGTCTTGTTCTGCGCCTCGTAGGATTTGATCTCTTTCTCCATCTGCTCCAGATAACGGGTGGATTTTTCGCTGTTCGCCTCTGCCTTTAAAAGGGTAATCTGATGCTTCAGATCGTGATATTTCTGGTTTACAAGGTCGATGCTCTCCTGGGAAAGCTGATAATTCCGATACTGCATCTCCAGAATATTCTGCAGCGTATTCACCTCAAACTTCATCTGAAGCTCCCGCACCTGGATATGATAGGCGTACAGAACTGCCATACCGCTCAGATCCACCAGGGTACGGATCGTAAACATTTCTCCTGCAAACGGGCTTCCAAACATCACATTCTGGTTCAGATAGCTGATATTGCTCACAGCAAAAACGGCCGCGCTGATGATGATGACCGTGATCAGCTCCCTGCGGCTGATATTCACCGTTTCCACGTCCTTCTGAAAATACCGCTCCAGCCAGTAAATGATCCCGAAAATGATCAGATATGCCACAATAAGCTGTATCCACCGCCCCATGGATGTGTCCACAAACCACGGGAATCTTTTTATCATGTAAAAATAAATCTGCCAGCACAAAGACGCCGCAAACTCCCCGGTGATAAACGCCCGCGCGCAGTAATAGCCCGCCTCTGTAAACGAAAATTCACAGCAGGTGTGGATATAAAACAAAAGTATGGACACAGACACCGCCATGCACGGCAAAAACCAGGCCTGCCGCACGCCGTCCGTCACCGCCATAAATCCAATGAGCGCAGTCCCGAACGCCATATGGTTCCGTATCCGTTTGGCCCTCTGGATCCGTTTACGATTGGTGCAGATCACAATAAGCGCCGCCAGAAAATACGCAATAGAATAGTAATATCCCGGAGTGTTGATAAATGCCGCTGTCATTTATTTTCCTACCTCATTCATATAATCGTTGAGCGCGTCCAGAAACGGCTTCTTTTTGGATCGGCTCACCAGGATCACATCTCCCGCTACCGTCACGTCATTTCCCCGGAAATCCTCCACATACTCAAGATTCACCAGATAGCACCGGTTGCACCGGAAAAACAGCTTTTCATCCAGTTCATCCTCCACATCCTTGATAGCGCCCTTGGCGACAACCTCCCGATCTTTCAGATGATAGATCAGCAGGTGATCTCTCACCTCAACATAGCAGATCTCCGATTCTGCCAGTTTTCTCATTCCGCCCTTCTGAGGCACGGTAATATATTTCTTCTCTTTTCTCTTCACCCGCGTCAAAGCGCGGTCGATCCTCTGGGAAAACGCAAAATAGGAAATCGGCTTCAGCACATAGTCCAGCGCATCCACCTTGTACCCCTGTATGGCATACTGCGGCATATTTGTGATAAATATGATCACAACCTCTGTGTCCTGCTCCCGGATCTTTTCTGCTGCCGTCATCCCATCCATAAAGGCCATTTCCACATCCATGAGAATCATGTCATATTCCGCAGAATAGTTGGTCACAATATCCTCTCCGTCCTGGAACAATGTAACCCCGATCTTATATCCCCGTTCTTTTTCGTATTGGTTCAGATATTCTTTGAGCTGCGCCGCATAAGTCTGGTCGTCTTCCACCACCGCAATACGAAACATGGTATATCCTCCTTTTTTGATACTGTAATCATAATATACTATTCCGCGGATTTTTGCACTAAAAAATATCCCCGGCCGGGAACCATTCCACAGCCGGAGATATTTTGTTTCTCATATGTTCTTTTCTCTTAAGCCTCTTTTTTCTTAAGATTGAAAAATGCTGCTGCCATTGCTGCAACTGCTGCGATTCCAAGGCACACCATATTTACAATGGTTCCTGTCGCAGAAGACATATTTGCAGGGGTCTGTACCTCCAGAAGCACATCTGCATTGGAGAAGAAAATGAATCCAAGACCTTCCGCTCTTGCGCTCACTAGGCTCACCAGACAAAGGGTGAGCAGCACCGGTGCCGCGATCCGCAAAATTCCGGACAGGATTTCCACGGCCGCTGCTGCAGCGCCTTCCAGCTTCACCTGCGCCAGCACGATCACTGCCGCCAGCATTACCATGGCAATCACTCCGTAAAGAATCAAATTTGTAACAGAAGCATTTTTAAAATAACCTTCACTTGAAATATTTACACCGTAAACAATGAGGGATACCAATGTCAGTACCACAACTATCGCGTTAAGCCAGGTTCCGACCGATTGTTTTTTCAACATGATCAGTTCTCCTCCTTTTCTTTACTTTCGGATTTTTTTGCAGACTTTAAGGTAAGTACAAGCCATGCCAGTGTGGAAATGATTGCGATTGCTCCGCTGACATAGGTAGTTGCGCTGATGGCATTGTCCCACCAGGTCTGTACACGCTCTGTGGAAACATTCATAACCGCGCTGTTTGCAAAGGTATAGAGCTGGTATTTCAGATTCTGTCTTGCCTGGTCTACCAGTGCTGCGTCATTTGCCACGGTCTCCTCGGAAATATGCATCCAGGTCGCGTCTGCACCGTTTTCACCCAGATTGATATGGTTATCCTCTGTCGCAAAATCTGCCACCTGCGTGATTCCTGCCATGATCATGGATTCCGGATTAAAGTAATACTTGTTGTTCATCATATCTGTGGAGACAACGCCGGTAAATGCCCATTCGTTTCTCAGGATATCCTGAAGCATTCCTACATGATGAGAAGCGTTCGTTGCTCCGATACGGTTAAAGGCGATCATGACTGCCATGCCGTCCGCATCTTCCAGACCACCCTGGAAGCATCTCAGATCTGTCTCACGGAATTTCTGTTCGTGCATGTAAGCGGAAATACCGCCGCGGTTGTGCTCCTGATCGTTGAAGCCCATATGTTTCGGTCCGTTCAGGATTCCCATGTCTGCACAGCCCTGAAGGATACCGTAGCCCATGCGGTTTGTCAGCATCGGATCCTCGGAAATGTATTCATAATTACGTCCGTTGTAAGGTGTTCTTCTCTGTGTGAGACCGGTGCCCCACAGATGGTAACGCTGCAGCCAGAGGCCGGAATTTCCTTCTACACGTCCCCAGTCATACGCCAACTGCGGGTTGAAGGAGGAACCGAGAAGCGTCTGGGAATGTACGTTAAACCGATAGGTCTCGCCTGTTTCTTTGTCTTCATAGGTTGCTGTAAATCCGCTGACACCCTCGTTCTGGTTTACAACCGGGTTTTCTACGTTGGTAAGGGTATCTGTCTGGCTTCCGCCATGAATAACCGCGCCGACTGCCTCGTCAATGGTAATCTGTGAAACCAGCTCATCCCATGCCGGGTCGTCAATATTCTCCAGCTGGCTGCCGGAAATATCCGCTGTGTTAAAGCGCAGGCCCTTGTCCTCGCCCTCTGTCGCCGGACTGTCAGTCTGGATCGTGTAGGTCTCACCGCGAAGCTCTGCGATCCACTCTTCACTCTTGGGACTGTCGCCTACCGTAATTTCTACCTCGTTGTAGTTGATGGGATAGGTTCCTTCCCAATCCTGACGGGACAGGTATGTAACGGTATCTTCCCCTGTCCAGTAATTCAGATCCGCTTCGTCTGCCACATTGGTAACTTCTACACCGTTTTCAATGGCAAATGTGGTGTTATCCAGCTCCTCCAGATTCCACTTCTGAACTGCACCCTCTGCCTTGGCATCCATTCCGTCGCTCTCCGTGTAGCCCTGCTCTGCCAGAATGTTGTTTACCGCTTCATGTGAGCCTGCTGCTGCAGTGAAATAATAATCTCCTGCATCCAGAATGTAGGTCTTTGCATTTGTGTAATCGTAGCTTGCCAGATATTTCGTCGGAATGGTAATGGTGACTTCCTCTGTCGCACCTGCTGCCACCTCTGCTTTTGCGGAGTTCAGGAACATAACTGCGGATTTCTCCACCTTGTTTTCCTTGTCATAGTCTGTGTAAGGCTGCTGTACATACAGCTGCGCAAGGAAGGTTCCATCCTGGTCACTGTTGTTTTTCAGTTCAACAACCGCAGTGATATTTCCTTCTGCTGAATTGTCCACCTCAACACTCTTTAAGGTCTGCTCATAATCCAGATAGCTCAGACCATGACCAAAATCATACAAAACCTCCTCGTTGTAATCCCATGCATCTGCCTGTGTCGCACCTGCAGCGGAATCTGCGCCGGAATCCGGGTTTGCAATGGAATCATAGTAGCGGGTCTCAAAATACTTGTAGCCAACATAGATGCCCTCTGCCTCTACAATGTAAGTACCTCCGTTATAGGTGTCGGAGCCGCCGAAAGAACCTGCCTCGGTATTTGCGATCTCCACACCCGGATAACGGGGATCGTCGCCGGAGCGTCCAATGCTCTCATAATCTGCATAGTAACCGCCGCCAAAGTTCATAACCGCCGGAATGGAGGCATTGTCTGCCACATAGGTATCCGGAAGCGCGCCGGTCGCATTTACCTTTCCGGTAAGAACGTTCACAACACCGGTCGCCTGGTAGTCGTTGAGAACACCGATGTAAGCAATACCGTCTACCTCATGCTCGCCGCCCTCGGCAATATCCTTCAGAACCATGGTGTTTCCGGAGTTGATGAGAACCACAACCTGTGAACAGGTTTCCTTTGCCGCATCTACGACTGCCAGCTCATCCTCAGAAAGTGCCAGCGGGTCCTCTCCTGTTTCCTTGCCCTCACGATCCACTGCGGAGCCGGGTGCATAGGTATTTCCTTCGCCTGCGCCTCTGGCAAATACACAGATTCCCACCGTATTTTCTTTGTCGATCTGATCTTTCCAGTCAGCCGGTGCGCCTAATTTTTCGTATTCTGCGGGCGGCACCTCGTTGATCTGATAAGTTGTCATGTCTCCCGGGGAAGGTACGTACATGTTGTCGTATGCAACCTGCTTCTCCATTTCACCGGTCCATCTGTTTTCCACCTCTTCCATGTGCTCGTTGAGAATGTTCTCCACATAGAAATTCTTTACTGTCTCATTGACTTCCACGCCTGCGTCCGCAAATGCCTGAACCAGGTCAACTGCATCCTCGTTTCCGGCCTTCAGATCGCCCTTTGCATAGGGATAGGGCGCATAAGCTGCCAGGCCAAACAAAGCCACGCTCTTATCGGTAAGCGGCAGAACGTTGTTGTCATTTTTCATCACAACCGTTCCCTCTTCACCTTCTCTTACCGCGATGTCCTTTGCTGCGGCTTTCATTTCGTCAAAAGTCGCATAATCGCTGACAAACCGTGCGGAATCCGCATCTGTTTTTGTCACATAGCTCTGTGTCCCCAGAGCGCTGTCCAGTCTTGCACGGTATCCGTCCGCAATATCCGCACCCACAATGGATAGCGTCATCACAGACGCGGTAACTGCCGCCAGACCGCGCATTACCGGTGCAATCTTCTTTGAGTTCATAATGAATCCCCCTTTTATTAATTTGATCTATTTTCTCAGCATCCATGGCTGAAAGACCCTGTTTTATTTTCTCTTTTCAATTTCTTCCTGCTCCGCTTTGAGGTTGTCCTCCACCCGGAAAAACAGGAACAAAAGCACAGCGCAGATAATATAGGCAATGGTTTCCACCCAGATATAGCTCACGGAAATACCGGCCTGCGCCAGGGCGCTCTGCGCATCCGCACCCAC
This sequence comes from uncultured Blautia sp., assembly GCA_937893675.1. Classification (GTDB taxonomy): domain Bacteria; phylum Bacillota; class Clostridia; order Lachnospirales; family Lachnospiraceae; genus Blautia_A. The sequence goes on from CALBGI010000049.1 coordinate 94,739, forward strand.
CACAAGGTTCTGGTTGTACTGAACCCCTTTGAGGATTGCGGAAAATACCGCGTTCATCACCGGGGAAGCTGCCACCATGAGAGAACTGTATATGGACATGGTCAAACCGTCTGTCCGAAGCCCGGTTTTCCATTCAATATGGTCAATAACATCTGCCAGCATGGCAAGGATCATGTAGCATGCCGGGGAAGAGCCAAGACATTTCAGCGCCACGCCCACGGCAACCGGCACAATATTGCTTCCTCCAAATCCTGCGATAACGCCTCCCAGCGCTCCCAGTACCAGAAATGCGCTGACTGTCTTTCTTTTTCCGAACTTTTGGCACAGCGGATTGACAAAAAGCATTGCCACCGCCATGGGAATCGCCCCCATAACAGCCAAAATGGACTGATAGGTTCCCCAGGCGTCCGCCCCCATGGCTGAATTATCCAGCACCCATTTGCAGAAATAGGACATGGAGCCGTTCTTGATCGCACCGGAAAACTGGAAGATCATGTAGAATACCATGACAATCCACCACCATTTTTCTGAGGCAACTGCCGCAAACTGCGCTTTCATGGAAACCGTCTTCTGGTTCTCTCTGCCTCCTGCGCTTTCTTTTTTCTCAAAAAGCTCCTCCGTCACACGCTCACGGCTGAATTTATACTGCAAAAATACGGTCAGCGCGGTAAGGATCCCCACGGCCAGCATTGCCATAAACCACAGACTCTGATTCTCCTTCAACGCAAAAGACACAAGAATCGGGAATACCATGGAACCGGCGCCCATCGCCGCCAGACCCGCAATGTTGGTAAATGACGCCAGCTGTCCTCTCTGATCAGAATTTCTGGTAGATACCGCTACCAGCGTAGAATTGGCCGTATTATAAATGGGGTATGCAACCGAATAAAACAGGTTGTACGCAACTGCGATCCACACCATTTTCATAGTACCCTCAAACGGCACGATAAACATCAAAACCGATGCCACGGACAAGGTCAGCGCAGATAACAAAATCCAGGGTCTTGCCTTTCCGGCCAGTACCTTTGTCCGCTCAATGAGCTGCCCCACAACCAGATTGGCAATTACAATAAAAATTGTGGATATCAGCTGCAAAGAGGTCAAAAACGTCAAATCCAGCTTCAGGACATCCGTAAAATAGGTATTTAAAATACTGGTAAAAATGCCGGAAGACAGAAGACCTCCAATAGGGCCGATAAAATAGCCCAGCAGCATTTCCGCTTTTCCCACGTCCCTGCTTTTAACCAGCGAGGCCGTCAGAGGCGTATTCCAGAAATCCGACTGTTTTTTCTGATCCATCCTGTTCACTTCCTTTTCTTTTTATTTGTTCTCTTTCGGGCACGTACAGGAAAACTCATATGTTCCGCTGCCGCGCTCTGCGATACTGCCGTCCGGAAGAGCAACAATACAGCTTGTCCCCGCAGGAACCTCTATTTCCAGATAAAATCTGTCTTTTTCCATTCTCCATCTGGACCATATCCTTCCGTAAGGCGTATGGGTGCTTCCCTCTGCCCACGTCAGGCCGCCGCCTACAAGGGGACTTACCCGGAAGGTCTTGTATCCCGGATCCACAGCCTCAATCCCGACAATCCTCTGATAAAGAAAAGCCCCGACCGCGCCGGACGCATAGTGATTGTAGGAGATCATCATGTCCGTTCCGTCATTGCTGATGGGACACTCGCCGTTTTCATCCAGGCCGTCCCAGCGCTCCCATATGGTGGTCGCACCGGATTTGACCTCGTAAAGCCAGGAAGGGCACTTTGTATTGAGAAGCATTTTAAATGCCGCCTCTTCCTGCCCGTTGTCTGCAAGAGCAAACAAGATATAGGGAGTTCCCGGAAATCCGGTTCCAATGCAGTAGTCGGATTTCTCCAGCAATTTCACAAGATTTTCCGCTGCTTTTTTCTGCGCTTCCCCGGGAAACATCTGAAAATAAAGGGGAAGTACATATCCGGTCTGAAATTCCCTGTGAAGCTTTCCGTTTCCATCTGTAAATACGGAAATATAGGCATCCGCCGTCTTTTCCGAAAGCCTCCGGAAATATTCGGCATCCTCTTTTTCTCCCAAAAGCTCTGCCACCATTCCCGCAACCCGGCTGGTATTGTGAAGGCTTGCCGTTGCCGTCCATTTACTTCGGCTCTGCCACTGGGACATCTTGGGAACATCCGGCGCTACCCAGTCTCCAAAATGCAGCATCGAGGGGGTGTTCCAGATATATCTGTGTTTTCCTAGGCCAAAGCCGGCCCAGAAACGGCAGGCCTTTACATATTTCTTCATGGAAGGGTACATATCTCTCAGAATATCAACATCGCCTTTTGCCATGTACTGCGCCCACGGAACAAGCACACAGGCATCTCCCCACCAGTCAATGGCCATTGCCGGCATGGTTGCCGGAAAACCGTAGCCCTGCACAGGCACGGTATTGGGAAGTCCCCCTGTTGGAAGCTGCTCGGAACGTACATCCAGCAGCCACTTTTCAAGAAAACGGCTGATATCAAAATTATAACAGGCCGTCGGGGCAAACACTGCGATGTCTCCGGTCCACCCCATACGCTCATCACGCTGGGGGCAGTCTGTAGGAATATCCACAAAATTGGATTTGCTGCTCCACTCAATATTCTTCTGTAACCGGTTCAGCATTTCATCAGAACAGGAAAAGGTTCCGATCTCCTCCATGTCGGAATAGAGTGCAAACGCGGAAACTTCAACATCCTGCTCTTCCATTCCCTGAATGCCTGCATACCGAAATCCCATATAAGTAAGTCTTGGGCTGTATTCCTGCTCTCCGTCCCGGCAGATATACGTAGCGGATGCCTTCGCCGTTCTCAGAAATTTAGTATTCAGGCTTCCGTCCCGGTTCAGAATTTCCGCATGCTGTACTGTAACCTGCTGGCCCTTTCGTCCCCGCAGCTTCAGATGAATAACCCCTGCAAAGTTCTGTCCAAAATCGTAAATCAGTGTCCCGTCCGCAAGCCTTCTGCAGGATAACGGCTTCATCTCCTCCTGCGCTTTTACCGGGCTTCCGTAATCCGCGATGAGATTCGGCACAAACTTAAGCTTCTCCGCTGCTACCTTTCTCCATGAAATATTATTAATATCCACTGTGGCGTCATAGGTTTCTCCATCATACAGATCTGCCATGCGGTAAGGGCTTTCCTCCGTCACCTCCCAGGACTCATCTGTGCCGATGATTTCTTCTGCGCCATCCTCATACCGGATGCGAAGCTCTGCAAGAAACGCCTGTCTGTCGCCGTCAAAGCGGTTTTGTCTGGTGAACACAAAAGAACCAACTGCCCAACCGCCTGCAGCCACTGCTGTGAGTACATTTTCCCCGTCGCCCAGCTGCTCTGTCACATCGTAGACCTGATACTGCATTTCATGCTTGTAAGAAGTAAATCCCGGAGCAAAATACCGATCGCCCACTTTTTGCCCGTTTATCTCCAGCTCATATATTCCAAGAGCTGTGGCATAAAGCTTCGCAGAAGCCACTTTTCCCCGGAGTCTTATGCGCTTCCGGAACATCATGGGGATCGGTGATACTTTCTTTTCCTGAAAAACATACTGCGCATCGCTGATCCACTTTGCCTGCCAGGGCGTTCCCATCCGCCCTGTCTCGAACTGTGTCCGGGCCGTCGCTGTCTCTCCTGCATCATCTGTCACTTCTACACAAACAGGATAGGTTGTAAACGGCTTGAGAGCTTCTCCCCCATAAGGAAGAAGCACCTGTTCTTTTGTTTCTGTCACCCAGTCGGCAATACAGACCCTGGCCTTTTTTAATGTTACCGACTTCCGGTCACTGGATATCTCAAACGAAACCCTGGGCTGCTCCCGATCCGTCACACAGCCCTCCTTGAGATGTTCCACCGTCAGTCTGCTGATTTCCAGCATGTTCCTTCCTCCTCGCTTCTTCTCTCTGCTTCCTTGGAAGCGTGTTTCCGTCACATTTTTTGTTAATGCTATGTTATCACTTTGTAAATTGTATGGACAAAAAAGCACGCGAATGGTTGTTTTTTTAACGTAATCTGTCTGCTGAAAGTTTAAATTTACTGTGAACTCCCATATCGCGCATTGACTTTCTGTTCTCATTCTGTATAATAAAATTATAGAACATATTGCGCTATATACTTGGAAAGGAAGTATATGAGCAGAAAAAAGTTCAAAGACTTGAATTTAAAAGACGCTTTTCTTTTTGGCGCAGCATTGTCAGACGAAGAAACCTGCCGGATGATCCTGGAGCTGGTTCTCGGAAGAAATATTTCCCATGTGAAGGTGCACACAGAGCATACCTTTCTGTACAGTTCAGATTACCGCATGGTACGGCTGGATGTTTATGCATCCGATGACGTTCAGGTGAGCTATGATATGGAAATGCAGAACAAAGATGAAAAAACCTCCCCAAACGAAGCCGCTACCATCTTGCAGAAATGGATGTAAATTCTTTACGCCCCGGAGAGAGCTTCGAAGATCGTAAGCGCTTAATTTTTAGGTATGATAGAAAAAAATCCCCGACTACTTTTCAGTAGCCGGAGCACCTTGACAATTCACATATGATTGATTTGATTCGTTTGCACGACGTTCGATTTCAGCTTTGACGGTTTCGTTCCATGGAGCCAGAAGTTCTAATTCATCATCACTCATTCTATCATCAGGTAGTTTTTCCAGCAGATAAGTAAGATAGTGATAGACGTTTACGCCATTGGCTTTTGCCATCTCTACCATTGTGTACACGATAGCGCTGGCCTGGGCTCCGTTTGGTGTATCGCAGAACAGCCAGTTTTTACGGCCTACTGTAAACGGGCGTATCGCATTTTCGCTGAGATTATTAGAAAAACTGCAGCGGCCATCTTCCAGATAGGTGGAAAGACAGGAGCGGCGGTTCTGAATGTAGGTGACAGCTTTATCCATTCTGCTTCCACGTGTAGGGCTCTGTTGGTCAAGCCACGACAAAAAGCCTTCTACTACCGGCTTTTCTTTTTCAAGACGCGCTTTTTTGATAGCATCGAAGGAAGAATACTTTGAGCTGATCATATCTTCCAGATGGAAGAGCTGGTTAATGTACAGCATTCCCTGTACGGATGGCTGGGTATAATCCA
>CALBGI010000050.1 GCA_937893675.1 uncultured Blautia sp.
AGTTCAAAACACCTGCACGATGCGCAAATGTTTTGAACAGGCTAAAGCCGTATTATAAAAGGGCAAATGCCTGACGGCATTCACCCTTTTCATGTTCTGCAGGAAACTCCCTGTCATATACTGTCATATACTGTAATAAATTGCCCTGTGGTTTAGGAGAACAGGTTTGCAAGAATCTGATCCGCACTCTTATTGCGGTATCCGTCCGGATCCGGAAGTGTATTTTCATTCCACCGGAAATAGTTGTACTGCTTAATATAATTTCCTACAGAGGTGTGATAATCGTATTTCTGGAATCCTTTGTATCGCTGCATGTAGGACTGCGCCAGTGTGATCGCCCGGCTGTTGTAGCCGCCTTCCGGAGTGGTCGTACCGGAAATCTGGACGCCCGCATCCGGGGTGGAGTGCAGAAGCACGACACTTCCGTCATAGCACTGTCCCAATACGATCCAGGTATGTCCGCTATTGTAAGCAATATCCCCGGGATACAGCTTGTAATCCTTGCTGGACAAATAGCTCTGGTTAAAGGTCTGTCCCCAGCCTCTTCCGCTGTAAAGAGAACCAAGACTGCCGGAAACATCTGTGGAGTACTGTCCCATCACCTGGTAAACCGCCCAGCCCACATAGCCGGAGCAGTCAAGACCCATCTCGGTCTGATATCTGGTGTTGTTATAATCGTAATCGCTGGACTGCGCATTGTAGAACTGAATCCACTTGGGACTCACACCTTTTCTGACAGGGTCTATATTGTTGTGCCCGCCGCCCCAGACATACAGGGTATTTCCCACCGGAAGCAGGGCATTCGCCAGAAATTCTTTTACCGTTCGTTTTCCTGTGGGCTCTACCGATCCGCCGCTCGGATTCACCATCTCCGAGGACTGAAGCACGCCTTTGTCGGAAAATACATATTTAAAGCCATCCATTTCCAGGGTGCCGGTTGCCGCGATTCCCGATTTTTCATTGAAATAGAAGGTCTCGCCGGTGCTGCTGTTCTTCACCCAGCCGGTCTTCATCTTACCGTCATCCGTGTCAAAGAACCGCCGCTCCCCATCGGAGTTCTGAAGCCAGCCCGTCGCCATGACGCCGCTTCCGTTATAGAAGTAACGCATATCGCCTTTGGAATTCTTCAGCCACCCCTTTGCCATGAAACCGCTGCCGCTAAAGAAGTAACGCATCTGGCCTTTGGAGTTTGTCAGCCAGCCTGTGGACATCTTGCCGCTTTTGGAAGCGAAGTAGCGCATATCGCCTTTGGAGTTCTGAACCCATTTGGTTGCCATAATACCGGTTCCCTTGTAGAAATAACGGTATTCCCCTTTGGAATTCTTCGCCCAGCCTTCCATCATCTGGCCGGTTCCGGTGGTAAAGTAGTAATAATTCCCCTTTAATTTGAGGAAGCCTTTTTTATATTTTACACCATTCTGATAATAGTATGTTTTGCCGTTCTCTTTTACAAAACCGTTCTTCACTGTGGTGGCCTGCACGTCTTTGGCCGTTGTCTGTGTTGTAAATCCTGCTGCAAAGAGCATCAAAAACAACAGCACACCCCAGTATCGGAATCTTTTGTTCTTTTTTTGCATGATTACCTTCCCTCTCTGAAATTTTGAAAATGAGCCTTACCTTGGATTGTATTTTTTACAATCTTGTTACATTTTATGGCTCCATTATAGTATAGATTTCAGGAGCCGTCAACTGCATTCCAAAATTTCTTAATTTTTTGTAACAAAAAAATGTGGTTTCTTTACAAAAACCACATTTTTCGTAACAATAAAGCAATCGCCATCACAGGAGGTGTTTCCGAAGCTCTGCTCCGTCCTGGGCGCTCAAATACGCCGGTGCCACATCGAATACGGTTTTTCCGCCCTTCATTCCCTCCTGGTTCATGCGGTAAGCAGCTCTTGCATAAGCTACGATCACAGAAGAGGTAAACTCCGGATTGGAATCCAGCTTCAGGCTGTATTCGATCACATGGCTGTTCTCATTGTCCCAGCCGGTTCTTCCGCTTCGGATGACAAATCCGCCATGGGGAATTCCGCTGTGATCCCGTTTCAGCTCTTCCTCGGTAATAAAATGTACCGTTGTATCATAATCGGCAAAATAGTTTGGCATTGTTTTGATTTCCTGCTCAATGCGCTCCAGATCTGCCCCCGGCTCCGCAACCACAAAACACTCTCTGGTATGCTTCTGTCTTGTTGTCAGATCCGGATTCTCTCCGCGGCGCACTGCCTCCAAAGCGCTCTCCACCGGAATGGTATACTGCTTTCCGTCCTTCACGCCCTCAATACGGCGAATGGCATCGGAATGTCCCTGGCTCACGCCCTTGCCCCAGAAGGTGTAGTCTTTTCCATCCGTCAGAATGGCATTGGCATACATCCGGTTCAGGGAAAACATTCCCGGATCCCAGCCAACAGAGATAATTCCAACATGGCCGCTCTTTGACGCTGCCGCATCCACATTGGCAAAGTGTTCCGGAATTTTTGCATGGGTATCAAAACTGTCTACCACATTGAACCACTGCGCATATTTCGGGGTCTGCACCGGAAGGTCTGTCGCGCTTCCTCCGCAGATAATCAGAACATCGATCTCGTCCTTCATACTCTCAGCAGCATCTACCGAATAAACGCCCGCACTTTCTGTAAGGATTTTTACGGTTTCGGGATCACGGCGCGTAAAAACAGCCTTCAGTTCCATATCCGGATTATGCTTGATCGCACACTCCACACCACGTCCCAGATTTCCGTAGCCCAGAATTCCAACTCGAATACTCATAATTATCTCCTCCATTCACCATTTAATGTTTTAACACTTTAGTATGGTAATACACCTTTTTCTCCCTGTCAACATTTTTTTGCAGAAAGGAGCCGTGTTTTTCCTGCGCCTGCTGTCAGCAGCAGAAGATTCTTCCGGGACAGCAGAGATTGCAGGCCATGTTTGCAAGACAGAGCTTCATGCACAGGCCGTCCCCTGCCATGGGCATTCCGCCAAAGGGATTCTGCTGTTCCTGATACCAGGTACCTCCGCCTTCCATACGCTGCAGAAGCGCCCGGTACTGCATGTTGTCCGGCTCCAGGCGGACCGCCTCGCGAATGTGGTTCAAAGCATTCACATTGTTCCCAAGTCCCATGTTCGCCATGGCGGAAAGATAGTACCACTGCCCGTTGCGCTGTGCCAGACCGGACAGCACATTCATCGCCTCCTGATAATGACCGCTCTGAATGTAGTTGGCAGCAGCCTGACGGCGAATGGATTCCTCGTCCTGGTAGCCCTGGCTCTGCTGTCCGCCAAAACCGCCAAAGCCGGTATAACCGTCAAAGCCGCCGTCCCTCTCCTTCATGATCTGGTCGTAGGCCTGCTGGACTTCCTTGAATTTTTCTTCTGCCTGTGCCTTGTTGGGGTTGTTGATATTGGCATCCGGATGGTATTTCCTGCTCAGACGCCGATACGCTTTTTTTATTTCCTCGTCGGACGCATTTCTGGATACGCCCAACACGCTATAAGGGTCAATCATCTTTTTTCTCCTGACGTTCTCTCCGTTTTCTGCTCACTTCCTCAAAGCGGACCCAGACACCGGAATACAATATATTTCGGAGGATATCTCCATATTTTATAATAGGAAGTTTCTCAAATTCCCGGCAGCACTCTGCCAGCATCATAATAAGAAGCTTCCGTGTGTTTTCCTGGAACTCTTCCATCATATAGGTTTTGGAAAACGGATTGTAATTTCCATTTTTCACATCCTTCTCCACATCCTCATAGGCGTCCAGAAGATAGATGTATTTTCCCAGGTAAAAGCCCATGCGCCGAAGGGTTGGCTCCCATTCATCCTGGCGGTAGGCAAACATTTCTTCCATGATCTTCCCAAAGCAGCCCGCCATTTTGTCAATATCCTGCTCTCCTGCCTTTTCCCAGGCAGAAAGCTGTTCCAGACAGGAAACCACGATTTTTGTTTTTTGGCGGTAATGCGCCGCAAGACGGCGGTTTTTATTTTTGAGAAGTCTTGCGTACGCCAGCTTCAGAAGCTTTCGCTCATCTCTCCAGTCGTCATCACATTTATAATAGGTAAGAATGATATTCATGTCTGCCGCATACTCTGTAATTTCATTTTTTCGGACCGGCTGGCGGCAGACCGGATGCATGACGCACCTGGTTTTTCCTTTTCTGGTGGGAGGCTCGTAGAGAGCGCTCAACAAAACCAGTAGAAACGTAAGATCATAATTCAGAGAAATCTGGCCGGAAAGACCGTATCTTTCCTTCAGCTCACGGCAAAGGCCGCAGTAAAAAGAACGGTACAGATCATAATCCTTAAATTTCATCTCCGGCTGATTCATTACAATATATCCGAACATGTCAGCTCCTTTTTACAAACTTTGTCTGGCACTTGGGGCACACGATCTCAATTTTTCCTTTGCCTTTGGGAATCCTGATTTTTTGACCGCATCCCGGGCACGTATAAATATGATGTGTTTTTCTCTGACTCATCAGGTTCTTTTCTCTGTTGAAACGGCTGCGGATCCCTGCCGTCATTCCAAGAAATTTCTGATTTTCCGCATAGCGCTTCGGAATATTCCTGGAAAAAATGCGGAAATACGTATACACAATGGCCGCCAGTCCAAGAAAATCCAGAAGCGCCGCCAGATTCCGATTCCGCCCGGTGAACACTGACAAAATGACGCTCACCAGAGCAAACCCCATCGTAAATTTTGAAAGAGAATCCACTCCATATCGTCCCTGCATAAAACGTATAAACTTTTCTTTCATAGCAAAACCTCTTATCTTTCTTTTACAAAGACTTTTACCACTTCTGCAATGTACGCGGTATGGTAGTCCTTGTGAGGATACCATTTCTGGTCATTTTCAGACGCGTCAAAGCACTCCGGACGGATGTCGTCATGGTACATTTTCCTGCATACAAAAACAGTATCCGCCTCCTGGATTCCAGGTGTGCCGTCGAAAAAACCGGCGGTAAGACCGGCCTCTCTGATTTTGTCAATGCCTTTTCCGCTGACCGTTCCGCAGTAGTTCAGCGCCTCGCGGTATTCTCCCGGAAGCACGGAGATGGTAAAGGTTTCTTCCCTGTCCACAAACTCCTTGGTATAGCGCTGCGGCCGAATGTATACCGTCGCAGCCGGCTTCCCCCACATCACCCCCAGAGCGCCCCAGCTGGCTGTCATGGTGTTGCACTTCTCCTCATTCCCGGCTGTGATCAGCAGCCAGTCTTTTCCAATGGTTGTAAATGGGTTCATCTGCAGTTCTTCTGCTTTTACCTCACGAAATCCCATGTTCTTCACACTCGCTTTCTTTCCTTGTTTTCAGCTGTTTTGTTCTGTGCTTTCTACATTTTAGAATACATTCTAGCACAGAAGCATTCAAATTTCCAGCAAAAAAAGGAGCTGTTTTACAACAACTCCTCTTATCTTCTCCTTGCCTATGCCTGCTTCGGCGTAATGTGCAAAAGCTGCATTTTGATCAGCGCCGGACGCGCGGCATTGTACAGGAATCCTACCAGCACAACAGAAACCACTGCATTGGCAAAGGTTGTCACTGCACTCATCTTCGCCAGAACATCTGCCATCTGCTGCGGCTGCCCCAGAACGATCTGCTTGTAAAAATATCCCACCAGCGGATCCGCCACCACATTAAAAGAGAGACCGGCCACTGCTGCCAGCGTGCTCCACTTACATACATATCTGCGGTCATTGCTCTCATTAATGTGAGCAATTTTGTGCGCTACCAGGCCGGTGATCAGACCAATGCAAAGCTTAAGCACAAATGTCTTCGGAGCCACGGTAATATACACCGGGTCAAGGATATCCGCAATGCTCATTCCAATGGCCCCCGCCAGCCCGCCGTACCATCCGCCGAGAAACAGCGCTCCCAGCACACAAAAGGCGTTTCCGATATGAAGCGAAGTGGCATCGCCGCCGGGAACCGGAATCTTGATCTGCAAAAATGTAAAGGCTACAAAGCACAGCGCCGCGAAAATAGCCGTCTGCGCAAGTTTCATAATGGTAGAATTCTGTCTGTTCATGATGTTCACTGCCCTTCCTTTTTCTTTTTCACATCATACGCAAAAACTGGTATTTCATCAATACACAATTTTCACATTTTTTTAAAGGACAGTTTGTTTTCTTCTGTTATTCGTAAACCTCCTCGGTCACCGGAACGTCTTCCAGACCTGTGGCCTCTCCATTGACTTCCTCCGGCACTGCCGCCTCAGCCGCCGCGCCCTCTTCTGCAGTAGTTTCTGTTCCCTCTGCAGGCGCCTCGGTGCTGTCTGCTGTTCCGGGATCTTCAAAGGTCATTTCGCCATACAGAGTCTCAAAAAACTTCACAGTATCGTCAAACAGGATCTGCTTATCCTCCGGCGTCACATCCGCAAGAATGTCTTCTCCCTCCACGGCCTTGCCGTCCATGCCAAACAGCTTCTGAAGCTGTTCGTACACAGCGTTCAGCTCATCGCTCAAATATGTGGTGGTCTCAGCTGCCGCATAAGCCGGATCTGTGAGAACCTTGAAATATGCATTCGTTACAGCTTCCGCAAGTTTTTTGCCGGTTTCCGTCTCAAGCGTTACCTTAACCTGCGCCTCTGCTCCCAGCACTTCCTGAAGCGCCACAAGATCTCCCTGGTATTCGCCTGTGCAGAACTTCTCCGCCTGCTCAAACATACTGAGCTGCTGCTCGCTCAGAAGAGTCTTATCCAACGCGTTGCCGGCCTGCTCTTCCGTTCCCTCATCCGTGTGGGCATCTGCGCTTCCATCCTCCGGGACCTCTGTAAATTCTTCGTTGTAATCTTCCAGCGGCAGCATGTCGTCGCTTCCGTCATCCGTTGGCTCCGTAGTCTCCACCAGATCTTCCTCCGGAGCTGTGGTCTCGCTCATATCAGCGCCGGGCTCTGTGGTCTCTGTCAGATCTTCCCCCGGCTCCGTGGTCTCTGTCAGATCCTCACCCGGTTCCGTCGTCTCCGTCAGCTCTTCTCCCGGCTCCGTGGTCTCTGTCAGCTCTTCTCCCGGCTCTTGTACTGCGCCGGTCTCCTGCTCAAGCGTGGGGTCTTCTGTGGAGCTTGCCTTAATATCTTCACCGAGAACACTCTCATCCACATCGTTCATGATGCTGTCCTTGTCCTCCGGTTCTGCCGGCTTCTGCTCCTCGCTCTGTGCCGCCGCATCGCCGTTCCCGCCGTCCGGGGCGCTCTCAGCCTTATCGTCAGCTGCCGCGCTGTTCTCACCGGTCACATTCTCATCCACATGCTCCAGCGTATCCTTCACATCCTCATATACATACCCCTGTTCCGCGATCTGCTCCAGCAGCGCCACGATCTGATCCAGCTGCTCCTGATCTACGGTAACATTATTCTGCTGGGCAATGTTCTGGACAATATTGTAAATTTCATCGGCATTCTGGACATTGTTCTCAATAACCTCCATTTTGGACTGGTTGATCACGGTGGTGGCGTCATTCTTGCCCACCTCGTCTGCCAGATTGCCGGTTACCACGATCTCCTCTGTCGCTATCTGCTTCTTTTCCTCGTCAAGCTTCTCTCCGCTGGCCTTCTCATAGGCCATCTGGATGCCTGTAAGAGCGCCTGTTCCGGACACCTCAAAGGGACAGGCTGCAATGACCTCGCAGTTTTTCACACCGGAAGTGGAAAGGGTGCTGGCGATCATATTTCCGGTTACCCAGTTCAGGTTCGCGGTGCGCACCTTGATCCCGCCGGAATCTGTAGGACGCACATAGGCACAGCTCACCGTTCTTGTTCCGATCTGGGAAAGCGGCACATAGTCGCTGAGATGTTCCCGCTCATCTTCATTGGTAATATACATGATCTCCACTTCGTCTGCGTTTACTTTGAAATAGCGGAGCATCGTGTTCATCTGTTCCTTGCTTAAGTCAGCTCCCAGCGTCACAACGCGCATCGCATCCGCCGATACCGTAAAAGCAGGCGCAAGACTTCCGACAGCCAGACATGCACTGCAGAGCAGCGCTCCTATCACATTCTTTTTCCTCATAATCTTCCTCCATAACCCAATACTTATTTTAATATGTGCAGCACCAGCATATGCTGCTGCCTTGATAGCCTAATTGTAGCATGCCTTTTATGTATTCTGTAATCTGCATTATCTGCGGCGGCACCCTCACGAAAGTACGCCAATGCCGTCCAGAAGGATCTTAAGCCCGATGAGAATCAGAATCACGCCTCCCATCAGCTCTGCCCGGGATTTGTATTTCTCTCCGAAAATACTTCCTATTTTTATACCGGCTGCGGAACAGACAAAGGTGACCACCCCGATAAAGGACACCGCCGGAACGATCCGCACACTCAAAAATGCGAAGGTCACCCCCACTGCCAGCGCGTCAATGCTGGTGGCCACCGCAAGAAGCAGCATATCCCTGGGTTTCATGGAACAGTCCAGCGTTTCCTCTTCGCCAAAGGCTTCTTTTATCATATTGCCGCCGATGATCGCCAACAGGAAAAAGGCGATCCAGTGGTCATATTCTGTAATCATGTCCGCAAAAAAACGTCCCGCAAAATACCCGACCAGGGGCATCAGCGCCTGAAATCCTCCAAACCACAGGCCTGTCAGGCACATATGCCTGGGTTTGATTTTTCCCAGCGACAATCCCTTGCACACGGAAACGGCAAAGGCATCCATGGAAAGCCCCACCGCCAGTATGAAAAGTTCTGCAAGACTCATTTTTTTCTTCCTCCTCGAAGTACCTTATAATAGTATCAAAATCCCCCGGAGGAGCTTTCTTTTTCCTCCTGCCGGATTTCCCAGTGAATCAGAAAGGTCAGCGCCGCGCGCAAAGCGATGATGCCCGCCACGATAGCGATCTCCTTCCACTCCCGCACGATCACTGTGCGGAGGATTTCACTGCCCAGCTTAAACTCCAGCCCCATGGCTAGGCCTTTTGCCAGATAGATCCGCGTGTCCGGCTTTCTTGTGAGGAATTTGTAAAGGCTCACAAGACTGGTGCCGATAATGACACCCACGCCGGTAAATTCAAAGACCAGAATTCCCAGCTCTACCAGATTTTCCAGGAGCATTTCCAGCATGTCCAACATCTGCGCCATCTTTCGTTCCGCCTTTCTGCTTTCTTTCCGTTATTCTTCCCCATTTGGCCAAAGCCACACCTTTATTTTTTGAGAGAACGGTTGATTTTCCAAAAGTCGCCCAGCGCCTTCTTTCCCACCTTGAAAATTTTCCGGAGATTGATGGAATTGACGCCTCCCTGTCTGGGCCGGAAGGTAATCGGCAGATATTTCACGGAATGCTTCTTTTTCATGTAAAACACCACCAACAGCACATTGGAAAGAAAGAAGTCCTTTGGAATCAGCGGAAGGATCTCCTTCATCGTCCCTGCGCTCATCAGCCGGAACGGTGTGTTTACATCCGCCGCCCGAACCCCAAAGCACAAAAGCACCACAAGCTTCAGGACCTTGGTGACCACCACTCTGGAAAATCCATCCTGCCGATGGTTCCGGTTTCCGATGATCATATCATACTGTCCTCTCAGCTCCCAGAAAGGCCAGAATTCCTCCGGCAGCGTCTGGCCGTCTGAGTCCGTCTGAAAAATATAGTCCGCCCCGGCCTCAAGCGCATACTGATAGCCATAAAGCACGGCTGCGCCATGACCTCCGTTTTCCTTGGTGAGCGGCAAAAACTGCGGCCGCCCCTCCTGGCAGGCCTTCATAATCTCCCAGGTATCATCCTTGCTTCCGTCATTGACGATCACCAGGCGGCTCTCCGGACCTGTGCGGGCCACGACCTGATACCACTGCTCAATAATATTCTGAATATTTTCTCTTTCGTTATATGCAGGAATTACAACATAAAGTTTGTCCATAGGTTTTCTCCAAATCTTTGATATTCTTCCAGGATTATTTCCTTTGATTATAGCGCAGGAGCCGCTATTTATCAAATCTTTATTTTTCTCTTCCGGTCTTTTTCCCCTTCTTAATATCCTTTGTAATATGCTGTATACAACGATAAGGAGGTAATCCAAATGACAGAGTTTATGAAAAATGTTGCCCGCCTGGAACGGCGGTTTGACAGAAAAGCAGAATCCTTCACCTTTCATCATCCGGTGCTGGCCTCCCTCTTAATGTTTGTCGGTCTTCCGCTCTTTGTGCTTACCGCCGTGTGCCTGTCCACCATCGTGATCTCCCTTCCTGTTTCCTGGCTCATGGGCTGGGTATAGCACTTATACAATCTTTATACAATCTTAATACCGCACACCTGGTTCCTTATACGGATTTAACGCAAATTAAGATATGATTAAGGAAATATAAAGAAAACATTTTATCAGGTGTGCAGACATGGGAAAAAAACATATCAACAAACATATTTCATCTTTTCAAATCATTATCCTCGGATTTTTATCCGTGATCCTGACCGGGGCGCTCCTTCTGATGCTGCCCTTTGCAACCGCAGAGCCTGGTGGGGCATCCTTTACGGATGCTTTATTTACCTCCACCTCTGCGGTGTGCGTAACCGGTCTTGTGCTTCATGACACGGCGACCTACTGGTCTTCCTTCGGACAATTTGTTATTATGTTCCTCATACAGATCGGCGGTATGGGCGTGGTGACCGTATCCGTATCCGTGGCGATCTTTTCCGGACGAAAGATCAGTCTGATGCAGCGCAGCACCATGCAGGAATCCATTTCCGCGCCGCAGATGGGCGGTATTGTCCGCATGACCGGTTTTATCCTGAAAGTAACCATCTGTATCGAGCTGATCGGGGCGGCCCTTCTCTCCACTGTTTTCTGCCGGGAGCACGGGCTGTTCAAGGGACTGTGGTATTCCCTGTTCCATGCGGTTTCCGCGTTCTGCAATGCGGGGTTTGATCTGAGCGGTATCCGGGAGCCTTTTTCCTCTCTCACAGCCTACGCGGCAAATCCTGTCATCAACCTTACCATCATGGCTCTGATCGTGTCCGGCGGTATCGGCTTCCTGACCTGGGATGACATTAAGAAGCACAAGCTGCATTTCCAGAAATACCGGATGCAGAGCAAGGTCATTCTTACCGTAACTGCAGCCTTGATCACCGTTCCTGCCATTTACTTTTTTCTTTTTGAATTTTCCGGGCTTCCGCTGGGAGAGCGGATCTTAAGCTCTTTATTTCAGTCGGTCACCCCAAGAACAGCCGGATTCAATACTGCGGATCTGACGCTTTTGACCGAGACAGGCATCATGCTCACCATTATCCTTATGCTCATCGGCGGTTCTCCCGGCTCCACAGCCGGCGGTATGAAAACCACCACCATTGCTGTGCTGTTTTCTTCTGCTCTGTCTGTGTTCCAGCAGAAGGAGGACGCGCACTTTTTCGGCCGGCGCGCGCCGGAAGGAGCGGTAAAAAGCGCGGCCACTGTATTCCTTATGTACATTACGCTGTTTCTCGGCAGCGGCATGATCATCAGCCGGGTGGAGGACATCCCGCTTCTGACGGCCTTGTTTGAGACAAGCTCGGCCATAGGAACCGTAGGTCTTTCCCTGGGCGTGACCCCGGAGCTTGGACTTTTGTCCCAGTTCCTTCTCATCGGACTGATGTTCTTTGGCCGTGTGGGAGGACTTACCCTGATCTACGCAGCGTTTTCCAAAAAATACAGCATTGCTTCAAAATATCCACAGGAAAAAATAACCATTGGCTAAAGGAGGAACTTATATTATCATGAAATCTATACTGCTTGTAGGACTCGGGCGTTTTGGACGCCACATCGCGATGAAGCTCAACGAGCTGAATCACCAGGTCATGGCGATCGACATCCAGGAAAAACGGGTGGAGGCTGTCCTTCCCTATGTGACAAACGCTCAGATCGGAGACGGCACGGACGCGGAATTTCTGTGCTCCCTTGGCGTGCGTAATTTTGACGTGTGCATTGTGGCCATTGGCGACAACTTCCAGAACTCTCTGGAAACCACCTCTCTCTTAAAAGAGCTGGGTGCGCCCCTGGTCGTATCCAGAGCTGCCCGGGACGTCCACGCAAAATTCCTGCTTCGGAACGGTGCCGACGAAATTGTCTATCCGGAAAAACAGCTAGCATCCTGGACCGCGATACGCTACAGCGCAGACCACATTTTTGACTATATCGAGCTTGACGGAGAATACGCCATTTTTGAAATCGCCATTCCGGACACCTGGACAGGACGGACCATCGGAAATCTGGATATCCGCAAAAAATATAACATCAATATCATGGCACTGAAACGGGACGGGCAGCTGAATATGAATATTTCCACGGAAACCGTTCTCCATCCTGACGAAACCATGCTGGTTCTTGGCGATATGAAAAGTATCCACAAATGCTTCCATATATAGAAGGGAGGAGTTTTCATGACAGACACGCAGCTCAAAGGACATCTGAAAATCTTCTTCGGCTATGCAGCCGGCGTAGGAAAAACCTACGCCATGCTCAATGCCGCCCTCACGGCCAGAGAGCGAGGCGTGGATGTCATTGCCGGATATATCGATTCTCATGACCGTCCGCAGACCGCTGCCCTGACACAGCAGCTGGAACAGCTCTCGGTCCTGACTGTAAACTGCCAGGGCACGCTGTTTCACGAATTTGATATTGACGCTGCCATCCGCCGCCATCCCCAGCTGATCCTCATCGACGAGCTGGCGCACACCAACGCACCCGGGTGTCGACACACCAAACGTTACCAGGATATTTCAGAGCTTCTCAATGCCGGGATTGACGTATACACAACGGTCAATGTACAAAACCTGGAAAGCCTGAACGACGTGGTGGAGGCCATCACCCAGATCACCGTAAACGAGCGCATTCCCGACTCCGTTTTTGACAATGCCGACCAGGTGGAGCTGGTGGATATCGAACCCAGAGAGCTCATGGAACGTCTCCTGGCAGGAAACGTATACCGTGAGCTTCAGTCTCAGCAGGCTCTCAAAAATTTTTTCACCGTGGAAAACCTTACCGCACTTCGCGAAATTGCCCTAAGGCGATGCGCTGACCGGGTGAATCGCGCGACAGAGGATGTGCGTTCCAAAAACCGAAGAGACTATCACACGGACGAGCACATTTTAGTCTGTCTGTCCCCCGCGCCTTCCAATGGGCGGATCATCCGTACCGCGGCCAGAATAGCCAACGCCTTCCGCGCCGCCTTCACCGCTCTGTTCGTGGAGACCTCGGATTTTTCCTCCCTGAACGAAAAAGACAAAAAACGCCTGCGCGAAAACGCACGCCTGGCACAGCAGCTTGGCGCAAACATCGAGACGGTGTACGGCGATGACGTATCCCTGCAGATTGCGGAGTTCGCTCGGATTTCCGGCGTTTCCAAAATCGTCATAGGAAGGAGCTCCGCCACCAGAAAATATTTTTTCAGCAAACCAACGCTTACCGACAAGCTCATTGCCGCAGCCCCCAATCTGGATGTCTATATCATTCCCGACAATGCGCCTTCCAATTCCAGATATTACGATTCCAAACAGCACCGAAAAAACAGCATTGTCTTTTCTCTTTCCGACATCGCAAAAAGCATCGGCATTCTGATCGGAGCAAGCTTTATCGGCACTGTCTTTGACAAGCTGGGCTTCACGGAGGTCAACATCATCACCGTCTATATTCTCGGCGTTCTGATCACCTCTGTGGTGACCAGGCACCAGATATACAGCCTGATCGCGTCCGTTGTCAGTGTGTTTGTGTTTAACTTTTTGTTTACAACGCCAAGATACAGCTTTCTGGCCCATGACCCGAGCTATCCCATCACTTTTATCGTCATGTTCCTGGCTGCGTTTATTACAGGCTCCCTTGCCGTGCAGCTGAAAAACAATGCCCGGCATTCGGCACAGGCTGCTTTCCGAACGAAGATTCTTTTTGACACCAACCAGCTTATGCAGCAGGCTACCAACGGACAGGAAATCGCCCGGATCACTGCCAATCAGCTCATCAAGCTTTTGGGCACGGATATTATCATTTACCCGGTCAATGACGGAAAACTGACTCCGCCCCAGGTATTTCCCGCTTCTGAAGAGCCTCTTGATGAACGCTGCATTTCCGCCCGGGAAAGAGCGGTTGCCAACTGGGTGCTTAAGAACAACAAGCACGCAGGCGCCACCACCGACACCTCCTCCGATGCCAGATGCCTCTATCTTTCCATCCGGAAAAACAGCAACGTCTACGGCGTAGTCGGAATCGTGATCGGCGAAAATCCCCCGGACAGCTTTGAAACCAGCATCCTTCTGTCCATTCTGGGAGAAAGCGCCCTGGCAATGGAAAACCAGAAAAACGCGAAGGAAAAAGAAGAAGCCGCGATTCTCGCCAAAAACGAGCAGCTGCGCGCCAATCTTCTGCGGGCGATCTCCCACGATCTGCGCACGCCACTCACTTCCATTTCCGGAAACGCCAGCAATCTTATGTCAAACGGGGCATCTTTTGACGAGGAGACACGAAAAGAGCTCTATACAGATATTTATGACGATTCCATGTGGCTCATAAATCTTGTGGAAAATCTCCTGTCCGTTACCCGGCTGGAGGAAGGACGCATGAACCTGCGCATGTCCACGGAGCTTGTGGAGGATGTCGTGACGGAAGCGCTCCGCCACATAAACCGCAAATCCGCGGAACACAAAATCTCCGTAGAAAGCCAGGACGAGCTTCTCCTGGCAAAAATGGACGCCAAGCTCATCGTCCAGGTCATCATCAACATCGTGGACAATGCCATCAAATACACCCCGGCCGGTTCCCATATCCTGATTTCTGTTTCCCGCAGAGACGACAAAGCGGTCATCCAGATTTCGGACAACGGCCCGGGGATCCCCGATGAAATGAAGCCGCATATCTTCGATATGTTTTACAGCGGCGCCAACAAGGTCGCGGACAGCCGCAGAAGTCTGGGGTTGGGATTATCCCTCTGCAAATCCATCGTCAACGCCCATGGAGGCCAGCTGACCGTGGCTGACAATAAGCCCCACGGAACCATTTTTACATTTACTTTAGCAGTTAAGGAGGCGCATTTACATGAATAAACCATTAATTCTGGTGGTGGAGGACGATACCTCCGTAAAAAATCTGATCACCACCACCCTGAAAACCCACGATTACCGTTATCTTACCGTTTCCAACGGCGCCACCGCCATCATGGACGTGGCTTCTCACAACCCGGATATCGTGCTTCTGGATCTGGGTCTTCCGGATATGGACGGCCTTGATGTCATCAAAAAGATCCGCACCTGGTCCAACCTTCCCATTCTGGTCATCAGCGCCAGAAGCGAGGACACGGACAAGATCGAAGCGCTGGATGCAGGCGCGGATGATTACCTCACAAAGCCCTTTTCTGTGGAAGAGCTTCTGGCGCGCCTCCGCGTCACGCAGCGCCGCCTGGCCATGATGCAGAACGAGCCTCCTGCGGAGGCTGCGGTTTTCACAAACGGCGCGCTCCGCATTGACTATGCCGCAGGCTGCGCTTATCTGAATGACGAAGAGCTGCACCTGACTCCCATTGAATATAAGCTTCTCTGTCTGCTGGCCAAAAATGCCGGCAAGGTTCTGACGCACACCTATATCACACAGAAAATCTGGGGAAGCAGCTGGGAAAATGATGTTGCCTCTCTGCGGGTGTTCATGGCAACCCTGCGCAAAAAAATCGAGTCCTCTCCCGATGGCCCGCAGTATATTCAGACCCATGTGGGTGTGGGCTACCGAATGCTGAAAGTATAAAAAAAGTCCCGGTGGATTTTCCGCCGGGATTTTTTTATCGCAGAGCCTCCTGCAATGCTTCTATTTTGTCGATCCTTTCCAGCACCAGCGCCGCCTCTCCCAGTATCGCGCTGATAACGTCGTATTCAAAGCTTCCGATCTCCCGGCGCTCTTCCAGCACCAGTCCCACAACCGCGGTTACATGCTCCTTGTCCATCACCGGAAGATAAATTGCCTGCGCATCCGGCAGGGTATGTGTGGTGCAGCCGGCCCGATGACCGTTTTTGAACACCCAGCTTACCACCGCCCGTTCCGTCTGCGAAGTGTACCCAAGGGAAAGGCCGTCCAACCGACCCTCATCCAGCCCTTTTCGCAGGTACACTCTCGGTTCCCGCATCTGACCGTTGCTTTTCAGATAGACGATCACGGTAAAATTCATCATCTTCTGGATCTGCGAGGCCAGCTCATTGCTCACCTCTTCCCTGGAGCTGACCCGGCGGAGCTTCCGGCTGTTGGACAATAAAATCTCTGTCCGGTAAGCCCGCTTTGCGTTTAATTCACGGTTTCTCCGTATATATCCTCTCGCCACCACAGAAGCCAAAGCCGCCCCGAGCAAAAACGCCATAAGCAGCTTCAGCTCCGGCCTTCCCAGCCGCTCAGACTGCAGACACACCGCTGCCCCCAGGCACAGCAGGGCCAGTATTTTTACAAAGTCCGCGGCACGCAGACGCCCGTCTCTCTTTCCCCGGCCCGGGGGATGGAATTTTCCCGCGGCACGCTCGCTCTGCAGATCCGGAATGATGTAGACATCCAGGTTGGGCGCATAGAGGCTGATTGCATCCACCATGGTTTTCTTTGTCTGTCCGAAATAGATGCGGTGATTGGTTTTTCCGATGACCAGCTTGGTCACATTGCTCACCTTGGCATATTCCGCAATCTGCTGCGCCACATCCTCCCCGTATACCACCGCCACCTTCGCTCCCAGAGTCTTGGCAAGCCTCATATTTTCATCCCGCCGTTTTTTTGCATGTTCATCCATGTTCTGAAGCTTTTGGTTCTCCACATAAAGAGCCGTAAACTCTCCGTGAAACGCATAGGCCAGCCGGGCGGCCGCCCGGATCACCTTCGTGTTGGTGGGGGAAGGGGAAATGCAGGTCAGCACATGCTCTCCCGCCGAAAATTCCCCGCTTCCCATCCGCTTGCGCTCGGTCTCCGCCAGATGGTTCACACGGTCCGCCATGCGCCTTAATGCAATTTCCCGAAGCGCAATGAGCTTGTCTCTGGTAAAGAAATTCTCAAGCGCTCTTGCGGCCTGCACCTGACTGTAGATCTTCCCCTCCTTCATCCGGGTGATCAATTCTTCCGCTTCAATATCCACCAGCTTTACCTGGTCTGCCTCATCAAACACCGAATCCGGAATCCGCTCCCTCACCTGGATCCCGGTGATACTTCCCACAATATCGTTAAGGCTTTCCAGATGCTGGATATTGACCGTGGTATATACATTGATGCCATGCTCCAGAAGCTCCTTGACATCCTGATACCGTTTCCTGTGGCGGCATCCGGGTGCATTGGTGTGTGCCAGCTCATCCACCAGAAGCACCTTTGGACGGCGCTTCAAAGCCCCGTCCAGATCAAATTCTCTCACTTTAATTCCCTTGTAATCCACCATGAGAAACGGAAGTTTTTCCAGCCCCTGCTCCATGGCAGCCGTTTCTGCCCTCCTGTGAGGTTCCACATAACCGGCCACCACATCCACACCCTGGCGCTTCAGATCCTGTGCTGCTTCCAGCATGGCATAGGTTTTGCCCGTTCCTGCCGCAAACCCCAGAAAGATTTTCAGCCGCCCGAACTCTTTTTTCTGGATCCGCTCCTCTTCTGCTTGAAGCTGCTCCAGAAGCTCCTTCGGACTTGGCCTTTTGTCCTCTCTCATGTCTTAAATCTCTCCCATTTCTTTTGCAAGCTCCAGATTGCACTTGAGCACATTCACACACTCCTCGCCATAAATCCCCAAAGCCTTGCCCTCTGTATTCCGCTCCACAATGGCGCGGACCGTATCCTCAGACAGCCCGGAATTTTCTGCCACAGCAGGTATCTGGATCTCTGCGGATTCCGGTGTAATGTGAGGGTCCAGCCCGGAGCCGGAGGCAGTCAGCAGGTCTGCCGGGATATCGCCCTCTTTCACATCCGGGTGCTCCCTTAAAAACTCCTCCACCGACTGTTGTACCCGGGTCTCAAGCTCCTCGTTGGTTGCGCCGTAGTTGTAATTTCCGGAGGCTGCATTGGCGATCGCCTCCTCTTCTGTGTCATACATATTGTAACCCACGCTGGAGACACGCCCCTGAAAATACCGGTTATCCATGGAGAAATCCTGCCCCACCAGCGCAGATCCCACCGCCTCTTCCGGTTTTGTCGTCTTTTCTCCCTCCGCGGTCAGAAGGCTTCCATTGGCCTGGTGCGGAAAGATCACCTGGCCAAGCCCCGTGAGCGCTGCGGGATATGCAAACCCGCAGACCGCCAGCATTACAACGGTGAGCGCCAGAGCGCCTTTGATATAGTTCAAAAATGATTTCATGAAAATTGCCTCCTTACATGCCGAGCATCGCAAGCAGCGGCGCTACAATGCAGTCAATGAGTTTGATACCGACAAAGGGCACGATAATGCCTCCAAGTCCATAGATCCCCATATTTTTCAAAAGCATTTTTTCGGAACTCATGGGTTTGTATTTTACGCCCCTCATGGCAATGGGAATCAGGCAGGGAATGATGATCGCGTTAAAAATCAGTGCAGACAGGATCGCGGACGTAGGTGTTGCCAGCTTCATGATATTGAGCATCTGCATCTGCGGGATCACCAGGGTAAACATGGCCGGGATGATGGCGAAATACTTTGCCACATCATTGGCAATACTGAAGGTTGTCAGGGAACCCCTGGTGATCAGGAGCTGCTTTCCGATTTCCACAACCTCCAGGATCTTGGTGGGATCCGAATCCAGATCCACCATATTGGCTGCTTCCTTTGCAGCGGCGGTTCCGGAATTCATGGCAAGTCCCACATCGGCCTGCGCCAGCGCCGGCGCGTCGTTGGTTCCGTCTCCGGTCATGGCGACCAGCTTGCCCTCCGCCTGCTCCTTCCTGATCGCTTCGATCTTATCCTCCGGCTTACATTCTGCGATAAAGCCGTCCACACCGGCTTCCTTGGCGATGGTCGCCGCGGTGAGCGGATTGTCGCCGGTGCACATGATCGTCTTGATCCCGATTTCCCGCAGTCTCTGGAACCGCTCTGCCAGCCCCGGCTTCACCGTATCTTTCAGGTAGATCACACCGTAGATCACATTGTCTGCTGTCACCACCAGCGGTGTTCCCCCAAGGCCGGAAATCTTTTCCACGATTTCGTCCAGATCTGCCGGGATCGTCCCGCCGTTTTTCTTTACCATGGCCTTGATCGCTTCCGCCGCGCCTTTTCGCACCTTTGATCCGTTGGGAAGATTGACGCCGGACATTTTGGACTGTGCGGTAAACTCAATAAATTCCATCTGCTCCGCCGCACTGTCGTCAATCCGGGTTCCCCGGCTTTTGCCAAGTTCCACCGTGGATTTTCCCTCCGGGGTCGGATCGCACAGAGAACACATGACCGCATAATCTGTCAGATCCTCCTTCGTCTGTCCTTTTACCGGATAAAACTCCGCGGCCAGACGATTTCCGAAGGTAATGGTTCCTGTCTTGTCAAGAATCATGGTATCCACATCTCCGCAGGCCTCCACTGCCTTTCCGGACATGGCAATGACGTTAAATCTTGTCACACGGTCCATGCCGGCAATACCGATGGCGGAAAGCAAACCTCCGATGGTGGTTGGGATCAGGCATACCAGCAGGGCGATCATCGTCGATATCGGAATTTCCACATTCAGATATGCGGCAAAGGGATACATGCACACAACCACCAGCAAAAATACAATGGTGAGACATACCAGCAGCGTATTCAGGGCAATCTCGTTTGGCGTTTTCTGCCTGGAGGCGCCTTCCACCAGGGCGATCATCTTATCCAGGAAGGACTCTCCCGGTTTGGAAGTGATCCGGATCTTCAGCCAGTCACTGACCACGGTGGTTCCGCCTGTCACGGAGGAAAAATCGGTTCCCGCTTCCCTGGTGACCGGCGCGGATTCCCCGGTGATGGCCGATTCATCCACCGACGCAAGGCCTTCGATCACTTCGCCGTCGTTTGGGATCACCTCTCCGGCACGAACCAGCACCACATCGCCTCTCTTTAACTGGGAAGCGCTGACAGTGCACTCAGAGCCGTCTTCCTGGATCAGGCAGGACTTTGTATCCTGCTTTGTTTTTTTCAGAGAGGCAGCCTGCGCTTTGCCGCGCCCCTCCGCCACAGACTCTGCAAAATTCGCAAACAAAACGGTCACAAACAGGATTCCGCAGACGATTCCGTTGTACAGCCGCAGATGCTGCTGTGCCACAGCCTGGGCGCTGTCGCCAAAGGCTGTCGGCAGGATCGTCATGATCAGCGTCAGCACAAATCCCAGCTCTACCACAAACATGACCGGGTTTTTCAGCATATATCTGGGGTCCAGCTTCTGAAACGCACCGATGACAGAGCTTTTTAAAATGTCCCTTGTTATAAACTTTGTTTTTTGCTGTTTTTTAGACATTTCACAAGATTCCTTTCTATATTCTTACTGCCTTCCAGCTAAAACCACAACGTCAGGTGTTCCGCAATGGGTCCCAGCGCCAGCGCCGGGAAGAAGGTCAGTGCCGCGAAAATGTATACAAAGAATACCAGCAGGACCGTGAACATCACATTGTCCGTGCGCATGGTCCCCGCAGATTCCCTGACGCGCTTTTTGGAAAGCAGGGAGCCTGCAATGGCAAGCTGCGCGATTATGGCAATGTAGCGTCCGAAGAACATGGCAAGACCGGTGGTGATATTCCAGAAATAGCTGTTGTCTGCCAGACCTTCAAATCCGGAGCCGTTGTTTGCCGCCGAAGAGGCATACTCATAAAGCACCTGCGACAATCCGTGGAAGGATGGATTGGTAATTCCCGCCAGACCTTCCGGAACACAGACCGCCAGAGCGGAGAAGCCAAGAATCAGCAGAGGATGCACGATCAGGACGAGCACGACCAGCTTCATCTCTTTGCCTTCTATTTTTTTGCCCAGATACTCCGGCGTCCGCCCTACCATCAGCCCGCAGATAAAGACGGTCAGGATCGCGTACATGAGCATGTTCATCAGTCCTACGCCAAGCCCGCCGAACACCACGTTCAGCATCATGTGGAGCATGGGTACCAGTCCGCCCAGCGGTGTCAGGGTATCGTGCATATTGTTGACCGTGCCGGTGGTAAAGGAGGTGGTCACTGTGGTAAACAGCGCCGACTGATCCACGCCGAAGCGCACCTCTTTTCCTTCCATGCTTCCCATATCCTGGTTAAGCCCAACAGCCTCCAGTCTTGGATTGCCGGCTCTTTCCGCTGAAACGCAGATGCACAGGCCTGCCACAAAGAGGATTGCCATGGCCGCAAAAACACTTCTGCCCTGCCGCCCGAATATCGGCTCCTTCTCTGCAACAGCCACGGTACCGGACGCCGCAGCCGCGGCCTTCCTTTCTTTTCTTCTCTCCATCGTCATCTTCCCAAAGGTGAGCACACAGGCCCCCGGCAGGATCATCATGGAGATCAGTTCCACTATATTGGAAATAATGGTTGGATTTTCCCAGGGTGTTGTGGA
Source organism: uncultured Blautia sp. (assembly GCA_937893675.1). GTDB lineage: Bacteria > Bacillota > Clostridia > Lachnospirales > Lachnospiraceae > Blautia_A. The sequence goes on from CALBGI010000050.1 coordinate 21,395, forward strand.
GTTGGCTCCCAAAAAGCCGCCGCCGTTCGTTCCCAGATGCTTGATGATTTCCAGGGCCGCCACAGGTCCCATGGCAAAGCTCTGAAATTGATCCTGAATGGTCTCCACGGCAAAGTTTCCATCAAAGGTGCAGGGGGAACCCTGCCAGATGAGCACCAGGCCAAAGATCAGGGACCAGGGAAGGAGAATACGGGTGGTTACGCGGACCATATCCTCGTAAAAGTTTCCAAGGTCTTTTCTTTTTCCCGCAAATCCTCTGCACATTGCCATACAGGCGCTGTAGCCTGTGGCTGCCGAGGTGAACATCATAAAAATGATGACCAGCATCTGGCTCAAATAGGTCAGTCCGGACTCGCCGGAATAATGCTGTAGGTTGGTGTTTGTCATAAAACTGATTATTGTGTTAAAGGAAAGGGTGGATTCCATCCCCTCAATTCCGTTTGGATTGAGAAACAGAATCTGCTGCAGACGCAGCACCCCATATCCCGCAAATATCATCACCGCATTTGTCATCAGAAGACTCACGGTGTATTGTTTCCAGTTCATCCCTTTTCTGTCGATCCGGCACACCCGGTAAATTCCATTGTCTACCTTGTCAAAAAAAGGATCCGCAAAGGTTTTCTTTCCGGCCGCAATGTGGTACATGTACGTTCCCATGGGAATCACCGCCGCCACAAATATTGCCAGGGTCAAAATGATCTGTAACATGACTCTCCTTTTCCTCCTCGTCTTTCTTTTTCTTCCTGTCTCGAGCGCCTTTTACAACTGCTCCGGATGTACCAGCGCATACAAAAGATACATAAACAGCGCGATTATAAGCACACCTAATATCAACATTTTTTTGCCTCCGTTTCTGAACATATCTGCATTTACTGTTCTTCTTTTGTGTCCACCTGTCTGCTGCACCAGTTGACGAAAAGCTTCATCAGTCCGAAACAGACAAACAATGTGGCAAGCATTGCCAGATCCATCATTGATTTTTCCTCCTTTTCAGATTGATACTGATACTAGCACGCCGGATAAAAAACTCATATTAAGAAAAAAAAAGAAATATTAAGAAAGCATAAAGGTGCTGTGAACGACCGTCTCAACGACGCCGTTCACAGCACCCTTATATTTTCCCTGTTCTGTTATTCCTCCGCCCGGACCGCCCACCGCATTTTGGTGGAGCGGGCGCGGCTGTTGCGGCTGCATTCCTCTGCGGAAGGCCGGATGACCTCCGTGGAAATGTCGCTGTAAAGCCCTTCTCTGTAAAATTCTTTGAAGGATTTTTTTACCAGACGGTCTTCTCCGGAGTGGAACGTGAGAATGGCTGCCCGTCCGCCCGGCGCCAGCACATGAGGAAGCTTTTCCAGAAATTCGTACAACACCTCAAATTCGCTGTTCACATCAATGCGAAGCGCCTGAAAAACTCTCTGGCAGGATTTCTTTACCGCTTCTTTCTGCTCCTTTTCCGGCAGGAAGGAAAGCGCTGCCGCTATGGTCTCCTTCAAATCCGTTGTGGTGACAATCCCCTTGCCCCGCCTTCTTTTTATCACTTCCTTTGTGATCTCCTCCGCATAGGGCTCGTCCGCATTTTCCACAAGCATCCCCCACAGCTCTTCTCTGGTTACCTCCTTCAAACGCTCTGCCGCGCTTTTTCCCTTCTGAGGGTTCAGCCGCAGATCCAGGGAGCCTTCCACCTTGTAGGAAAAGCCCCGGTCCGGATTGTCTATCTGCATGGAGGATACGCCAAGATCCGCCAGGACAAAGTTGAATTTTCCGGCTTCTGCCGCCACCTTGTCAATATCCCGGAAGTTGAGAAGCTTCACCGTGAGAATGTCTTCCCCATATCCAAGCTTCTCCAGACGTTCCTTTGTCTTTGCCGACTCAATGGGATCCACATCCAGTCCGTAAATATGCCCCTGCCCTTTGAGACATTTCAGCATTTCCCTGGTATGTCCGCCGTAGCCCAGCGTGGCGTCAAGCCCTGTCTGTCCCGGCTGAATATCGAGAAAATCAAGAATCTCTTTCACGCAGATGGAAATATGCATTCCTGCGGGCGTGCTTCCCTTGCGGATGACCTTTTCAATGGTGTCCTGGTACTTTTCCGGATTCAGCTCCTTGTATTTTTCTTTGTAGCTTCTGGGATGCGTTCCCGAATAGCGCACACGCCGCTTGTGTGTCTGTTCCTGGTTCTCCATAAATCTGCTCCTTTGCTCTGAGATAATCGTTTCAAAATGCTCCTGTCCGGTTTCCATACCCGCTGAAATGCCGGCAGGCTACATCCGTTTCAAAATCTGTCCCGCGCAGATGCCGGTAAAAAATCCGGCAATACACCCGGCCACCAGAAGAAACGGCAGATAGGCAAATACGCCGGCTGTCCCTGTGATCAGATATGCCACTGCGATCTGCCCCACATTATGGAGCACCGCCCCCAGCACACTTAACATCCACACATCTTTCCTGACCACAATCTTATGAAGCGGGATCACTCCGGCCAGACACAAAAGCCCCCCGGCCAGGCTGTAAGCCAGCGCCATCATATTTCCCCCGAAAAACGCCCCCAGCACGATCCGCACCAGCACGACCAGAAGCACCTCGCCCGGCCTGTAGCGGTAAACTGCGTAAACGGTAATGATATTGGCAAGCCCAAGCTTCACCCCCGGAATGGGAACCAGGCTTGGAATGCGCAGTTCGATCACAAAAATGATCAGCGCCACTGTTGTCAGAAGCGCAAGCTCTGTCAATCGTTTTGTTTTCATCTGCATCTCCTACTGCGCCACAGCGTCCACACCGGACTCTGTTTTTGCAAACTCAATGACCAGGTGATTGGGCAGACAGACAATGGGCGCTGCATTTTCAAGCCACCCTGTCTCCACACAGACCTGATCCGGACAATCTGCCGCCTTCACTCTGATGCGGCCGTCCGAAATCTCAATGCTGTTGGTACGGCCGTCATATTCTGTCTCAAAGGTTTTGTCCTCCGCCCTGGAAAGATCAATGGTATAGAGAACCTTTCCATCCTGGGAAATCCGCACGGTTGAGCCGTGCGAGCGTCTGAGCACCCAGAAGCTTCCGGCAAGACCAATGACAAAAATGCCAATGCAGACGGCAAGCAATATGGTTCTTTTTTGTTTCATGCAATTCTCCTTTCAACGGACTTATCATATCACAGGCAGTAAAAAGGTGCAATGTGCGCAGAAGGAATCCCCTGACAAACAGGCCGGGCATCACTGAAAACGGCAATTGTAAAGTATCCCTGAAATTGGTATAATAAAAACATACGAGCAGCGCAGACCTACCTACTGCGCAAATTCATGTACAGACGATACTATGAGGAGACGATTATCCATGAAAACACTGATCTTAAACGGTTCCCCCCGAAAAAACGGCGACACCGCAAGCCTTTTGCGCATTTTAAAGAAAAATCTCACCGGAGATGTCAAGGTGGTAGACGCCTACTACTGCAACGTAGCGCCCTGCGTGGACTGCCGCTACTGCTGGAAAAATCCAGGCTGCTGCGTCAAAGATGAAATGCAGGAAATCTATGCCTATATTGAAGAATGCGACAATGTGCTCATCGCCTCACCTGTATATTTTTCGGAGCTTACAGGGAAGCTCCTGGATCTGGGAAGCCGCCTTCAGACCTACTTTTCCGCAAAGTTTTTCCGCAGAGAGCAGCCTGTTGCCAAGGCAAAAAAGGCCGCCGTTCTTCTGGTCGGGGGCGGCAACGGCAATATGGAAAAAGCCTATGACACCGCGCAGATTTTGCTTAAGGACATCAATGCCACGGATATTTTTCCGCTCATTGGTTATCACGGCACAGACCACTCTGTCGCCGCCGAAGACCCGGACATGCTGAAAAAGCTGGATGAAGTGTGCGCATTTTTTAATACTTCAAGATAAATCTGCATCGCAAAAGAGACTGGAAAAGGAAATGACTCCCTCCCCAGTCTCTTTTTCTGTTTATGATATCTGCGCAAATTCCTCCCGGAGCTTCTCTTCCATGACCTGAAGCGGTGCCTCGACGCCAGTCCACAGCGTAAAGTTCAGAGCGCCCTGACAGGCCAGCATGCCAAGCCCGTTTACAGTCCTGGCTCCGCGCTTTTTCGCTTCCCTGAGAAACAACGTATCACAGGGATTAAAGACCACATCGGAAACCACCATTTTTTCTGTGATGGTATCGTAGGCAATGTCCGGCTTTTTGTCACTGTCCGGATGCAGGCCAATGGATGTGGCATTGATCAGGATATCGGTGTCTTCAGGGACTTCAAAGCTTCCGTTCCATGCTTCGCAGGACGCTTCCGCCTGCGTATGGGCAACAAGAGCATCCGCCAGCTCCTGTGCTCTGGCAAGCGTGCGGTTTACAATTTTCACCTTGGAAGCGCCCAAAAGAGCGCACTCTACGGCAATGGCTCTGGCCGCGCCGCCCGCCCCCAGGATCACCACGTTCTTCTCTTCAAGAGAAACTCCCTGATTTTTAAGCGCCTGTACAAATCCCTTGCCGTCAGTGTTTTCCCCGAAAAGTTTTCCATCCTCTTTCACTACGATCGTATTTACCGCACCGATAATGGAGGCCGCCTCTGAAATCTCATCCAGATACGGCAGCACACGGATCTTGTGCGGCATGGTCAGATTCATCCCCTTCATATGAAAGGCGCGGATTGCTTTCATGGCATCCGCAAAATCCTCCCTGGTCACCTTCAGTGTCAGATAACGATAGTTCAGCCCGCAGGCTTCATAAGCCGCTTCTTCCATCACTCCGGTGGGGTTGCCGTCCACCGGGTCGCCAAACACTCCGGTCAGTTCCGCACGATAGTTTTTGCTCATAAAAAATCCCTCCCATTTTCAAAGTCCCTCATAATCAAACATGGGAATAAAACTCTCTTCCGCTGTTTTTCCCTCCTGAATAAACGCATTCTCCACGCCAAGCTGCAGGGCATAATCCACAAGACGCCCGTATTCTCTCTTTGTCACTCTCCGTGCAAGCTCCGGAAACTGTTTTTGCACCTGCGGCAAAGGCGTATATTGATTCATAAGACTTAAATACACCTGATCCTTGTAGGTTTCGTACACATATTTCACCACGGCTTTGGCATTTTTTACATGCCCCGGCAAAAGCAGATGCCGCACGATCACACCGGATTTCATCATCCCGTCACCGTCAAATGCGGCAGGGCCTGTCTGGCGCACCATTTCCCCCAGCGCTGCCCTGGCCTTCTGCGGATAATCGGGCGCATGGGAATACTGCTTTGCCATTTCCGCTTCCATATATTTAAAATCAGTCAGATAAATATCTGCAATTCCCTCCAGCATTTGGAGCGTTTCTGTTTTTTCGTAGCCGCTGCAGTTATACACAACCGGAAGACAGAGGCCCTGCGCTCTCGCCCCGCGCACCGCCCGGATGATCTCCGGCGTATAGTGGGTGGGCGTCACCAGATTGATGTTATGGGCGCCTTTTTCCTGAAGTTCCAGAAAGATTTCGCTCAATCGTTCCTCGCTGATCTCCATTCCCACCTCTGTGCGCGCAATATCATAATTCTGACAGTATACACATCTCAGAGGGCAGCCGGAGAAAAATACGGTCCCTGATCCGTTTTTCCCGGAAATGCACGGCTCTTCCCAGAAATGAAGAGCCGCCCGCGCCGCCAGGATATATTCTCCCGCCACACCGCACACGCCTTTTTCTCCTTTGCTCCGGTTTGCGCCGCAGTTTCGCGGGCATAGCGTACAGCTCATTCCAATACCGGCACCCACACAGATACCGCTCCTCCGTCCACGGGAAACTCTCCCCAGCCGTCACTGCCAATGCACACCGCATCTGACCGTTTTCCCAGTGCATCCCGGAAATTTTTCCCTGCATACGCAGCTCCCACCTGCATCCGTTTCCGGCCGCCGCAGCTGTCCGTCAGGATCACCGCGCAGCACCTGCTCAAATCTCTTTCGTCCCGGCGGACCCAGCCGATGACGCTGGCATCGTCCAGGTAATCCTCCTGTCCAGCGCCCAAAAGCTTCTGGCGGAGTCCCAAAAGAACATCCAGTACCGGTCTCTGGGAAGGAATATTGTCATGGGGAATCCCGTAATAATCTCCGTAAAAAACACAGGGCGTGCCCGCCTGGCGCAGAAGGATCATCGCATAGGCATGAGGCTTAAACCAGGGCTGCACAAAGGACTGCAGCGCCTGTCCCGGCTGTGTATCGTGATTGTCCACAAAGGTCACCGCGCATTCCGGCTGGACAGCGGTCAGCGTGTTCTCAAAAATCCGGCTCATGTCAAAAGTGCCGTTGCTGGAGGACGCCTGCATAAAATGAAAATGCAGCGGGACATCAAACAGGCTCATGACCTTGCCGCTTTTCTCCTGATAATGAAGCAGCAGCTTCAGATCCGGGCTCCAGTATTCTCCCACGGCCCAGAGCTCTTTTCCTGTTTTTTCCCGCAGTCTGGAAAGCCAGCCGGTAAAAAAGTCAAAGGAAATGTGCTTCACCGCATCCAGGCGAAGACCATCCAGCGCGGCTGTCTCCACGTACCATTCGCCCCATCTGTCAAGCTCTTCCACCACTTCCGGATTTCCCATATCCAGATCCGCACCCATGAGATAATCATAGTTTCCGTTCTCGCCGTCCACCTCGCCATCCCAGTTTTTTCCGTCCAGAAGAAAAATCTCGTGGCGCTTGCGGCGATCGTCCCAGTCCACGCCGTCAAAATGCGTATGGTTCCAACAGAAAGAAGAATACTTCTGCTTCCTCCCCGGAAAATTAAACACCGTCCAGGCGGAAATCTCACTTTCCCCGATTTCCCGCTCCCGGTCGTCTGCCGCCACGGCCTCCGCTTTCAGGTTTTCACATCCGTCCGCTCCCATTTTGTGATTCAGCACAATATCGCCAACAGCGCGAAGCCCCGCTGCGTGAAGCGCTGCAATGGCGGCCAGATATTCCTCCCGGGTGCCGTACTTGGTGGCCACGGTTCCCTTCTGGTCAAATTCGCCCAGATCATAAAGGTCATAGACCCCATAGCCCACATCGGCCTTTCCGTTGGCGCCTTTATAAGCCGGCGGCATCCAGATATCCGTAAATCCGGCTTTTTTCAGTGCCGGTGCGCATTCTGCCAACCGTTTCCAGTGAGCGGCATCCTCCGGGAGATACCATTCAAAAAACTGCAGCAATACTCTGTCCATCCTTTTATCCTCCCGTATCCCAAGGCTTCTATTGCTTCATCAGCTTTACCAGGCGGCTGGTTCCAAGCCGGGTGGCGCCAAGCTCCGCAAAACGCTGCGCGTCCCCGAAATCGGAAATCCCGCCTGCCGCTTTCACCTGCACCCTGGGGCCTACGTTGGCTTTCATCAGCTCCACAGCGTGGAAGGTGGCTCCCGCCTTTGAAAAACCGGTGGAGGTTTTGATAAATTCCGCACCTGCCGCTGTAACAATCTGACACATTTTTATAATTTCTTCCTCTGTAAGCAGGCAAGTCTCAATGATCACCTTGAGGATCCTGCCCTGACAGGCCTCATGGATCTGCCGGATCTCTTCTTCCACTGCCGAATAGTTTTTGTCCTTCAGATCTCCGATATTGATGACCATATCAATCTCAGAAGCGCCGTTTGCCACCGCGTCTCTTGTCTCAAATACCTTCACTGCCGTGGTGCTGTAGCCGTTGGGAAAGCCGATCACCGTGCAGATGGGAAGACGTCCCTGCACATATTCTGCCGCCCGCTTTACGTAGGACGCCGGAATACAGGCGGAAGCTGTCTCATATTTCACAGCATCGTCCAGGGTTTCTCTGATCTGCTCCCATGTGGCGTCCGGGGCAAGCAATGTGTGGTCTGCCATATGCAAAAGTTCTTTTTTCTCCATGGAGTATCCTCCTTTTTTGTATTCACACTGAATTTTTGCTTCCTTTTCATTCTGGAATTATTATACCACTGTCCTATCCCGGACGCCACTGTTTTCAAAACTCCCGGTGCTTCCGCTGCACTGCAGTCAGAACCGTGATCAGATTCAGAATGCCCTCGGCAAGCAGTGATATTCCCAGCAAGACCATGATCATCGCCGTACTCTTGGAAGGACGAAAAATCAAAATAAATCCAACAATTCCTGCAAGAATTGCCGCCGTCAGAATCAGCCACCACCAACGAATCCCAAAAACTCTGGCATCCACCGCTGTCTGAATTTTCAGAAGAGCGTCTGCCAGTACACAGACGCCCATAAGAATACATACCAGATGGATCAGCATATCTGTGCGGATCACAAGGATGATTCCCAGCGCCATCAGAAGAATCCCAAACGCCAGATCATACTGGAACGCCAGCCGATATAAATCCCTGGAACAGTAGCCGATAATTTTTACCGCTCCAAACAACAGCAGGATCCCTCCCATGATCCGGCACAGAAGCACAATGGAAAAATCCGGTTTCACCATCAGAAAAATCCCAAGCAGACAGAGCAGCAGCGATAGTACCGTATATCCGGTCTTGGCCGCTTTCAATCTTTTATTTCCGTACACAACAAAACACCCTCTTTAATTTTGGTCACCAAAACCATCCCACAGTCTGTTTGCTGTTGGTTCCCAGTTTTTCGCGTAGGCCTCACATTTGCCACACAGATGCTCCACAGATTCCGGAGACTGAAGATCCGTGGAATGCGCCTTGGTCTTATTCACAAGCTCTTTGAGAATCTCCGGATTCTCCAGCATGGGGCAGGGTCTCAGATGATTCTCATTAAAAGGCTGTCCGTCATGATACGCCATAAAAATAGGCGACTGCAGAACTTCTAGCAAACTTTTTTCCCGGATATTGGCATTGGAATAATGGATAAACACACAGGGATCACAGTCTCCGTTGGCATTGATGTGGAGATAACGTCTTCCACCCGCAATACAGCCTCCTACATATTCTCCGTCATTCTGAAAGTCCATTGCAAATATGGGCTTTGTCGCACGGATTTCACGAATGCGGTGGTACATAAATTCTCTTTGTTCCGGATTCGGCAAAAGCTCCGGAGCAGCCTCATTTCCAACCGGCATATAATGGAAATACCATACAAAACGTGCTCCCCATTCTATCATCTGGTCAATAAACTCAAAAGAGCTGATAGAATCCAGATTCTGGCTGGTATAGCAGCAGGACAGACCAAAGGGCAGATGTTTTTCTTTCAGAACAGCCATGGCTTTCACCACCTTCTGATAAGTTCCGTCTCCCCGACGGCCATCTGTTGCAGCTTCAAAGCCCTCCACGCTGATGGCAGGAATAAAATTTTTCACACGGAGCATTTCATCTGCAAAATCCTCGTCAATCAATGTCGCGTTGGTGAAGGACAAAAACTGACAGTCACTGTGCTTTTCACACAGAGCAATCAAATCTTTTTTACGTACCAGCGGCTCTCCGCCTGTATAAATATACATGTATACCCCCAGCTCCTTGCCCTGGGCAATAATAGAATCAATTTCGTCAAATGTCAGATTCAGCTTGTTTCCATACTCTGCCGCCCAGCATCCGGTGCAGTGCAGATTGCAGGCAGAAGTGGGATCCAGAAGGATTGCCCATGGAATATTACAGCCGTATTTTTTCCGGCATTCCTCCTGTCTGGGCCACCCTATGATATTGGCATTGAGAAAGAAATTCTCAAAGGTAGCTTTCAGCACTTCTCCATCGGTCTCTTTCATAATTTTCATTACCAGCTGGTGCATGTTGCTGTCCGGGTTTTCCAGTACCTGACGCACGGCCGCGCGCTGAACCGGAAAGCTGTCCGCTCCATCGCCTGCCAGCTTATCTACCCAGTTCATAAGTTTCAGCGCGTTTTCTTCCGGATTCTTTTCCAGATAACCAAGAGCTGTCCGCAGAGTTGCTTTTTTTAAATGATTGGAAAGTGACATGATCTTCCTCCTCTTCTCTTGTACAAAAATAAGTTCCTGATATCCGGATTATAACAAGGTTCTTCCCTTTCTCCTACAGACAAAAACAGCCCTCGTGCCCAAAAATCAGACACAACGACTGTTTTGCCTAAAATCAGTTCTTATTTTTTTCACACCTTGCTATCATTTCTTCCAACGTTCCCTGTTTGATTCCAAACAGCCAGTTGGAAAACTCCTGAATATCGCTTTTCATCCCACTGTTCAGCCATCCCATCGTAACGCCAAAGCAGACGCACATGGCATAATCCAGAAACATCTGTCGATTTTTCCCGGAAACCCTTTTTTCCTCCAGCCTTCGTCCCACCAGCGCTGTCACCACATGGTCGCAGACTTTCCAGTAGTGCTTCTCAAAAATATCCCGATTCACAGACTGATAAATATGAAGAACCGCTCTTCGATTCTCCATGGTAAATCCGATCAGTGCATTCACACCCTCATCCACAGAATCAATTGCCGGATGTTCCCTGATGATCCGGTCGATTTCATCGTTGACCACTTCCTCCACAAGCTGAGGAATATCATGATAATAATAGTAAAAGGTATTGCGGTTCACCCCGCAGTCCTCCACAATGTCCCGCACACTGATCTGATGCAGCGGCTTTTTATTCAGAAGTTTCACAAAAGAATCCCGGATTGCCCTTTTTGTAAAGTTTGCCATATCCTGTACTCCCTCTTAATGTATTACAAGTTAAAACTCGTTCTGATTCCCTGTCTTTCGCTAATCATCCTCGCCCTCTTCGTCCGCCTCATATTCTTCTGTTTCAAAATCTTCCTCTTCCCAGGTATCCTGCCGGCTTTCCTCGGTCTCCTCCCATGTCTCCGGTTCTTCTATTTCTTCTGTTTCTTCGTACTCCGGTTCTTCTATGATTTCTGTCTCTTCCGTCTCCTCTTCCAGCGCTTCTGCAGGTTCCGGTACTTCCGTGGGCTCCGGCGCTTCCGTGGGCTCCGGCGCTTCCGTAGGCTCCGGCGCTTCCGTGGGTTCCGGCGCTTCCGTGGGCTCCGGCGCTTCCGTAAGCTCCGGTTTTTCCACCTCTTCTTCCGCTTCATATATTGTCCCGGTGTATTGTGCAAAATCTTCCAATTGTATTTCCGACTTTTTCAAATATGGTTCCAGCTGATACACCGGCATTTCAGCAAGCTCTTCATAATCCAGATTCTCATTGGCATCCGTCAGTTTCTGCAAAAGCGCCGCCTTCCCAGGAGTCATGCCGTATTCCTGCGCCAGCTCCTTCTGCTCCTCGTCAACCTGCACCTCCTGGGCAAAAACAGCGCCGCTTCCAACCAAAGATTCCAAACATGTGTAAATTTCATCGGATAAGCGTGTTTTCAATTCTTCTGCCCGCTCGGAACGTTTACTGTCCACAGAAAGCAAAACCATATTTTTTGCCTCACTGAGATACCCATGCTTTACCATAGAGCCCAGTACTGCGTTTACTGCCACATCCAGATCTACATTTTCCAAATCCATATCTTCCAGGATGATATGTCCATCCCGGTTATCTGCCTCCGCTGAAATTACCTTTTCTCTTCGGTTGATCTTCATCTCTACAGCAGGATTCACATCCAGATACACCGTTGCGTCCGTGCGGATCTGATGCATATAGACAAACAGAAAGCACAGTACGCAGCAGGCTGCCACAACGGAAAGTGTCTTCATGATCCTTACACCGTGTCCGGAAGAACAGCCGGATGGCACCCCATCCAGATACCATTCATCCCCGACAGCTTTCTGTATCGGTTTCTCCCACAGCTTATCTGCCTCATGAAACGTCAGCTGCTCCAATCCATGTTTTAAATGTTTTTTCAAATAGGAGTCCGTTATTTTTTTCATTCTATCCCCTCCAACTGCCTGCGCAGCTTTTTTAGACCTCTATTATATTTTGACAGAACCGTAGACAGCGGTATCTGTAAGAGTTCACTGATTTCCCGATTTTTAAGTCCGGATACTGCGTGAAGCACAATAATCTGGCATTCTTCCCTGGATAAAACCTGAAATGCCGCCTCCAGAACCATTCTGTCTTCCCGGTCTTCAATCTGACTGCAGGAAAAGCCTTCCTTTATTTCTTCCAGCGGAATCACCGAATCATGCTTTTTCTTCCGGAATTTCATCAGACAGATGTTGCGCGCAATGGTAAAAATCCACGCCATAGGTTTCCCCATTGGCTGATACAGATGTGCGGCACAGCGAATCTTCAGAAACGTTTCCTGCATGGCATCTTTGGCATCCTCTGTATTGCAAAGCAAAGAAAGCGCATAGGAAAAAACTGCGTTTGAAGTCAATTCATACAACTGACAAAATGCCGCTTTCTCTCCTGCTGCAATCTTATAAAACAGTGTCTCATCAATTGCAATTGTTTCCCTTTCCCGCGGTTCCCCACAGACCACAGCCGCAAATACCAGCATTTTTCCTTCTCCTCATCCCAATATGTATTTCCAGAACAGACCGCTCCTGTCGCTTGCTCTTATTATAGTTCATTCTTTTCTCGCTGGACAAGTCCCAAAATAATAGTTAAATTTCCGTTTCTGCACCGCAGCTCATCCATAAATTCTTTTTCCTTTTCCAGGCTTCTCAGTTCCACACGGTAGGACAGCTCATACATGGTCCCCATATTCGTTGTCTTCACACGTTCCAGACGGGTCTGCTTTGTATAAGCCTGAAACAGATCATCAAATATCCCGTTATAGTTCATATTTTCCGGTATCGTGATACGAAGCTCACGTTCTCTGGAATTGTCACTGTCAAAATGCAGTTTTTCCAAAACCAGAAGCATCATCCCAATGACCAGCGTAAGCAACACTGCCAGGGACAAAAAGCCCATACCTGCTGCCAGCCCCACAGCCATGGCAAAGAAAATAAAACCGATTTCTCGGGCCGTACCGGGGGCACTGCGAAAGCGCACCAGACCAAAAGCGCCCAAAACCGCTACCGAAGTCCCCAGATTCCCATTCACGATCATAATGACCACCGACACAAGAAGCGGCAGGATCGCCAGAATGACCGCAAAACTGCCCAGATGTACGGAAGAGCCCGAACGTTTATAGAGAAGCGCAATCATAAGACCAAGTATCGCCGCTGTCGCCATGGCTGCTGCCACCGATTCCGCATAAAATGTTCCTGCATGAAAAATACTGTTTAACATACCTGTTTCCTCCTTATCGCATCCCAGTTTTCATTTCTGTGAACCATCATTTCCTCAAAATGAAACGCTCCGTGCTCCTTTTTATAAACATTTCCATACTTGGAAAAGGAAATCGGATAAATACACAAATCTGACAGAATTTCCGTAAACCAAAGCGGCGCCGCGCCCATCACCTTACTCTCCATAAGGTAATATCCCTTCGGCAAAAGCGGTTCGCCAAAGTCTCCGTTTTCCAGTCCCATAAACTGCCGCCGGCTTCGAATATTCTGATCAAAGGTCACCCGAAAGTCCTTATCCTCTCCGCCAAAAAGGGCGATGCGGTCATACGCCAGATAAAGCCCTCTTTCCAGCGGGTACCTTTTCAGAAAAAAATCAATTTCCCGTAAAATCTGGCTGTCTGCAGCCGGCCGGATTCCCTGTTCCACATAATCGTAGGCTTCCTGAAGTGTCAGCTGGATTCTTCGTTTATTTACAACTTTTTTATATTTTTTCTTGATCTCAAGAAACACCGCAGACCCCAGTTCCGGAATTCCGTAGCTGCGAAGACGCAGTTTTTCTTTGTACTGCGGTTTTTCAATTGAGCGCCGTATCAGGCTGGAATCCGGTGTATCATAGTAAATATTGCAGATTGTGTGAAGTCCGTAAGCATCCTCCTGCATATAAGCCGACAGCCGCTGCCTTAATTCACAGTATACGTTTTCCGGCATCAAATACTTTTTTTCATAGCGGTTAAAAACTGTCTGTGCCACAAAATCCCTCCTATCGTTCCAGCTCCTGCCGAATCTCCAGATGATTTCCATCACTGATCACCGTCACATTTCCATCTTTCGTTTCAAAGGTCTCAATCCCTCTTGCGCGAAGAAGCTCCAGCGTTTTGGCGTCTGCCGGATTCTTTCCGGAGGAACAGATGACCGCATATTTTGGGGAAACCGCATCTGCCAGTTTCTTCAGCGCAGTGTTATAAACTCCGTGATGCGGCACCTTTAAAAAATCACACGCTTCCACATTTTCCTCAGACAGCCACTGGTGAAGCCTCTGTTTTTCCGCATCTCCGGTGAACAAAAGCCGATTGTCTCCGTGAACGATGGTTGTGATCAAAGAAAAGTTATTGTCCTGTTCCACAACATTTTCCGCTGCTTCGTAGGATTCCGGCGGCTCTGTCTTCACAAGCGCTTCGCCAAACTGCATTTCTATCGGCTCTGTCAGCCTTTGCGGCTGTATCCCTTTTTTCTCCAGAGCATGCATAAAATCCAGATATTCCGTGTGGATTCCCTCGTAATCCGGCAGCAGCACCTCGCCGATCTCCATCTCTTCCACCAGTGTGTCCGCTCCCCCCACATGATCTTTGTCAAAATGCGTGATCACCAGAACATCCACATAGGAGATCCCCTGGTTCTGCAGAAATGCCACCAGCTCTTCTCCGTCCTCTTCTTCTCCGGCGTCAATCACCATGGTTTTGTTTCCCGTCTGCACCGCAATGGCATCTGCCTTTCCTACTTTCAAAAGTGTCACCTTCAATGGTTCCCCGCGCACACTGCTTCCTGCGCAGGAGTATCTTGCATCTGTCCAAATCCACAGTCCCACTGCCACGACCAAAAACAAAATCACCATTCCCGTTACTTTTCGATCTTCATTCATGAAAGCACCTCCTTCATTTCTTTCCTTTTATAAGTACAATGAAGAAGGCCTGTGTTTTATTGCACCCGAACAAAATTTTTTTAACGCAAAAAAAGCACCCTGATCTCTCAGAGTGCTTCTCTTATAAGCGTGCGTTAGAGGATTCGAACCCCCGACCTTTTGGTCCGTAGCCAAACGCTCTATCCAGCTGAGCTAAACGCACATCCTTGCGAATCACCTTCGCAACAATGTGTATTCTACTCTATAAACCTGCATTTGTCAATAGGTAATTTCCGTTTTTTTTAAAAAACCGCATTTTTTTTATCGGGGTTCTGTATCCGGAGTGTCTGTACCTTCTATGCTTCCAGCAAAAAGGCCTTGTACCCTTTCTTGGCCTCATAAATATCCGCCTTGCTTGTAACCTCCCAGGGAGCATGCATACTCAAAACCGCAACGCCGCTGTCAATGACCTCCATGCCATAGAGAGCCGCAATATACGCGATGGTTCCGCCTCCGCCAATGTCTACTTTGCCAAGCTCCGCTGTCTGAAAAGCCACCTCATGGCTGTCAAAAATGTCTCTCACCCTCGCCACATATTCTGCATTTGCATCGTTGGATCCGGATTTTCCTCTGGCTCCCGTAAACTTGTTGATCACAATACCTCTTCCCAGATATGCAGTATTTTTCTTTTCAAAGGCATCTGCAAAAGCCGGGTCAAAGGCCGCGCTTACATCGGAAGAAAGCATACTGGAATTTTTCAGCGTTCTGCGCAGCGTAAGCTCTGAATAACGTCCCATTGCTTCCAGAAGCTCTGCCACCGTATTTTCAAAGAAACGGGACTGCATCCCGGTTGCACCCACACTTCCGATTTCTTCCTTGTCAACAAGCAGACAACAGCAGGTGCGCTCCGGAGCTTCCATTTCCAGCATTGCCAGCAGGGAAGTGTACGCACACACTCTGTCGTCCTGTCCATATGCCGCGATCATGCTGCGGTCCAGCCCGCATTCCCGCGCTTTGCCTGCCGGCACGATCTCAAGCTCCGCAGAAAGAAAATCCTCTTCTTCTATATCATATTTTTCTTTCAAAATCTTCAGGATATTTTCTTTTACTGCTTCCTTTTTCTTCTCATCCGGCAAATCTGCCAGCGGTCTGCTGCCGATCAGGATATCCAGATTCTCACCTTCGATCACCTCTGCCGCTTTTTTCTGCATCTGTTTTCCAGCCAGATGAATCAGCAGATCCGTGATATATACAACCGGGTCATCCTCTTGTTCGCCAACGGTGATATCCACGCTGCTTCCGTCCTTGCGCACAACGACTCCATGTATGGCAAGCGGAAGGGCAACCCACTGGTATTTCTTCACGCCTCCGTAATAATGTGTGTCGAGATAGGCCAAGTCCGCATCCTCATAGAGGGGATTCTGCTTGATATCCAGTCTCGGAGAATCGATATGCGCTCCCAGAATATTCATCCCGTTCTCGATCTGTTCTTCTCCAATGTGAAAAAGAGCAACTACCTTTTTCATTCCAACGGCATATACCCGCTGACCTGCCTCAACCTTTTCTCCCTTCGCAAGGATTTCCTCCAGGTTCCGGTAGCCAAAAGCCTCTGCCTCTTTCACGATCTGGGTGACACATTCTCTTTCTGTCTTTCCTGCATCAAGAAAATGACGGTACTTGCGCACCACCTCTTCCATTTCTTTTTCTTCCGCTTCTGTATAGGAAAGCCATGCATTTCTTCGTTCCATTTTTTGTCCGCCTTTCCGAAGTTTCCTTCATATTATTACCATTCTCCCACATATTATAGAGCAATTTCCCCGAATTTTCCACATGTATTCAAAAGTGCAGCTTGTTTTCTTGTGGAAAGCTGGACAAGATGCGCCAAATTCTCTATTATTAGAGAGGACCCGCTGTGAAGGCACAGCATTTTTTCAGTCCATAATGATTCCTATTTTTCAATTATCATGTCAGGAGGTATTCTATGCAGTCATCCAGCCAGTTAAGAGAGCTGCTCTCTTCCGTTCACCGCAAGAGCTATCCGGCGTACAAGTCTCTGAAGGGACTCTACCAGTTCGGCTTCTATACGTTGTCCATAGACCATGTTCAGGGAGACCCCTTTGCTTCCCCGTCTCATGTGAGCATCTTTGTCTCCCACAAAAACGCCGGCTTTCCTGCCGATTATTATAAGGATGCGCTTACCAGAACGGCTCTTGCCGATTATCTCACGCGCCAGTTTGAAAGCCAGATAAACCGCTATGCTTTCCGGGCAAAAGGCTCCGGAAAAAGCGGGCTGATCTCCGTTTCCCACTGCTGCCAGGAAATTCTGCCGCGCACTGCCTGCCAGATTACAGAGCAGGGCATCACCGCCAGATTTTTTGTAGGTTTTCCCGCCAACGGACGCACCATCAACGCCACAGAGCTGGAAAAAATCCTTTTTGACTTTCTTCCGACTTGTGTCCAAAAATCCTTTTCCTACAAGTTGCAAAATGCCGTACAACTTGAAAACGCCATTTTTCTGGCAGAGGATCAGGAATATATCCGTCAGGAACTTTCCAGACAAAAGCTTGTGGCCTTTGTCGCTGACGGCGCTGTGCTTCCCCGGGAAAGCGGGATTTCTTCCCGCCCCATGAAAAACGCAGTTCCCTTCTCCTCTCCAAACTCCCTGCGCGTCACCATGACGCTTCCCCATAAAGGCCAAATCACCGGAATGGGAATCCCGCAGGGCATCACCCTCATTGTGGGCGGCGGATATCACGGAAAATCTACGCTTCTCCAGGCTCTGGAGCTGGGAGTGTACAACCATATCGCCGGAGACGGACGCGAATATATCATCACGGACAGCTCTGCTTTAAAGCTCCGCTCCGAGGACGGACGCTTTATTAAGGATGTAGATATTTCTCTGTTTATCAACGATCTGCCGAACCAAAAAGACACTCGCTGCTTTTCCACGGAGGATGCCAGCGGAAGCACCTCCCAGGCTGCTGGGATCATCGAGGGTATGGAGGCCAAAAGCTGCCTGTTCCTCCTGGATGAGGATACGTCAGCCACCAATTTTATGGTGCGGGACAGTTTTATGCAGAAGGTCATCCGTCGTGAAAAAGAGCCTATTACACCCTTCCTGGAACGAGCCCGCGACTTGTATGCACAGGCAGGTATTTCTACCATCCTCGTAGCCGGAAGCTCCGGCGCATTCTTCCATATTGCAGACACGATTCTGCAGATGGACTGTTACAGGACGCTTGATATCACTGCACAGACAAAGGCTCTCTGCGCAGACTATCCGCTGTCTGCCCAGGCTCCTTCCCCTTTCCATATGCCCATGCAGCACCGGATCATGACTGGACCTGCCCCGACGTTTTCCCATCGGGGACATCCTGACAAGGATACAAGAGATTTCTTAAAAACCAAGCTTCACGGGAAAGACTGCTTCTCCATAGGAAAGCAGGATGTAGATTTGAGATATCTGGAACAGCTCATTGACGGCGAGCAGACCGCTTCTCTTGCCCTTCTTCTGAAATATGCCATAGAGCATCTCATTGACGGAAAAAGAACTGTTTCAGATATATGTAATTTACTTGTCCAAAAACTGGAGACCGGAGGGCTGTCCGCTTTTTCCGAAAACAAAAGCCTTCCCTGCGGCTATGCAGTTCCCCGTATCCAGGAAATTTATTCCTGCTTTAACCGTTTCCGCAGAAGGTAACTCTTTTTCATCAAAAAACGATCAGCAGGATCCACGCAGCGCCGGTATACAGAAGAATGCTCTGCATACCGGCGCTGCCTCACTGTCCATATCATAGAAAGGAAATTGCCGCTCCTCCTGCGTTCTTGCAGGCGAGCGGCAATTTGATTTACATATTTAGGGAAAGGAAAGAGTTTATCTCAAAAGCATGTTTACTTTTAAGATGTATTTATCATACAACACAAATGTGAGAGAACTTTGTCCTATTTCTAATAATTCTATAAAATTTCTTAAAAAGATATAACTATTTCTCAATCGTGGCGCTCATCCACATTCCTAAAGCTTTCGCAGAATCTGGCGGCAAACGCAGGCGGCTCCTGATGTGCATACAGGTGAGAAATATCTCCAAAGCTGCTCATGCGAAAGCTTGCAATTCCCTCCCTCCGCTCTTCGCTGACAAAGGTTGTCACAGAAGACGGTGCCGCGCAGGCTCCATGCCAAAGGACCATCGGCGACACGGAAAGCAAATGGCTTGCCAGCACACATCCCAGTCCAAAGTGGCAGAAAAATACAAGTGTATCATTGTTGGACCGCTCCACACGGTAGACATGTCCGTCACGGACATAACCGTGCTCTGCCAGCAGCTTGTCAAAGCTTCCGGTCACCCAGTCGTATTCCTCTTTCACATGTCCCTCAACCATACTTGTATTCTTGTACCATTCGTCATACCGGTAAAACTGCTCATCCTGCGTCCAGTCCTGGGGAAGCCAGTCCCAGGCAATCATCTTTTTGTCCGGAATATCCGGTCTCTGAATCCTCACGTCAAATTCCCGCAGCCATTCCTTCACCTCTGCAGTTCTTCCCAGCTTTTCCAGGGTGGGCTTTGCCGTATCCTGCGCCCGCCCCAACGGTGACATATAAAACGCCTTCACATCCAAACCGCAGAGCTTCTCGGACAGATACTCCGCTTCTTTCCAGCCCTTCTGTGTGAGCGAATCAATTTCATAATACGGATCCCCATGTCTTATGATCAAAAGCTTCATAGATGCTTCCTTTCTTCTCTTCCTGTTTTTCTTTATTCTGATAATCCACAGGTATTATAATATAGAAACTTCCAATTGAAAAGCCTTCAAATATTATTTTGTCAATATCCACAGCCCTCCGGTATCCGGGCATTTTCTCACTCTGCCGGAAGCTCCACTGCCCGATATTCATG
Organism: uncultured Blautia sp.; assembly: GCA_937893675.1. GTDB lineage: Bacteria > Bacillota > Clostridia > Lachnospirales > Lachnospiraceae > Blautia_A. The sequence continues at coordinate 40,936 of CALBGI010000050.1, forward strand.
GTGTATTGCCGGAAGGATTTTTTCCAACACGTCCCTTGTCTTCATCACCAGACAAGAGGTGTTGATACAAGGATGGCACCCAAACCATTCTTCCTCCAAAAGTTCTTTATCGATCAGCAGCTGTACCTGATTTTCCCTGTCATTCATCAAGCCCATAACACTCACCGAGCCCGGCGTAATATTCAGATATTTTTCCATATGTTCTGCATCCCCAAAGGAAAGACGGGCCGAACCAATCTGCTGGGACAGATATTTTGTCTTAAATGACTTTTTGCCCGGCATCAGCAACAAATAAAACTGGGTCTGCTGCCGGTTGCACAAAAACAGATTCTTGCAGATCTCCACACCCAGAAGCTGGTCTACCGCCTGACATGCCTCGATCGTCATGAGCGGTTCATGATCGACACGCCTGTATGAAATCTGAAGCCGGTCCAGCAAATCATAAACTGCCAGCTCCTTTGGCAGACGGCTGCCCTCATTCTGCGGACGGCCCTCATAAATATTCTTATCCATCTGTATGTCCTGCATCTTTTATTTCCTCCTAAGCTTCTTTGTATCCGTCAATTCATAACTCAACTCCGTGCGGTTTTTGATTCCATTTTTCTTTACTGTACTGTGCATCTTTTGAATGCTTTCCAAGTATTCTTCAACCGGCGATAAGTTCCTTATAATTCCGCATGGATATGCTTCCACTCGTTTGAGCCAGGTTTGGAAAGCAACACGATACTTTCCACATGCACCGTAATCAGCTATAATTCTTTCATCAAATAGTTCTTTAATCCTGTTTAACCATACA
>CALBGI010000051.1 GCA_937893675.1 uncultured Blautia sp.
CGCTGCCGGATAAGAACCGTGACCATGACCTGTCCGGCGATTGGGCAGGTCATCGGGAATGTCATATTCTCCCGGACTGGCTGCTTGTCTATCGCATAGAGGATGATGTTCTGGTGCTGACGCTGGCCCGCACCGGCACACACAGCGACTTGTTCGGCAAATAAACAGTCTGCCGCCGTATGGGGAAACCTGTACGGCGGTTTTTCTGTATGCAAAAGTATGTCGTGAAACGCGACGCACTTGACAAGGGTACGCCAAAACGCGGTAGCCTTTACCGCTCCGGCCCACGGTCGTGAGACTTGTCCCTTTCCTGTCGGGACAGCTGCTCGGCGGTTTTGCGGAGCCGTTCCACTGCTTTCAAATCCTCCCTCATGGATTTCATGGCAAGCGTGTCCGTCTGCTTTCCGGCGGTCAGCTGGTCGATCTCCCGCTGCCATGCCTTCGGGGTTATCCCCTCGCCGCTGTCTTTCAGTTCTTTCAGATACCGGGCTGCTGCATCATACAGGATCAGTTCCCGGCTGTGGCGCTGCTCAAACTGTTCCCGCTTTTCCGGCTTTACTTTGGCAAGCTGCTTGTGGATGGACTTGTACTGGTTGTACTGTTCCCACATCTCCCCGCGTTCGGTAAGAATGGCAATCCGGCGCTCAGCCTTGACGATCTTTCCCCGCAGGTCATAGTAACGGCTGTTCATATCAGCGATTTTTTCATGAAGCTGCTGCATAGACTGGATGCCGTTTGCCTGTAAAAAGCTGAATAGTGTGGCGCTTTCCTGCAAAGCCCGGATTTTGCCAGTACGGGTGCGGGGAGTGTTCAGCTGCTGCCCGGCCTCCCACAAGGCGGTCAAGCTGCTTTGCTGTGTTTGTGGTTTTTCCGCTTCCGCTTTCGACCAGCGATAAAGGCGGGTAATGCGGGCTTTGATTTCTTTCAGCAGTTTGTTGTCAGCAGCGATCTGCCGGTTTACTTCTCCCTTGTCGGTGCGGATACCGCGCTTTTCCATTTGGCTGGCGGCTGGCCCCAGATGGACAGAGGGAATTTTATCAATGCCCTGCCGCTTGTAGCTGCGGTGGTCAATGCGCTCCGGTCTATCGGCAGATTCCAGCGCCCGGTTGGTGTAGGCTGCCCACGCTGCCCGCCAAATCTCCACATTTCCTTTATCGTTCCAGTCAGTCGTATCCTCCCGATGATTTTTCCAGCCGCCTTTCCCATCCGGGATACGCTGTCCATTCTCGTCCAGATCGTATGCCTTGCGGCACTTTGCGCCCCACTGTCCATTTTCTTTCAAAGGCCGGAGTGTCAGCATGATATGGACATGAGGATTGCCGGTTCCCTTGTCATGGATAGCAAAGTCGGCACACATTCCTTTGTCTACAAAGTTGTCCTTCACATAGGCACGCACAAGGGCAAGCTGTTGTTCGCCGGACAGTTCACGGGGCAGGGCTGCTTCGATCTCGCGGGCAAGCTGGCTGTCCCTTGCTTTCTCGATTTGCTCCACACTGTTCCAGAGGATAGAACGGTCTGCAAATTCCGGCGGCGCGTGGGCAGGCAGCATGATCTCCGCATGGACAATGCCGCCTTTCCGGGTGTAGTCGTGGGTCATTCCATCCCATTCATTTGTCAGCTTGGTTCCGCTGCGGTAAGCAGCTGCGGCAACAGCAGAACGGCCTGCGCTGCGCTTGATGATACTGATGGGGATATGACAGAAATCTATGGGGAACACCTCCTTTCAGTGAGGGGATAACAGGCTCTGTGGAGCCGGACAAACGCAAAGCGGGTGTCTGGCTGCGCAGAGCGCACAAGGGGTTTGGGGAGCGTAGCTTCCCATCGCGGACGAAGTACGCAACGCCCCCGGCAGGGCGCACAGCACCGGTAACGGTGTATAAGTGCGCCCTTGTAAACAAGGGACTTATGGCGTGTCCCCGGATTTTGGCAGGTTTGCAGTCAATTCCGCAGCCCCAGGAAGATGGGACAGGGTAATCAGAAATGCTTTAACCTCTGCGCCGGAAAGGTCGGGAGCCAACGGGAAAATCCCCTCCAAAACGGCTCCACGCTCAATCAGGCGGCGGGTGCGAACCCTGCGTTCTTCGTTCCGCTGCTTGTTCTCCAAAATCTTCTTGCGGTTTTCAAGCTGTCGGATCTCCTTCAGGACTTTCTCCTGTTCTTCTTTTGAGGAGTGAGCTGTTATTTTTTCGTCCATGTCATGCACCTCTTTTCTTTGGAAACGCTCATAGATTGACCGTCCATTTCTGACGCGCAAAGTACCGGCGCAGCCTCCGCAGTGCGGCGTGGATGGATTTTCCCGCCTGTGATGGTGTGATACCCTCCATTGCGGCAATGTCTTTCACTTTCATACCCAATATATAGCGGGCGTGGACACGGCGAGCCTGTATGGGGGACAGGGAAGAAATGGCTTCATACAATCGCCGTATCAGTTCTTCGTATTCGGCTAATTCTTCTTTTTCTATCAGGTAGTCCTCCGGCGATGGCTGCGCCCAGCCGATGGCGGCATTTTCGATTCCATCGTTACAATCAAGGGAATAAAACGCCTTATACCGGAACATCTTGCGATCTCTGGCGGCCTCGGCTCTCTTGTCCAGAAGAAACGCTTCGACGATCTCATCGGACACCTCCACAAAAATGTCCTCTTTGCAAAATGGATAATATTGTTTGAGATTGATGGTCTGCATAGGCATGCCCTCACTCTGTTTGGAAAAGGCCATCATAGCAGCGGCGCATATTCCGCAGACCCCGGCGGATGGCAACGCTAACCTTGCTGCTGTGGACGCCCTCTATCCGAGAGATTTCCGGCTGCTTGATACCAACAATGTAGTAGGCGTGAACACGGCGGGCCTGTGTCGGAGTGGCATGAGCCAGAGCCACTGGCAGAGCTGCAATCAGGTATAGGCGGGTGGTCATTTCTTCTCGTTCCAGCAAAATATCTTCCGGCGATCTGCTGTGTTCCAGTGCGTAATTTTCCAGCCAGCTGTATGCGTCCAGAGAGTAGTAGGCGCGGTGGTAGACTTTCCGACGCTCATAGTTCTCCATCTCCCGCTTGGCCTGATACATCGCTGCCCATACCTCGTCCGTAACATCCACAAACTCGTCATGCCGGTAGTGGGGATACATCCACCGCAGATTGATTGTTTTCATAGGCTTACCTCCTGAAAATCGGAGAGGCGGGCAGCTCGTCCGCTGTCCGCCCCTCGCTGAGATAAGGGAAATGATCCCTTTCACTTGGTAGCCAGAAAACAGGTCATTCGTTAAGCCTGTTTTCAAAGAAATTTATAAATTTTTTTCTGACTGCCTCCACACTTTGATACACAGCCACTTTGGAGCAACTGCACAGCACACCGATCTCTGCAAGGCTCAGTCCGTCAAGCGCATAGAGCAAGAACCGGCGGCGCTGGGCCTCGGTACAGGTGTCCAGAACAGCCATCAGCTCATGCAGTGTTTCCTTGCGGCAAAGGTATTCTTCCGGCGTTTCGCCGTAGGCTCCTACACCCTCGGTGGTAATGATGTACTCGTCAAACTCCCGGCCATCCCAATGCCGCCGCTGTTCATGGAACAGGTTCTCCGTTTTGTGATCGGCCCTGTCAAGAAATTCATAGACTTCCAGCGTGACCTCCACGGCCACAGCTTGTCCGTTATAATTGATGGTAACTTCCATCTGCCTTTCCTCCATTCAGATTTTTTTGGTAAATCTGAATGAGGCGGCGGGGCGCGGCACCGGGGACAAAGTTCGGGCCATGCTGACCCGATGTTCCGGCTCCACAGGGACAAAAAAGCGCCCGGACGGCATAAAGCCATACGAGCGTAATAGAGTATATTTTGCTGTTTAATTACATGGTATAGTGCATACTGCTGACCGCATTGCTCCGCTGCTGGGAACAGGCTTTTTTTAGCTGGTGCAGGTCATGGGTACTGTGAAAAAAGACAAAAATAGACACGGCGGCAATCCTCCTATATGCCGCCGTGGATTTACACGGTGTTAGGTCGTCGTTAGATTGGGATAGACGAAAAGAAACGGCGGCTCTGATCTTCTCAAAGTCGCCGCTTCATAGGCGCGTGGAAATGTGTCTGCTGTACGACGGCTTTTTTTCTTTTGCCGTCGTGCGGCAGGATGTTATTCAATATTCAATTCAATGTTTCCAGTAAAGTCCTCACACTCAATGCCGATATAATTTCCACCATCAGGAAGTGTAATTGTGTCACTATAAGTTCCGGTTGTTTCAATCAAAGTGACTGCTTCATCAGATCCAGAAATCCAAAATACTTTTGCAGTACCTTCCGTAACCTCCAAAGTGCAGTCAATAGACAGCTCCTTACCGGCTTCTCTCTTTATGGAAGTTCCTCCGAACAAATACTCTGTATCTGAAAAATTCTCATAATCAGCCGTATAAGTTCCCGTATAATCATCGATCCCTTTTTCTTTTGTTCCTTCCAAAGATAACTTTCCTGTAAGCTCTATGGCTCCAGCCGACTGAACGATATTATTATAATGATCGAGAATTTCATCTTTTGAACAGCCAGAAAGCATAAAACTTCCCAAAAGAACAAATGCCAATGCTAAAACTATTTTCTTCATAAAATCATCACCAGCCTTTCTTTGGTGCTACCTTTTTGGCCTTTTTCTTTGTTTGGGTTGCTTCTCGCTCTTTCATGCACAAAATCAAGATGGCAGAAATAACAACAGCAAGCACAAGACTGCAAGAACAGGTTCCGATATTCCAGTTGACTGCGGTATCATAGCTACGGTAGCCTACCATTCCGAGACTTGCGGTAATCGGATAAAGGTTTGCTAATGTCATATTTCCTGCGGCAAACATCCCTCCATATCCATAGACAAAAGCAATGATTACACCGACTAAAAAGCTACCTGCCCTCCGACAAGTAAGAGCGATAATCGGTAGAACCGCAAGATATAAAAAGAAATTAACCGCGGTAATCTGCAAGGTTGCTTTTAGTGCTAAAGAAATTTCAAAGCCGGGAAATCCCACAATCATTTCTGCTATGATTGTAAACAGGCTGCATATCAGCCCGAAAATAATAGACAATACGCCGCACACAATCAATTTTCCGGTCAGCAGTTTCTTAAAAGAGATCGGCACAGTCAGAATATTTTTCAATGTGTCATCCGTCTGCTCACGAGAAATCATATATCCAGCAATTAGGCTGATACACATCGGAAAAATCATGGACATATTGTTTTTGATGACCTGTTCTGTAAGATAGGCGAAATCCCAAACGGAACCATCATTCGCCATAGAGGTAAACAAGGTCAGCAGGACGGATAGGAGCATGAGTGCAACGCCCGCCCAAAGGATATGATACCTTTTCAATTTATAAAATTCTGTTTTTACAATGCGAACCATGTTTATTCCCCCCTCTGCTTATATAATCTGTCAATCAGTAAGAACGAAACTAATGCCATGATCCCAAGAATGAATACAACTTGAAATGTTGAAGGAATTAGCCCTGTCATTTGCTCCAAGTCCATTTTTATTCCATGAGCCGCCATATCTCCTGCACTCCAAAATGTAGTCAGTGGCGTGGGCAGAAGCCATAACATGGTTTTAGGCAGTGTGTCAAACAATGCTGTAGCACTCATGTTCAGAACGCTGTAAAAGACGCACAGCAAAATGGAAAAAACATAGGTCTTACTGAAAAAGACAACAAGGACAATCAACGGGAGTGTTCCTGCCGTAATGAAAATTCCTGTTTCAACCGCTAAAAACAATTTATAGCCTATTCCATAAACTTCTAATGTTCCAAATCCGCAAAGAATTGTTGCAATGGTAGAAGCCACACAAAAAACAATTCCAAAAAGAAACAGGACAATAATCTTTGCAAGTACCATTTGCGTGCTGGTTACAGGAATTGTACGCAGATTTTTGAATGTATCGTTGTCGCGTTCCATAAAAAACAGGATAGCGGCAATCACTCCAATAATGCAGGGCAGTAAAAACTGGATACCATATCCCAGCACCATATTAAATAGTCCGTCGAAAGCATCTGCCTGATCCGTATATCGCTCCATCATAGAGGGCGTTGTCATCAGATAAGTCAGCGGGATTGGAAACAGGAAAGCAGCCAGAATAATCAGCGGAATAAATTTCTTCCGTTTCAATTTCAAAAATTCGCATTTGATTAGTTTAAGCAATTCCTTCGCCCCCTGTCACACGCTTGAAGTAATCTTCAAGACTTTCTTCACAGGTATGCGCCTCCGATACCTCCAATCCGTTTTCTACAAAGGCAGTTACAATTTTCCCCACAGGCAGATCAAGGTTGCGCAGGCGCAGATTGTGGTCGTCCTGTATAGAAAAATGGTTTTCATGGAAATTGCGTTCCAAAATTCTTGCCGCCTGTGCAGTATCAGAGAGCGTAAACCGGATATGCTTACTGCTTTTTTGCTCCAGCTCAGCAAGGCTTTCTTCTTCCAGCAATGCGCCGTGGTCGATAATTCCAATATCGTCAGCCAGCAAGGAAATCTCCGAAAGAATGTGACTGGAAATCAAAATGGTTTTTCCTCTTGCGTCGCAAAGCTCCCGAATAAAGGAGCGTACTTCTGCAATACCGATGGGATCGAGACCGTTGATCGGCTCATCCAAAATCAAAAGCTCCGGATCGTGCATAACGGCAAGGGCGATGGCAAGCCGCTGCTTCATACCAAGGGAATACTGTGAAAAGAGCTTTTTATCTTTGTAGGGCAGTCCTACCAGATCCAGAGCGTCTTTGATGGCATGATTGTTTGGTACGCCCCGCAGGGTAGCAAAGATACGCAGGTTCTCTGTGCCGGTCAGGTTGGGATAAAAGCCGGGGGACTCGATCAGACTGCCAATACGGGGCAGCAACTTCTTTTCATTCCCCTGTAAAGACTTTCCCCAGATTTTGACCTCTCCGGAAGTCGGCTTCGTTAAGCCCAACAGCATTTTCATGGTAGTGGTTTTTCCGGCTCCGTTTCTGCCCAGCAGACCATAAATTCTCCCACGCTTCACATGGATATTTAAGTCAGCCACACTCTTTTGTGAGCCGTATTGCTTCGTCAGATTTTTTGTTTCAATGATGTAATTTGTATCCATATTCAAAACCTCCTGTTCTGTAAGGTATTCTATCACGCCAACCTTGCATTAACCTTGCCGCAACCTTGCATTAACCTTGCAATTTGAAATCTGTCAAAATGACAAAGGTTCCCGCCATAAAGACGGGAACCCGCTTAAATCTCCAAAGGAAAAAGCAACATAAATTCAGTTCCTTTTCCCGGAAAACTTTCAACTGTTATGCTTCCACCCATCTTTTCTACAAGCTGATGGACAATAGAAAGACCAAGTCCGCTGCCTTTTTCGGAGCGTCCTTTATCACACTTATAAAGCCGCTCAAATATGTGTTTCAAATCGTCTTTCTCAATTCCCACTCCATTATCCGCCAGCAGCAGTTCCATGTTATGTTCCTTCTTTGACAGGACAATTTTGATTTTGTCTGCATGGCTGTGAGCGAATACATTTTGAATGAGATTATTGACGATCCTCATATAGCTGTCCATATCCAATTTTACCCGGACAGGCTGTTCGGGAATATCAATGTCATACTCAACCTGTTTATCCTCAAAAATCGGTATCCAGTCAATGAGGATATTTCTTGTCAGCTCTGCGGCCTCAACGCTCTGGATCTCCAAAGCAAACTCGTTAGAATTTAACTTGAACCAGTCAAAGAGTACATCAATATATTCTTTCAGATCATGGGCTTTCCGGCGGGCGGTTTCAATATAATCATCTCGGTCTTTTCCTATGACCAGTCCTTTGTGTGCAGCGTCAAGATACCCGATGAGGGTGGTAAGGGGCGTCCGGACATCATGGGAAAGGCTCGTCATAAGCTGGCGATTGGTTTCTTCTGTCTGGCGTACAATCGAAAGTCTGCTTTCATAGGACACAACGATCTCATTGATTTCATAGGCAAGAGGTGCTGTCAGTTCATTTGTTGCAGACAGAATACGCCGGTTGCCATTTCCGTTTTTCACATCAACCAACACATTGGTCATTTCTGCTATTTGTTTTTTTACACGCTGAACTAAAACAATGGAAGTCAACACAGCCCCAATAGCAATCACAACGGACAAGAAAACGATGATTTCCATGCTGGCTACACCTCCTTATTAAACCGGTAGCCAATCCCTTTGACCGTTTGGATATACTTTGGACTGGAAGGATTGACTTCTAATTTTTTACGAAGCCGGCTGATAATCGCCATAATGTTACTGTCATCATAGAAATATTCTTCGCCCCATACTTCCTCATAAATCTGCTGTTTGGTCAAAATTTTCCCTTGATGTTTTGCACAGTACAGGAGCAGATCAAATTCCTTTGGGGGCAGTTCAAAAGTGCCGTTTGATGTAGTAACAGAACGATTTTCAAGGTCAATCTGCAATCCGTCAAAATCCAGTTTTTGCACAGCTCCGGCTTGATGATTAAAGCGGGTGTAGCGGCGAATGAGGGACGCAATACGGGCAATCAGTTCGTCCATATCAAACGGTTTTGTCAGATAATCGTCCGCCCCGGCCCGTAAGCCCCGCACTTTAGAAATGCTGTCATTTTTGGATGTGAACATCAAAATCGGCAGGCTGTTCTCTTTGCGGATTTCTTCCAGCGTTTCAAAGCCATCCATACCGGGCATCATCACATCCAGCACCACAAGCTGGTATTCCTGCTCTTTTAATTTCTGCAAGCCCTCTTTTCCGGTATTACAAAAATCAGCTTCAATATGTTCCGATTGTACGCTGCGTTTAATCAAAGCGCACAGTTCTCTGTCATCATCTATAATCAAAATTTTATTCATGGCGCAGCTCCTTCCCTTGTTTTGTCCTTCCGTCAATCGGCTTTTCTGTGTTCTTTGGGATCAACCAAACACCAGCCATCTTCACAGCGCCGGGGATACGCTCTCCGGCACAATAATAATTTACCCTACGAGGTGTCACGCCCCATTTCTCGGCAGCCTCTTTCAATGTCATATAGTCCATTTCGCACCTCCACAGAGTACATTATAGTTCTCTTTCTCGAACAATGCAAGAAACGAAATATGAATTATAAACTTCAACTAACATGCATATAGCAACATTCCACGGGCAAAGTATGAATTATACAATGTAACCGGGTGATGCTATATGGCGAAAGTTGAAGATTGTCCCGGTTTTGAAACCTTCGGTGCAGATGTCA
>CALBGI010000052.1 GCA_937893675.1 uncultured Blautia sp.
GGATTTGGTTGATCCTTATCGGCAGAGTATTCCAGTTCTACCACCGTTCCGCCTTCAGCAGGCTTACATGGCTCTGTCCCGGCATTTACGATTGCCACATCCATTTCCTGACCGTCTTTGGAAAGTTCCCCATAAATGCGCTCGCCGGGCTGCAAAGAAACCTCTGCTGCATCATATTCTTCCGTTTCCAAACTCCATCCGGCCTGTATCAGCTGGGAAGTTTCCAAAGGAAGCGTGTAGTAAGTACCATCCAGTACGAACTCAGGCGTCCCGTCATTCTTCAGCTGAGACAGAATGGCCTCATCCGTACAGCCTTTATCGCTGCCCGCAGCTGCCGGAGCTGATGTCTGAGGTTTTGAGCCACATCCGGCCAGCATACCGCATACCAGCACACATCCTGTCAGTAAAGCAATCCATTGTTTTTTCATAAGCGTAAATCCTTTCTGCGATTCTATCAAATTTGTTTTATGTATGAGCAAGTCATATCCTATATAAATGGTGATTATGCTCCAATCAGCGTCATGACCACATAGAGTACGATCAGCAGGAGCGCAAGACACATTGCACAGAAAACGGCAATCATCGTTTTGACCCTGTGCCGCTCCTTTAATGTCAGAACCATCATTGCAAGTACATCAAAGGAAAAGAAGAACTGGCAGATTCCAGCTAAAACCGCCAACCATTTCGGATGTACGCCGTCTTTGCATGACTTTATCAGATAAGCGATCGCGTAGGGAGCTGCCCCTAATAGAATCCCATATCCTAAAATCAAAAAAACAATGGTTACCAGTCCAAACAACGCCATCAGCGGCAATGGGAAGAATGCCATCAGCGTTACATATACGGTGATGCTCCCTCCGATCAGGTAGAACGGGATCAGTCCATACTTGATGATCAAAGTGCAGTTCAGCAATGTTTTTCTCGACCACTTTCTTCCTACGGTCAGCACAACGATCAAATTGACGCCCCCCATGATAAAGGGCAGAAGGATCGATACTATCTGCAATGTGATCGCATTGCCAAAACAGACTGCCAAAAGGAAGAAGGTATACGATACAATTACATAGAGTACCGGGAGGATATAAATCATTTAACAGTCTCCTTTCTGCGCCGGATCAACCAGAGGATCAGCCAGATCAGGCAGACTGGGAAGGAGAACAAGCCCAAAATAAAAAGTCCGGCTCCAACCGATCCGAGGATTGAGTCCCCGGTGGCGATATTGCTGATGATTCCGAACAGTGCCAGACCAAAGCTGAAAGAGAGCCAGCAAAAGAATGCATATTTACTTTCTTTGGCGTTTGCAGGGACTCTTGATTCTCCCTTTTTGTTTCCAAGCTGGGTTTTCAGCTGTTCGCTTAGAAGTCGCTCCTGTTCCTCTAATTCTGTATCTCCGATTGCCCTTGCGTAATCGCACCGGAGCAGGTGATACCCCATTTTATCCTGCGTAGTTTTGGCTCGACGCAGAAACTCTTCCAAAGTTTCTTCTGCTTCTGTCCAGCGCTTTTGTTCCAGCAGAGCAGAGAACCAGTTCGCTGTAATGATATTTTTGGAATGCTTGCTGAATGCCCAGGGACGCCAGCGATCCAATCCCTGTTTCAATTTTTCAAGGTCGTGGTCACTTTGATAGGCCGCCACATAAGGGTTCAGTTTCTTTGCCAGCCAGCGTTCATATTTGCAGTACGCGAAAAGGCAGAGAGCCAGCAGCGCAAGGAACGCCACAACAGCGATCCACATGGTCTCGTAAGAAAAAAAGTGATCATAAATCAGGCACGCACCTCCGGAAAGAGCCGCAATACTGAAAATTGGCCATGGATTCCTCATAATAGCAATATCTCCAATCATTTGTTTGTATAAAGCGTTCCATATGGGCAAATTGCCATATCTGTATGTGAACATTGTAGCATTTGTAGGGCCGTTCGTCACCATTTTTCTACTGTTCAACCGAAAATTAAATGGTAAATAAATTGTGAGTAAGTATAGTGCAAAATTTCCGGCCTTTCTTAAAGGTACCACCGATCAAAAAGAGATAAAACGGGAGGCTCTCTTCTGATCGTTTCTGTGCAGGAGCGTGCACCGAGACGCTTCCGTACCTTGCAGGACACGAAAACAGCAAAAGAATTATGGACATCTATGCAAAGGTAAAGTACAATGAGCCAGAGGCGCTGTTTGATGTGGTAAATCAGGCATTGCCCAAGAAATCTTTTGAACGGATTTCAGGTATGAGTTTAGTCTGAAGGTAAGGACTGACAGAAAGATAAAAGAGACGCAGGACGAGGAAAGGTATCCCCAAGGTCCTGCGCTTTTGTTTCCTCGGAATAAGGAGAACCTTTGGAGGATATTTGCCTGCTGCACAATCTGTAAAAGGGAACGAAAGTTGAGCGTTTTTTGAGATTTACCATATATCATGAAAAAATGGAGGTGTATTATTTTGAAGCCGAAATTACTGATCGTTGATGATGAACCTGGTATCGTCGATATGATGCAGAGCTACTTTCAAACGCAGTATGATATTCTGACTGCATATAGCGGCCAGGAAGCTGTCCGGAAAATTGCCGGCAAGCCCGATCTGATTCTTTTGGATATCCGTATGCCGGACATGGACGGTCTGACGGTCTGCCAGAAGATACGGGATTATATTACTTGTCCTATTTTGTTTTTGACCGCGTGCGTGGAATCCAGTGACAAAATTGCAGGTTTTCAAGCCGGGGCGGATGACTATATCGTCAAGCCCTTTGATCTGGATGAACTGGGGGCGCGCATTGCCGCACACCTGCGGCGGGAGCAGCGCCGCCAGAGGAGCTCTGCGGTTCGGTTTTTTGGGGAGTTAGCATTGGATTACTCTGCTCGGACGGCTGCGGTCAATCGCCAGAGCATCCCGCTGTCCAGGCGGGAGTTTGAAATTGTGGAGCTTCTTTCCCTCAATGCAGGCCAGGTCTTTGACCGGGAACGGATTTATGAACGGGTGTGGGGACTGGACGGGGATGGGAACAGCGACACGATCATGGAGCATATTCGGAAAATACGGGCAAAGCTTGCAGCACACACGCAGCACAATTATATTGAGACAGTTTGGGGGTGCGGTTATCGATGGAACGCCTGAAAAATATGGGGTTAAAGAAATCGTTCCTGGTTTTGTCTGCATGTTGCGTCTTGCTGGCCTTCCTGCTGTTAGGGCTTGTTTTGGCGGTATGTGATTCAATCAGCAGCGCCTTTCCCGCGGGTGGAATAGAAATTCTGCCGGACGGTACAGCGGTCAGGTTGGAAGCGCCGACAGAATCGCAGCAAAGGATATTGTCTGTGCTGGGCGCTGTACAAAGTGTGTCCTGTATTGCGCTTCCGATGGGCGGGCTGGCTCTGTCAGGAGTTTTCTATTACCGCATCAAACTGAAAGAGCCCATTGCCGTATTGCGAAATGGCATTGAAAGGATTCAGAAGCACGACCTGGATTTTGTTATGCCGGTTCATTCCGGGGATGAACTGGGACAGCTCTGTGCTGCCTTTGATACTATGCGTGAAGCGCTTTTGCGATCAAATCAGGAACTGTGGCGGCAGATGGAGGAGCGAAAAAGGCTGAATGCCGCGTTTTCCCACGATTTAAGAAATCCGGTCACAGTTTTGAAGGGAACTGTGAAATTACTGCGTCAGGGTACCGCAGACAGGCAGACGATCGACAGACTGGAACGCTATACCTGGCGCATTGAGCAGTATGTGGAAGCCATGAGCAGCATACAGAGATTGGAACAAATGCCAATGCGGGTAAGTGAATGTTCATATTCCCTGCTGCGCTCAGAGTTGGAAGAGACGGCAAAACTTCTTGCCGGGACATGCAGGTTATCCATTTTTGCGCCGGATCATGGAGCTGTGCAGATAGACCATGCGTTATTTCTGACGGTTGCGGAAAATCTGATCGGGAACGCAGCCCGGTTTGCAAAAAGCGAGATCACAATCTGCCTGCAGCAGCTGGAAACCCTCCTGCTTCTGTCCGTCACAGATGATGGCCCGGGTTATCCTGCAGAGCTGGTACAAAACGGCCCGAAGCCGTTTGGAAAATGGAATGGAGATTCCACACATTTTGGGATGGGGCTTTACAGCAGCCGGACATTATGCCTGAAACATGGAGGAACCCTCCTGCTTGTTAATGGAACGGAGCATGGAGCAAGGGCCACTGCTTCCTTTGAAATCAGTCGAAAACCTTGAGCAATTTTTGAGATTTTTATTTTACACTCTCCCTATACTGAGAATAAGGAGAGCGTTTTTTTATGAATATTGAAGCAAAAGAATTATCAAAAATCTACGGCAGCGGCGAAGGCCGTGTTGTTGCGCTGGATAAGGTCAATCTTGAAATTGCGTCCGGCGACTTCATCTCCATCATGGGTCCCTCCGGCAGCGGAAAAAGCACCCTGCTTCATTTGCTGTCCGGGCTGGATCAGCCGACCTCCGGCACTCTGACATACGATGGAAAGGACATATACCGTTTTAACGACAAAGCCCTGTCTGCCTTTCGCCGCCAGCGTATCGGCTTCATCTTTCAGCAGTTCAACCTGCTTCCCGTCCTGACTGCGAAGGAAAATATCCTTATGCCGTTATTGTTGGATAAAAAGCAGCCGGATGAAGCTTATTTAAAGCAGATCACGGAATTGCTGGGGATTCGGGAACGCCTTGCCCATTTGCCCCATGAGATGTCCGGCGGTCAGCAGCAGCGAACAGCGATTGCCCGTGCTCTGATCGCAAAACCCGATATTATTTTTGCGGACGAACCAACCGGGAATTTGGACAGCAGAAGCGGCAGCGAGGTTATGGAAATGCTGCAGAATATATGGAAGAAGATGGGAAAAACACTTGTTGTCATTACCCACGACAGCCGCATTGCGAGGATGGCGGAGCGCCGATTGGTTATTGTGGACGGAGTTCTTTCGGAGGTGACAGAATGATGAAATCCTATTTGTCTCTTGCATGGAAAGAACTAAAAGCACAAAAAATCATGGCAGCTCTGATTTTGCTTGCAGTGATCCTGTCTGCGATCATGACAACAGCAGTGGGTCAGTCCATTGGAATTTTGCAGTCCATGCGTATAGAACAGGCGTCAGGCCTGAACGGAAACCGTTATGCGACCTTTCATCAGCTGAACGAGGAACAGGCGCAGAAGCTGCACGAAGATGCGCGTCTGTACGATGTGGGTGATACCGTTTTTGTCGGCAATGCGCCGTTGGGCAGCAGTTTATCTCTATATCTTCGGGAATATCAGGAGAACGCGCTGTCTCTCTATCCGTCGATCGGAACCATAAAAGAGGGACGTTTGCCTGAGAACGCAAACGAAATTGCATTGCCGGAAGACAGCATCCAATACCTTGGCTCAGATATTGCGATTGGGGATCGGATTTCTCTGGATCTGCGAGTGTCTGTCATGGATGGATCTCTGCCGGAATTTGAATATTCCGGCAATTTCATATTGACAGGGATTCTTGAAAGCAGCTATATCGGATATACGACCGGCACAGTTTCAGGAATTGCAGGAAAGGGAACCGCAGAACATCTGCTGCCGGAAGAATATTTGCTTTATTCTACGGATTTTAAGACCCATGACCGGCAGAATTTTCAAAGCATTGTCTATGATCTTGCGGCAGAGCTGGATATCGAGGAAGCGTATATTCAATACAACTGGATCTTGCTTGATGCCATGGGCATTTCTTATGAGGAGGAAGCCGACGGCGATGCTGGGGCAGGCTTCCCGTTTATGACAGCGGCGTGTGTTTTGGTGGGCGTACTGGTTCTGGCTGCCGCAGGCCTGGTGATTTACAATATTCTCAAAATCTCCATTACAACACGCACGAAAGAATATGGAACACTTCGCGCCATCGGCGGAGAGAGGGGGCAGATCTATCGTCTTGTTTCCCTGCAGCTGTTGCTCCTCTGCGGGATTGGGATCCCCATCGGGATGGTACTCGGCACATTGTCGGCAAAGGGACTGCTGCTTGCCGCTGCGGGTATTCTCAATCCGGATATATTTCTGGTAAACAGTGCTTCCGAATTAACGGAAGCCATCAGCGCGGCCAGTTCGGTGAAGCTGCCCATGCTCCTTGCCGGCGGTGCGGTCACACTTTTGTTTGCTCTGCTGGCTGCGTTTCCCGCTGCCCGATACGCGTCCCGAGTATCTCCGACAGTCGCTATGTCCGGGCACTTTGCGAAGATCAAACGCCGCGGAAAAAGGAACCGCAAGATCTGCCATTTTGAAGCCTTTTTTGCAAGGCTGAATTTGAAACGCGGCCGGGGCAGAACGCTTGTTACGATTCTTTCTCTTGTCATGAGCATTACTGTTTTTGTTGCTTTGCAGAGCTTTACCAAGCTGCTTGATGCCAGCAATTCGGTACAGGACATGTATTTCAGCGATTATGCGGTTACAAATGAAGCAGCGGGCATTCCGGCGGAAGCGGTAGAAGCTCTGGAGGCGAACGACGCTGTAGAAAACCTTTTTACGGCCAGGCTTTCTGTATTTATGCCGGGCGCCGGAGAGGTACTTCCCTTTGAAACCGATTTGTCCGTGCAAAGCCGCGAGACCTTGCAGCTTGCCAATATTGACGAGGGACTGTTGGAAATCTATGCGCCCGGCCTTTCTGCGCAGGATAAGCAGGCATTAAAGGACGGAACAGGATGCCTTGTGAAAAATCCTGTCGCTTTTTCCTACGGAGATACACCCGTAGAGCATACAAAACTTGCGGCGGGGGATACCGTTCAAATGGGCGGCAAAACACTTCGTGTATTAGGGGAAGTGGATTCGCCGATCACGATCAACAACTCCGGATTTACAAATGGAGTCCAGATCCTGGTGAATGATGAGCGATATTGTTCCCTGACCGGAAATGACAGCTATTCCGAAATCTATCCGGTTTTGCGGGAGAGTGCGGATAGGGATTCCTTTGAACGATGGCTGGACAGCTGGTGTCGTGCGTGTCCGGGGACGCACTGGCTTTCTTATCTGGAAAGCAGAAACGAAATGGCAGAAAGTTTTGAACAGATCAAAATGCTTTGCTGGGTGCTGATTATCTTTATCGGAATGATCGGTGTATTGAATATCATAAACACGGTTTACAGCAATATCCATACCCGCATCAACGAGATCGGCATGCAGCGGGCCATTGGGATGAGCGCCGCAAGCCTGTACAAAACATTTCTGTGGGAGGGCGCTTATTATGGGATTTTTGCATCATTGATCGGTGCGGTGCTGGGCTATATCTGCTGCGTTTTTGTCAATGCGGCTCAGACAGACACTTTACAGCTCGTTTCTGTCCCTGCTGCGGCGATCACGGAAGCGGCGGCCATTTCCGTGTTGGCCTGTCTGCTGGCAACGGCGGTTCCACTGCGGAAAATCGCAAAGATGAGTATTGTAGAGGCCATAGAAACGATCGAATAAATCTTTGGATTCCAGGCGCGCAGAAACGCCGAAGGCGGAGATCCTGCCGGGAATGAAAAATGATTGATAGGTCCCATAACAAAAAGTAATGAACATATGCTGAAAACATATTGACATATGTTCAAAAAAGAAGTATGTTAAGACTGTAAAAACAAAGGGAATATGCAGGATTTTGCCGGTCGCAGGGGCGGAAAAATACGGCATTGCACAGAGCCATGGAGAGGAGGAAATATGGCAAGAACGCAGAAATGCAGATGTATCTGCTCGAAACCAAGAATAACCGAATTTATTCCAAAAGAAAATGCAGAAACGGGCAGCGTGAATCTCACCTTTGACGAGTACGAAGTCGTGCGTCTTCTGGACTATGTGAATCTGAACCAGGAGCAATGCGCCGTGAAAATGGATATTTCCAGGCCGACGGTGACACGGATTTACGACTGTGCGAGAAAAAAGCTGGCAGATGCACTGGTAAACGGGCGCGGATTGACAATAAGCGGCGGCGACGTTGTTGTCTGCGAAAAAATGCGTCCGGAATGTGTCAATGAAAAATATTGCTGTCACAGACAGGAAAAGAATCCAGGAATATAAGGAGAAAAAACAATGAGAGTACTGATTATCGGCGGTGTTGCCGCGGGAACCAAGACTGCGGCAAAATTAAAAAGAGAAGACAGAAGTGCGGAAGTTGTTGTGATTACCAGAGATAAAGATATTTCTTATGCAGGATGCGGACTGCCCTATTATGTGGGCGGCCTTATTGAAAGCCGGGATGAGCTGATCGTAAACACGCCTCAGAAATATGCAGGACTGACAGGCGTGGAGGTACGTACCGGAAAAGAAGCAGTTGCCCTGAATGCAGATAAGAAGGAACTCACAGTAAGAGATGTGGAAAATGGGGCAGAGGAGATCTGCGCCTACGACAGACTGGTGTTGGCTGTGGGCGCGTCTCCGGCAGTGTTGCCGCTGGAAGGGACAGATAAGGCGGGCGTGTTTCAGATGAGAACGCCGGATGACGCCATTGCCATCCGCTCCTATGTGGAAGAAAAGGGGGTAAAAAAGGCGGTTGTGATCGGCGCAGGCTTCATTGGTCTGGAAGCGGCGGAAAATCTGAAAGCCAAAGGCGTGCAGGTGACAGTCATTGACTTTGCCTCACAGATCCTGCCGAATATCCTGGACGGGGAAATGGCCGCATATGCCAAGAAGCATCTTCTGAAAGAGGGGATCCGTGTGATTACCGGCACAAAAGCAGAGGCTGTTCTTGGGAACGAAGCAGTCACCGGAGTAAAAACTTCTGCAGGCGTGCTGGGCTGCGGGCTTTTGATTATGGCAGCAGGGATCCGGCCAAACACAGATTTTCTGAAAGACAGCAAAATCGAGATGTTTCAGGGGAAGATCCTGGTGGACAATACCATGAAGACCAACCTTGAAGACGTCTACGCTGCCGGCGACTGTGCCATGGTCACCAACCGCATTACCGGAAAGCCTCAGTGGTCTCCCATGGGTTCCTCTGCGAACCTTGAGGGAAGAACGCTGGCACAGGTGCTTGCAGGGAAAAAGAAGGTCTATCCGGGCGTTCTGGGAACCGGGGTCGTGAAGCTTCCGGGACTGAACATCGGGCGTACCGGTCTGACAGAGGAGCAGGCCCGCGCGGCAGGCTATGATGTGATCACGGTGGTGGCGCCAACCGACGACAAGGCGCATTATTATCCGGACGCGGGATTCTTTATCACGAAGATGATCGCAGATAAGACGACACACCGGCTTCTGGGCGTGCAGGTATTTGGGCCGGGCGCGGTGGACAAGATGGTTGATATTGCGGTTATGGGAATCAATATGGGTGCTGTCCTGGAGGATTTTGAAAATGCGGACTTTGCTTATGCACCGCCGTTTTCCACGGCCATCCATCCCTTTGTGCAGGCTGCGTACATACTTTTGAACAAGATTGACGGAACCCTGGTGAGTATGACACCGGCAGAATACGCGGCAGGCAAGGCGAAGGACTACAAGGTCATTGACGTAAGCCCGGTTCCGTCCATCCGGGGCGCGCGGTTTGTGGAGCTTTCCAAGGTAAACGGAGAGCTGGAAGGCCTTGACAAAGAGGATAAGCTGCTTTTGGTATGTGTGAAGGGAAAGAGAGGCTATTTCCTCCAGAACCGTATGCGCCACTATGGATACAAGAATACCGTTGTGTTGGAGGGCGCGCAGTTTTTTAATGATGTAAAGGCTGCCAGCGCGGATCTTGCCGTTTCCAAAGAGGAGGAGACAAGGGTCAAGGCGCTGGGCTTTCTGAGGGACAAAAACACAGCGGATAAATTCAACGGCCGTGTGATCACCAGAAACGGAAAAATTACGGCAGAAGAAGCGAGGGTGATCGCGGAGGCGGCAGAGCGTTTTGGAAGCGGAGAAGTGACGATGACCTCCCGTCTTACCATGGAGATCCAGGGAGTGCCCTTTGACAATATTGAGCCGCTTCGGGAGTATCTCATGCAGGCGGGTCTGGAAACCGGGGGCACCGGCTCCAAGGTAAGACCGGTAGTGTCCTGCAAGGGAACCACCTGCCAGTACGGATTGATCGACACCTTTGATCTGTCACAGGAAATTCACGAGAGGTTCTATCATGGCTACCATGAGGTGAAGCTGCCCCACAAGTTCAAGATCGCGGTTGGAGGCTGCCCCAACAACTGCGTGAAGCCGGATCTGAATGACCTGGGCATCATCGGACAGCGTGTTCCCCAGGTGGATCTGGAGAAGTGCCGTGGCTGCAAGGTCTGCCAGATTGAGAAGAACTGTCCCATTCAGGTGGCGAAAATGGTGAACGGCAAGATTGTCATTGACGAAAATGCCTGCAACCACTGTGGACGGTGTGTCGGCAAGTGTCCGTTCCATGCAATTGAAAATTATACAAATGGTTACCGCGTCTACATCGGCGGACGCTGGGGCAAAAAGGTCGCGCAGGGACGGTATCTGGACAAGGTGTTCACAGACAGGGAAGAGGTGCTCTCCATTGTGGAAAAAGCCATTCTTCTCTTCCGCGAGCAGGGGAATACCGGGGAACGTTTTGCGGATACTGTGGCACGACTGGGATTTGAAAATGTACAGGAACAGCTTCTGTCGGATGAATTGCTTGGCAGAAAGGAAGAAAATATCAGAGCGCAGAAGCATTTAAAAGGCGGGGCAACCTGTTAAAGGAAGCTGCCCGGGTATCACAGGATAGAGAAACGAAGGCTGGAGACACGTTTTAGTGGTTTTCCAGCCTTTCCTTTTGTGGTGAAAATGCATAAAAAATATTGACAAATTTTGAGGAAGCCTTCAATCAGGGCTATCCCCAGGAGCTGGCGCATTTTGTTTCCTGTGTGAGAGAAGACAAGACGCCGGCAGTGACCGGGGAGGACGGCCGCGCGGTTCTGGAGATGATCTACGCTGCCTATATGTCTGCAAAATCCGGGGCAAAGGTGAAGCTTCCGCTGGAAAATCCGCCTAAAGTGGAGTATGCGATCCAGCTGTTGCTTGGCTGAATGAGAAAAAAAGTAAAAAAATAATCGGAAAACAGCACTTTTTTGTATCAGAAGCATAGATATAAAGAAGTGCTGTTTTAAATTGTTGTTATTATGCATAAAAAGTATTGACAAATAGAGTTAATAGTGTTATTTTTGAATAAATATTAAACAATGTTTCTAAATGAGCGGAGGATACATGATCGTAGGAAAACCGCAGTTGTTAAAAAAATTAAATTCAGATATCGTCCGCGATTTGATTTATAAGGAAGGACCGATTTCCAAGCCGGAAATTGCCGAGAAGACGGCGCTTAGCCTTCCCACCGTAAAAAAAAGAGTGGATATCCTTCTGAGAGAAGGATGGATCCGCACGGCCGGGAGAAGCGGAGAGGGAGTTGGGCGCAAAGCCGAGAAATATGAGGCGGACCGCTCGCACAAGATGATTCTGCTTTTGTATGAATCCGGAGGCTTTACCTCGTATCTTGTGGACCTGACAGGGAAATTTCACGCAGAAAAGCGTTATGTCTTTCCGAAAAAAGGGACAATGCAATATCTGGAATTCCTGTGCAGCTGTATCGAAGAGCTGATGGGGAAAGTGACCGGAACCGTGCTGTCCATCGGGGTGACGGTTCCGGGCGTTGTGCGCAGCAGCGGGCTGATCAAGCATATACCGGAAATTCCGGAATGGGAGAAATATAATCTCCAGGAGGAGCTTCAGAAACGCTTTCAGGTGGATGTGCTGGTGGAAAACGACACGCGCATGATGACGCTTGGATATTATGAAACCATGCTTCGCGGAACGTGTTCGGATATGGTATATATCTACGCGGACGATGCCCTGAGCGCCGGGATTGTCATTGACGGGCAGCTTCACCGCGGAAGAGAGAGCTTCGCAGGTGAGCTTGGATTTTTGATTTTTCACGAAAATTTAAGCAGCAAAAATGAACCGGTAAACGGGCGGGGAGATTTTGAGTGTTCTGTAATGGAACTGCAGTCCCGGATTGAAAAAGAAAAAGGATCACAGGAGCTTCTGGAGCGCTATTATGATCTTCTGGCAAAGGCGATCGTGAGCGTGGGCTGCGTGACAGCGCCGGAAATCGTAGTGATCCAGGGAAAATATGTAAATGACACGGTGCTGGAATATATTCAGGAACGGATACGTCCCTATTTTCCGAAGGATGTGCTTCCGAAACTGCGCATCAATACAGACAGCTCTTATTGTGTGCAGGGGATCAAAAAGGAATGTATCCGGCATGCCAGGGAAAAGAGCGCAAAACTGGGCAAAGCAGAAATCAGCGCGGTGTCAGAGAATTAAGTCAGGAGGCGGACAAAGCAGATGAAACGCATTGTAGGAGTGAATTCGAACTGTTATCACGGCTATTCCATAGAAGAGGCGATTCGGGGGACGGCGGCGGCCGGTTTTCATTATATGGAACTGACGGCCACCAAGGGCTGGACGGAGCATGTATTTCCAACGCATTCCTTCCAGAGGCTTTTACAGGTGAAGGATCTGCTGAAGCAATATAAAATTGTGCCGTTTTCCATGAGCGGGCACTGCAATCTCATGGATACCGGGCGAATGGGAGACTTTATTGAAAATATCAGGCTTGCGGCTTTTTTTGGATGTGAATACATTGTTTCTTCCATTGGAGAAGCGCATCTGAAGGATGAAGCAGTTGCTTCCAACGGGGAAGTGGCAGAGCACATCAAAGCGTTTCTTCCATATTTGGAGGAATTCAACATGACATTGGTGCTGGAGATCCACGGGGATCACGGAGACGGAAAAATTTTAAAAGAGATCACAGCACTGGTGGGAAGTCCGAGAGTCAAGATCAATTACGATACCGCCAACGCTGTGTTTTACGGCGGGGTGAATGTGACAGAGGATCTGAAAAACTGTGTGGACGAAGTGGCCTACATGCATTTGAAGGATAAGGCGGGCGCGCAGAAGGAGTGGAATTTCCCGGCGCTGGGAGAAGGTGAGCTTGACTTTCCGGCGGTGTTTGAGGTGCTGAGAGGAGCAGAGAATAACTGTCCGTTTTCCGTGGAGATTGAATTTACGGAAAAAGGCCCAAGGGATCTGCAGGAAATCAACGAGGCAGTGAAAACATCTGCGTTGTATCTGAAAAAGGCAGGGTTTGAACTTTAAGCAAAAAAGCGTTTCAAAAAAGGAGAAGGATATGGAAAAACTGAGAGTTGGAGTAGTGGGGATTGGTTTTATCGGAACAGCTCATGTGGAAGCCCTGAGAAGACTGGGCTATGTGGATGTGGTTGCGGTAGCGGACGCAAACGGAGGTGCCGGCCGGGCAGAGAGTCTTTATGTGGCCCACGGCTATGATGATTACCGCGAGATGATCGACAAAGAAAATCTGGATGCGATCCATATCTGCACACCCAATCATACGCATTACGAAATGGCGATGTACGCCATGGAGCATGGCCTGAGCGTGATGCTGGAAAAACCCTTTACCATGACGGTGGAAGAGGCCGAGAAGCTGTGTGCCTATGCAAAGGAGCACAACATCGTGACCGGCGTAAATCACTCTCTTCGCATGAATCCCCAGGTACAGCAGATGAAGGCCATGGTGAGAAGCGGAGAAGTGGGAGACGTATATGCGGTGACCGGAAGCTATCTTCAGGACTGGCTGTTTCTGGAGAGTGACTGGAGCTGGAGACTGGAGCCGAAGCTTTCCGGCAAGACAAGAGCTTTTTCGGATATCGGAACCCACTGGATCGATATGGTGGAGGATATTACGGGACTGCGGGCTGTGGAGCTTCTGGCAGAGTTTGACATTATGCATAAGACGCGCAAAAAACCTCTGAAAGAGGTTGCCACGTTCTCGGGAATGGCGCTGCGTCCGGAGGACTACGAGGACGTTCCTATTGAGACCGAGGACTGGTGCAGTATTTTGTTCCGATTTGAAAACGGAGCGATCGGAAGCGTCAATGTAAGCCAGGTGACAGCGGGACGGAAGAATCAGCAGATCATTTCCATCAGCGGAAGCAAATGTGCGCTCCACTGGGACAGCGAGGATTCTCAGGAGCTGTGGATCGGACGGCGCGAAACCTTTAATCAGAAAGCGCCCAAAGACCCGTCCATCCTTTCGGAGGCAGCGCAGGGCGTGATCGGCTACCCGGGAGGGCATGTGGAAGGCTTTCCGGATACCTTCAAAGCCCAGTTTGGGAAATTTTATCAGGCAGTGATGGCAAAAGACACATCCAAAAAGGAATTTGCCAATTTTGAGGACGGTCTCCGGGAGATGATCCTCAATGAGAAGGTTTATGAATCCGCGCAGAAACGTGCGTGGGTAAAAATCTGATAGCACAGGAGGGCAAAACGATGATGAAGCTTGGATTACATACCGCCATACTGGCAGAGTATTCCTTTGAGCAGGTGGTGGATTATGCGGCACAAACCGGGTTCAAAAGCCTGGAGGTATGCTGCTGGCCCAACGAAAAGGCAACCCGCAGATACGCGGGCGTATCGCACATTGATGTGGACGGAATGACGGAAGAATCTGCAAAGAAATATGTGGATTACGCAAAAGCAAAGGGCGTGGAGATCGCGGCGCTGGCTTATTTTCCGAATCCCCTGTCCGACGATGAAGAGACAGCAGAGAAATCCAGGGCGCATTTGTACAAGGTGATTGACGCCGCGGCGCTTATGGATGTGAATCTCGTTACCACATTTATTGGAAAGAACAAGACCAAAACCGTAGAAGAAAACCTGGCGCTTATGGAAGAAATCTGGCCGCCGATCCTGAAGCATGCGAAGGAAAGGGGCGTCAGGATCGCGATCGAAAACTGTCCGATGTTTTATACAAAGGATGAGTGGCCGGGAGGAAACAATCTCGCGGTAAGTCCGCAGATCTGGCGCAGGATGTTTGCGATGGGAGACAACATCGGGCTTTGTTTTGACCCCTCCCATATGGTCCTGCAGGGGATGAACGTCTGGAAACCGGTGGTGGATTTTGCAGACCGCATTTTCCATATCCATTTCAAGGATCTGCAGATCGATCAGGAAAAGGTGGAGGAGTACGGAAGATTCGCTTATCCGGGACTGTGGCATACACCGAAGCTTCCGGGATATGGAGATGTGGATTTTCCCAAGCTGATCACCAAGCTTCATGAGACGGGCTTTCGCGGCTCTGCCTGCCTGGAATGCGAGGACCGCGCTTTTGAAGGGTCTATGGAGGATACCAGAGCAGGAATCGAGATCGCATACCGTTATCTGCACACATTTATGTAGGAGATGCTATGGTTCGGATAGGAATTGTGGGCACCGGCGGAATGGGAACGGTGCATTATACCAATTATTCATATATCAAAGACTGCCAGGTGGTGGCTGTCTGCGGAAATGAGGAAAAGGCAAAAGCCTGGGGCGCAGCCTGTTATCCGGATATCGCGTCCATGGCAGAAGCAGAACAGCTGGACGTGATCGACATCTGCACCCCGACGTTTTTACATTATCCACAGGTGAAGGAGGCGCTCAGATACTGCAGCGTCATCTGTGAAAAACCGCTTACCTTTACCTGCCGGGAGGGGGAAGAGCTCTTCGAGACGGCAAAAGCGTGGGGGCATCATCTGTATGTTGCGCAGGTGCTTCGGTTTTTCCCGGAATACAAGGTGCTGACCGAGCTCATCGAGAACAAAACCTGCGGAAATGTGCTGGACGGATATTTTTGGAGATTATCTGCAAAGCCGGCCTGGACAAGCGGGGGCTGGATGATGGATAAGGCCAAAAGCGGACTGGTTCCCTTTGACCTTCACATCCACGACTTGGATTACATGGTCAGCCTGTTCGGAACTCCCAGGAAGCTGTCTTACACCAAAGCGCAGGCGCCGGAGGATGACATGGCGCAGCAGTACCGGTTCTCCTATGAATTTGAACAGGAGGGAAGAGCCCTGAACCTCTGTGCGGAAGCTTCCTGGTTTCGGGGGAATTACCCCTGGTCATCGGGCTACCGGGTATGCTTTGAGAAGGCCGTGCTGGAAGCCAGAGGCGGAGAGGCCATACTGTATCGGGAAGGTGCAGAGCCGGAAATCCTTGACACCTCCGAAAAGGTAAAAATTCCCACGGGGATCAATATTCCTCCGACGGGCGTGTATCTGGAGGAGCTGGAACATTTTCTGGACTGTGTGCGAAAAGATGAGGATTCCGGGCGGATAAAGCGGGAACAGGTGCTGGGAGTCCTGAAATTTCTGGAAAATATCAATCAAGAACTATAAGCGGGCACGCTTTAGTTATAAAAAATGCGCATGTGAAAGGAGAAACAACATGAAAAAAAGATTGGCAATGGTATTGGCACTTGGATTGGCAGCAGGAAGCCTTTCCGGAACGGCAGTGACTGTGGCAGCAGAGGAGACCAGTGATTATGTGATCGGCGTACTGGCTCCGGAAGTAACCCATGGCTGGGTGGCAGGTGTTGCTTATCACGCAGAAAAGAGATGTGAGGAGCTCAAAGAGAGCGGAGAGATCAAGGATTACATCATTGCGACAAGCGGAAATGCAGAAGACATGACAGCAGACCTTGACGACCTTCTTACACAGAATGTGGATGCGATTGTTGCCTATCCGCAGTGGGACGGCATGGAAGCTCCGCTGCAGAAGGTTCTGGATGCAGATATCCCGCTGGTATGCTTTGACCTTGAATTTGACCTGGACGGCTATTATCTGGTAACCGGTGACAACAAGGATATGGGTGTGCAGGGCGCAAACTACATTCTGGACAAGATCGGACCGGAAGGAACCGTTATCGCACTTACCGTTCCTACCGCAGGCTCTGTAAATGACCTCCGTATGGAAGGCTTCTATGAGCAGATGGAAAAACTTGACCAGAACTGGGAAGTGATCGAGTACGCAACAGAGTTTACACGGGAAGCAGGCCTTGCAGATTTCGCGGACGTTCTTGTAAATAATCCGCAGATCGACGCGGTTTACTCTCTGGATGACGAGACCTCCATCGGCGTTCTTCAGGCAATCCAGGAAGCAGGCAGAGATGATATCAAGGTCATCACCGGCGGAGGCGGATGCCAGGAATACTTCAACATGATGCCGGAATACGAGGATATCAACGTAGCTTCCGCTACCTATTCTCCTGCTATGATCGAAATCGCAGTTGATGAAGCCGTACAGCTGTTGAACGGCGAGACAGTGGAAGAAAGAGTGATCATCCCCACAACAATTGTAGACAAAGAAAATTGTGAAGAGTTCCTTGACGCTTCTTCTCCGTACTAATATTTGTGTGATCAAATGGAGGGCTGCCGTGCTTTACGGCAGCCCTGTTTAAAAGGAAATCGGGAGGGCAGATATGAAACTGGAAATGAAAGGGATCACAAAATCTTTTGGCGCAAATGATGTTCTGCAGGGGATTGATTTTTCTCTTTCCGGCGGAGAAATTTGCGCACTGCTGGGAGAGAACGGCGCAGGCAAATCCACGCTCATGAATATCCTGGGAGGCGTTCTCAAGGCAGACAGAGGAAGCATTTCCATAGACGGGCAGCACATGGAATTTGCAACTCCGCTGGATTCTCTGAATGCAGGGGTCGGGTTCATCCATCAGGAGCTGAACCTGATCAATGACCTTGCGGTATACGAAAATATGTTTATCAGCCGCGAGATCAAGAAGAAAAACGGGCTTCTGGACATTGCGGCAATGTGCGAGGAGACCAGAAAAGTTTTTGAAAGAATTGATGTGGATATTAATCCGAAAACAATGGTGCGCGATCTGGATGCGTCCTACAAGCAGATTGTGGAAATTGCCAGGGCGCTGATGATGAATGCAAAGCTGATCATCATGGACGAGCCGACCACCTCTTTGACGGAGCCGGAAATAGAGCATGTATTTGCCATGATGCGCACTCTGAAAAAACAGGGTGTGGGTATTGTGTTTATCTCGCACAAGCTTCGGGAGGTAATGGAATTCTGCGACCGCTACACGGTTCTCAGAGATGGACAGATGGTGGCCAGCGGAAAGGTATGCGATACCAGCATTAATGAGCTGGCAAAATTCATGGTTGGTCACGAGGTGCGGACAGAATCTCTCCAGCAGAAATTTGAATGCGGAGAGGAGGTCCTGAGACTGGAAAAGCTGTCCCTGGACAAAAAATTCCGTGACATTTCTTTCTTGGCGCGAAAGGGCGAGATCGTGGGTGTGACGGGACTGTTGGGCGATGGAAGAACAGAAGTATTTCAGACGGTGTTTGGCTGTTACCCGGAATACACGGGAACGATTTATGTGGAGGGAAAAGAGCACAAGATCTCCAGTGTGGAACAGGCCATGGAGCTGGGAATCGGATATGTTCCCAGGGACCGTAAGGAAAACGGTATCATCAAAGATATGAATATTATGGAAAATGCGTCGATCACGGTACTCTCAAAATTGACGCGGCATGGAATTATAGACCAGAACAAACAGAAGCAGTCATTCAGAGGATTTGTGGAAAGTCTGAAGATCAAGCTTGGCAGAGAGACCGATCTGATCGGCAGCCTTTCCGGCGGAAACCAGCAGAAAGTCGTTTTGGCAAAATGGCTGATGGCAAATCCCAAAGTGCTGATTCTGGACAATCCTACACAGGGCGTGGACGTAGGAGCCAAAGAAGATATTTATAATATTATCCTGGAGCTTGCAAAACAGAATATCGCGGTTGTGATTCTCTCAAGTGAAGCACAGGAGATCATACGAATCTGCAGCCGGGCCGTTGTCATGTATCACGGCAATATTCAGGACGAGCTCCAGGGGGACGAGATGACCGAGGAGACGATTATGCGTCTTGCCACCGGCGGACATAGATGAGCGGGAGGGAACAGCAATGAACAGTAAAGCAAAAGAAAAAAAGAATTTCCTGGGCTGGCTGGCAGAACAGTGGAAAAATAATTCCTTATTCAGTATTGGTCTTGTATTACTTTTTATGATCATCCTGCAGACCTTTGCACTGAATTTTTCTGCATGTGAGTCCTTTGGAGAGTGTGTGGAGCTCTGGATCAGAAACTTTACAAACGTGCTGCGGAATAATGCGGGGATCGGTATCATCTCCCTGGGCATGACGTTTGTTATCATTTCCGGAGGCATCGATCTGGCCGTTGGGTCAACTCTGGTAGCAGTTGGCGCTGTGATGATGGTCGTCATGGATGACGCGACCATCGGCACGCTTTCCCAGTTTGGGATCACCGGTGTCCCGGCATTTCTCATTGCCATTGTGGCCGGTATCATCGTAGGTATCCTGCTTGGCGGTTTTACCGGGTCCCTTGCGTCCTGGGGAATGATCCCGCCCTTTATCGTAACCCTTGGCACCCAGAAGATTTTCCGCTCTGTAACGCAGCACTTCATGCAGAGCGTAAACCCGAAGGTGCCGACACCCTTCTGCAAGCTGGCCAATGTGGAAGTGGGCGGATATATGATCATGCCGATCGTTTACTGGATCATCACAGCTGTGATCCTGTACATAGTGGCACAGAAAACCGTATTTGGCCGTCAGGTATATGCGGTGGGAAGCAATGAGCGCACAGCGCGTCTTTCCGGTGTGAACGTAAACAGGGTAAAATGCAAGGTTTATATTCTTATGGGATTTTTGGTTGCCCTGACGGCAACGCTCACCATTGCCCGCATCGGCTCCATGGATTATGCCAATGCCGGCGCAGGCTATGAGCTGGATGCCATCGCATCTGTTGTTGTAGGCGGGACCAGCTTCTCCGGAGGAAAAGGAAGCATTCAGGGTACCGTTATGGGTGTTATGACGATCGCGATCATGAACAACCTGTTGAACCTGTGGGGCGTGCCGCCATTCCTTCGTGAGGCGTTCAAAGGCGCGATCATCATTATTGCAGTTTTGCTTCAGAAAAAAGAAAAAGCCTGATTCTTTTTTCGGGCAGACGTAAGGAGGTGTGCGATGGAACGGCATTGTGTAGGGATTGACATAGGAGGCACATCGGTTAAGTTTGGTTTGTTTGACTCGGAGGGAAGGCTTCTCGAAAAATGGAGCATTCCCACGAGGACAGAAAAGAAAGGAACGTATATCCTTCCGGATGTCGCGGATTCCTTAAACAAAAAGCTAAGGGAACAAAACATCGGCAAGGAGCAGGTTATCGGCGTCGGTGTGGGCGTGGCAGGTCAGGTATCAGAGGAAGGCGTTGTGCTGTTCGCCGAAAATCTTGGCTGGGAGCAGGTGCCGCTGACCAAGGAACTGTCGCGGCTTACCGGACTTTCCTTCCGCGCGGAAAACGATGCGAACATCGCGGCGCTTGGAGAACTCTGGAAAGGCAGTGCGGCCAGCTATCACAGCATGGTCTTTGTGACCCTGGGAACCGGTGTCGGCGGAGCCGTGATCGTAAACAACAAGATCCTCACCGGAGCCGCAGGAGCTGCCGGAGAGATCGGGCACATCCATGTGGAGGATAATGCAGGCGAAGCGTGCAACTGCGGGAACCGCGGATGTCTGGAGCAGTTTGCATCCGGAAGCGGCCTTGCAAAGCTTGGACAAAAGGCGCTGGAGGCGTCCGATGCGCCCTCCCTGCTGAGAGATCGGGAGGTGTGCGCAAAAAGCATTTTTGAGGCGGTAAAGAAGAAGGATACCATAGCCATGGCGGTGGCGGAACAGTTTGGGGATTATATGGGAAAGGCGCTGGCCGCCTGCACCTGTGTGATCAATCCGGAGGTCATTGTGATTGGCGGCGGTGTATCGAAAGCCGGGGAGATCATTCTGGAATATGTGAAAAAATATTACCGGAAGTATGCCTATCTTCCCTGCGAAAATACGGAAATCCGCCTGGCAGCGCTGGGAAATGACGCGGGGATTTATGGCGGCGCCAGACTGGCATTGGTTTGATTTTTTAAAAGCCTCCGTGTATAATCGGGATAACAGTATCTGATTATACACGGAGGTTTTTGGCGTGATCAGGAAATCATGACTTCATGTTCAGGCCAGATGCGATCCGCTAGGCATCCTTTTACAGGCGGGCATTTTTGACAAGGAGGAAACATACATGAAAAAATATGTAATGGCACTGGACCAGGGAACGACAAGCTCCAGGTGCATTCTTTTTGACAGGGAGGGGCATATCTGCGGCATGGCCCAGAAAGAATTTCAGCAGATTTATCCGAAACCCGGCTGGGTGGAACAGAATCCGCTGGAAATCTGGTCGTCTCAATATTCGGTGATGATGGAGGTGCTGGCGTCCACCGGCATCGGAACCTGGGAGATCAGCTCTATCGGCATCACCAATCAGAGAGAGACCACGATCGTGTGGAACAAAAACACAGGGGAACCGGTTTACAACGCCATTGTCTGGCAATGCCGCCGGACCGCGGAGATGATAGACCGCCTGAAAGCGGAAGGATTTGACAAAGTGCTGCGGGAGAAGACTGGCCTCGTGGCGGACGCTTATTTCAGCGCGAGCAAGATTGCCTGGATCCTGGAGAATGTGCCGGGAGCAAGGGAAGCGGCAGAAAACGGCGATCTTCTTTTCGGGACCGTAGATACCTGGCTGATCTGGAAGCTCACCGGAGGGCGTGTCCATGTGACGGATTACACCAACGCCTCCCGCACCATGCTGTTTGACATCCACAGACTGTGCTGGGACGAAGAGATTCTGGCAAAATTCCGGATTCCAGGATCAATGCTTCCGGAGGTGAAGCCCTCAAGCTTTGTGTACGGGTATACGGAGGAAGGCGTTCTGCCGGGGGAAGTCCCCATTGCCGGGGCAGCGGGAGACCAGCAGGCGGCGTTGTTTGGGCAGTGCTGCTTTGCCGCGGGAGATGTAAAAAACACTTACGGAACCGGCTGCTTTCTGCTCATGAATACCGGAAAAGTACCCATTGATTCCCGAAACGGGCTGGTGACGACCATTGCCGCCAGTGTGGATGAAGCGGTGGACTATGCGCTGGAGGGCAGCGTGTTTGTGGCAGGAGCTGCCATTCAGTGGCTGCGCGACGGAATGCGTATGGTGCGCACGGCGCCGCAGTCAGAGGAGTACGCAGAAAAAGCGCAGGACAGCGGCGGCGTCTATCTGGTTCCGGCCTTTGCCGGGCTTGGAGCCCCTTACTGGAATCCCTACGCAAGAGGCACTGCGGTGGGAATCACCCGGGGAACCACAAAAGAGCAGTTCATCCGGGCGACCCTGGAGTCCATTGCCTATCAGGTGCATGATGTGGTGCAGGCCATGGAGGAGGACGCGAAGGTTTCCCTTACTGCGCTCAAGGTAGACGGCGGAGCCAGCGCCAACGATCTGCTGCTGCAGTTCCAGGCGGATATCAATGAGGCGGCAGTGTGCCGTCCAGAGTGCATCGAGACAACTGCTCTGGGAGCAGCTTATCTGGCAGGTCTTGCTACCGGCTTCTGGAAGGACAAGGAAGAGATCCGGCGCAACTGGAAGCTGAACCGGGAATTTGTACCGGGGATGTCTGCAGAAGCGCGGAAGGAAAAGCTCAAGGGTTGGAAACGTGCGGTGCGGTGTGCGCTGGCCTGGGCGGAGGATGAAGAATAGGAGATACAAAAATGGCCCTTGGGGATAAGCGGGGCACAATAACGACAGAAAGGGGTATTTTCTATGGGAAATTCCTCCAATTATAAAGAAACAGATGAGGAAAAACAACATATCACCCTTGGGCTTCTGGCCCATGTGGACGCGGGAAAGACCACACTTTCGGAAGCCATGCTCTATCTGAGCGGCGTCATCCGCCGGCAGGGGCGTGTGGACCACAAGGACGCCTATCTGGACACCTTTGAACTGGAGCGGGAGCGAGGCATCACGATTTTTTCCAAGCAGGCGATCCTTGGCTGGAGGGGCCTGGAGCTGACGTTGCTGGATACGCCGGGACATGTGGATTTTTCCGCGGAAATGGAGCGCACCCTGCAGGTTTTGGACTACGCGGTGCTGGTGGTAAGCGGTGCCGACGGCGTGCAGGGGCACACCATGACCTTGTGGAGACTGCTGAAGTGCTACAAAATTCCGGTATTTCTTTTCATCAATAAGATGGATCAGGAGGGAACGGACAGGCGGAAGCTTCTGCAGGAACTGCAGAAACGCCTGGACGAGAACTGTCTGGATTTTGGTGCGCTGGGGCAGGAGAAGGCTTCCGGGGAACGGCAGCCGGCAGAAGGGCAGGACCGGGAAGCTTTGCTGGAAAGCCTTGCCATGTGTGAGGAAGATCTCCTGGAACGGTTTTTGGAAACCGGAGCTGTGGAAGAAAAAGAAATCCGCCGCCTGATCGCACAGCGGAAGGTATTTCCCTGCTATTTTGGATCTGCTTTGAAGCTTCAGGGCGTGGAAGCGCTGCTGGACGGTATTGGACGATTTGCAGAGAGCCCCGTTTACGGGGCGGATTTCGGGGCAAAGGTGTACAAGATCGCGCGGGATGCGCAGGGGAACCGGCTGACGTATCTGAAGGTTACCGGCGGCAGTCTCCGGGTGAAGGAGATTTTGCCGGACGGACAGAAGGCAGACCAGATACGGCGCTACTCCGGCGGAAAATTTGAGCTGATAAAAGAAGCAAGAGCCGGCATGGTCTGTGCGGCCACCGGGCTTGCGGATACCTTTCCCGGGCAGGGGCTTGGAGAGGAGCCGGATTCTCAGCTTCCGCTGCTGGAGCCGGTGCTGAATTACCGCATCCTGCTTCCGGCAGACTGCGATGTACACCGGATGCTGAAAAATTTAAAAGAGCTTGAGGAGGAAGAACCGCAGCTTCGCATTGTCTGGGACGAGCGTCTGGGGGAAATCCATGCCATGCTCATGGGGGAAGTGCAGATCGATATTTTGAAGCATATGATCTGGGAGCGCTTTCATGTGGCTGTGGAATTCGGCACCGGAAATATTGTATACAAAGAAACCATAGAAGCGCCTGTGGAGGGCGTTGGACATTTTGAACCGCTGCGGCACTATGCGGAGGTGCATCTTCTCCTGGAGCCTGGTGAGAGAGGAAGCGGCCTGCAGTTTTTTACCGCCTGCAGTGAGGATGTGCTGGACAAAAACTGGCAGCGTCTGATCTTGACGCACCTGGAAGAAAAGGAGCACCTGGGTGTGCTCACAGGTTCGCCCATTACGGATATGCAGATTACCCTGCTGACAGGAAAAGCGCACACCAAACACACCGAAGGCGGAGATTTTCGCCAGGCAACCTACCGGGCGGTGCGGCAGGGCCTGAAAAAAGCCAGGAGCGTGCTTCTTGAGCCTTACTATGAATTTCGGCTGGAGATCCCGCCGGAATGCGTGGGACGGGCAATGTCGGATATTCAGCAGATGCAGGGAGAATTCAGCGCGCCTGAGCCGGAGGAGGAGATGACGGTCCTGAGAGGCACTGCGCCGGTTTCTGCCATGCGGGACTATGCGGCGCAGGTGATTTCCTACACCCGGGGAACGGGAAGGCTGTTTTGTTCCCTTAGAGGGTATGCGCCCTGCAGGCAGCAGGAGGAAGTGGTAACTGCCCTGGGGTATGATTCCGAGAGGGATCTGGACAATCCCACGGGCTCGGTGTTCTGCGCGCATGGCGCAGGCTTTCTGGTGCCCTGGTATGAGGTGGAGGAGCATATGCATCTTTCCGGAACAGTCTTTGAGAAGGCTGAGGAAGAGGAAGAAGAACAAAGAAAAGAGGAGGCGTATCGACCGCCGGCATCTGCTTACCGCGGCAGCTACGAGGACGAAAAAGAGCTCCAGGCTATTTTTGAGCGAACCTTCGGAAGTGTGAAACGGGAACGGAGCGCGCCGGGCAGGAGAGTGTACGAGGCGCCGGAGCGGACCGGACGTCCTGTGCGGAAAAAATCCGGAGAAGAATATCTTTTGGTGGACGGCTACAATATCATCTTTGCCTGGGAGGAGCTGCGCGAGCTGGCAAAAGAAAGCCTTGGCGCGGCGCAGGGAAGGATTATGGATATTCTCAGCAATTACCAGGGAATGCGAAAGTGTACCCTGATCCTGGTATTTGATGCCTACAAGGTGGAGGGGCACAAAGAAGAGGTGCTCAAATACCACAATATTTACGTGGTATACACAAGGGAAGCGGAGACCGCAGACCAGTACATTGAGAAGACCGTGCACAAAATCGGCCGGGAGCATCCGGTGAGCGTGGCCACCTCCGACGGGCTGGAGCAGATGATCATTCTGGGACAGGGTGCCAGTCGGATTTCTGCAAAAGGACTTCGGGAAGAGATTGAGAGAGCCGGTCAGGAACTTCGGCAGGACTGGCATCAGAGGCGGCAGAGCAGCCGCAATTACCTGATGGATCAGGCTTCGCCTGAGGTGGCGGAATATGTGGAACGTGTACGGCTGGGAAAGGAAAAGCCATAAGAAAGCGCTGCTTCTGCAGCAGCTGATTTTGTATCTTGACATTTCTCCGAAATCGGCATATTATGATGATATCAAATTGATATCAGAATGTTTCGCAAAGGAGGATGTCTTATGGAAAAGGAAAAATTTAACCAGGAGAGGGTGCTGAAACCGGCATCGGGTATGCTGATGCTCTTTGTGACTACGCTTCTGCTGCTTGGCAGTGTGGGAGGCACCATTGGGGGAATGCTTGTCTGGGCGGACAGCAATGCGCCGGGGATCGTGGCGTTTCTGATCATTACGGCGGGCGTTGTGATATTTGTCACAAGCTGTATCATGTACTGCGGTCTGAAGGTGATCCGCCCCAACGAGGCCATGGTGTTTACCCTGTTCGGCAATTACTACGGTACGCTGTATCATCCCGGATTTTTCTGGGTGAATCCCTTCTGTTCCGCAGTGAATCCTACGGTGGAGAAGGTTGGTGAGAAGGTACAGGCGGCGAAGGCCACAGCGGCTCAGAACGGGGCTGGCGTCAGTGTGAATTTAAACGGTGCTTCTCTCAGCCGCAAGACTGTATCCCTTAAGGCCATGACCCTGGACAACAAGAAGCAGAAGGTCAACGATCTGCTGGGAAATCCCGTTGAGGTGGGAACCATTGTCATCTGGAAGGTAGTCAACGCCACCAAGGCAGTGTTCAATGTGGAAAACTACGAGGAATTTCTTTCAATCCAGTGTGATGCGATCACCAGAAATGCCACCCGCAATTATCCCTATGATACCAACGAGGATTCCGATGAGAGAACCCTTCGGGGCAGCAGCCAGGAGATCGCGGATATCATGCAGGCGGAGCTTCAGAAAAAAGTGGAAGAAGCCGGAATTGAGATTCTCGATGTGCGCATTACCCACCTGGCCTATGCACCGGAGATCGCTGCGGCAATGCTCCAGAGACAGCAGGCCACCGCAATCATTGACGCAAGACAGAAAATTGTGGAGGGCGCGGTGAGCATGGTGGAAATGGCGCTTCAGCAGCTTTCGGAAAATCAGATCGTGGAGCTGGATGAAGAGCGCAAGGCTGCCATGGTGAGCAACCTTCTGGTGGTCCTCTGCGGAAATAAGGATGCGCAGCCTATTGTGAACAGCGGATCTATTTATTAATTAAAAGGTAAGAAAGAAGGGAGGCGGCAGATGTGGCGGACGCCAAGGACAAAGCAAAGAAGCAGATTCCCCTGCGAGTTTCTGCCGCTTTGTATCAGGAGCTTGCCCAGTGGGCGGAGGATGATTTCCGCTCCATCAACGGGCAGATCGAGTATCTGCTCACCGAGTGCGTGAAGCACCGGAAGAAATCCTTCGGGAAAGAGGAATCATAAAACACAGTAGAAAAATAAAAGCGCCCGGGTTATAATGAATCCATGAGTATCAGAGATAAGGAGCAGTGCGATGAATCTTATGATTGTGGAGGATGACCGGGCGCTTTGTGATGGGATTGCCATGGCGCTTGCGGAGCCTGGAGACTGTTTTATCCGGTGTCATACCATAAAGGAAGCAAAAAAACAGTGGGAAGGCGGGCAGGCAGAGCTGATCATTCTGGATGTGAACCTGCCGGACGGAAGCGGCTTTGATTTTTTGAAGGAGGTGCGCCGGACGTCGGCGGTGCCGGTTCTTATGCTGACGGCCAATGATCTGGAAATAGATGAGGTCATGGGGCTTTCCCTGGGAGCGGACGACTATGTGACAAAGCCCTTTTCCCTGGCGGTCCTTCGGGCGCGCCTTTCGGTCCTTCGGCGGCGCTGCCAAAAACAGACGTCCCGGATATACGAGATCGGAGAGCTTCGCCTGGATTTTGAGAAGCTGTTGTTTTACCGGGGCGAGGAGGAACTGAGCCTGAGCCGCAACGAACAGAAGCTTCTGCGTCTGTTTGTGGAAAATCAGGGGCAGCTTCTGCCAAGAGAACGGCTGATTGAGCGTCTCTGGGACGAAGGCGGCGAATTTGTGGACGAAAATGCGCTCTCTGTTACCGTAAACCGGCTGCGCAGGAAACTTGGCGCGGCAGAGAAAGGCTGCGATCATATCCAGACGGTGTACGGCCAGGGGTATATCTGGAAAAAAGAGCCCTAGAGCCGGAGGAGAGAACTGTGATTTGGAGAAGAAAAAACTGGAACCGGCTGAACCAGATGCTGGACGAGGGCATCCGGGGAGAGTTTCGGGAGAGTCGTTATGACGAGACGGAGCTTTCCAGACTGGAATGCAAGTGGAAGCAGTTTCTGGAAGGTTCTGCGATTTCCAGGGCGAATCTGGAAAAAGAAAAAGAGAATATCAAGAGCATGATCTCGGATATTTCGCATCAGACGAAAACGCCGGTGGCGAATATCCGTCTGTATGCGGAGCTTCTGGGGGAAAGTCTCCAGAACAGCCAGGCGCCGGAAGCTCAGCGGGATATGGCGGCACAGATACAGAGCCAGGCGGAGAAGCTTGATTTTCTGCTGCAGTCCCTGACAAAAATGTCCCGGCTGGAAAGCGATATTGTGGCGGTGCGTCCGGTGTGCCAGAGGATTTTGCCCCTGCTGGAGCAGGTGAAGGAGGAAGCGCTTTTGGCGGCGCAGAAAAAAGGGATTCAGCTGAAGCTTTGCTGCCCGGAGGATTTTGAGGTTCTCTATGACGCCAAATGGACGTCGGAGGCGTTGTTTAACATTCTGGACAATGCGGTGAAGTATAGCCCATCCGGCGGCACGGTCCGTGTGGCGGCCAGAGCCTATGAGATGTACGGCGCTGTTTCCGTAAAAGACGAGGGCGCAGGAATTCTGGAGGAAGAGATTCCGAAGATTTTCGGGCGGTTTTACCGGTCAGAGCAGGTTCGGCAGGAAGAAGGCGTGGGCATCGGGCTTTATCTTGCCCGGGAAATCCTGCGCAAGCAGGAGGGGTACATCAAGGTTTGCTCCACGCCTGGGAAGGGCAGTGTGTTTACGGTGTTTCTGCCGAGAAGAATCTGAATTCTTTCAAAACTGTTAGATTCCGGAAAGATTCTGGAAAGCCCGCTCTGCTATGATAAGGACAGAAGAAAAAATTCTGTCCTTTTTATGTGCAGAAAGAGAGGAGTATCTATGAAAGTATTGGAGACAAAGGATCTGAAAAAGTATTACGGGGAGGGGGCGACCTGTGTAAAAGCCCTGGACGGCGTGGACTTTGCTGTGGAAAAAGGGGAGTTTGTGGCTGTGGTTGGCAAAAGCGGCAGCGGCAAATCCACCCTTTTGCACATGCTGGGCGGACTTGACCATCCCACCTCCGGCAAGGTGCTGGTGGATGGTACGGATATCTACCGTCTGAAAAAAGACCCCTTATGTATTTTCCGCCGCCGCAAGATCGGGTTTGTGTTCCAGAGCTACAATCTGGTGCCGGTGCTGAATGTGTATGAGAATATTGTGCTGCCGATCCAGCTGGATGGAAACGATGTGGATGAGATTTTTGTACAGCGGGTCATTCAGCTTCTGGGGCTTGAGGAGCGGCTGAACAGCCTGCCCAGCCAGCTTTCCGGCGGGCAGCAGCAGAGAGTTGCCATTGCCAGAGCCCTTGCGGCAAAGCCGGCGATCATTCTTGCGGACGAGCCCACGGGAAATCTGGACTCCGCGACCAGCCAGGACGTGCTTGGTCTTCTCAAGGTGACCAGCGAGCAGTTTCACCAGACCATTGTCATGATCACACACAATGAGGAGATCGCGCAGCTGGCGGACCGCATTGTGCGCATTGAGGACGGAAGAATCGTCAAAAAAGGCGGTGAGTTCTATGCGTAAAGTAAAAAATGCAGGAGCTGTGCGCCGCCTGTCTGCCAGAAGCTTTCGGGCCAACCGCACGCGGAATCTGGTGGCTGCCGTGGCAATTGCCCTGACGGCGATCCTGTTTACGGCATTGTTTACTGTGGGGATCGGCATGGTGCAGAGCATCGAAGAATCCAACATGCGCTCCGCGGGAGGAGATGCCCACGGTACTTTTAAAGACTTGACCCAGGAGGAGTTCGATATTCTGAAAGAGCATCCGCTGATTCAGGAATATGGAAAGAACGCCCTGGTGGCCTACAGCGTGGAAAATCCGGAGTTTTTGAAACGCCATGTGGAAATGCACTATGTGGAAAAGGAATGGTATCCGCACTGGTTTTTTGAGATTATAGACGGGACAGCGCCAAAGGAGGCCGGGGAAATCCTTCTGGACGAAAAATCCATGGAGCTTCTGGGCCTGGAGCCAAAGGCCGGGCAGCAGGTAACCCTGGATCTGCTCATTCACGCCGGGGATACAAAGACCGTGAAGCGCACGTTTACGGTGAGCGGTGTGCTGAAAGCCTCCGATACCATGAACGTGGGCTTTGGGATTGTGTCTGAGGCCTATCTGGAAACCTATCAGGAAGAAATGACTTTAAAAGCAGAAGAGGCGTGGGATATAGTCGGCAGCTTCGGCATGGAGGTGATTTTTTCCAATTCCAGGAACATTCAGGATAAATTAAATCAGATCATCACGGAGAGCGGTTTTTCCACGGATGAGGCATCCGAACAGTTTATTTCCTCCAACGCCAACTGGGCGTATTTGTCAGACAGCGTGGAGCAGGAGCCCATGACGCTGGTGGGAATCGCAGGAGCCCTGCTGCTGATCCTGCTTACCGGATATCTGATCATTTACAATATCTTCCAGATTTCTGTTTTGAAGGACGTGCGCTACTATGGCCTTCTCAAAACCATCGGGGCTACGGGACGGCAGATCCGGCGCATTTTAAGACAGCAGGCACTGGTGCTCTGTATGCTCGGGACACCGGCAGGTCTGCTCCTGGGGTATTTTGTAGGCAAGCTTATGCTTCCGATGGTCATGAAGGTGGGGACTTATACGGAAGAAAGCACCCATGTTTCCGCAAATCCCTGGATTTTTGCGGGGGCCGCGGTGTTTACGGTGCTGACGGTGCTTTTGTCTGCCTGGAAGCCCGCAAGGATTGCGGGAAGGGTGTCGCCCATCGAGGCGCTTCGCTATACAGAGCAGCAGAAAAAAACAAAAAGGGAGAAGAAATCCCGAAAAGGCGCACGGGTGTGGCGCATGGCCTTTTCCAATCTGGGAAGAAGCAAGGGGCGGACCGTGGTGGTCATCTGCTCGTTGTCTCTGACGGTGATCCTTCTGAACAGTGTGTATACCATTACCCATTCCATTGACCGGGCGGGCGTGCTTTCCCACATGATCGTGTGCGAGGACATTATTGCAAACGCGGCGTTTTGGAATTATCAGTATCGTCCGGTAAATGAAGAAACCGCGCAGGAAGCGGGGTTGACAGAGAGTTTTGTGAACGCCTGCATGGAGCAGGAAAGCTTCCAGGCGGGCGGCAGGCTTTATATGACAATGGAGGCGGGTATGCCGGTGGATTCCTGGGAGACACCAGAGTATGTGGACAGAGACAAAGAGGGGTACCCGGGCAAATGGTATGGAGGAACTTTTCAGCGGTTCTACGGCTATGAAGAAGGCGCTTACCAGACGAACTACTACGGAATGGAGGAATTTGTGCTCTCCAAAATGGAAATCGTGGAGGGGGAGACCGACAAGAAAAAAGTCTGGGAAAAGCTTCAGACCGGAGATTATCTGGTATATACGGTGGAGACGGATGACAACGGCTTTGTCATGGAAGATCAGGTGTGGCATCACGCCGGAGATAAGGTGCTTCTGGATCTGGGAGACGGGGAACAGAAGGAATACGAGATCATTTCCGTTGCCAAGCAGCACAGCTACAGCCTCCAGAACCGCATGTCCAATATCTTTTCCTACTATGTGTCTGCAGAGGAGTTTCTGAAGCATTATTCCGAAGCGTACCTTATGAGCTTTCTCATGGATACGAAAGAGGGACAGGAGCATAGCATGGAAAGCTTTCTTGAGGAGTATACCTCCAACAGGGAGCCGGCCATGTCCTTTGAATCCCGCCAGACCTTCCAGGGCATGTATGACCAGCTGGTTGGCACCATCACCATTGTGGGAACTGCCCTTTCCTTTGTCATCGGCCTGATCGGAATCCTGAATTTTGTCAACACCATGCTCACCAGCGTGGTGACGAGACAGAGGGAATTCGCCATGATGGAGGCCGTGGGCATGACCGGGAAGCAGCTTCGCAGAATGCTGATACTGGAAGGGATGTTCTATGCCCTGTGGACGGTGGTGTTCTCCGTTATTGTGGGAAGTCTGTTTTCCCTGGTGGTGATCAAGGGGATCAGCAACGGTCTTTGGCTGCTTCAATATCGTTTTACCGTCCTGCCTATGGCCATAGCGGTTCCCATCCTCCTGCTGATCGGTTTTCTGGTGCCCTTCGTCATTGCCGCCCGCCAGAAGAAGGAAAGCCTGGTGGAGCAGATGCGGGAATAGGAGAATTTGACAAAAGAGCTGCTCTTTGCTATGGTTATGGACAGTGAGATCTGACGGAAAAATCAGCAAAGGAGCAATCGCCATATGAGAGAGCAGCTTACCAAAAAAGATGTGGAGAAAATCGAGCAGGAAATTGAGCACCGCAAGCTGGTGGTGCGAAAGGAAGCCATTGAGGCGGTAAAAGAAGCGAGAGCCCAGGGAGATCTGAGCGAGAATTTTGAGTATTACGCGGCAAAAAAGCACAAGAATCAGAATGAGAGCCGAATCCGCTATCTGGAGCGCATGCTGAAAACGGCCTCTGTCATCTCGGATCACTCCAGGGAGGATGAGGTTGGCATGGACGATATTGTGGAGGTGGAGTTTGAGGAGGACGGCGAGATCGAGAAATATAAGCTGGTGACCTCCATTCGGGGAAATTCCCTGGAAAACCGTGTGAGCATCGAGTCTCCCATAGGCAAGGCGCTGCGGGGACATCAGGTGGGAGACCGGGTAGAAGTAAAAGTCAATGATACCTACAGCTATTTTCTGATCATCCGCGCCATAGACAAAACCGGCGCAGAAGACGAAGAGATCCGTGGTTTCTAAGCCGGGAGCTGCCGGAGCGGCACAGGCCGCGTCCGCGCAGCTTCAGCCGGTGAACCGTATGGTTATGGGACAGATTTCCGGAACTGTGGCAACCCGCATGTTCGGTCCAAACAGTCCCACCCCGGAGGTGACGATATTGTGCATGTCGCCCTTTTTCAGATACCCGCAGGAATTTTCCCATATCAGACGGCAGGTAAGATTCAGAGGGAACATCTGTCCGTCGTGGGTGTGACCGCACAGATCCACATCCACTCCAGCTTCGGCCAGCTCGGCCAGTTCCCGCGGCTGGTGGTCGATGACGAGGATGGGCTTTTCTTTGTCAAGGTCTTTTGTGATCTCAGCGGGTGTTTTTCGCTGGGTGATGCCGCGGCCCACACGCTGGGCATCCGGGCGTCCATAGAGGTAAAAACAGTTGTCAATAAGCACAGCTTCATCACGAAGAAGCCGGATGCCTGCACTTTGGAGAAATTCATCCATGCGCGGGTCGCTGGCTTTTTTTTGTTTTTCGCCGCCTTTGAAGGTGAAGCCTGCAACAATGGTCTCATCAATGTCATGATTGCCGTAGCAGGCATAGGTGCCATAGCGGCTTTGGATTTCGGACAGGATGTGGATGAGTTCCTGGGGATCCTCCAGGGCATCGTAATTGTTGTCAAAAATATCTCCGGCCAGCACCACGAGGTCAGGCTCCTGGGCATTGATCTTTTGGACCATCTGGCGGATGTGGGAGACGCCAATGTTGTAGCCCATATGGAGGTCTGCGGCCAGGACCACGTTCAGCTCATCCAAATCCCCGGCTTTTTTGTGCACCTCGATTTCATAGGGGGTTACCCGGATGATCTTTGCATTGATCATTCCGTAAATCCCTGTGCCCAGAATGAGGAGGGTTCCGATGAGACCGAAAAAAAGTTTGGTTATCCAGGCGTGAAGCTTTTTCTGATCCACATGCTTGTTGTGGAGCAGGATCAGGC
This sequence comes from uncultured Blautia sp., assembly GCA_937893675.1. Lineage (GTDB taxonomy): Bacteria > Bacillota > Clostridia > Lachnospirales > Lachnospiraceae > Blautia_A. The sequence continues at coordinate 33,082 of CALBGI010000052.1, forward strand.
GCAGGGCATCTGCAAGAAGCACCACCAGGGCGGTATAGAGATTGAAGCCAAGCCAGTAGTTTCCGATCAGGGTCACCACGCGTTTGGCCATTCCCTGAGGCAGAAGCGCGCCTGCGGGGATGGTAAGCCCCAGGGAAAAACAGACCGCAACAATGAGAACCCGCAGCCATTTCCGGTGAAAAAAGGGATGGCAGGCCCGCAGCCATTTGATGAGACGATGGCAGATATACATATGGAAGATCAGGTAGACCGGGGAAAGATAAACAGCAAGCATAAAACAGATCCTTCTTTTTGGTAGTTTAATTTTGAGAAACAGTATAGCACATGTTTGCGGGATTCTGCAATGCGCAAGAATTGCGCCGGAAAGCCGGATATGGTAAAATATACGCACTTGTGAGAAAAATCCTGCCCCGGCAGGTATGGGAGGATAAAAATGAGAGAGAGAACAGAACGAAAGGCCCGTGCAAGGCGTGTCCTGAAAAACCACTACTGGCTGCTTCTCACCGTGTGCCTCATCGGCGTGGTTTTCGGAGCCGAGTTTTCCAAAGGACAGATCGTGAGCTATGAAACACCGGTGCAGAATATCGTGACAGTGGAAAACAGCGCATCCCTTCTGCGCGGCGTGGGGGAAAGTCCGGTGTTCGGACGGCAGAAAGGGGTGTTTGCCATGGTGGTGAATTCGCTTACTTCGGGCGCGCTTCTCAACAAGCTGCGGCTGGGGATCAGCAGCCTTCTCGGTTCCCAGAGCCTGGCCTCGGACGTTATGATCATTCTGGGAATGCTGTTCTTTGTATTTTGCTGGATTTTTATACAGACGGTATATATTGTGATCACCCGGAGGATATTTCTGGAGGCGCGCACCTACGAAAAAGTGCGGTTTCTGCGCTTCCTCTACCTCATCCGCGTGCGGCGCTGGGCAAAAACAGCCTGGAATATGCTGATGCTTGCCGCCTTCCAATTTTTGTGGGATCTGACGGTTGTCGGCGGTGTCATCAAGCATTATTCGTATTTTCTGGTCCCGTATATTCTGGCGGAAAATCCGGATATGGACGGGCGGGAGGCGATCCGTCTGTCCGAAAGAATGATGAAAGGGCATAAGTGGGAATGCTTTTTTCAGGAGCTCACCTTTCTTCCCTGGGATTTTCTGGGCTTTATCAGCATTGGGATTGCGGATGTGTGCTTTGTCCGGCCGTACAAGATGGCGGTGTTCGGGGAATATTACGCAGAGCTCCGGCATGCTGCAAAAGAGCGGGGGATACCGGGGAGCGCGCAGCTGAACGACCGGTATTTGTTTGAAAAGGCAGAGGAGCCGCTGCTTGAGAAGGCTTACCGTGATGTGCTGGGGCGCATAAAAGAACCGGTGCCTGTACCGGAGCTTCAGGGGATCCGGGGCTTCTTTTCCAGATGGTTCGGGGTGGTCTTGAGCAACTCTGCGGCAGAAACGGCTTATGAAAAGGCCTGTGCGGAGCAGGCGAAGCTTCGGAAATGGGCGGAAATCCTGGAAGGAAAGGCGTATCCGGAGCGGCTGTTTCCCATTTCGTTCCGGGAGCGGACGGAAACGCTGGAGACCATCCGCTATGCCAGGAATTATTCGGTTCTGTCCTTGCTGCTGCTGTTTTTTACCTGCTCCTTTATGGGATGGCTCTGGGAGGTGAGCCTTCACCTCATCACTTCCGGAACCTTCGTGAACCGTGGCGTGCTCCACGGTCCGTGGCTGCCCATTTACGGGACGGGAAGCGTGCTCATACTGATCGTGCTCAAACGCCTCAGGAGCCGCCCGGTATTGGAATTTCTTTTTGCCATTGTTCTCTGCGGCGCAGTGGAATATGCGACCTCCTGGTATCTGGAGCTGGTAAACGAAGAAAAATGGTGGGATTATACCGGATATTTTCTCAACCTTAACGGGCGCATCTGCGCGGAGGGGCTTCTGGTGTTCGGCCTTGGAGGAATCGCCGTTGTCTATGTGGCGGCGCCGCTTCTGGACAATGTGTTCCGCCAGGTCCGCCGCAGGATCCTCATTCCCCTGTGCGCGGTGCTGCTTGTCTTTTTTGCGGCAGATGAGATGTATTCCGCAAAATATCCCAATACGGGAAAGGGAATTACGGATTATGACTCTCACGCTGAGAATGTGAGAAAAATGTGAAAAATTTTACATAGATTTAACATTGCGCTGGGCAGGATTTAACAAAGCTCCCCTACAATGGCGGTATACGAAAAAACAAAAGGAGAAAAACCATGGACTTTTTTAGTGTACTTACATTGTTTGGGGGGCTTGCTCTGTTTTTATACGGAATGCAGGTCATGGGAGACGGTCTTGCCAAGGTTTCCGGCGGAAAGCTGGAGCGGATCCTGGAAAACCTTACCTCCAGCCCTCTGAAAGCGGTACTGCTGGGCGCAGGTGTGACGGCAGTCATTCAGTCATCCTCCGCGACCACGGTTATGGTAGTCGGATTCGTAAACTCAGGAATTATGAAATTATCCCAGGCGATCGGAGTGATCATGGGTGCCAATATCGGTACCACAGCGACTTCCTGGATTTTAAGTCTTTCGGGGATCGAGGGAGACAGCTTCTTTATCCGGATGCTGAAGCCCTCCTCATTTTCCCCCATCCTCGCAGTGATTGGCGTTATCTTTATCGTATTTTTGAAAAATCAGAAAAAGAAAGATATCGGCGCCATCCTGGTGGGCTTTGCGGTTCTGATGTTCGGTATGGACAGCATGAGCGCGGCAGTGAAGCCGCTGGCAGATGTGCCGGAATTTACAAACATTCTTCTTGCATTTTCCAATCCCCTTCTGGGCGTGCTGGCAGGTACTGTGCTGACCGCAGTCATCCAGTCCTCCTCTGCCTCCGTGGGTATTCTTCAGGCACTGTGCGTGACCGGAGCGGTTTCCTATGGAAGCGCCATTCCCATTATCATGGGACAGAACATCGGTACCTGTGTGACGGCCCTTCTTTCTGCCATCGGAGCCAACAAGAACGCAAAGCGGGCCGCTATGGTGCATCTGTATTTTAACCTGATCGGAACGGCGATCTTCATGGCAGTCTTTTACGCGATCAATGCGGTGGTGGGCTTCCCGTTCATCAATGACGCAGCCAACCCGGCGGGCATCGCTGTGGTACACAGCACCTTTAACGTAACTGCAACCCTCATCCTGCTTCCGGCAGCGAAGCTTCTGGAGAAGCTTGCATGTCTCACAATCCGGGATACGGAAGAAGAGCAGAAGCCAAGCGCAGAAGACAGGGAGTTCATGATCCTGGAATCCCGTTTCCTGGAGAAACCGGCCTTTGCTGTGGAGCAGAGCCGAAATGCGGCCCGCAATATGGCGGAGGAGTCCTATGAAGCGCTGCGCACTGCCCTTTCGCTTGTGAAGAATTACGATGAGGAGCAGGCTGAGCGCGTGCGGCATGCGGAATCCAAGGTGGATCGCTATGAGGACGAGCTGGGCACGTATCTGGTAAAATTGAACCACAAGGATCTGTCTGAGCATGACAGCCGAAGCGTTTCCATTATGCTTCACTGTATCGGAGACTTTGAGCGCATTTCCGACCATGCGGTAAATATTATGGAATCTGCGCAGGAGCTTCATGACAAAGGCGTGCATTTCTCAGAGGATGCCATGAAGGAGCTTGGTGTTCTGCAGAAAGCGGTAGAAGATATTGTAAACATGACCTACACGGTATTTGACAAGCAGGATGTGAAGCTTGCCCTTGCCATCGAACCGCTGGAAGAGGTGATCGACGAGCTGAGCCAGGAGCTGAAGCGGCGCCATGTCAACCGTCTCCGTCAGGGAACCTGCACCATTGAGATGGGCTTCATTCTGTCGGATATTACGACCAGTCTGGAAAGAATTTCCGACCACTGCTCCAATATTGGCGTCTGTGTGACACAGGTGCGTGAAGACCTCTATGACACGCACAGTCATCTGGATACGATCAAGACCGGCGACGGAGAATTTGAGCATTCTCTGGAAAAGGTGAGGGAACGTTATGTGCTCCCGTAAGTCTTTGTAAGGGAAGGAGACTTGTGTAAATTGGAAAAAACGGGTATACTGGAAAAAACGGCGCAGTACGCAAAAGGAGCCAATGAAATGATCTACTGTGTGGAGGATGAACGGAACATCCGGGAACTTCTGGTATATACGCTTGAGACCACGGGCTTTGAAGCCCGTGGCCTTCATAGTGGAAAAGACTTGTGGGCCGCCCTTGAAGGAGAGCTTCCGGATCTGATTCTTCTGGATATCATGCTCCCCGGTGAGGACGGCTATACACTTTTATCGAAGCTTAAAAACAGTCCGGAAACCAAGAATATACCGGTGATCATGGTCACCGCCAAGGAAGCGGAGTTCGACAAGGTGCGGGCGCTGGAGGGCGGCGCGGACGACTATGTGACAAAGCCTTTCGGCATGATGGAATTTGTGGCGAGAGTGAAGGCGGTGCTCAGAAGATGCGCGCGCCAGAGCGCGGAGCGGGAGCTTCACTGCGGGAGTCTCAGAGTCAAGGTGGGGCGCCATGAGGTGTTCGCGGGCGACAGAAAGGTGGAGCTCACCCGCAAGGAGTTTGAGCTTTTGCAGTATCTTCTGGAAAACAAAGGTCTTGTTATGAGCAGAGACCAGATCCTCATGCATGTGTGGGGCTATGATTTTGACGGTGAGACCAGGACGGTGGATGTCCATGTGCGGACTTTGCGCCAGAAGCTTGGAGAGGCTGGAAATATGGTGGAGACCATCCGCGGGGTAGGTTACCGCATAGGAGAATAGCATGAAACAGCGGATTATGAACCATGCCAGCATTCTGGTGGTGCTGTCGGTTCTTTTGACATTTATTGCCGCCAGCACAGTGATGTACGGGCGGCTCAACAATTATATGCGCCAGGGGGTGCGGGATGAGGCGCTGTACATCCAGGCAGCCATGGAGCAGATGGGAGAAAGCTTTCTCACGGACGAGATCGGAAGTCTCACCAGCAGCCGGATCACTCTTCTGGATGAGGCGGGGAAGGTTCTCTACGACAGCAATGCAGATGTGGAGGAGCTTACAAACCACAGCGACCGGCCGGAGATCCGGGAGGCATTTACGGATGGGGAAGCGGAGGAGGTCCGGTATTCGGAGACGCTTTCCGAGCGGACCTATTATTACGCGCTGCGCCTTGCGGACGGCAAGATCCTGCGGGTGGCCAGGACGGCGGAGAGTGCGGTGCTTACGCTTCTCAGCAGCTTTACCCTTCTGGGAGGGCTGGTGATCGTGATTCTGGTGCTGGAATTCTTTCTGGTACAGAAGCAGACCAGGGATCTGATCGCGCCCATCAATGAGCTGGACCTGGAAAACCCCTTAAAAGAGGTGCGCTATGAAGAGCTGCGTCCTCTTCTCATGCGCGTGGACCGGCAGAATAAGCAGATCGCAAGGCAGGTGGAGGAGCTCAAAGCCGCGGAGGCCATGCGGCGGGAGTTCTCCGCCAATGTGTCCCACGAGCTGAAAACGCCGCTCATGTCCATTTCCGGCTATGCGGAGCTTATGATGAACGGCATGGTACGGCCGGAGGATGTGCCGGAATTTTCCGGACGCATTTATCACGAAGCCACCCGGCTGAGCAGTCTGGTGGCGGATATCATTCAGCTTTCCCGCATGGACGGGGCAGCCAGTGATATGCCCTTTGAAAATGTGGATATCTGCGAGCTGGGGGAGGACATTGTGACACATCTCACTCCGGCGGCGGACAAAAAACAGATTTCCCTTGCGTTTTCCGGGGAGGAAGCCACGGTTTACGGAGTGCGGCAGATCCTGTATGAGATGTTTTACAATCTGGCAGACAATGCCATCCGTTATACCGGCGAAGGCGGCGAGGTCCGCATTTCCATCGGGCATACAGGAAATCATATTTTTTATCAGGTATGCGACAATGGGATCGGAATTTCCAAAGAAGAGCAGGGACGGATTTTCGAGCGTTTCTACCGCGTGGACAAAAGTCATTCCCGCCAGACCGGCGGCACGGGCCTGGGGCTTTCCATTGTGAAGCACGGAGCGGCGCTCCACAAAGCAGATATTTATCTGGACAGCGCTCCGGGAGAAGGAACAAAAATAGAGCTGGTGTTCTGAAAAAAGAACACCAGCTCTCAGATTGTAGACAAAAGTGGTGCTGGGAGTTATCCCCAGCACCACTTTTCTGT